>NZ_JBBBDZ010000002.1:0-573065 GCF_037153935.1 Mesorhizobium sp. CCNWLY176
TTAATTACGGACCACCAGCAAGCCTCTTGAAGACACTTAAAACTTGGATCAAACAACAAATCTCCTAGGACAGCCCCTTACTTTTTGCCCCCTCGCGCAAACCTTCGAAACGCGACACTTTTCCGGGGCAAGAAAGTAAACTGTCCCCGGGCGCATCCCCGGGCACTATCTCTCTGCGAACGCCGCCAGTATCCGCGCCCATGACCTGATGCCCTTGCGGTAGCTCGACAGGTCGTATTTTTCATTCGGGCTGTGGATGCGGTTGTCGAAGCGGGCGAAGCCGATGAGCAGCGAATCCATGCCAAGCTTGCGCTTGAATTCGCCGAGGATCGGGATGGAGCCGCCGGTGCCGGCGATGGCCGCCTCGCGCTCCCATTCCACTGTGAGCGCGCCGAGCGCCTTCTGTAGCAAAGCGCCGTCGATCGGCATGACGGTGGCGGGGCTGGCGCCGTGGTCGAGGAATTCAACCTTGCAGTCTTCCGGCAAGCGCGCCCGGACATGGGCGTGGAAGGCCGCGCGAATCTTTTCGGGGTCTTGGCCAGCGACCAACCGGAATGACAGTTTTGCCTTCGCGCGCGCCGGGATGACGGTCTTGAAACCTTCGTCGGTATAGCCGCCGATGATGCCGTGGATTTCGCAGGTCGGCCGCGCCCAGACCTGTTCGAGAATCGACCGGCCCTTTTCGCCGGCCGGGATGCTGAGGCCGACATCGCCGAGGAAGCCTTTTTCGTCGAAAGGCAGGTGCTGCCACTGCGCCTTCACCGCCGCCGGCAATTCTTCGACGCCGTCATAAAAGCCTTCGACGGAGACGCCGCCGTCTGGCGTGCGCAGGCTGGAGACGATGTCGGACAGGACCTGCAGCGCATTGCGCGCGGCATTGCCGTAGATGCCGGAATGCAGGTCGCGGTCTGCGCAGGTGATTTCGATTTCTTCCTTCAGGACGCCGCGTAGCATGGTGGTGACAGCCGGTGTCTCGGCGTCCCACATGTCGGTGTCGCAGACCAGCACGACGTCGGCCTTGAGCTCCTCACCCGTCTTTTCGAGGAAGGGCGCGAGGCTCGGGCTCGAAATTTCTTCCTCGCCCTCGAACAGCGTCGAAACCCGGATCGGCAGCTTGCCGGTCACCGCCTTCCAGGCGCGGCACGCCTCGACGAAGGTCAGCAGCTGGCCTTTGTCGTCGGATGCGCCGCGCGCGACGATGTGGGTGTCGCCATTGGGCTGCGGCACGAGCCTGGGCTCGAACGGGTCGGAATTCCACAGCGACAGTGGGTCGACCGGCTGGACGTCGTAGTGGCCGTAAAACAGCACATGCGGCCCCTCGCCCGAGCGGTCGTGCCCGACGACCATGGGATGGCGCGCAGTGTCGCGCACGGAGGCGTCGAAGCCGAGGCCGGAGAGTTCCTTCGCCAGCCAGTCAGCGGCGCGGCGGCAGTCGGCGGCATAGGCCGGATCGGTCGAGACGGAGGGAATGCGGATCAGCTCGAACAGCCGCTCAAGGCTGGCGTCGATATTGGCGTCGATGGTTTCGAGCACCTTGTCGAGATGGTTTTTTGCGTCGTTCGTGTTCACTGCTTTTGTCCTGTCGTTGCTTCGCCGCGGCCTCAGCCGGCAGCATCAATACGCGCCATCTCGGCCTTGAAGGCGCTGGCGACCTGAAGTGCATCGCGCAGTACCTTCTTGCGCTCAAGGCTCAGCACTTCGCGGTCGCGCATCAGCCAATGGCCGCCCACCATTACATCGCGCACATCGGTTGGCATGGTGGCGAAGACCAGTGTCGAATAGATGTCGTAGATCGGCTGCATGCGCGCCGGCGAGAGATCGATGCGGATGAGATCGGCCTTCTTGCCGGGCTCCAACGAGCCGATTTTTTCGTCCAGCCCGAGCACCTTCGCGCCTTCGATGGTCGCCATGCGGATGACCTCGACCGAGGGCATCGGCTTGCGGCTGTGGCCGAGCAGTTTTTGGAACATCGACACCGGCGCGAACTGCGAAAACAGGTCGAGCGTGTTGCCGCTCATCGGCCCGTCGGTGGCGATGCCGACGGGAATGCCGGCCTTGCGCATCGCCTCGACCGGCGCGATGCCCCTGCCCGCCTTGCCGTTGGAACGAGCATTGTGTGCGACGCAGACCTGCGCGTGCGCCATCTTTTCCATGTCGCTGTCGTTGACATAGAGGCAGTGCGCGCAGATCAGCCCCTTGCGCAGCAACCCCGCCTTCTCGACCGCTTCGACGGGGCGCAGGCCGCCAAGCCCTGCTGCCCACTCCATCTCGGCATCGGTCTCGGCCAGATGCATCTGCACGGGGACACCGGGATGATCGTCGGCCCAGCGCGCGACGCGCTCCATGACGGCCATGCCGGAGGAATAAGGCGCATGGGGCGCGATGGAGGGGATGATGCGGTCGTGGCCGGAAAACTCTGCCACCAGTTGCTCGACAAGGACAAAACCTTCATCGAAGCTGTTGTGGTCGGGCGGATCGAAATCGGCCAGCGTCTGGCCGAGCACGCCGCGGATGCCGGCCTTGTCGACCACGCGACCCACTTCCGTCTCGAAGTAGTACATATCGGCGACGGTGGTGACGCCGCCTTCGATCAGTTCGAGTGCTGCGAGCGCCGTGCCGACACGCACCGCCTCGGGCCGCACGAATTTGCGCTCCAGGGGCAGAATGTAGCGGTAGAGCCGGTCGTCGACGTCTTCGCCCAGCCCCCGGAACAGGCTCATGGCCATGTGGCAATGGGGGTTGACCATGCCGGGCATGATCAGGTCGCCGTTGGCGTCGATGATTTCGGCGCCGGGGATTTGCGGTGCGGGGCCGGCGCCGACGACTTTGATTTCGTCGCCAGCGATGTGGATGTAGCCGCGTTCGATGACGGGCATGTCGGGGGTGCAAGGGAGGATGAGGGCGTTGGTGAGGAGAGTGGTCATTGGGGCCGCAATCCTTGCACGGCAGGCGCTCTACGTTGCCCCCCTCTGGCCTGCCGGCCATCTCCCCCACAGGTGGGGAGATTAGCAGCGTCATTCGTCCCGCCTATCCTGGGACGTTTGAGATTAGCGAAAGCTGATGTGAATGCTGATCTCCCCACCTGTGGGGGAGATGGCCGGCAGGCCAGAGGGGGGCAACGTAGAGCACTATGCTCAATCATCGCGGGCAACCCCTCTACTCCGGCTTCAGCACGCAGCACTGGTCCGGCACAGGCACCAGCCTGGCCGCACTCCCCGGCTCCTGCGGCGTCGAAAGCGCGCCGTTGGCGACAAGCGTGCCGGCTGCGGTCTCGCATTGATACTGATAGGCGCGGCCGAGATAGGTCCTCAGGCCCAGCGTCGCCGGAATGCCTTCGGCCTTGGGATCGGTTGTGACGGCGAGGCCGTCGGCGCGGGCGGCGAGGACGAAATCGTCTGGGATGGCGCCGAAGCGGTCCTGCGACAGTGCAAGCGTCGAACCGTCGCGGGTTTGCGCCGTCACGCTCGCCCCTTCCCGCTTTGTGACCTTCAGCGGCACCAGGTTCTCGAAGCCAACGAAGCGGGCGACGAAGGCGTTGGCCGGGCGCTGGTAGAGCGTCTCGGGCGTGTCGAGCTGCATGATGCGGCCGGCGTTCATGATGGCGACGCGGTCGGAGATCGAGAACGCCTCCTCCTGGTCGTGGGTGACATAGACCGAGGTCGTGCCATTGGCGCGCTGCAACTGGCGTATCTCGACGCGCATGTCGACGCGCAGCTTGGCGTCAAGATTGGACAGCGGCTCGTCGAACATCAGCAGCGGTGGCTCGATGACCAGCGCGCGGGCGAGCGCCACGCGCTGCTTCTGCCCACCCGACAATGCGCCGGGTAGCCGGTCTGCGAGCTGCGAAAGGCCGACGCGGTCCAGCATTGCCTTGGCGCGCTTCTCGCGTTCGGCTGAGGCGACGCCGCGCTGCTTGAGGCCGAAGCCGACATTGTCGAGCACCGACAGATGCGGGAACAGCGCATAATTCTGGAAGACGAGGCCGATATCGCGTTTGTAGGCCGGCAGGCGCGTCAGATCCTTGCCGCCGAGCGTGATCGTGCCGGAGGTGGGCTGGAGGAAGCCGGCGACGAGGCGCAGCGTCGTGGTCTTGCCGCAGCCGGATGCGCCGAGGAGCGAGACGAGCTCGCCGCTGGCGACGGACAGCGACAGGTCCTTCAGCACCTTGGTCGTGCCGTAGTGGGCGGTGAGATTTTGTACGGTCAGGGCCTGGGTCATGGTTTCATTTCGCAAGGAAGGTAAGGCCGAGCGTGCGCTCGACGATCGCCATGACGGCGACGGTGAGGAACATCAGCAGCACCGACACCGACGCAATCGTCGGGTCAAAGAACTGCTCGACATGGGCGAGAATCTGGATCGGCAGCGTCGAGATGCCGGGGCCGGTCAGGAACAGCGAGGTCGAGACGTCGTTGATCGAGGTGATGAAGGCCAGGATGAAAGCCGCGATCACGCCCGAGCGGACATTGGGCAGCACGATGGTGAAGAAGGTTTTCAGCGGCCGGCTGCCGAGGCTGATCGCCGCTTCCTCGATGGAGAAGTCGAAGGAAGCGAGGCTGGCCGAAATGACGCGGACGCAATAGGGCAGCACCAGCAGCGTGTGGCCGATGAGCAGCGTCAGGAAGATCGGCGCACTGGCGCCGACCGCGACAGACTTCAAGAGCGAGAAGCCAAGCACGATTTCCGGCACGAGGATCGGCAGCACGAAGACGGTTGAAAGCCATGTCGGGAGCTGGATGCGGTAGCGGTTGAGCGCATAGGCGGCCGGAATGCCGATCAGGAGGGCCAGCCCGGTGGCCAAAATGGCAAGCTCAAGACTGGTGACAATGGTGCGCCGGAAGGCGCTGATTTCAAAGATGTTCTCGAACCAGCGCAGCGTAAGGCCCTGCGGCGGAAAGGTCAGGTAGGTCGTGTCGCTGACGGACGCGCCGAGCACGATGATCAGCGGGCCGGTCAGGAAGATGTAGACCAGGATCGTGAACAGGATCAGCAGTGGGTTGATGCGTGTCGTCATCATGTCGCCATCGGGTTGAGACGCCGCGCAACGCGGCTCATGGCCAGCACGACGGTGACCGTAATCACCACCATGATCGCGGCGATGGTGGAGGCGCCGACCCAGTCGAAGGAGACCATGGCGCGCTGGTACATCAGCGTGCCCATGACCATCTGGCGCTCGCCGCCGAGCAATTGCGGCGTGGCGTAGGAGGTGAAGGAGCCGGTGAAGACCAGCACCGCGCCGACGATCAGTCCCGGCACCGCCAGCGGCAGGATGACCTGCCGGAACGTGCCGGCAGGCGTCGCACCCAGCGAGGCGGATGCCTGGACCACGTCCTCGGGAATGTTTTCGAGCACGCCGACCAGCGTCAGGATCATCAGCGGCACGAAGAGATAGACCATCGCGACGATGACGGAGCCTTGCGTGTAGAGCATCGCGAACGGCTCGGCCGTCACGCCGATACCGATCAGGAAGCTGTTGAGGATGCCGTTCTTGCCGAGAATGATGAGCCAGGCGAAGGAGCGCACGACGACGCCGGTGAGCAGCGGGAAGACGGCGGCGATGATAAGCAGGCTTTTCAGCTTGCCCGGCGACTTCGACACGACATAGGCGGTGAGGAAACCGACGACCAGCGAAATGGCAGTGGTGGCAAGCGATATTTCCAGCGTGCGCCACAGGACGCTGCGGCGGAAACCGCTGCCGAAGAAGGAGGAATAGGGCGCGAAGATGCCGGCGGTTTCGCCGAATGTGGTGCCGATGGTGGCGACCACCGGCAGGACGAGGAAGACCAGAACGACCAGCGTCGCAGGCGCGGCGAGCCACCATCCGGCATAGCGTTTCAGCATGGAAGTCAGGTCTCTTTCGTCATTGTCGAGCAGCACTTGGGCTCGAAAATCGATTGCTTGAGGTCTGCTACCCTTCCTTGGTCCGCCAAGAAAGGGGCAAAACGCCGCAAAAGGCTTGGTGCAGGCGGTTTCGCCTTAAACGGGTCAGCCGTGCGGAACGCCGGCGAATTTCGAGGCATGGCGGGAGGGCAACATGCGCCCTCCCATTCTCCTTACATGCCGAAGACTTCGTTCCAGCGGTCGACCCAATCGGTCTTGGCGGCGTTGAGCTTTTCGTAATCGACTGGCTTCAGTGACGCGATCATGTCGGCGCCGTAGGTCCAGAGCTTGGCCTGTTCCGGGGTCAGCTTGACCGAGGTGACGACCGGCGCGTCGACGCCGTTTTCGGCAGTCTTTTGCTGTACTTCCGGCGACAGGATGAAGTTGATGAACTCATGCGCCAGCTCGACATTGGCCGCACCCTTGGGGATGTTGACGGTGTTCAGTGTGGCGATGGCACCATCGGAGAGATCGGCCCAGACGGCGGTCGGAACGGCTGCCTGAATCTGCGCGAGGGTAAAATCCTGGGCGACGGCGGTAGTGATCTCACCGGTGGAGAACAGGTTCACCAGTTCGGAGCCGGTGTTGTAATTCTTGACGACATTGGGCTTCAGTTCCTCGACGGCCTTGAAGGCAGCGTCGCTGTCTGCGAATGGATCGACGCCGGCATGGGTGCCGGCGATCATCACCGCCATCGGGCCGGCGGTGGTGGTGATGCCGGGCAGTGAAAGCTGGCTCTTGAAGTCTTCCTTCCAGAGATCGTTCCACGAGGTGATCGGCGTCTTCACCTTGGCGGAATCGTAGATGATGCCGACGCGGCCGATCGTGTAGGCCGGGCCGAAGTCGCCCTGCGGCGCCTTGGCCATGTCGTAGATGCCTGCGAGATTGGGCAACTTCGCCTTGTCGACCGGCTGGAACAGACCCTCGGCAATGCCGATCTGCGAATAGGCGTCGGTGAAATAGGCGACATCGACGCCCTCGCCGCCACGGATCTTGATCTTGTTGAGGCGGTCGGCGTTGTTGCCGGTCTCGAACACGATCTCGCAGCCGCATTTCTCCTTGAACGGCTTGATGATGTATTCGTCCAGCTTGTCGCCGTTGAAGCCCCACCAGGAAATGGTCAGCGTCTTGGACTGCGCCCAGGCGGGTGCGGCGGCGATGGAAGCCGCGAGACAGGCCGCAGCAGCCATGACAATGGTTTGAACTCTTTTCACTTTGACGCCTCTTGTTGGATTGATCCCGGCTGTTCTACAGCCGCACCGCATGGCGAGGAAGCCTATTTTCGCATCAGGAAACAGGCAAGGCCAAAGATTGTGCAGTGCACATCATTATCGAGCGGCGAAAAGGCGCGGGACAAGCCCGAGAGCTATTCGAAGGCGTAGGTGAAACCCTCGTCGGAAGCGCCGACGGTCACCTTCGCCAGCTTTTCGCCGTCTATGGAGCGGTTCAGCACGCCACGGCTCATGCTGGGCAGCAGCGTGTTGGTCAGGATCGCGTCGATCATGCGCCCGCCCGATTCGATCTCGGTGCAGCGCGCCTTGATCATTTCCATCACGCCGTCGCCGATGACCAGTTCGGCATCATGGCTGGCGCGAAGCCGCCGCGCGATCTTGGCGAATTGAATGCGCGTTATCGCCTCGATCATCGAACCGGAAAGCGGATAGTAGGGAATGGTGACGACGCGCCCGAGGAACGCCGCCGGGAAAACCTTCAGCAGCGGTGCGCGTAGCGATGCATCGAGGTCTTCGATGGCCTCGCGCTTCTGGCCGCCTTCGGTCTTGTGCATGATGACTTCCGAGCCGACATTGGAGGTCAGCAGGATCAGCGTGTTGCGAAAATCGATCCGCCGCCCCTCGCTGTCGTCCATCATGCCCTTGTCGAAGACCTGGAAGAAGATTTCGTGCACGTCGGGATGGGCCTTCTCGACCTCGTCGAGCAGGATCACCGAATAGGGCCGGCGCCGCACGGCTTCGGTGAGGATGCCGCCCTTGCCGTAGCCGACATAGCCCGGAGGCGCGCCCTTGAGGGTGGAGACGGTATGCGCTTCCTGAAACTCGGACATGTTGATGGAGATCAGGTTCTGCTCGCCGCCATAGAGCGTCTCGGCGAGGGCAAGTGCAGTCTCGGTCTTGCCGACACCAGACGGGCCGCACAGCAGGAAGACGCCGACCGGCTTTTCCGGCGCGCCGAGGCCGGCGCGGCTGATCTGCACGCGCTTGGCGATCATCTCCATGGCGTGATCCTGGCCGACGACGCGCTCGGCCAGAACGCCGGCGAGCCGCAGCGCCTTTTCCGTCTGGCTGGTCAGCATCCGCCCGGTCGGAATGCCGGTCCAGTCCTGCACGACCGAGGCAACCGCGTTGCGGTCGACGGAGAGCAGGATCAGCGGGGTTTCGCCCTGCATCTCGGCGAGTTCGGCCATAAGGCCCTTAAGGCGGACCAGATCGGCGGTGTTGTCGGGTGGAGCTGCCTCGGCTCCCGTCGGCAGTTCCGCGACGGCTGGAGCTTCGTCGGCGTTTGCAGGAGCCTCAGCGCCGACCAATTCGGCAACGGGCTGTGTTACCGTTTTTTCTCCGACGGTTACGGTTTCCTGTTCAGCTGTGACGGCATCGAGTGGAACCCCCTCGCCGCGAAGCTTCGCCCGCACGTCGAGAATTTCGGCAACGACGGTCTTTTCGCGCTCCCAGCGCGCCTCGGCGGCGGCAAGAGCGGCGTCGGTCTCGGCAATGCCGGCGTCGACCCGCGCCTGCCTTTCGACGGCATCAATGCCGATCGCGGTTTCGCGGCCGATAATGCCCTTTTCCACCTCCAGCGCCTGCCGGCGGCGCATCAGGTCTTCCACCTCAGCGGGTCGCGAATGCTGCGAGATGGCGACGCGGGCGCAGGCCGTGTCGAGCAGGCTCACCGCCTTGTCGGGAAGCTGGCGGGCCGGAATGTAGCGGTGCGAAAGCTGCACTGCCGTCTCGATTGCCTCGTCGAGTATCTGCACCTGATGGTGCTTTTCGAGCGTGCCGGCAACGCCGCGTAGCATCAGAATGGCGGCGGCCTCGTCGGGCTCGTCGACCTTGACCGTCTGGAAGCGGCGGGTGAGTGCGGGGTCCTTCTCGATATGCTGCTTGTATTCGGCCCAGGTGGTGGCGGCGATTGTGCGTAACTCACCGCGCGCGAGTGCAGGCTTGAGCAGGTTTGCGGCGTCACCCGTGCCGGCGGCACCGCCTGCCCCGATCAGCGTGTGGGCCTCGTCGATGAACAGGATCACCGGCGTCTCGGAGGATTGCACCTCGTCGATCACCGCCTTCAGCCGCTTTTCGAACTCACCCTTGACGCTGGCGCCGGCCTGCATCAGCCCGATATCGAGCATGCGCAGGCTGACATTCTGCAGCATCGGCGGCACGTCGCCCTCGGCAATGCGCAGCGCAAAACCCTCGACCACCGCCGTCTTGCCGACGCCGGCCTCGCCGGTCAGGATCGGGTTGTTCTGGCGGCGGCGCATGAGGATGTCTACGATCTGCCTGATCTCGGGATCGCGGCCGACGACGGCATCGAGCTTGCCCTCCTTGGCCCTCGCGGTCAGGTCGGTCGAATATTTGGCAAGGGCGGAATCGCCTCCGGGCGCGCGCCGGAGAGGCGTGGCCTCAGCGACCGGCGCAGGGCCAACCGCCTCGAGCGAACCGGACACGACATCGTCCAGCCGCGCGATGACGCCGTCGGCATCGATCTTGTCGAACTCCGGGCTGATCTTGGACAGAAGCCCGTCTAGAACGGGCGTCTTCAGCGCGGCCAGAATCACATAGGCACCACGCACCTCATCAGCGCCGAACTCGATCGACGCAAGGTTCCAGGCTTCCTGTATGGCGTGGAAGATATGATCGGAGAATTCCTCGATCGACGTCGCGCCATAGGGCAGCTTGTCGATGGCGCGGGACATGTCGGCGGCGAGACGGCTCGCATCGACGCCGGCATCGGCAAGGATGAGTTGCACGTCCGCCCGATCCGACAGCACAAGTTGCTCGATCCAGTGGACAAGTTCCACATAAGGATTGCCGCGGAGCTTCGCTGCATCCGCCGCTGCCTTGAAGGCGCGCACACAGGTCGGATTAAGTTTTCCGACCAGTTCCTTGCGCTTGAAACCTTGCGATGACTTGCGTTGCTGCATGACGGCTCCGATACGATCAAGTTCCTATCGTTTGTGCGTCTCTCCAAAACGTCATCACATGAATAAGAAGTACGTTTCCCCTGATTGTGCGAGTTTACAAAGCTTAGGGAAAATCGTGACTTCCCAATCAACGCCTCAAAACTGAAGCCGACAGCCATAATTGCATATCTGTTTTGGCAAGTGTGATATTTGTCATATTCATTCAAACAGAGGAAAAGTAAATTTCCTTAGCCATGAAATCAATATGCTGAAAGCTTTGTAGGATAACTGCCTGATTTGTGGTAAATCTAGGCTCCGTTCGATGACGGAATCCACCGATGGTGGTGAAGATGATTGATTTATCTTCCTGGTTGAGTCCGTTGGACGGAGAAAGTCCTTCCGGGGAGAGTCTGCGCAATAACAGGGACTTCCATGAACTGGAACGTCTCATGCAGCCGCAAATCGAAGTGGCGCGCGATGAACGCAACAACCCGTCCTCTCGAACAGAGATCCCACCAGACTGGTCGGCTGTACTTGAAAAGGCAGAAGAACTGCGCACGCAGGGGCGTGATCTGCGGCTTCTGGTCTTCGCTACGCGTGCACTCACCAACCTTTACGGACTGGCCGGGCTGAAGGACGGCCTGACCCTGATTGCCGGCACCTTCGACGCTCATTGGGAGACGATGCACCCCGAATTGCGGCCGGATGCGCCGCCACGCGACGCAGCACTGAGGCGCATCAACGCCCTCATGCAGTTGCAGAACGATCAGGACGGTCCGCTGGGCGACCTGCGGCGGATGACGATGTTCGAGCCGCGCGGCGGCCTCGGCCCGATAACGGGGCGCGACCTCGAGCTGGGCACGCTGGACGGCCGGGCGATGCTGAAGGAAGCCGCCTCCGGATTGAACGACACGGAAAAGGCAGAGCTTGCCAACAGGCACGACCAGCTCGTGGACCGCGTGCGCAAGGGCTGCCTGACGCAGTTCGACAATGCGCCTGCCGAGATGACCGAGATGCTGGGCAACGCCCGCGAGGCGGTTGCCGCACTCTACGCCGTCGAAGTGGCGCTCAACGCACGCCTGGACGACGGCAACGTCGCCATTGCCGACCTGAAAAAGTTCCTCGAGCGCGTTCTTGCCACGCTGGAGCGCGGCGCGACCGGCCAGACGGCGAAGGGCGCGAGCAATCCGGCCGAGGCCGCACCCGAAATCCAGCAGCCGGCCTCCAACGGGCATGCTGCGCCGATTTACAACGGAACAACGAGCACCGGTATCATGGGCGTCTTCCCCGATCGCCTCACGTCGCGAGAAGACGTGCTGAAGTGCCTCGATCTCATCGTCGCCTTCTACGACCGCACCGAGCCATCGAGCCCGATCCCGCATCTGGCGCGGCGGGTCAGGCGGATGGTGCCGATGGATTTCGTGGAACTGATGGAGGACCTCGCGCCCTCCGGCCTCAAGGAATTCCGGCTTCTCGCCGGTGAACCCGAAAACAGAAAAACCGCCCAAAAGGACGAAAGGTGACCGACGATGAGCGAAAGCAAAGCCAAGGTGATCGAACGAAATCGGGCGCCCCGCGTCCAGATTTCCTATGATGTCGAAACATATGGAAGCCCAACCACCGTCGAACTGCCGGTGGTCATGGGTGTGATGGCCGATCTCTCCGGTGCGTCGCAAACGCCGGAAGCGCAGAAATCGGTTCTGGACCGCACCTTCGTCGAGACCGACGCAAACCGGTTCAAGCGCTTCATGGAAGCCCTCGGACCCAGGGTGAAAGCGCGGGTTCCCAACAAGCTGCCCCAGCCCGAAGGCCAGGAGCGCGACGAGGAACTGCCGATCGACCTGACCTTCACCAGCATGGGCGACTTCGCTCCCGACAAGATCGCCGAGCAGGTTCCGCAACTGGCTGAAATCCTGAAGATGCGGCGCCAACTCGAGGAGCTTCTGGGCTTCATGGACGGGCGTGTCGACGCTGAAAAGCGCATTGCCCAGATGCTGAACAACGAACCGCTGCTCGGGCAGATCGCCGAACAGGCGCTGAGCGACAGCGACAAGGCGGAGGGCTGAGCCATGGCCGAACAGGAAAAAGTCGCCGCGAACGGCGCAGCCGAGGCGGAAGCCGTAGACCTGGGTGAGTTCAGCGAACTTCTCGAAAAAGATTTTCGCGTCAAGAAGGACGACAGCGAGAAACTGCAGGGGCTGGTCCGCAATCTGGCGCTTGCCGCCCGCTCGCGCTCCGAGACGACAGCGATCTCGTCCAATGCGATCAAGTCGATCAAGTCGCTCATCGCCGGCATCGACAAGATGCTCACGATCCAGATGAACGAAATCCTCCACGCGCCGGAAGTGCGCGAAATGGAGGGGACCTGGCGCGGCCTCTGGTATCTGATCAACAACACCGAGACGGATCAGAAGCTGAAGATCCGGGTGATGAACATCTCCAAGCAGCAGCTGGCCGAGACGCTGGAAGACTACGAAGGCCAGATGTGGGACCAGAGCCCGATCTTCAAGAAGATCTACACCGAAGAATATTCGATGCTTGGTGGCGCGCCCTATACCTATCTGATGGGGGCCTACGAGTTCTCGAACCATCCGCAGGATGTCGGGCTGCTGCGCAATCTGTCGGGCATCTGCGCGTCGGCGCACACGCCCTTCATTGCCGCAGCATCGCCCCGCCTGTTCCGCATGGACAGCTGGCAGGAACTGCCCAATCCGCAGGACCTCCAGATGATCGTCTCCAATCCGGCTTACGCGTCGTGGCAGTCGCTGCGCGAGAGCGAGGATTCGCGATACATCGGGCTGACAATGCCACGCGTTTTGGCACGGCTGCCCTATGGCGCGGAGACGGTGCCGGTGAAGGGTTTTTCCTTCGAGGAGGAGGTCGAGAAGGACCACAACAAATATGTCTGGATGAATGCCGCCTTCCCGATGAGCGTCAACATCAACCGCAGCCACAAGCTTTTTGGCTGGGGCACACAGATACGCGGCGTGGAAAACGGCGGCACCGTCATCAACCTGCCGGTGCATACCTTCCCCACCGACGACGGCTCGGTGGCAATGAAATGCCCGACCGAAGTCGCTATCGACGACCGGCGCGAGGCCGAACTCGCCAAGCTTGGCCTGATGCCGATCCTGCATCGCAAGAACACCGATCTGGCCTCATTCATCGGTGCGCATTCGCTGCAGGATGACGAAACGCGGGCCGGCCGGCTGGTCGATCCGGACGCCCAGTCCAACGAGCGGCTGAGCGCCAACCTGCCCTATCTGTTCCCGGTTTCGCGCTTCGCGCATTACCTCAAGGCGATCGCGCGCGACAAGGTCGGCTCGTTCAAGGAACGGTCCGACATGCAGATATGGCTGACCGAGTGGATCAACCGCTATGTGCTGGCCAACCCCGCCTTCGCCGACGACAAGGCCCGCGCCAAGCGCCCGCTCGCCGCCGCCGAGGTGCAGGTGGACAGCGTCGAAGGCCGACCGGGCTACTACGCGGCCCGCTTCTATCTACGCCCGCACTATCAGTTGGAAGGCATCAACGCCTCGCTCCGGCTCGTCTCCGAGCTGCCTTCCGTCAAGCAGTAATCATTTGAGCACGATGGAGAATGGAAATGAAACTGGATGGTTTTCTAAAGGTTCCCGACATCAAAGGCCCCAGCGGCCGCGAGGGGCACAGCGACGAAATAGAAATACACGGGATGGAATACGGCATGGTCGCGCCGCATGATCCCAACTCGCTATCGCGCCGTGGCCGCGTGGCTCTCGGCGTCATCAAGTTCATCAAGCATTACGACCAGTCATCGCCCTATCTGAAGCAGGCGCTGTTCAAGAACAAGAAGCTGGACGAGGTGAAGTTCTCGGCCCGCCGGACCATCGAGGAAAAGAGCAGCGACTATCTGGTGATCACGCTGACCGATGCCTCCGTGATCGCATACGACATGAAGCCGAGCGAACTGGAGCCCGACCTGCTCGAGGAAGTCGTCGGCTTTGCCTACAAGAAGATCAAGTTCGAATACGAGGAAGGCAAGCACTCGGCCGAAATGGACGTCAGTGTCGGCGTTTGATCTTCACGACGACTTTCCGGTAGCGAGATGAGCAAGAGCAGCAGCCCTACTCAGGCAAGACGCGAGGCGGTCCAACCTTCACTTTGGGACCGCCTCGTCAACGATTTGCCGGGCGTGAACTCCGATATCGACGGGCTTCAGCAAGCCGTTCGGACCGAGATCGGATCGGAACGGGTCGATGCTCTGCTCGAAGGCGGAGCGCGGACGATAGAGACGGACGCAGCGCTGACGAAAGACCAGAAGCGCAGCCTGCACCGCCTGATCTTCCAGAACCAGCGACGCATGGAACTGGAAACCCGCGGCATCGTCGTTTCGGCGGAGGTCCTGCGCGAGGCGGTGCGGCGCGACATCGAGGCCCTGTTCAACACCGAGCGCTTCGAGGCAACGCCGCTGCTCACCGATTTCGAAGCCGACCAGATCGGCGACGATCCGCCGTCGCTGGATGACTTTCCCGAGGTGCGGCGCAGCGTCGTCAATTACGGCGTGCCGTCCTTTTCGGGCCGTTCCGCCCGCGATTTCGACCGCGAGGCGCTGGCGCGGGAAATCCGCAGCGTGCTTGCAGCATTCGAGCCGCGGCTGAAGGAAAGCGCGACGAAGGTCACCGTCAACAGCGGCGACAAGAGCGTGGGGCTCTCCATCGAAATCGATGCGGTGCTGATGATGTCGCCGACGCCCGAACGGATGCGCCTGCGAACGATGATCGACCTCGACAATGGCTCGGCACGGACCGATTTGAAGGATGTCTGACAATGGACAGGGTCTTCCTGGAATATTACGAGGAGGAATTGACCCACATCCGCGCGCTCGCAACCGAGTTCGCGGACATGCATCCGGCTGTTGCGCGCAACCTGTCGCTCGATACCGTGCCCTGCCCCGACCCTTATGTGGAGCGGCTGCTTGATGGGGTCGCCTTTCTCGCTGCACGCACGAGGCTGAAGGTCGATGCGGAGCGCGCGCGGTTTTCCCGCAGCGTGCTCGAGGTGCTTTACCCCGATCTGGTTGCCTCCACGCCGGCGACGGCGATGGTGGTGCTGAAGCCGGCCCAGCAGGTTCAGACGATGCTCGCCGGCCATGTCGTGAAACGCGGCACGCGGCTGGTGTCGGGGCTGCAACCCGGCCTTTCCACGCGCTGCACCTACACCACCGCGCAGGATGTGACGCTGTGGCCGCTGGCGATCACCTCGATCGGCTACATTCAGGATCGAAGCGCACTGGCGGCTGCCGGCATTGCGCCGATCAAGGGCGTTGGCGGCGAAGCAGCACTTCGGCTGACCTTTGCACGCACCGGCAAGGGCAAGCTCTCCGAACTCGCGCTCGACCGGCTCGACCTCTATTTTTCCGAGCGCACCAAAGCGCCGCTCCTGTTCGATACGCTTTTCGGCAGCTGCGTTGGCGTCGCCGCCCGCCCGGAAGGCCGGGACCACCGGCCCTCGCCCTTGCCTGCGCTGGAAATGATCGGCATTCGCGACGACGAGGCGCTGATGCCGCGCACGCGGCCGACCTTCGAGGGCTACCGGCTGCTGCGCGAATATTTTGTCATGCCCGAGCGGTTCCATTTCGCGCGCATCGACGGGCTGCAACGCGTCGTGCGGCAATGCGAGGTCGGCCTTGAAGTCATCTTCCTGCTGCGACGGCCGGTGCCGGAACTCGCCGACCTGACGCCCGGCGATTTCGAGCTTTTCGCCACGCCGATCATCAATCTCTTCGAGCGCGAGTGCAATGTCATCGAACTCGACAAGCGCCGCACGCGGCAGGTGCTGCACGCCGACCGCACACGCCCGCGCGATTTCGAGATATACCGCCCGATCCGGGTCGAGGACGCCGATGTCGAGGGCCCTGACGCGGATATTCCGGCGCTGTTCAGCCTGGGACAAAATCGTGGAAGCGGCTGGGTCTATTCGACCGAACGGCGTCCCCGGCGCGCGACCGAGGATGAAAGACGCCAGGGCCAGACCCGCACCTCCTATGCCGGCGACGATGTCTTCCTGGCAATTTCGCGGCCTGCCGGCACCGAGCCGGGCCGGCCGCTGAAGCGCGTCGATATCGCAGCACTCTGCACCAACCGCGACCTGCCGATCCTTGACGATACGCCGACGCTGACGCTCGAAAGCGGCGATCCGGTCGAGACGGTGAAGCTGCTCGGCTCGATGCGTCCGCCGCGCGCCGCCATTCCCGCCACACTGCCGGCGGGTGCGGCAGGCGAATCCCGTGCCGACGATCTGGCATGGCGGCTGGTCGCCCAGCTTTCGCTCAACTTCCTCAGCCTTGCCGAGGAAGGCCGCGGCGCCGAGCCGCTGCACGCGCTGCTCGATCTCTATGCCGATCGCGGCGATCCGGGACTGGCGCGGCATGTGCGCTCGATCACCCGCGTCGAAACGCGCCCGGTGGTCGAGCGGCTGCCGATCGATGGACCGATGTGCTTCGGGCGGGGCACGGAGGTGACGCTTCATATCGATCAATCCGTGCTGGCAGGACAAAGCTCGTTGCTGCTTTCGGCTTTGCTTTCGCAGCTATTCGCCCGTCATGCCGCGATCAACGCATTCGTGCGCACCCGCACACGGTTGACCCGGAAACAGGAGGATGTGCCATGGCCGATGACGCCCGGCAGTCGCTGCCTGATCTAGGCGCGATCACGCCCCCCGACGACACCTACGATTTCTTCGAACTGCTGCGGCAGCTCGAAAGCGATGGCCGCCTGTTCGGTCACTCCGGCAGGCCGGATCATGAGCCGGCGCGGCTCGGCCAGCATGTGCGCCTCGACTTCGCCTTGAGCGATGTCGTGGCGGTTCGCCGGTCCGCAGACAATTCGCCTGCCCGCGTCACGGTCGCCAATCTGGGCCTGATGGGACCGGAAGGGCCACTGCCGCTTCACATGACGCGCTGGGTGCTCGACCGCCTGTCGCAGCGCTGGTTCGCCGGTGCTGCCGCGCGCGAGACCAGCGACACGACCTTCGTCGATTTCGCCAACATCCTGCAGCACCGGATGATCGCGCTGTTCTACCGGGCCTGGGCAGATTCTCATCCGGCAGTACAGGTCGAGCGCAAGGTTGGCGGCCGCGTGCGCTCCATGCTGGAGACGCTGTCCGGCATCGGCCTGCCTGGCATGCTCGGACCGAAATCGTCGGAACTCTATGCGGTCAAGCTGCGCCAGGCCCCGGCGCTGGCCCATCAGGTGGAAGGACCAGAGCGCCTGACCCGGTTTCTGGCCGAGGCGCTGAACGTATCGGTACAGCTCAAGGAGTTCGTCGGCGTCTGGACCGCCGTTCCGGCCAAGCTGCAGACCCGGCTTGGCAGCGCCTATGCCGCCCTTTGCCGTGGGGCGACGATCGGGCCACGCATTTTCCAGCGGCAAAGCCGTATCGAGCTTCGCGTCGGACCGGTCGCGTTGGCGGATTACGAGGCTTTCCTGCCCGGCGGCAAGCGGCTGGAACTTCTGCGCACGGCGGTGCGCGAACTGGTCGGCGACGTGCTCGATGTCGATGTGCGCATCGTTCTTGCGCGCCAAGAAATCCCCGCCGCCAAGCTGGGAACGGCGCGGCTCGCCCGCACCACATGGCTGCCGCAAAAGAGCGAGCGCGCCGACGCAGAAGATTTGCTGATGCGGGTCGCGGTCGGCTGGCGGCCGGAAATGGCGGAGGCGGCATGAGCCTCGTTCTCACACTTGAGCAAGGACCACGGCCCCAGGCGATGCGCCAGGCCAGCCTGCAGGACGGTGAACTGGTGATCGGCCGCAGCACCGAGGCGGATTGGCGCATCGACGATCCCGACATGTTCGTCTCGCGTGCCCATTGCACGATTGCGAGCGGCCCGGATGGCTACACGGTGACGGACACGTCGAGCAGCGGCCTGTTCGTTGATGATGCCCATGGCCCGCTGGGTTCCGGCAATTCGACAGCTTTGCGCCACGGCATGCGGCTGCGGCTGGGTGATTATGTTCTGCGTGTCGACCTTCAGGATGCCACAGCGCCCCAGCCCTCAACCTTTGCCCCGCCGGCAGCCGTATCGCGGGCGCCGGTAGCCATCGACCGCGACGACTTCTTCTCTGCCCGCGTTGAAGAAGAGCCGAGGCGGCAAAGACCGGCCGATCTGCCGAACCCGTTCGAGCATCCCGAGCCGGGCGCATATCAAGCGTCGGAACGTTCGGAAGTCCGGCTGCGGTCCTCGCCGGCTTTCAACGACCCGTTCAGCATGGACCCTGTCGCGACGCCGAAACCTGAAGAGGAAAAGGGTGACGGTTTCGATGGAAACAGCCCGTTTTTCGGAGGACCGGTTTCGGGAACGAGGCTTGAGACGCCGAGCACACCGGCAGAGCGGCAGCCAGTGCCCAGGCCCGCACCAGCCCAGAAGCCGGCAGGTGCTCCGTCCGACGGCGCGCTTCGCGACGCCTTCCTGCGCGGCATGGGGCTGAACGCTGCCGCACTGCCGACGAATGACGCCATTGCCGAGATGGAAGAGTTCGGCCGCGAATACCGGCTGATGATGGACGGGCTGATGCAGCTTCTGCGCAAGCGCGCCGAGGAAAAGGGCAATGCTCGCATCGCCCAGACCGTGGTGCAGGCGTCCGGCGTCAATCCACTCAAATTCCTGCCGACCGTGGAGGACGCGCTGGAAACGCTGATCGCCGAAAGCAGCCCGGGGTTTCTGCCCGCCGATGCCGCGATCAAGGATGCCGTGCGCGATCTCGCCCATCACCATGTCAGCGCCTGGCGCGGCATTCAGGGCGCGCTGCGGCACATGATCGACCGCTTCGATCCGGCCACCATCGAGGCGGAACTCAAATCACATTCGAAGGCGGATGTGCTTCTGGCCGGCGGCCGCCGCGCCAAGCTCTGGGACCTCTATCTGCAACGCCACCGCGAGATCGCCACGAACGCCGAGACACGCTTCATGGGCGAGATCGGGGCCGATTTCCGCAACGCTTACGAACAGGAGTAGTGCATGATCCACCGACGCGGTTTTCTCATCGCAATTGGCGCGACTGGCCTTTCAGCCTGCGTCGGCGCACCCAAACCGGCCATGGTCACCGTCGCCCTGAAGGGCGAAGCGGGCATGAACAAGGGGCCTGACGGCACCGACCGCCCGGTCACCGTGCTGATCCTGCGGCTGAAGAGCCTCGGGGCTTTCAATACGGCCGACTATTTCGCCCTGCAGGGCGATCCGTCGGCCGCGCTTGGCGCCGACCTCGTCGGGCTCGACCGGATTGCGGTTGCTCCCGGCGCCAGCACGTCCAAGACGATCGGCTTCGAGCCGGAAGCGCCTTACATGGGCGTGGTCGCGCTTGTGCGGGAACCGGATGGGCGCAACTGGCGCGCCTCGTCGCCGGTCAATCCGAAATCCAAGGTAACCAAGAATGTGACGCTCGGCCCGGGCGGCTTGTCGCTCGGCTGACGGAGAAAAACGCATGAGCGATTCCAACAGGGTGCTTTGGTCCGAGGGTCTGTTTCTTCGGACGCAGCACTTCCAGCAGCAGGACCGCCACACCGAGGATATGGTGCGCGGCGCGTTGCAGGCCGGGAGGCTGCAGACATACGGCTTCCGGTCATTGACGCTTGACGAAGCGATGCTGGAGGCCGGGCGCATCGCGATCCTGACGGCGCGCGGCATCCTGCCCGACGGCACGCCCTTTGCCATTCCGGAAACGATGGACGCGCCGACGCCACTGGCGATCACGCCCGAAACGGGCGCGGGAGCCGTTCTGCTTGCCCTGCCGCTGGAGCCGCCGGGTGGGGCAAGCTTCGATCCTGCCCATGCAGAACCGACGGGCGCGCGTTATCGCGGCCGCATCGAATGGGTGCGCGACGCAGTGCATGGTGGCGCAGATGCCGAGGAAGTCGAGATCGCCCGGCCGCAATCGCTGCTGCTCGCCCCGACCTCGGCGGTCGGTGGCTACACGGCGATGCCGGTTGCCGACATATTGGGATTGCGGGCCGATGGCGGGATATCGCTGGTCGAAAATTTCCTTCCGCCTGCATTGGTGACCGACGCGGTGCCCTGGTATTCGCAGTTGCTTCAGGAGGTCATCACCGGTCTCGACCGCATCGCCGACGCGCATGGCAAGATGGTGCTTGGCGGGCCGGGACGCAGCGTCGAGAACCTGCTGGTGCTCAACCTCGCCAACGAGGCACGGCCACGACTGGCCCACATGCTGGCGCAGGAGCTTTTCCACCCGGCTGAACTCTTTCTTGAACTTGCCGGTCTGGCCGGACGCATGGCGACCTATGGTTCGGGCTCGCGGCGGCTGACCGAACTGCCGATCTACGACCATATGGCACCCGGCCCGGCCTTCTCCGCGCTTGCCGATACGCTGCGCTCGCTGATCCTCAGCCTGCGCTATGTCGAGCCGAAGTCGCGCGCCCTGCCCGTCATGCGGCACGCAACCAATGTCTGGAAGATCCGCATCGACAACCCGAAGGTTCTGACCGCCAGCCGCATCGTGGTGCGGGTGGGTTCGGAACTCTCGGACGAGCAGTTGCGCAAGATCTTCGTCAATCAGGTGACGGTGGGGTCGGCCGATGAATTCGAGGCGCTGTGGAAATCGCGTCTGCCGGGCATACCGCTCAAACCCCTGCATTCGCAGCCGCGCGAAATTCCTTATGACGGCGACCGGCTCTGTCTGGAGCTCGACCAGCGCAGTGAGCACTGGGCCTCGCTGCTCGACGCACCGGGCTTCGTCATCGGGGTTTCCGGCGTGCTGCCGAGCGAGCCGCAGGTCGACTGCTATTCGGTGAACAGGTGAGGCGATGAGCAGGGACGATCCATTCGGCCTTTCCGACGATCGCGATCGCACCCGCATCCGCCTTGTCGCAGCACCGCCGCCTGTGCGGCAATATCCGGTCCCGCCACCCGGCGCGCCGCTGAAGCGGACACGGGCGCATCCCAATGCGCTCATCAACGCCTTTGCGCCGTTGCTGGAATTCGCGCCGGAGATGGAAAACGCGTTGCCACCGGAAAATCCGGAAGCGCTGCGCACCCGCCTGCTCGAAGAGCTGGTGACGGCACGCGACGCGGCGATTGCCGGCGGCTCCTCGCTTGCCCGCGCCGATGCGGCGGCATGGTCCGTCGCCGCATTGCTCGACGACCTCGCGCTCAACACGCCTTGGGGCGGAGCCAGCGCCTGGCCGCGCCAGCCGCTTGTCGTGATGCTGCGCGGCGATGTCGATGCCGGCACGCAGTTCTTCGCGCGGCTGGAAGAGCTCGAGCGGCATCCCAACCGCGACCGCGAACTGCTTGAATTGCAATATCAATGCCTGTCGCTGGGCTTTCGCGGCAAGTATCGCGTGCCGGGCCGTTCCGGCGATCGCTCGATCAGCGCCGTGCGCGCTTCCGCCGCCCGCTTCCTGCGCAACGCCGATGCCGAAACCGCGCCGCTTTCGCCGCATTGGAGAGGCGTCATCGCCGCAGACGAGCCGTCGCGTTTCATCGTGCCGATCTGGGTGCTTGGAGCAATCGCGGTGGTGCTGGCGACAGCGATGCATATCGGGCTTTCGATGCGATTGAGCGGCGAAGCCGAAAAGCTTACAACGCTTGTCAGCGCATTGCCGCCCTTCGAGCGCGCGGCAATCGTGCGGGCGCCGCGCGAGCAACCGGCTCCCGCAGCCGAGCCGATCGGTGTCGGGCTGCTGCCGGTATTCCAGGCGGCCGCACCCGCCAATCTGGCGCAGGCGCTGAAGGGGCGCGAAAATGTTTCGCTGACCACGCTCATCATCCAGAGCACCAATCCGGAAGTGTTCCAGTCGTCCCGCGCCCAACTCACCGACGGGTTCGAGCCGCTGATCGCCTCTCTTGCCCGCGTGATCCAGGACAACCAGGAACTGGTCGGCGACATTCTCGTCGTCGGTCACACCGATAGCGTGCCGCTCCAGTCGAGCAATCCGCTTTCGACGAACCAGCGCCTGTCCGAAGCGCGCGCCGTGACCATCGCCAACATACTGATCGAAAACGGCGTGCCGCGCGAACGCATCCGCGCCGAGGGCCGTGCTGCTACCAAACCCGTTGCCGACAACAAGACGCGTGCCGGCCGCGCGGCGAACCGGCGTGTCGAAGTGCTGATCGAGAAGAGGATGTAGCATGTTCATATTGCGCCTCCTCTGGGCTGTCCTCACTTCGCGCTGGCTCTGGACCCTGATCGGACTTTCGCTGCTGTCGCTGCTGATCTGGGTTTTCGGCCCGATCGTCAGCATCGGAGACAGCGCGCCCTTCGCCTCCGAAACCGTGCGGATGGCGATGATCGCGCTGCTGGTGATCCTGTGGCTCGTCTGGTTGATCCTCGCCCAGCGCCGCGCCATCCGCGCTAACCGCCTGTTCGTGGCCGAGATCGCCGCCCCGGTGGAAAAGCCGCTCAACCCCGGCGATGAAAGCGTCGCGGCAGTCGGGGCTAAATTCCAGGACATCATGAACGAGCTGAAGCGGCGCAAGCTCGGCGGCAGAAAATTCCTGCGCGAAATGCCGTGGTATGTGATCATCGGGCCGCCTGCCACCGGCAAGACGACGGCGCTGCGCCAGTCCGGTCTCAACTTCCCGATCGACCTGACCGACGATCTACAAGGCGTTGGCGGCACGCGCAATTGCGACTGGTTCTTTGCCGAGAACTCGGTGCTGATCGACACCGCTGGCCGCTATGTCCAGCAGGAAAGCCAACCGGACGTCGACGCCACCGAATGGCTCGGCTTCCTCGACCTCCTGAAGAAGCATCGCGGGCAGCGCGCGCTGAACGGTGTCATCCTGGCACTTTCGGTCGATGCTCTCTCCGAGGACGACGCGGCGCTGAAGACGCATGGACGCAAGCTGCGCAAGCGGCTGATGGAGTTGCAGGAGCGGTTGCAAATCCGCCTGCCGGTTTATCTGATGCTGACCAAGGCCGACCTCATCAAGGGTTTCGAGGCCTTCTTCGGCGGCATGTCGACCGCCGACCGCGAGCAGGTGTGGGGCGCGACCTTCGCGCCCGGCGTGCGCGTCGATGGCAACGAGGTGGCCAAGGAATTGTCGGCGCTTTCAGCCGAACTCGAACGCCGCATGATACCCCGCATGGAGAGCGAGGAAAGCCTAGCGGTGCGCGCGGAAATATTCCGCTTTCCGGCTCAGGTGGAAAGCCTGTCCGAGCCCATCCGCGTGCTTGTCGAGAGCATTTTCGGCGAGAGTCGCTACGAGGACAGCGCCTGGCTGCGCGGCATCTATTTCACCTCGGCCACGCAGGAAGGCGCGCCGATCGACCGGCTGACGGCAGCGCTAACCTCCTCGTTCGGCCTGCCGGCGCCGAGAATGGCGCAGGCTCAGCGCATCGACAGGCGCAGCTTCTTCCTGAAAAACCTGCTCACCGAAGTGATCTTCAAGGAGGCCGGGCTCGGCATATTCGATCCGGCGGCGATAAGGCGGCGCGCCTGGATATGGCGTGGAGCAGCAGCGGCAGCCACGGCAGCCGTGTTGATCGCCGGGGCTTTCTCCATCTTCTCCTATCGCAACAACAGCGTGGCGATTGCCGCTCAGGCAGACCAGTTCGAAGGGCTGCAACCGCTGTTGACCCAGATCGCGACGCAGCCTGCGCCGGTGGACCCCCTCGATTTGAACGACGCGCTCACGGCGGTGAACCGGGTCGCCGACGCGCGAACCGAAGTACCGGGCGGTGTGCAGGAGCTGATCGGGCCGACGGCGGCCGTCGAACTCACACGCGCTCAGACCGACGCCTACGATCACACCCTGCAGAACATCCTCGAACCGCGCATGGTGGCGCTGCTCGAGGCGACGATGTGGCGGCAGATCCGCGATCCGGAATTCCAGCTCGGTGCGCTGAAAACCTATCGCATGATGACCGGCCTGGCGCAGATGGACACCGACTTCGCCCAGCAATGGTGGGTGGAGCAGCTGCCGAAATTCGCGCCCATACCGCCCTTCCCCAACCAGCCTGCCGCCGACCACCAGATCGCGGCGATCGCCGCGATGGCAACCCAGGACAGCTACATCAAGCCCGACGATGCACTGGTGAATGAATCGCTGAAGAGCATCTGCTCGATCTCGCTGCCGCAGCGCGCCTACAATGCGCTGCTGGCCGATCCGGCAGTCACATCGCTGAAGGACTGGATACCGGCCAATTTTGCCGGCCCCAACGGCGCCAAGGTGTTCACCCGCCGCTCGGACAAGACACTGCGAATTGGCCTGCCCGGCGTCTTCACCTATGCCGGCTTCCACGATGTGGTGCTGGACCGGCTACAGGACACCGCGGCGCAGGCAGCGCTGGACCGTGCGGTCTTCGCCGGCGGCTGCACGGAAAACTCCGAAACCTCGGTGGCCGCACTCTCGGAAGATATTCTCAAGCTCTATTATGAGGATTTCATCGCCAAATGGGACGGCTTGCTGCGCGACATCCGGCTATCGCCGCTGCCCGACCTCCAGACCGCCAACGACAATCTCAAGGATCTTTCCAGCGCCGACTCCGCCCTGCGACGCCTGCTCAATGCGGTCGTGCGCGAGACAGAGCTCAACCGCCCCGAGGATGATGGCGGCCCGGCTGTCCCGCCCAAGGGCGCCTCGAAAATCCTCTCCAAGCTTGGCAAGATCGGCAAGCTGGCCTCCAGCGGCGCAAAGCTGCTGCCCAGCCTCGGGGCGTCGTCCAAGGTGGACATAACCGGCGGGCCGGTGGCCGAGCATTTCAAGCCGCTGAAGGGTGCGGTCGCCGAAGTCGACGGCAAGCCGCCGGCACTGGATGCGGCAACCGCGGCGATGACCGCACTTTCTAACGTGCTGCAGACCATCACCGCCAGCCCCAACCCGCAGGATGCCGTCAAGAAGCAAGGTGGGATTGCCGAACTGACCGGGGCGGTGGCCAAGCAGGCTGCAATCCTGCCCCCGCCCGTCGACGAATGGCTGTCCGGCATCGCCAGCGACACCTCCGGCCTGACCGAAAAGGCGGTGACCTCCGAGCTCAACGCCATCTGGCGCGCCGACGTGATGCCCTTCTGCCAGGCTGCACTCACCAATCGCTACCCGTTCGACCCGGCAAGCACGATCGACGTCAATGTCGCCGATTTCCAGCGCCTGTTCGCCCCCGCCGGGCTGATCGATGCCTTCATCAACACGCATCTCATCAACTATGTCGACACCACCGCCAAGCCGTGGAAATGGCGCGCCGATTTCGGTCTCGATGCTTCCGCCCTCGCCGCTTTCGAGCAGGCGCGGCACATTCGCGACGACCTGTTTCCCGGCGGCACCGGGCCGGTGATGAATTTCACCCTCGAGCCCAAGGATCTGTCGCCAACGGTGATGCGCGTCACGCTCAATGTCGACGGGCAGAGCCTGATCTATTTCAACAACGCCACGCGCCCGCAGCCCATGACATGGCCGGGCAAGGACGGCACCGGCGTCATTACGCTCGCCTTCCAGCCGATGGATGGTTCGCCCGAAATCATGGTGAGCGAAACCGGCGCATGGGCGTGGCTGAGAATGCTGCGCGGCGGACAGTTCAGCCCCACCGGCCTGCCGGAAGCCTACAAGCTGCGGCTGACCACCCACGGCTTTTACGCCGACTTCGAGCTCAAGGCGGCAAGTGTCGAGAACCCCTACAATCTTCAGATGTTCGCGAGGTTCACATGCCCGACGAAGATCTGATCCTTCCGGGCTATTTCGGCAAGCTGCCGACCGCCGGCGACTTCGTCACCGCGGGGCTCGCAGGCGGTTTTGTCCAGCGCTGGGACCGCTGGATCGCGCGGCATCTTGCAGCGCATTTCGAGCTATCGCATCCGCCGCTGCGTTTCCTGCTCGGGGCGGAAGCGTTCGGGCCCGCGGCCGGTGTGGTGCTGCCGAGCAACGACCGCATCGGCCGACGCTTTCCGCTCACGCTCGCAGTATCATTGCCGGAAGCCATTACCGGCATGACGATTGCCGCTGAAGACTGGTTCGAGGCGCTGGAAGAAATCGGCGAGCTGGCGCGAAGCGGTGAGATCGATGCCAGCGCGCTCGCGGCAAATCTGGCCACCCTGCCCTTTCCACTTTCGGCCACGGAAGGCGAGCCCGTCTGGCGCATGGCTTTCTGGACACGCTCGTCAGACCTCATCGACGTCGACCCGGAAGCCCCTCGTGCGGCACTCGATTATCTGCTGTCCGAATGCCGGGAGGCCGGCTGATGGAGATATGGAATCAGACCGGCTTTCCGCACGAATTCACTATGGGCATGGACAAGGCCGCGCACGAATATGTCGTGGTGGTGGTCAAGGGAACCTTCGACTTTCCCGAAACGCCCGGCGGCCCTGTGCGCAAGTCGGCCGAGCAGGTGCCGCTGGTCATGGCCGATACGCAGACCGGCGAACCCGGTTATTCGGCCACGCTATGGGAAACCGATTTTGCGTTCCGCAAGCCGAGATGCGACGTGATCGCCAATGGCTGCGCCTACGCTCCAGGCGGACGCCCGGCCGAGCGCGTGCCGGTGGGCATCAAGATCGGCGGCTGGTCCAAGCTGTTCGAGGTGTTGGGCAATCGCGAATGGCGCGCGATAGGCCCGCTCTTTTCGGCCACCACGCCGATGCCGTTCCTGCGCCAGCCCTTCTCCTACGACACCGCCTGGGGTGGCGTCGACAGGCTCGACCCGGAAGACAAGCTGCCGGGCAGCTACAAGTTCAATCCCGTCGGCACCGGCTGGGCAAGGCCGAAGAACCAGAGGCTGATCCCCGGCCTGGCGCTTCCCAACACGCAAGTGGTCGGCGAGGAAATCGGCTCGCCCTTCGGCGAATACCAGCCGATGAGCTTTGGGCCGATGGGCCGCGGCTGGCCGGGCCGCATCGAATATGGCGGCACCTATGACGACAACTGGGCGAAAAACATCTTCCCCTTCCTGCCGCCGGATTTCGACGAGCGCTATTTCCAGATGGCGCCGGCCGACCAGCAGATCGACCACCCCAAGGGCGGCGAAGAGGTGATGCTGGTGAACTTGACGCCGGCGGGTAGGGAAAGCTTTCGGCTGCCGAAGACGGCGCTGCCAATGACGCTGTTCAAGGCGCGCACGAAGGTCTTTGACGGTGAAGTTCTGCCCGACACGGTGCTGTTCGATCCCGAAAACCGTCGCTTCTCGCTGGTTTGGCGCATGTCGCAGCGCATTCATCGTACCATTCTTGATTTTTCGGAATGCTGGGTAGGTCCGCCGAGCGAGTCGATGTTGCGGGCAAAAGCGACGGGGCGGCGCTACATCCGCTCAGATGGAGTTTCGGAAGACGAGGAGGCTGAGCAGGCATGACGAAGTTGCTCGACATCGTTTCTGTCGGAATGGTCACAGCGGTCGGTCTTGACGCACCCTCGGCTTGCGCTGCGATGCGAGCTCGCCTCGATGGATTTCAGGAAACGCGGTTTAATGGCCCTCAGGGAGAATGGGTGGTGGGTGCGCCCGTGCTGCTGCCACGCAACTGGCTGGGCCAGAAACGGTTGGCGCATTTGGCCGCGGGCGCGATCACCGAAGCGTTCCAACATGCGCCAGAAGCGCGTGGGCGGACTGCGCTAATTCTTTGCCTTGGTGAGGAGAACAGACCCGGCCGTCCAATTCGAAATGCAAGTAATCTCCTTCGTGATATCGCTGAGATTGTCGAAGTGGAGCCTCACTCGCGGTCCCGCATCGTGCAGTATGGGAGACCTTCAGGACATGCCGCGCTCGACTATGCGCGACGCATGATTTCTGCAGGCGAGGCATCATATGTGATGGTTGCCGGGGTAGATAGCTATCTGACCACGGAAACCATCTCGTATTATCTCGATCGCAAACGCCTTTTGGGACCGACTAACCCCAACGGCTTTATCCCGGGTGAGGCAGCCGCAGCGGTATTGTGTTCGGCCTCGCGCAAGCCGGACCGTCTCCGACTTTTCGGACTTGGCCTCGCGCGCGAGACAGCATCTATTTACAACAAAGAAGACTTGCCGCTTCGGGGAGACGGCATGACAAGCGCATATCGGTCGGCATTTTCTGAAACCGGTATTGAAATGAACCAGCTCGGCTACCGAATTTCAGACCTGGTGGGCGAACAATATTGGTTCAAGCAAACCACGCTGGCCTCTTTGCGCATCCTGCGCGGTCGTCATGACTTCCAGGATCTATGGTCGCCAGGAGAATCGATTGGCAATGTCGGGGCGGCAGTCGTGCCACTTATGATTGGGATGGCACAGATTGCAGCCATCAAAGGTTACGCGGCAGGCAATCCTGTTCTGATCGAAGCATCGAACAGCGCAGGAGCTTGCGGGGCAGCCGTTCTGGGCGTTGCCGCCTGATGTCAAACGTTTTTGCGAACTCGCTGGAAATTTCCGGAAAGGCGGTCAGCGCAAAAGTCATCGCCGCCTTTCCCGATGTGTGCTTCACGCCACCCGAGAACCCCGCAACACCGCCGGGCGTGCCTGTTCCCTATCCTAGCTTCGGTATGGCTGGAGATACCGAAAAAGGCACTGGGACAGTCAAGATCGGCGGTGAAACAGTCAACATCAAGAATAAGTCTGACTTGTCAAAAACGACCGGCACCGAAGCCGGCGCTGCAGCGAAAAAGGGCATCATAACTTCCAAAAACACCGGCAAGGAATACGACAACTCCTGGTCGAACAACGTCAAATTTGATGGCGAGCCGGTCATACGCTTCACGGACCTCGCGACAAACAATCATTCATCTCCCGCAGCGAACACTCCCCCTTGGCCAATACAATGCAAGGTTCAGCCGGGTTGGAATGCTACTTGTGAAAAAGTTCTGCTGAAGATGACAGTATACGATCCAAACAAGTGCGACACACCAGACTATGAGGCACACCACGTAATCGACAATAGCTCATTCACTCGAGTTGGCGCCAGAAGCGCCACGAAAGAGTCTTTCAAGTCCGCAGCAAACATGGGCGCACGAGCATGGAAGGCGCTCAGGAACCTCTTCCAGAAGCCCAGCGCCCATCCGGGTTCCAACTACCACGAAGGCGACGCACCTGCCATTTGCCTGAAGGACAGTCAAACACAGGGCGAAGAGCATAGAATTGCTCACGACGTAAGCAGAGCTGAAGCAAAAAAAGTCGCTGTCGATGGCAAGTGGACATATAAGCAAGCCAGAGCGGCAGGTGTCGAATCCGTCAAGCAGGCGGCCAAGCTCACCGATGAGGAAGCCGAATGCGTCGGCCTCGTTCTGGATGCCTACTACAAAGACAAGATGGACTGCACCGACAGTACGCAGATGCGTGCGGCCGGCAGGCGACCGCCTGGCGGCTCACAATTTGCAACGGGTTCAGGTTCGTCCGTTCCGAGCAGTCCGTGTCCCCCATAGGAGGTTAAATTGGAGTTCGCAACACCTGACACTCTTTACTCAAAACTCGTGACTATCGTCGACGATGGGACAAGTTTCATTCTATGCCATCCGCGCGACGATACGGGTACAGACCCCGACATTTCGATCCTGTTCAGGGCTCGCTCAGGAACTGCAGAAGTCTTGCGCGTTTTCGATCGCGAGATACCATCCATGACAGCTCTTGCAGACAAAATCGTCCTCGTTGACGATGATTGCGGAGTTTACATTTTTGCCGCCGGTGATTGGTCCGAGTGGACCGACATGGATCCCAAACTGGCAAGAATTTCCAACCTGCGAACGGTCCGGAGTAAGGTCTACGGGCTATGCTATGATGGAATAATTTACCGCTGGGATGAGCCCAACTGGACCCAGGTTACCGATGGAATACCAAAACTCTATCTGCATGATTTGAAAGGAATAGGTCAAAATGGATTGCTTGCCTCCGGCAGCGGCGGTTTTTTGGCGGAAGTTGTCGGAAGGGGCTTCGATCGTTACGACATTCCAACGAATATGAATCTCACCTGCATACTTCCACTTGGCGGAGCGCAGCTCCTTGTCACGGGTTGGGAAGGAACCGCACTTCTGGGTGAAAGGGATGAAATGCAATTTGTTGATCAGGGCGCGCGCGACGACATCACTTTTGCAGAAGCGGTGAGATGGCAGGGCCGCACACTCGTAACGGCCAGGGATGAAATTCTGGAGCTTAAAGACAACACCATGGTAGTGGCGTGGACCACACGCAATTTAGGGTTAGTCACGTACGAAGAACAACTTTGGAAACATAGCAACGAAGGCGCCGCATACCATTCATCCGGCGAGTGGATAAATGTGCCGCTCTCAGTGGATATGGATCTCTGAGCCAGTTCGTTTAAGGCCTACCGAAGCCCGGCGTCCAGCGACGCCCGCACCTTGTCGATATCGAGGTCCCTGATGCGTATCGCAGTCTTCGATGAAAGCGCCTTGACCACGAACAGTTCGCCAGCCTCCAGATATTCCCTGAACAACTCCTGGGCAATATCCTTGCCGTCCTGCCCGGCGACACGCAGACCATCAAGATGGGCCTCGAGCCGCTCGATGAGTCGTGCAATGCGCACGTCATCCAGTTCAGGATTTTCTTCGGGATGAAGCAGATGGCGGTCATAAACCGCCCAGAGAAATGCCGCCATTTCAGCATGCTGGCGGACGATTTCACGCAAAATAGGAGCGGACATCAGTTTAGATTCACCGAGCCGCCACGAATTCGGTTCGCGGCACTCGCGTGGCTCGTCAGATATGTACCGCGAATTACTATGCGGCCGTCCTTCTCCATGACGATCATGGCTTTACCGCAACGCAATTCAAGTCGGTTTTCAGCGCTGATTTTCACCGTTTCGCCATCGTGGACAACACGCCGCGAAGTGGTTTTTCGTGATGGTTGAATGACGCGTCCAACGATCAAAGGCCGCATCAGATCGCCCTCCTGAAATAAGAGGGCCACTTCCGTTCCCACCATCTCCGATGTCAATTCTGCGAGGCTGCGCGCAGGGACGGCTTTTTCAATTGGATTGCCGGGGAAAACAACAATTGGCACGTTCTGCTCGAAGCCGAGGAAAACACCAATTACCACACCGTCAATTCGTTCCCGAACGTCGCTCATCGTTGGACCCTCAGTTTTGCTTTATTTCTGAACCCTTCATCACGATATCGCTGGACGCCTTCACATTGATCTTTCCCTTGCCGTTCACCGAGATATTCTTACCCTCGATTGAAATCGTACCGTCCTTCTTCATCGCTATCGAAGCAGAGCCGCATTTGATGACGAGCGCGTCGCCGGCTTGGATAAGCAAGTCTTTGCCGATCTTGAGCAGCCCGTCTTCGGTGATCTCGACGGTACTTCCCTTCTTGACCTTCACGACGCGCGCGCCGGTGATGTCGGTAACGTCGTCGTTCTTGATCTTGGCGTCACGGCCTTTACTGATATCCGTACTGTGCTGGCCGGTGATCTTGAAGGTCTGATTGCCGCCAACATCCACCGATTGGTTGGATTTGACTTTCCAACTATCCGAAGCCCCGATGTCGTGGCTCTGGGTGGCAATCACCGTCACGCTGCGCGTCGCGCCAATCGTATTGGTCTGAGCCAATGCCACGCTGCGCGTCTCGGTCGCCAGGACGGAATCGATGCGCGCTGCCTTGACCGTGACCGTCTGGATAGCGCCGACGGTCTGTGTGTGGTTGGAATCGATGTTCTCGGTCGAATTCGCCTTGACGTGGATCTTCTCGTCGGCGCCCACAGTCAGCGAGCGGTTGATGCCAACAGACTCAGTGTCGTTGGAGCCGATATCCACCTTGCGGTCGACGCCGACCTTGGTCGTCTTGTTCTTTCCGACGTCCTCATCGAGATTAACGCCAACCGAGTGCTTGGCGTTGTTGTCGATGCGGTCTGACTGGTCGTGCTGCACCAGCTTGTTGCGGTCGTTCTTGACCAGCAGCTTGTGGTCCTTCTGTGCCTGGAAATTGACCAGTTCGGAGCCGGCCTTGTCCTCGAACATCATCTCGTTGTAACCGCCGCCGCCCGGCGACGAGTTGGTCTTCAAGCCTGATTGCGTCGCATTGCCGGGAAGCCCGTAAGGCGGCATCTCGTTGGCGTTGTAGACCCTGCCGGTTATGACCGGGAGGTCGGGATCGCCTTCGAGGAAATCGACGATCACCTCCTGGCCGATGCGCGGTATCTGGATGAAACCCCAGCCGCCGCCACCCCAGCTTTGCGAAACGCGCACGAAGCAGGAGCTGTTCTGGTCCTTCTTGCCTTCGCGGTCCCAATGGAACTGGACTTTTACGCGCGCATATTTGTCGGTGAAGATTTCCTCGCCTTTCGGCCCAACGACCGTCGCAGTCTGCGGGCCGCGCATGATGGGGCGCGGGGTGATGCGGGGCGGACGATAGGTCACCGCGGTTGGTGCCACCTCCATCACCACCTGGTAGCTCTCGCCCTTGCTGTCGGTGCCGGAATGATAACTCGGATCGTACATGCTGTAGTCGGCGCGCAATACGACATATTCCTGGTTCTGGTCCTTGCGCGGAAAACCGTCGAGCTTGAAGGTGGACCCTGAAAACAGGCCGCGAACCGTGCCGGCTGCGGCAATGCGCTGGTGTGCCGCCTGAAGCTCCTCGCGCCGGATCGCCGCTATCGCGTCGCCGCGGCCGAGTTCCAGATGGGAGCCCGGCTGGCGATAGTGCTCGCCCTTTGCTCTTTCATGGGAAAATGGCTGCGCCGATTTCGTCTTCAGGTCGGCGGACGGTTTGGTGAAATCGTAGTCGGTATGCGCATAGGTTCCGGGCAGGACCGAGCGGCCGGGGATCCACTCGGTTATGTATTCCACGTCGCGTCGCGTCGCCTCACCCTCGAAATGGTAAGGAACCGTTTCGGCGCCGGGTGCCGGCTTCAGTTTGCTCATCGCGTCGGCAAGGATCAGCGTGTGGTCGCCGTCGGCGTATTCGAAGAAATACATGATGCCTTCGTGCTCGAGCAGGCGCTGCACGAAATCGAGATCGCTCTCGTCGTATTGCACGCAGTATTCGCGCGCCGGATAGGAGCCCTGCAGCCGTTTTTCGAATTTCCCCGGCGCATGCTTGGCGAAAATCTTCTCGGCTATCTCGATCACGCTCAAGCTCTGGAAAATCCGGCAGTCAAATGTATGTCCGAGGAACCAGAGCCACGGACGCACCGTGGCTTCATAATGGGCCAGACGATCCTCGATGCGGGTCAGGCGGAATTCCGAGACGATGCCGCTGAACCAGCGTTTTGGACCGCCGGATTCGCCCTCCACGGACAAGACGCCACCGAGCATCTTCAGAGGATCGATATCAGGGTCCTTGCTGACGAAACCGACCGTGAAGCCGAAACAGCGGCTGACCTCGTCGCGCCCGACGAGATGGGTGAAGATCAGCTTGTCGCCGCCGAGCGGTGTTCGAACGACAGTGGCTTCGGGCATTTTCGGGTGCGCCTTTCTAGAGCCTGCCGTGAGCGTCAGCCGCTATCTGCGGCAAAGGCATGGCGGCCAATTCGGCGAGCCGCTCTTGACCGCACCATGCCGGCGACCAGCCTGACATACGAAATCGCACCCGACCTCCGATATGAAGCATGTCACACAGCCCCGCTGCCATTCGAAATCAATTCGTCAAAAAATGCCGCCAATGCCGATGCCCGCGCCGATATCCGGTGGGGGCGCTGCGGGCCTGGCCTTCTGCTGCCGCTGAACCTTCTCGCGCTGGGGCGCACGCCCCGAAGATCGGCTGGCTTTCGTACCGTCGCGAGCGCGATCCATGGTTGCGGTCTTGACTGGCTTTGGCGCCGCGACCGGCTGCCGGCAGACCCGCCCGGAGCGAAGGAACAGGTCGCCGAGAAGATCCAGATTGGGTTCGGGCACTGCGTTGGCCTGCTTTGTCTGCCGGTAGTAATCGGAAAGCGCTTTCTGGGAGCCCTGCCCCCAGACGCCGTCGATCGGCTTTCTGTAGCAGCCCAGCCTCGACAGTTCGGCCTGCACGCGGCGACTGACGTCGGAACCCTGTGGGTTTGTAACGTCAGTCTGGTCGCTGCCTGACACGACCGACCCCAGGGCCGAAGCCACGTTCTTTTCCAGATCCGCCGGAGCCAAGCTCGCCATCTGCTGCTGGCCGGCGTCGTTCTGGCTGGCGGGATCGGCCGAGCGGACAATCTCGGGCAATTGCCGGCCCAGAAGCAGGACCGTGCTTTGCAGGTCGCTGTCGGCCGATGCCAGTTGGGTCATCAGCTTTGCCTTGGCGCTCGGAATCTGGAGGATCCTGTTGAGGGTCGCGCCGAGCTCCTGTGGGTCGATGACCTGCAATTCGGTGAAGTAGAATTGCTCGCGCAGGTTCGACTGATCCCAGGGCACCTGACTGCCGAGCGTGCTCGCCTCCGTCGCGTTGCGCACCCGGATCATCATGTCGGAGATGCTGAGGCCCGGAAACTCGATGTTCTCCAGCAATGCCTTGGTGAACGGGCTGTTCTGGCCGGCACCGTCGACGGTGACATTGCCTGGCTGGGTGGCAAAGGCGATGAAAGTGTTCTCGCCGACTTCGACCTGCGCAAGACCGCGGCCGACGCCGGCCGAATCCAACCCCAGCGGCGTGTTGCGGCAGGCATCGAGGAATATGAATGTCGGCCGATCGCGGCTGGCAAAGCGCGCGATCACATCGTTCAGCTTCACCGCCTTGGCCGTCAGGTTGCCGACGTTGGCCGGGTCAAGCGAGTCCACCGGCAGCAGAAAGTTCTGGCCGTCGACCTGCACGCCGTGGCCGGCATAGAAGATCAGGACGGCGGCGTAGCTGTCCAGCTTGCCGTCGAAGCGTTCGAAGATCTTTTCGAATTGATCCGATGTCTCATCGGTTCCGACCACGACTTCAAAGTTCAACCGCCGCAGGCTTTCCGAGAGTTTGGCAGCGTCGTTGGCCGCGTTGGGCAGGTCCTCGTAGCGATCGCTCTGATAGTTCGAATTGCCGATGACGATAGCGAGACGCTTGGGCTGGGCGGGCATGTTCTGGTTTTCTGCTGCGGCGAACACCGGAAGCGGAATCACAAGGCAAAGCGCCAGGAAAGACAGCAAGACCAAGAATTTCCCGGAAGGTTTCATATCGATAACCGCTTTGATGTCTCTGCAGTTAATTCCTTCAAAACAGCATAACTTACGCTGCTTGAAGATGATGGCACTAAATCGTTCGATTTTCTACAGAAACAATTTGCATTGACCGGCATCGGCCAGCCGAAAATGCAACGGGCGACCTTTCACCACCTCTACTCGTGGGAAGGTTATCCCCAGCGTCAAAATGCTCAACTCCCGAATTTGGTACTGAACCGATGCTCAGTATCGGCCAATTGAGGTATCCGCCGGCTAAATGTCCGTCAAAGATGATGAATGATTACTGTAAACCATCAATTTTCAAAGAGATTTTGACACGAAGCAACCTAGAATTGTTCGTGTCTTTATTGCAACATTAAATCGATTATCTTCTCCACCTGCGGATGAGGTGTTGTAAGCAATGAGATGCTCGCCTAGCATTTCGAGCATAAGCTGAACAAAAAATAGATAAGCCCGGGAGCGTTCAAAGAATCCATTTTCAGTAAGGCCGCTCCGTGTGTCGGGCCGGCCGGGATGGGCCAATGACCAGGGACACAAGAGCCGCTCACCTCGCCGGCGTTTCCATTTTAGCGCTTGCCATAGGCTATACGATCTACCCTTCCAGCGCCCAGGCGTGCGAAGCTACCCGGCAGCCCTCCGAGGGCCCGATCAACTCGATCGCCGTCGTTTGCGACGACGCCGAGACGGAAGTCATCACGACCGATTATCCAACGTTTCTGCTCAGGCAACTGGGCACGGAATATAACGGCGCTGGCAATGACACTTTCACGGTGACGGGCGACGTGGACATCCAGCAGGACGACAACAGCGAAGGCGAGCCGTTTTCGGACTTTTCGATCGACATGGGTGCCGGCATCGACAATTTCAGCATGAAGGGCGGAAGCTTCATCGGGCGGGACACCGAAGCGGGAGACGCTCCGATCATCCAGCTTCTGACCGGTGCGGGCAATGACATCATCACCGTCGGAGCCGGTACGTTCGGCGGCAGCATCTTTGCCGGATCGGGGGACGACCAGATCACCGTCTCAGGCGGTACGGTGGATGGCGACATCTTCGGCAGCGGGGATGACGATACGATAAACGTTACAGGCGGAGCCATTACCGGGTCGGTTTTCGGCGACGACGCGGAATCGATCGGTGACGATACGATCACCATATCCGGCGGCACGATCGGCGGCAGCGTCTTCGGCGGCGGCGGAATCGACACCGTTACGATCTCCGGCAACGCTCAAATCGGCGTGGCGGGCGATGGCCCGGATTCCGTGGGCCTAGAGGACGGCAACGATATATTCCGGATGACCGGAGGAACATTGTCCGGGTCCGTCAGCGGAAATGCCGGAAACGATAGCATCACCATATCCGGCGGCAGCGTCGGCACCTTCGTCGCTGGCAATGAAGGCGTCGATACGATCGACATATCGGGCACGGCGATCATCGGCGAGCAGGTGACTGCCGGCGAAGACAACGACATCGTGACCATTCGCGGTGGCACGGTGACCACCTTCGTCGATGGCGGGTCCGGCGACGACGACATTACGGTGAGTGGTGGCGCTATCAACGGCGATGTCTACGGAAATGATGGCGACGACACGATAGAGGTCTCGGGGGGAACGATCGGCGGCACGCTTTTCGGTGACGGGGGCGAAGGTACCGGCAACAATACGATTACGATCTCGGGCGGCTCGATCGCTGGCGGCGTTGTTGCCGGCAACGGCAATGACGGCGTAACCGTCTCAGGCACAGCGCAGATAGAAACCTCCGTCCTGCTTGGCGGCGGCAACGACACGTTCGATATGACCGGCGGCACGGTGACCACCTTCGTCAACGGAGGGTCCGGCAATGACAACATCGGGGTGAGCGGCGGCGCTATCGGCGGCGACGTCCTCGGCGGCAGTGGCAACGACGACCTCAACATTTCCGGCGGGTCGATATCCGGGGCGCTATTTGGCGACGGCGTAGAAGCCACCGGCGACGACACGATCGCGATTTCGGGCGGGACGATTACCGGCGGTGTCTTTTCAGGCAGCGGCGCCGATGAAGTCACGGTCTCAGGCACAGCACAAATCGGCGCGCCCGGCGCCACCTCCGTCGATCTCGGCGCCGGTGACGATACATTCGATATGACCGGTGGGACGCTCGCCGGATCGGTCGATGGAAATGCCGGAAACGACACCATGACATTAAGCGGAGGGACCGTCGGCGGCGGCGTTCTCGGCGGCAGCGGGAACGACGACCTCAGCATTTCCGGCGGATCCATAGCCGGAGCGCTGTTTGGCGACGGCGTAGAAATTACCGGCGACGACACGATCGTGGTTTCAGGCGGGACGATTACCGGCGGTGTCTTTTCAGGCAGCGGCGGCGATGAAGTCACGGTCTCAGGCACAGCACAAATCGGCACCCCCGGTGCTACGTCAGTCGATCTCGGCGCCGGCGACGACACGTTCAACATGACGGGCGGGACACTCGCCGGGTCGGTCGATGGCAATGCCGGTAACGACACCATGACTGTAAGCGGCGGCAGGGTGGGCGGCGATGTTCTCGGCGGCGATGGCACTGATACCGTCGACGTCTCAGGTGGCGTGATAAACGGATCGGTGATCGGCGGCGCGGGAACCGACGTCGTCACCATCAGCGGCGGAACCATTGCCGGTGACGTTCAGGGCGAAACAGTCAATCTCAATGGCGGAACGATCGGCGGCGACATCACCGGCATCTCCAGCGACACGCTGACGATCAATGCCGGAACGAATCTCAACCTGCGCGACGGCGTGGTGTTCCAGGGCACGAACGCGGTCGGCACGATCACCGACACCGACCTTGCACGCGCAAGCGGCGACACGTTCCGAAGCCAGAATTTCGTTGGATTTTCCAGCCTGACCGTCAGCGGCGGCTCCAGCAGCATCGGCTTCAAGGATGGCACGCAGACAATCGGCAATCTGGCGCTCCTGAACGGTTCGACCCTATACGTTGCGGGCGATGTCAGCCTGCTCGCGCCGGTCGACGGGTCCGCATTGGCAGCGCTGGTGACCGGCACGGGCAATGTCTCGGCGACCAACTCCACCATAACCATGATCAACAACGACCCGACCGATCGCTTCAGCGTCGGCAATCTGACGCTCAATGGCGCCACGCTCGGCATCGACATCAACCAACAGGACGGGCTGGGCGACCGCTTCATCCCGGCCGGGCAATTCCAGGCGAGCGGTACGAACACCGTTCTCGTCAATCTCCTGGGCACGCCGGTCTTCACCGGCGTCAGCATCATCCCGATTGCGCCGGTGGCCGGTGAAGTCGTGCCCACCACCGGCGCGCCTTCGCCGATCTTTTTGGTCGGGGGAATACCGAACACACCCGGCTCGCTCTTCGCCTATGACGTGATCACCGGCAGCAATGGCGGCATCTATCTGCGCGCCCTGCCCTCCGATCTGGTTTCGCCGCAGGCGACGCGCGTGGCGATCGACTCCCAGCCGATCGAAACGGTTACCGCGGCAATCGAACAGATCACCGACGACGCGCTGGCCTTCGCGCTCGATTTCCCGAAAGGCTCCGGCCGTTCGGATGCCGCGCCGGGCTTCGGCGTCTATGCGTCCGGGCAATTCGCAGCGGTGAGCCATGACGGCTTCACCGTTTCCGACGGCACCAGCAGCCTTCAGGGACCGCCGTTCACCGCGCACGACTTTTCTCTTGCCGGCAGCGTCGAACTGGATGTGGCGAAATATTACGGCTTCGACCAGACCTACGGGCTGAATGTCGGCCTCTTCGGCGGCTACGCCTCGTCCGACGTGACGATGGATTCCATCCAAGGGTTGGGGAGCATCGGCAACGCGGACAACAAGAGCGGAATGATCGGCACCTATGGCCTGTTCCGCACCGGCATGACCTACGGGCTGGTTTCGGCCACCACCTTCATCGGCCAGACCGATATCAACAACGACATCCTCGCCTCGACGGGCAACTATGACACGGTCGGCTATGCCCTCACCGGCTCGGTCGGGCATATCTTCCCGCTGGGCGACAAGTGGAAGTTCGATCTTCGCGGCGGCGCGCTCTGGGCAACGTTCGAAGGCGACGCCTTCACCGACAGCCAGGGCAACGAGTTCGGCAAGTCGAAAGTGTCCTTCGGCGCCCTCAAATTCGAGCCCGGCTTCTATGGCGACTTCGCCCTCGACAACGGCATGGCGATCAGCCCCTATGCCCGCCTGGAGCTGCAACAACGCATCGGCTACCGCAACACCGGAAGCATTGCCGGGCTGAACTTCGAGTTCGACGACGCCGATTTTTCTGTAGCCCTGTCGAGCGGCCTCAACCTCCAGCTCTCCAAGACGACGACGCTCAGCGGCGAGTTGAAGACCAAGTTCTCATCCGACAGCCAGTCGCTGGCCGGCAAGATCGGCATCAAGGCGAAGTTCTGAGCCATCGCGGCGGCGTTCAATTGCGAGGGGGAACAAGATTTGGCGCGAATCCGGGCAAGCAGGTTTGCGGCAATCGGCATCGCTGCCGTCCTTTGCATTTGTGCCAGCCTGTCTTTCGCGACGGCGCAGACGAAGACGCAAGCCAAACCGACCACCGATGAAAAGCCGCAGCCGGGCTGGCGGATAAGCTGCCAGGGCGACGCGGCGTCGAAGAACCTTTCATGCACCCTTGGACAATTGCTGCGGGAGAAGCAGACCGGCAAACGCCTGCTTGCCGTTTCCATCTTCAGGAAAGACAAAAGCGCGCCTTACACGATGCGGTTGAACCTGCCGCATGGCTTGCTGCTGACCAATGGCGTCAAGGTCTGGATCGACGAGAAGACGCCTGTGACCTTCCCAATCGTTACCGCGGACCAGCGCGGCAGCTACGCGGTCATCCCGCTCGACGCCGGCATGATCGACGGATTGAAGCAGGGAACCCTGCTGAATGTCGGCGTCAGTTCCTATACGGGCGGAGACATCATCTTTCAGTTGTCGCTGGCCGGAATTACCACCGGTCTTGCGAAAATCTGATGCAAAGCCTTGGGCCATCGACAGATGATCCAAGCTGTTACCGTGCAATCCTGCAAAGATAAGAACGGGTTCAGCCTACGCCTATTTTCACCTCGACAAGTATTGTTGCTTGTGACCAGAATTTGTTCGGGCCGTTGGCGATGACCCAATATTTGCGGAGGATCATCCAGATCTTAAGGCCATCATGGAAAGCCGAAGATGAGCGGAAAGAATGATCCGTTCGGAAGAGAAGGAAAAACCGTCATCGCCCCCTCCCCGGGCGCAGCGTCAAGGCGTGATTTTCGCGACGCTGCACTTCCGGCACCGGGTCTGCAGGCTTCGGCACGACCGCCGGTCACCGGCACGATACTCAGCCCCGCATTCCCCATCGCCAATCCTGAAACGGGTGTGCGACAGCCGGAACAGGCGGCTCCACGTTTTGCCCTCGACGTTGCGCTGAATGCGGCGAACGGCGTAAAATTTCCGTCGTCCAATCCGCTGGTTTCTGCGGCGGCACCCTTGCTGATCCTGCTCGGCAGGCTGCGCCTTCACAGCACGGAAATTCAGGTCGCACCGATGATGAACCAGCTTTTGCGGCTGGTGACCGAGTTCGAGCACAAGGCCACCGATGCGGGCGTTGCGCAGGACGAAGCATCGGTCGCCAAATATGTGCTGTGCGGCACTGCCGACGAAATCGTGCAGAACCTGCCGGGCGTCGATCGCGATGCCTGGACGTTGCACAGCCTGCTGGTGAAATTCTTTCAGGTCCGCTCCGCCAGCGTCGGGTTCTTCGAGGAACTCGACAAGGCGCTCGCCGACCCTGCGCAGCGATACGATCTGCTTGAGCTGATGCATACCTGTCTGCAACTCGGCTTTCAGGGGCAATATCGTGGCACACCGGGCGGAAGCGCGCTGTTGCAGCGCGTAGCAGGCAACCTTCACCTAAGGATGCGGCAGATAAAGACACTGCCCGACGACGAGATTTCGCCGCGCTGGCGAGGCATGGCGTTACGTCGGGCGAGCAATGCCCCCCGCGTGCCGCTGTGGGCCATAGCGAGCTTTGCCGGCGCCATTCTTGTCGGTGCGTTTTTTCTCCTGCGCTTCCTGATCGGCAACGAGGCCGACGCGCTGGAGACGCGGCTTGCGGGACTGAGCCCAACGACCACGATAAAGATCGAGCGCGTCGAGCCCGTCGCCTACACGCCACCGCCGCCACAGGAAAGCACGCAGCTGCAGCGTGTTCGCACAGCGCTGGCCGACGAGATCGCCGCCGGCACGATGACGGTCGGACCATCAGGCGACCAGATCGTGGTGAGCGTCAGCAACGCCGTGCTGTTTGCTTCCGGCAAAGTCGACGCCAGGAAGGAATTCGAGCCGATCGGCAAGAAGATCGCCGAAACACTGGACAAGGAGCCCGGCCCGATCAGCGTGATCGGCCATACCGACAATGTGAAACCCAAGGTTTCGAGCCGATACAAGTCGAACCACGACCTGTCTCTGGCGCGTGCTGCATCCGTGCAGGCCGTGCTGGCAAAGTCGCTGTCCGACGCGGCGCGGCTCAAGGTCGACGGCAAGGGCGATCTGGAACCGATCGCCGACAACGGCACGCAGGAAGGACGCGCGGCGAACCGGCGCGTGGAAATCATGATCCCGAAGGAAGAAACGCTGCAGTAGGAACGCATGGACCGCAAGCAACCGATATTCGCCTGGCTGGGGGCACTTCTCGCCCTGCTGGGGCTCGTTTGCTTCGGATTGGCCGTCTGGTTCGCCGGCCCTCTGATGGCGTTCAACGGCTCGCAACCGCTCGATTCGGACTGGGTTCGGGCGGGTGTGATAGCGGCCGCAGCCATTCTGGTCGCCGGCGCTTACGCCGCTCGCGCATTGAGGGCCCGCGGCGCACAAAAGGCCATCGAGACAGCGCTCCTTTTGAATGACGATCAAGGCAGCGACGCCCCGCTGCTCGCCAAGCGGATGGCCGATGCCATCGCGGTGCTCAAGCGCGCGAGCGGCAAAAGCTCGTTTCTCTACGAGATGCCATGGTATGTCGTCATCGGACCGCCTGGCGCCGGCAAGACCACTGCTCTGGTCAATTCAGGACTGAAATTTCCGCTCGCCGAAAAAGAAGGTGCTGCACCCGTTGAGGGGGTCGGCGGCACCCGCAATTGCGACTTCTGGTTCACCGACGACGCCGTGCTGATCGACACGGCGGGCCGCTACACGACCCATGAATCCGACGCCGAGGCCGACAAGAAGAGCTGGCTGTCATTCCTTTCGCTGCTCAAGGCAAACCGGACGAAACAGCCGATCAATGGCGTCATTGTCGCCATCAGTGTCGAAGACTTGCTGACCTTGCCGGAGTGGGAGTTGGCTTCTCACGCCAATGCCATCCGCAAGCGCCTGTTCGAGCTTCTTCAGGAATTGAAGGTCGATTTTCCGGTCTATGCTCTCTTCACCAAGGCCGATCTGATCGAAGGTTTTCGCGAATACTTTGGTGGCTTCACCGAAGCGCGCCGCCGTAAGGTTTGGGGCGCGACGTTCCAGACCGAAAAGCGGAAGCAAAATCTCGTATCGCAAGTTCCGGCCGAGTTCGACGCGCTGGTCAGCCGCCTGACGGAGGAGCTTCCCGATCGCCTGCAGGAGGAGCCGGACGCGACCGCGCGCATCGCCATCTTCGGCTTTCCGGCGCAGGTCGGCGCGTTGCAGGATCGCGTCGCCGACTTCCTCAACCAGATATTCGACCCGGCACGGCCGGAAAGCAGCGCCAGCCTGCGCGGCTTCTATTTCTCCTCGGGCACGCAGGAAGGCACGCCGATCGACCAGCTTATCGGCGCGATGGGCAGGAACCTTGCGGTCAGGCAGGCCAGCGAAAATCTCTCCGGGCGCGGCAAGAGTTTTTTCATTCACGACCTGCTTCAGGATCTGATTTTCGCCGAGGCGGGATGGGGCTCGCTCGACAAGGGCATCGCCCGGCGCACCGCCTTGCTTCGCTATGGCGGCATGGCGGCAATCGCAGGCGTTTCAGCGCTGGTGCTCGGCACGCTTGGCTGGAGCTTTGCCGCCAACAAATCGCTGATCGCGGCTGCCGGAAACTCCATCGATGCATACCGCGCGGATGCCGGCCAGGAACTGACAAGGCAGGACATGCCCGCGTCCGAACCGGTCACCGGAGCGGACCTCTCCGCAATTGCCGCCCTGCTCAACCAGTTGCGCGAGATGCCGGCGGGGTATGCGCATCGCAACGAACCGACGCCGGTAAGCGAGACATTCGGCCTGACGCAGCGCGAGACCTTGTCGTCGGCAACGGAAGAAACCTACCGCAATGCGCTGGAAAGAATGCTGCGCCCGCGACTGATCCTGCGGGCGGAACAGCAGCTCGCTGCAAGCGTCAACCAACCGGTAATCGCCTATCCGGCGCTGAAGACCTATCTGATGCTGGGCGGCAAGGCGCCCGGCGTCGAAGAAGACTTTATCACTGGCTGGATAGAGCGGGACTGGGAAGCCAACCTCCTGCCCGGTGCCGGCAACGAAGCCGCCCGACAGGAGCTTGCGACCGACCTGCGCGACATGCTGGAACTCGGGCGGTCGCATATGCCCGCCGTTGAACTCGACGGCAAGCTGATCGCGCAGGTGCAGCAATCGCTGGCCGGCATGAAGCTGGCGGACCGCGCCGCACTCGTCATGAGCTCCTCGGCCTATGCCAAAGGCATGCGCGACCTGCCGATCCTGAGCGGCGACGATGCCGCTAAGGTTTTTGAAACGCGCGACGGCACCCGGCTCGACCAGTTGAATATCCCCGGCCTCTACACCAATGCCGGCTTCCACAAATTCTTCCTCATGCAGCTCGCAGGCGTGGCCGACCGGCTTGCCGCCGAGCAATGGGTCATGGGCGATGCCGGGCAGAATGCCGAGCAGGTCAGCGGGCTTGAAGCGCTCGGCCCCGAACTCGTCGACCGCTACAGCAAGGACTTCATCGAGGCGTGGGAAAAGGTGCTGTCCAATCTCAAGCTGAAATCCATCACGCAGGATCAGCCCGATTATGGCGTTCTGGCAGCGGCAGCGTCCGATGAGACGTCGCCGCTACTCAAGCTGCTCGAAACCGTCGGCAACGAGACGGCACTCAGCCGGGGCGACGGCAGCCCCGACATGGACAGCGCACAGATCGACGGCCTTGCCCGCATCGGGCTCATTCATCGGAAGTCGCAGCTAAGGGCTGGCGAAGCCGCAGGCAGCGGTGCGGGCGCGGCCAATCCCGGCGCCAATATCGAAGCCTATTTCAGGCTTTACCAGAGCTGGATCGAAGGAATCCCCGGCAGCCGCCCGGTAGATATCCTTCTGAAGAATCTCGGCGAGGTCAGGGAGAGCCTGAAGGTCATAACCGACTACCCCTCGCAATCGGGACCGGCCAACGAGAAGCTGCGGCTGCAGGTGGTCAATCTGCGCGGAACCATGTCGCGCCTTCCCAAACCTTTCGCCACGATGATCTCGGAAGTCGTCGAGGAGTTCGAGGGTGCGGAGGCCAGCAGTTCGAAATCCCAGCTCAACCAGGCACTTGCGGCAAATATCACCAAGCCGTGCCAGCGGATCGTTTCCGGCAAATATCCCTTTGCACGCGACGCCGATGGCGACGTCCAGATCGGCGAATTCACCCAGCTGTTCGGTCCCAATGGCCTGATGGACAAGTTCTTCGACGAGCATCTGGCGCCGCTGGCAAACATCACCGGCGATGCGTGGGACTGGCAGAAGGATACGCGGCTTGGGCGTGAACTCTCCAGCGATACGCTGCGCCAATTCCAGCGCGCTGCCGAAATCCGCAATGCCTTCTTTGCCGACGGCAGCCCGACGCCCGCCGTCAAGGTGACGATCGCCCCGAACACCATCTCCAAGGACGCCGAAGCGCTGCTGGTGGTCAACCAGACCGTCATCCAGACCTCGATGGCCGGCAATACGCCGCAGACGATTGCATGGCCGGGTGACAGCACATCGAGCAGCGCCAAGCTCAGCATCTTCCCCGAAATACCCGGGCGGGATTCGAGCATCGACAAGAACGGCCCCTGGGCGCTGATGCGCCTGATCGACACCGGCTCCATCGCCCAGGAAGGCGACGATCTGGTGGTGCGCTTCGTCGTCGGCGGCCGCGAAGTTTCCTACAGCATACGAACCGGATCTTCCTACAACCCGTTGTTTTTGCCAGCGCTTCGAGATTTCAACTGTCCCGCCGGCTTTTAGGAACGCAAAGTCATGAGCAAGCATGTCTTTGAAATCGACAGCGAAGGCGCCACCCACACCGGCTGCATTCGCGAGCTCAACGAGGACCGTTTTCTGGTCCAGTCCGACAGCGGCCTGTTTGCCGTCGCCGACGGCATGGGTGGGCATGACGGCGGTGAGCTTGCCAGCAACTGCATCGTCGAGAACCTGAAATCGATCGGCGTTCCAAGCTCAGCGCGGGATCTGCGCGCCCGCTTCGAAGATCGGGTGACGACGGCAAATCGAGAAATCCGGGAGATCGCCTTGAGGCGCAATGCCGGCATGATCGGCTCGACGCTGGCGGCCTTGCTGACCTTCGAGCATCAATATGCCTGCCTGTGGGCCGGCGACAGCCGCATCTACATGCTGCGTGACGGAAACCTGTCGCAGCTGTCGCGCGATCATACCGAGGTGCAGGACCTTCTCGATCGCGGCCTGCTGACGCCCGAGGAGGCGGCGATTTCGCCACGGCGCAATGTGATTACCCGCGCCATCGGCACGTTCGACAACCCGACACTTGATTTCACCTATGGGAGAATCCGCGCGCAGGACAAATTCCTGATCTGCAGCGACGGCCTGACGGCCCATGTCTCCGACGACGAGATGCGGCGCGTGCTCAGCCGTCATACCGCGCGCGAAGCCTGCGCCATCCTTCTCAGGTTGACGCTCGATCGGGGCGCGGTCGACAATGTCACCGTCGTCGTCGTCCAGTTCCGCAATTCTCCGGCCAACATCACGCGCGGGCGACCGGGCGAATGGCCGGGCAAGATGTGAGTTGCCATGACTTCGGATGGAAAAACACGCATCGCCGTCAACAGAACGACCCTTGAGCCGGGCACGCAGCTGAACGACACCTATGAGATCGACGCGCGCATCGCGTCGGGCGGGATGGGCGAGGTCTATCGCGGGCATAACATTCAGACGGGCGAGCCGGTCGCCATCAAGACCATCCTGCCCGAGCTTGCCGACGATGATGCGATATTCGCGCTGTTCAAGAAGGAGGCGACCATTCTCGGCCGCCTGCATCATGAAACCATCGTGCGCTACTATTCGTTTTCGCGCGATCCTCGTCTCGGGCGGCCCTATCTGGCGATGGAATTCGTCGACGGGCAATCGCTGGCCGATCGCATCGCCATCAGCCCGCTGGATGCGAGTGAGGCGCGGCGGCTGTTCATCCGCGTGGCCGACGGGCTGGCGCTGGCGCACAGAGCAGGCGTGATCCATCGCGATCTTTCGCCCGACAATATCATCCTGCAGCACGGCGACGTCAGCCAGCCGAAGATCATCGATTTCGGCATCGCGCGCTCGGCGAATGTCGGTGGCGGAACCCTGATCGGCGGCAATTTCGCCGGCAAGTACAATTTCGTCTCGCCCGAGCAACTGGGCATCAAGAACCTGGAAGTGACGGCGCGATCGGACCTCTACAGCCTCGGCCTCGTCATTGCCGCAGCCCTTCGCGGTGCTCCGCTCGACATGGGCGGGTCGCATGTCGAAGTCATAGACAAGCGGCGCGCGGTTCCTGACCTGACGGATCTCGATCCTGGCCTGCGGCCACTCGTGCAGGCGATGCTGCAGCCTGAGGAGGACGACCGGCCCGATAGCGCCGAGCAGGTGGCGGCGTGGCTTCGCTCGGCTAAGATCGGATCGGCCAGGCCGGCATCGACCGGCAGTGGATCGGCAGACGCCGCCACCCAGCCGCCCGACACGCTGGGCTCGCATTCGCCTTTTGGAAATTCTGCGCCCTCCTCCGGCTCGCTTGGGCGACATGCAGCCGCGTTGGAAGGGCCGACTTCCAGCCCATCACTCGGTATGGGCCCGCCACCATCATCTGCACCAGTCCGCGCCACCAGCCGTCTGAATCTGGCCGGGAGCAGCGCCACGCCGAGACCGTCCAAAACTGCCCTGATGGGTGGCTTGCTGGTGCTGCTTCTGGCAGGCGGTGCGGGAGGCGCCTATTTTCTCGGGTTGTTCGGGCAGTTCGCGACAAGCGAGACCACGAGCCAGCCATCTGCGCCGCAAATTGTCGTGCAACAGGAACCGGAAGAGCAGCCAAGCGGGCCCAGCCTCGACGACATATTGAAGGAGGCGGAGTCGAAAACGCCACCGCAGAACGCCGAGCCGAAGCCGCAGGAGGAGGCAAAGACCACGCCCGAGGCAAAGCCGGGCGAGTCTGCTCCCGCCTCGCCTCCGGTTGTCGTTACGCCGCCAGCAACTGAAAGCGAGACTACCCCCAAGCCCGGCGATGCGCCGCCGGCCGAAACCGACCCCAAACAGGCCGAACCGTCATTGCCCCAGCGCACGCCGACCGAAACGAAAGAAGCAGCACTCGACATGGTGGAAACCGCCGAGCAGAGCGTCTCATGGCTGCGAAGCTACGATGGCGGCCGTTGTTTCTTCGCAGCCGTTACCACGGTCTCGGATCAATCGATCGACATCAAGGGCTTCGGTCTGACGAAGGAGCCGTTCGAGAGGCTCTACAATTCGCTGAAGCAGAAAAGCACCAAGGAGCCGGAGGTCAACGGGCAGTTGATAACGGACGCCCAGTGCGCCGTGACCGAGTTTCTGAATGCCGTCCAGCCAACGGCAAAGGACAGCCCTTCGCTTACCTTGCTTGCGGACAGGCTGAAGCCCGGCGAAAATCTCGTCGCCACCGTCGGAAAGAAGGGAACGAGAAATCTCGACCTTCTGTTGGTCGACAGCGACGGCTTCGTCTACAACATGGGCAGCTTCGCCACCAAGGTCACCGACGGCGACAAGGAGACCTTCGAGCTGAAATTCCAGAGCGCGCGACTGCGGGATGTGTCCCCTGAAATGGTCATTGCACTTGCCAGCGATCAGGACCTCGGTTTGCCGGCGGGAAGGACGGTCTCACGAGCAGCCGACCTGTTTCCCAAACTCGCGCGAAAGATCGACAGCATGAACGGAAGCTTCGGCGTCGACTTCGGCTATTTTCTCGTGACCGAATAAGCGCTCCCGGTTTGTCCCACGCCTACGTGGCATCCACCTTTATTCGGCAACCAAGCGTTTATATTACCTCGATTTGCATCAGCCCTCCATTCGAAATGGGTATATCCGTTTTCTTCTGAAACTTTACAATCGACCGAGGATCAATTGATTTGACGCACCAGAGTTGCGGAGTTCTACTTGTCTTTTAATTGAAGAGGGGGCGTAGGCACATGCTCAAGCGCTTTTCTGTTCTTGGATCGGTGTTGCTTGCGGCGTGCGTGCCGTTTCAGCGCATGGCGGCACCCCCTCCGGTTTCCAGGGTCGACACCTGCCATCCGGTGCCCGCCAACCTCATGGAAAAACTCGCCTGGCATGCGGCCCTGAAGCAGAACACGCCCGCAGCCTATCGCGGCTTCGTCAAGAACCATCCACGCAGCTGCTATGTGCCCATGGCGAAAGCCAAGATGAGCAGAGCGGTCGTTGCGAAGCCGGTGACAATGCGGAACATACCCAAGGCGCCGCGCCCGAAATCCCCAGCGCCCCGCAGGGCGGCATACCCTTGAACCGCGCCTTCAAGACGCTGACAACAATGCTGGCAAGTCCGGTTCATGCATTTTGATATCGTACATGCCGCCGACCCCAGGTTCCCCGGTGGAACCTCCTCCGCCTTGCGCGCGGAACTGAAAGCCGCGGATCGGTTCGGACTGAGTTGCGCCTTCATTCCGTTTGTCGGCAGGCGCGGCCCTCTCATCGGCGGCTTCGAAAGGCGCACGGCAAAGCTGATCGACGATCTGGGCGTGCCCTGGCTGATGGGCGAGGAAATCGTCACCTGCGACGTTCTTTTTGCCCATCATCCGCAGGTCTTCGAGCACATGCCTGCCGCTTCGGTGAACATTCGCCCGCGCCATGTCGTCTGCGTTGCCCATCACCCGCCCTTCGACGGTGCATGGGCGCCTCAGTATGAGACAGCGATCGTGCAGCGCAATCTCGAGCGGCTGTTCGGCGCGCCTGTATCATTTGCGCCGGTCGGGCCCAAGATTCGCCGCCAGTTCGAGAAACTGGTTGGAGAAAAGCCCCGGCTGCTGCGTCACGACCTGTGGAACATGATCGACATGGCGGACTGGCCGGATCGCCGGAGACCGCCACCCGAACGCAGCGCAGTGCTGGGCCGTCACTCCCGCGCCGATCCGCTCAAATGGCCGGACACGCAGGACGATCTTCTGGCTGCCTATCCTGATGCGAAGCATCTGTCGGTCGAAGTGCTGGGCGGTATTCCCGAAGTGATCAAGCCCTGGATCGGAGCCAACTGGAACATCCTTCCCTATGCGGATGACGGCGTTGGCGAATTCCTTAGCCGGCTTGATTTCTATGTTTATTTTCACAGCCACCGCTGGGTCGAGGCATTCGGGCTCGGCATCGCCGAAGCCATGGCAAGCGGACTGGTGACGATTATCGACCCCTGCCATGAGGATCTGTTCGGAGAAGGCGCTGTATATGCCGACGTCAGGGATGTCGGCACGGAAATAGACCGGCTGATATCATCGCCGGCATCCTACGCAGAACAATCGGCACTGGCTCGAAAACTGGCCACCGAGAGATTTTCGATAGAGACCTATCCGGCACGCATGGCCGAACTCTATGATGATCTCGAACTGCCAAGCCTGCCTGCGCTGAACGCTGCCCGGATAGCCAAGCTCAGGCGCCAGACGGCCGCAAGCGCCTCCGTGACCGAGCAGCCGGCCAGCCCCCTCCGCCATGCATCGAAAAAACGTGTCCTGTTCGTCGCAACGAACGGCATCGGCCTTGGGCACATCACCCGACTGATGGCGATTGCCGAGCGCATGTCGCCGGACATCGAGCCCATCTTCTTCACCCGATCGGCCGGATCGGCGCTGATCGCCATGCGCGGCCACGCCGTCGACTACATACCCTGGGCGGTGAAAGTGGGCGTCACCGACGAAAGCTGGAACATCGCCTACGCGCAGGAACTGCTTGCCGCGATCGAAAGCATGGACATTGCGGCGGTCGTCTTCGACGGCACCTATCCATTTCCCGGTCTCGTCAACGTCGCGTCGGCGCGGCCCGATCTTTCCTGGGTATGGGTGCGGCGCGCCTTGTGGGTTCGCGGCCAGGCGCTGTCGGACGAGCTTCAATCCTGCTTCGACATGATCATCGAGCCGGGTGAATATGCGCATGACGAAGACCGGGGCCCGACCACGGACATGCCCGGCCAGGTCGCGGCCGTCTCTCCGATCCTTCTCAACGATCCCGGCTCCGGCCTTTGCCGCACTGACGCAGCGGCACGGCTTGGCGTCGACCCCAAGCGCTTCACCGTCGCCATTCAGCTTGGTTCGCAGCGCAATTTCGATTTCGAGGATTTGCCGGACCTGATCATCAAGGACCTGATCCGCCGGGACATTCAGGTCGTGCGGATCAACCATCCCCTCGCCCCTCCCTCCGGTGAGGAAACGCCGGGCGTCGTCCGCCGCAGCCTCTATCCGCTCTCGGACTGTTTGAGCGCGGTCGATCTGATGATCACGAATGCGAGCTACAACAGCTTTCACGAATGCGTCTTCGGCGGCATCCCGGCAATCTTCGTTCCGAACGAAGCGCCGGAGATGGACGACCAGCATCTGCGCGCGACCTATGCCCACTCCACCCATGTCGGGCTGCGCCTGCGGGCGTCCGAACTCGGCCGCGTGTCACAGACGATCGATATCGCGCTGTCGGAGGATTTTCGTGAAGAATTGCGCCGCCGCTCTGCCCGCCTCGACTTCGTCAACGGCGCCCACGAGGCGGCCCGTCTTATCGAGCAGCTTGTGTTTTCGGTTCGAGCCGATGCGCCGCTTCATGCAGCACTTGCTCGGGTCTAGATGAAGCATTCGTCTCGGCGATGTCTTGCGCCGGCGCGGCCATTTGCGTTGCCAGGAATTCGTCGAAGGTCAGGGAGAGCTCGATCTCGCTGGCAAAATTCCACTTGGCCATGATGAGCGCCCAACGCCGCCGCACATAGCGCTGATACTCGTCATCCCGCAGCAGCCGAAGGTGCCGGCGCGAAGGCATGAATTCGATCGGGGCAGCCGTGACGGCTATGAGGTCCGGGCGCAGCTCCGACATCACGATCACCGGAAATTCCTGCGCCTCGCGACAGGCGGCGGCAACTGCGTCGAGTATTTCCGCGATGTTGGGCGGCGTATCTCCAAGCAACGATATCAGGATGCGAGGCCTGGCCTCCTTCTCACCATCGACCAGCACATATCGAATTCCTTCCTGGCCGTCAGACGCGGGCAAATCCGCTGGCAAAGCGGCATCGCCGTGGCTGAGCCAAGGGAAAGTCGTGCGGATATGATCGAACCAACGGCGCAAGGAAAAGACCCTAACCAACTGCGATGACAACGAAACTTTTCATTCCGGCGAAACGCGCCACTACTTTCCGTTTTGCTGGATGAACAACTCAACATCCGCATCGATCTTCTTGCGTGCGTCCGCCTTCAGGCGATCACCTATCGCGTTCTTGATCTCCTCGGCATTGTCGGCCTTGAAGCGCCCCGCCAGTGCTGCGTTGAAATAGGCAAGGTGCAGGTCGGGTTTTCCGCCGGATAGGCTTCCATCCCGGTAGCCTTTGGCAAGATCGAGATAGGCATCCTCGAAGCCGCGCCGCGCCGAGAGTTCCAGCAAACTCAGCGCGCGAATGGAATCGGCCGGCACGCCATCCTCGCCCTTGAGGAAGACGCGCGCTGCGAAATATGGCGCATATTGGTTGCCCATGTCGGTCGCGCGCAGCATCAGATCGAGGCCGCGCCGCACATCCTTGTCGACGCCTGCGCCGCCGACATAGGCGCGGCCGAGATTGGCCATGGCGTCGATCTGTCCTGCATCGGACGCCGCGGCATAGAGCTTTGCCGCCTCGACCGGGTCTTTTCCAACGCCGACGCCTCGGTTGTAGGAATCGCCCAATGCGGTGATGGCGTTGGTCCAGCCGCTCGACGCGGCAAGCCTGTACCAGAGGATGCCTTCCTCGGGGTTTTTCGGCACGCCCTGCCCCTTGATATAGGCCGAGCCGACATTGGTGCGGGCCCGCAGATTTCCGAGTGCCGCCGCCTGCATGTAAAAATCGAGAGCACGATCGTAATCGACATCGCGGCCGAGGCCGACGCGGGCCAAATAGCCAAGATTGACGAGTGCTGCGCTGTATTGCTGGCGACCGGCCAGAGCGTAGAAATGCTCGGCCCAGTCATAACGGCCTGCGATCTCGAGCACGCGGCCGAGCTGGAACTGCAGGCGCGGATTGAGGAGGTCGGCAGCGAGCGCGAAGGCGCAGGCCCGCAAGCCGTCGCGGACATTGACCATGCCGTTGGTTACGCCAGGGACCGCGCGCTGCGGATCGTTGGGATCGGCGGCGTAGAGATCGCAGTCCGACACCATCGCCTTCATGCCATGCGCGGTGTCGGGCAGCTTGCGCGGCCAGACGCGGAACGTCTCGCTTACCGCGCGTTCGCCGGCTTGCTGGAAGACGAATTCCTCGCCGGCTGCCTCGGTGCTCACATCCGACGGCGGCGGGGCGGAAATCGCCGTGGAAGCCAGCGCACCGTTTATGTAGAGGCCGCGCTGGTTGAGTTCGGCAACCTTGACGCTGCTGCGACTCTCGGCTTCCGGCGCATATTTGCTGTTGGGAAACACGCTGGCGAAGCGGACGAAATCTTCCGGATCCGGACTTTCGCGAATGAAGGCCCATAGCACCTCGTCGACGGTCAGTTCGCCCCCCGCTTGCGGTGCTGCCGGTTCCTTGGACGCACTTGCATCGCCCGAGCGGAAAATAAACTTCGTTTCGATCGAACCGGTGATCCAGGGGATCTGCGATCCGCCGGTCGCCATGCGCACGTCGCCCCGCACCGTGCGGAACGTGTCGTAGATGTCGAGGTTCGTCTGCTGGAACGCATTGGCCAGTGCGGAGGAATACGGGCTGTTGACGCCGGTGCCGTCATAGGCGACTTCGCCGGCGCTGGTGGCAAAGGCAATGAGCACCTGCCCGGTGCCGGATTCGGTGTTCGCCAGACCCTGCTGCAACCCCTCTTCAGTCGTGACCGGGTTGGTGCGGCAGGCGTCCAGGATGATCAGCTTTATGCCGACCGGATCGTCCTTGACGATGTCTATGAGCGTATTGAGCGCGATGGCGTCGTCAACGACCTGCTTGACTGAGCCGGTGCGCACATCGACCGGCAGAAGCAGGTTCTGGCCCTTGTACTGCACGGCATGCCCCGCATAGTAGAGCACCGCCATGTCGGCCCCGACGAGGTGCTTGCGTATCGCGTCCTGCAAATCCTTCCCCGCCGCTTTATTCACATCGTAGAAAAGCAGGACGTCGAAACCGAGTTCGGTCAGCGTGGAAGCGATCAGCTTGGCGTCATTCTTCGGATTGGTCAGGGGCGCGAACTTGTATTCTCCGTTGCCGACCACGATAGCCGCGCGGCGCTCAGCCTGAGCCGTGCTCGCAAAAATCTGCACGAGAAATATGACAAGTATGGCGAAGCAAATTTTCGCCCGTCGAAACAAGGAACCTTCCCGTGTCATGTTTCCAGGAGTCCAATTGTTCGCGGATTCAATCCAGTTCTTTTGGATAGCGCAAAAGCGCGTGGGATTCTATTGTAAAAGCGGGCTTCCAACGCCCTCGCCAGTACCCAATCCGTAGTAATCGACGGCTCACAAAATAGCCTGTATCAACTGCACTTCGAAGGTTGGCGATGTCGAACCCATGAGGAACTCCGCTTCCGCCCTGTTGGCCAATGCGTTTTGGACATGTGGCGTCCTGCCGGCTTTCCTCGTCTGCTTCGGATTTACCGGCGTCGCCCACGCCCAGTTCGCCGTCTGCAACCAGACGATCGACGCGATCAATGTTTCGGTGGCCAAGCAAACCGGCGGCACCTTCGGCACCGAAGGATGGTGGACCATCGGCGCCAATCGCTGCGTCGACGTCATCAAGGAGGAACTCACCGGCCGCTATGTCTATGTCTATGCCACCGACGTCTTTGGCCAGCCGATCCTGACTGGCGACTACGAAGGCCACGAGATGTGCATCGGCACCAGGCGCTTTTCCATTCAGGGCACCGACTCCTGCTGGCAGCGCGGCTACCAGTCCGTCCGCTTCAGGCTGGTGGACACCAAGGAAATGTCGCGTTGGACTTTTTTCCTGAAAGACCCTGAGGCGAACTGAGTCCAGGTACAAACAACGCACGATAAATTCGGCGTCTGTGATGTTTATCTCATCACGACACCTCCATTCATCGTAATCTAGCAAGGTCACTAAGCTTTTCTGGCGACTGTTTTGTCGTCACCACTTGTGGCGTATTCTTCGTCAGCGGCATCCAGGCCCATTTCCGATGCACCAGTTGGACGACAGCTTCCGCAAGAAGCGGAAGCAGCAGGAAGAGGAACGGAAGCGCGCGTTGCGCCGCAGGTTTTCGTTCGTCGCGGCCGGCTGCGTCGTCCTGGCCGCGGGCACCTATTTCCTTTCCGGCTACTGGCCGCCGCAGGCACCTGAAACAGTGGCGGCCAAGCCGCAGGCGGCGACTCCTGAGAAACCGAGCCGGCCCGTTTTCGTCAATGCGATCGTCGATCTGGCCGGCGACCCGCTGATCATCAGGCTTGGCTCGACGGGCGGCGCATCGCAGAAGCTGCATGAACTTCCCGTACCGCCGGACCTCAATCAGCCGCAAATCCCCGAGACGGTGCAGGTTCTGTCAGACACCATGCTTTCCTCCAGCCAGCGCATCATGGCGCTGCCGTCCAGCCCCGAGGATTTTGCCTTCTTCCAATCGCAGAGCGGACGCAACCAGCCGCCGATCGATCTTTCGGCACTGCCGGACCAGACAAACACTGCCCCCGCGGACGAAACCATGAACGACGATGCCGGAACAACACCGGACGCCGCCAGCGGCGATGAAGCATCCGACGAGGTGCTGGTGCCTGTCGCAGGTCAGGATGACCTCGAAGAAGACGGCTCGATAGCCACGGACGAAGAAGTTCCGGCTGAAGATATGCAGGCCGCCCCCGCGCCGGAGCCGGGCGGCATGATCGGCGAAGACGGGGCCGATGCCGATGCCGGCTGGAGCGAGACGGCGGGGCAACCGAAGGAAGCGCTTCCGGCCATCAAGCCGACCGCGATCGAGGACACCACGACCGTTGGCCTCGTCAATCGCGAGGCCGACCGTTTCCGCACGACGGAAGACTTCACCGTGTCGATCAAGGGCGAGCGCTCACTGGAAAGCATCATCGCCGAATATGGCTTCAGCGCCGACGACGCCAAGAAGGCAGCCGAGGCCGCCAAGACGATCATCGGGGTGGATATGCTCGGTGATCGCTACATCGTCGGCTTGCGCGGCTTTCGGCCCGACGCGCGTCAATCGAGATACAGCCTCGCCCAGATCTCGGTGAATGCGCCGGAAAAATACATCGGGACCCTTGCGCTGGGCGATGATGGCCAATTCGTCGCCGGTGCCGACCCCTGGATAGACGAAGACCTGTCCAGCTATTCGCAGACCGTCACGCCGGAAGCCCAGAATCTCAGCTACCGCCTGCTCGACGCGGTCTACAGCACGGCGACGCGCAACCAGGTGCCGAGCGGCGTGACCGGCGAAGCAATCATGCTGATGTCGCGCTCCTTCGACCTGCAGGCGATGACGACGAAGGACGACAGGCTGGTCATCATCTTCGCGAAATCCGGCCGCGACACGGGCCGCAATACCGGCCGCGTGCTCTATGCGGCCATTCGCGGGCCGGACCGCAACCTGGAATGCTTCGTCTACCAGCCGGTGCCGGGTGCCGATTTTTCCTGCATGACCGAGAAGGACGCCACCCACAGCGTCACCACCACCAATGGCATGGTCAACCCGGTCAACGGCGTCCTGACCTCGACCTTCGGGCCGCGCCGGCATCCTATCCTTGGCCGCGTCCTGTTGCACAAGGGCGTCGACTGGAAAGCGCCGATCGGGACGCCGGTGATGGCAGCCTTCGACGGCACGATCGAGTATGCGGGCGACGGTAAGGGCTATGGCAATGTCATCCGCATCGCGCATGGCAACGGGAAGACGACCGCCTATGCGCATCTGAGCCGCTTTCAGGATGGGGTGCAGCCGGGGCTGGCGGTCAAGGCCGGCGACACCATCGGCTTTGTCGGCACGACCGGCCTTTCCACCGGCCCTCACCTCCACTTCGAACTCTATATGAACGGCGTTCCCATAAATCCGCTGGAGACGGCAGTCGCGCAGGCCACACCCTCCACCGACCCGGATGGTGCGGCGGTCGAGATACTGGTGAACCGCATCATCCATGTCGAAAGTGCCGGCAACGCGCGGGCGAAAAATTCGCGATCCTCGGCGACCGGCCTCGGCCAGTTCATCAACTCGACATGGATCCGCATGATGCGGACCTACCGCCCCGACCTGTTCCAGTCGATGTCAACGTCGGCGCTGCTTGCGCTGCGCTTCGACCCGACCATCTCGCGAGAAATGGTCGAGCATCTGGCCCGGGAAAACGAGGCGCGGCTGCGCTCGCATGGCCACGGCATCACCGCGGGCCGGCTCTATCTGGCGCATTTCCTCGGGCCGGAAGGCGCCCATATCGTGCTGGCAGCATCGGGAGATGCCTCGCTGGCCGCCATTCTCGGCAGCCAGGTCATCAGCGCTAACCCGTTCCTGACCGGCAAGAACGCGGCTTATGTCGTTGCCTGGGCCGAAAAGAAGATGACCGGCAGGGCCGTCCGCGCGACGACCGACGGCCCGACGGTCGCCCAGACTGTCGTCAGGACGTCGCCGGAATTCGTGCGCTATCGCGAGGCGATGCAGAAAGTGGTCGAGACGATCGAAACGACCTTGTGAGCGGGCCTCGACGGTAGCCGTGAAGAATCGACGAACCACAAACGAAACAGGGGATGCGCGAACGCACCCCCTTCTTCAACGTCAATAGATGAACGCTACTGAACCTGCAGCCTCAGTTCCACACGCCGGTTGATCGCGTCCATCGGATCGGCCGTGCGCGGCTTGGTCTTGCCCATGCCGACCGCGGTTACCCGGTCTCCGGCAATTCCGTTCTGTAGGAGAAAGGCCGTCACTGCCTGGGCGCGTCGCTCCGACAGGCCGAAATTATACTCGTCGGTTCCGCGAGCGTCCGTATGGCCCTCGACGACGAAGTGCGCCGTGGACAAGCGACTGTCGGAAAGCGCCTTGGCGAATTCCTTCAGGTTTTGCTGGGCCTGGGTGGTGAACTGCGTCGAGTTTAGCTCGAAATTGATGAGCATGTCGAAGCCGGCAGGCTTGGGCTTGCTCTGCTCGCATTCGGCGGTCGTGCCGATGCAGATGCCTCGCGTTGCGCCCTGATTGGCGGATTTCGCGAAGAAATCAATGATCTCGTTGGCCTTTACCTGCGAGTCCGCGAAAGCAGGCGGAGCAGCAAGCGATACCGCGCCGAACAAGACGGCGGCTAAATACTTTCCATTCATCGGAATTCTCCTTCCTGGAAGGAAATCTTCGCAAGAATAAAATTGCGCAATATGACTGTCAACTTTGCATAGAGCATTTGTTATATAAATATAGCCTGATTATATTCCACCATAAGATGTATAAAACGGGTTTGCCTCCCCCCTTTGTCGCCCAAAAATCCGTGACGCCTTCCCCCGTATGGGACCCACCAGGGCGATAGACACCGGGCCGCCGCGATTGCCATCCATCTGTCGCGGCGGTTAGACTGTGACGTTAGCTATCGGGATCGCGCGCCCCAAGCCGCTGGCCACTCGCGACGGACTTTTCCTGATGACGATCAACCTGACGATCGAGAACCTGACCGAACTGCCGACCGGCGGACCCACCCGATTCCGGTCGCAGGATCGCAGCTTCGAGATCGGGCGGGAAAATTGCGACTGGGTGCTGCCCGATCCGAACATGTTCATTTCCGGCCGGCACTGCGAGGTCCGGCATGAGAGTGGCAGCTATTGGCTGCATGATCTCTCGCGCAACGGAACCTTCGTCAACGGGGCGACCCAGCGCGTCAAAAGCCCTTATCAGTTGAACGATGGCGATCGGCTTCAGATCGGCCATTATCTCGTTTCCGTGGCAATATCCGCTGATGCCGGTGTTCAACAGTCGCAAGCGCCTTGGGGACCGGAGAATGTCTGGGGAACCGACGCTCCGCTGAGCCCACGGCCTGTCCAGCCCGCATCGTTCGATCCCCTTGGTGCCGTGCCGGTGCGTCCGCTGGATGACTTTTCGTTTCCGTTTGAAAACGCGCCTGCTGCGGCTCCAGCGCAACCGGTAGCGCAGCCGTTTCAGCCGCAGGCTACGCCACGGCCCTCACCGGCCCCCGCTCCGATGGGTGCGGCGCAGTCTGGCGACGCGGAGGCGCTGTTGCGGGCGATAGCGGTCGGGGCCGGCGTCTCGCCGGATATTTTCATGCAGCGCGACCCCTCCGATGTCGCCGCAGAGATCGGGCTCGTGCTGCGCACGGCGGTGGAGGAACTCGCTTTGCTGTTGAAGGCACGCGCATCCGCCAAGGTGCTCGCCCGGAGCAACAGTCGTACGATGATCGGCGCGGTCGACAACAACCCGCTGAAATTCGTGCCGCGCCCCGAGGAAGTGCTGGAAATCATGTTCACCCGGCGCCGGGCCGGCTATCTCGACGCCAAGCACAGCATCGACGAAGCGTTTCGCGACCTCAAGACCCACGAATTCGCGACCTTTGCCGCGATGCAGACGGCACTGTCGCGGTTGCTCGAGGATTTGTCGCCCGAGGCTATCGAGAAGAAGGTGCCAGCGTCCGCCTTCGCCTCCAGGAAGAGCCGCGCCTGGGACACCTTCGTTGCGACCTGGGAAGCCAAGGAAAAGCCGCATGAAAACGGCATGCTGGATGTGTTCCTGACCTATTTCGCCGACGCCTATGCGAAGGCGTCAAAGCCGAAATAGCGCATCAGCGTTCTTGCGATTTGATGAGGCTCAGGCCCGCTTGCCGGAGCGCGGGCTGGCGTCCTTCATCAGGCGATCGATATGCATCCTGATATGGGCCGCTTCAGCGGCGGTGTTGGCCCGGGCGATCGCACAGTCGAAGGCGACGCGGGCTTCTTCGTTGCGGCCAAGCTGCATCAGCAGGCCGCCTTTCAGGCCATGAAAATGGAAATAACCGGATAGCCGCTCTTCCAGCGGCTCGATCATCTCGAGTGCAGCGGCGGGACCCTTTACTTTCGAAACGGCAACAGCGCGGTTGAGCGTGACCACCGGCGATGGCTGCAAGCGTTCCAGCGTGGCATAGAGCAGGTCGATCTCGGCCCAGTCGGTATCTTCCGGTCGCGCAGCGCGGGCATGGAGTGCTGCAATCGCAGCCTGCACCAGATATGGCCCGACACGACGGTGCCGCATTGCCTTGTCGATCAGGGCCAGCCCCTCGTCGATCATCTTGCGATTCCAGAGGTTTCGGTCCTGATCTTCGAGCAGAACGATCTCGCCGTTTTCATCGAAACGGGCGGCCGTGCGTGCATGCTGCAGGAGAAGCAGTGCCGTCAGCCCCATGATCTCGGGCTCGGTCTGGAACAGCCGCAGCAAGAGCCGCGCCAGCCGGATCGCCTCATCGCAGAGCGGTGCGCGTGCATGTGCCTCGCCGGGGCCGGCGGAATAACCTTCGTTGAAGATCAGGTAGACCATCGCCGCGACGGCCGCCAGCCGCTCGGAGCGCTCCACCGCGCCGGGCGTCTCGAATGGCACGTCGGCGCCCTGGATGCGGCCCTTGGCGCGGGTGATGCGCTGTTCCATGGCGCTTTCGCCGACCAGAAAGGCCTTGGCGATCTGCGTGACCGAAAGACCCGAAACGATGCGCAGTGCGAGCGCAATCTGCTGAGCTGCAGGCAGGTCGGGATGGCAGCAGATGAACAGCAGCCGCAGGATATCGTCGCGGTAATCCGCCCCGTCCAGCCGTTCGGCCATGCTGGTCTCGGCGTCTTCCAGATCCGATACCAGTTCCTCCGGCGGCAGCGGCTGCTGCTTTGCCCTGCGCCGCGCGGCGTCGATGCCGGTGTTGCGCCCGACGAAGATCAGCCAGGCGGCGGGATCGCGCGGCGGGCCGTTCTTCGGCCAGGTCTTCAGGGCGCGCAGGCAGGCTTCCTGAAAAGCCTCTTCGGCGGTATCGAGGTCGCGAAAATAGCGCAGCAATGCACCCACCGCCTGCGGGCGGGCCGCCGTCAATGCCGCTTCTATCCAGTGGGGGTCGGTCATGTGGGTGCCGGTCCGGGCCTGAAAATGGAAATGGGACGAATTTCATAGGAACCCGTGCCGGGATTGGCGACGGCCAGTTCGCGTGCCACCTCGACGGCCTCGTCGAGCGAGGCGCAATCGACGACATAAAAACCGAGGAACTGTTCCTTGGTCTCGGCAAAAGGACCGTCGATGACGAAGGGTTCGTCGCGGGTCTTGCGCAGGGTCGTTGCGGCAGTGGTCGGCATCAGGCGCGCGACCGGGCCGAGCTTGCCGGCTTTGGCGAGCTTTTCCTGCACGACGGCAAGATCGGCCATCACCTTGTCGTCCTCTTCCTTGGTCCAGGAACCGACGACATCTTCGGAATTGTAGCACAGGATGGCATATTGCATTGGGGTCTCCTTCCCTAAAGACGAATGGGCAAACCAATAGCCGACAGCGGGCAATCAATAAATGTCTGCGATTTTCAAAGAGTTGCCCCAGAATGCAAAAAGGCCGGAAGAATGCGTCTTCCGGCCTTGGTTTCAGGCAATGTCGGTGGCGCGCGTCAGTTGGTCTTGGCGTACCACGGCGCCGTCAGTTCGCCCGTCTTGAAGGCGCGTGAAGCCGTTTGATAATAGGCGATGGCTTCTTTCGCCAGCGTCGCGTCGACCGGCCCCGGCGTCGTGTCGAAAGTGATCGGATCGACCGTAAAGCTCTCCACCACCTTGCCCGGCTTGAGCACCGTCAGCTTGTTGTTCTTGTAGTAGCCCAGCGATTGATAGTTGCTGATGAACACGCCCTGCGGATCGGCTTTCAACTCACGCGCCGAGCGGCCGTAGAAGTAGGATTCTCCCGGCTTGCCGAGCACATCGAGCAGGGTCGGCGGCACGTCGAGTTGGCTGATATTGTCGGTGAAATGACCGGGCTTCACGATTCCGGGGCCGTAGAAGATCATCGGGATATGATAGCTCTCGACCGGAAGCTCGACCTTGCCAGCCACGGAAGCGCAATGGTCGGCGATGATGACGAACATCGTGTCCTTGAACCACGGCTTCTTCGACGCCTCGTCGATGAAGCGGCCGATGGCGTAATCGGTGTATTTGACGCCGCCTTCATGCCCGCCCGGCGACGGCACATCGATGCGCCCGTCCGGATAGGTATAGGGACGATGGTTGGTGGTCGTCATGATCTGCACGAAGAACGGCTTGTTTGCCGATTCGGGCTTCGACAGCATCGCATCGACATTGGAGAACAGCGCTTCGTCGGCAACGCCCCAGACGTTCGCGGCCGGGATGGTCTCGGCAGGAAATTCGGTGCGGTCGAAGACGGCATAGTCGTTGCCCGAGTAATAGGCGGCCATGTTGTCGAAATAGCTGTAGCCGCCATAGGCGAAGGTGGAGGCATAGCCGTCATGCGCGAGAATGCCGCCGACCGTCGTCAGATGCTCATTGTTGGGACGGCGCACGATCGCCTGCCCCGGCACTGGCGGCGTGCCGAGCGTCGTCGCTTCAAGGCCGCGCACGGTGCGCGTGCCGGTGGCGAACATGCGGTCGAAAAGCAGCCCCTGACCGGCAATGCGGTCCAGATTGGGCGTCCAGCCGCGCTTGTCGCCAAGCGCGCCGACAAACTCGCCCGAAAGGCTCTCGACGGTGATCATGACGATGTTCTTCGGACGCCGCAGCAGGAAGTCGGGCATGGGTCCCGAGGCATCGTTGGCAACAGCCGCTTCCGACGCCGGGCCTGATTTCTTCACGCCGAGATCCCTGAGGATCGTCTTCGCCTGACCATCCGGGATCGTCGCATAGAAGCGGTCGTAATCGAGCTCATTGCGGCGAAACGCTGCGACCAGGCTGAAAAGCCCGTTGCCGGACAGTTCGTTGGCGTAGTTGTTGGCCGAGACATACATCTGGTCGAGATCGACGAAGGTGTAGGCGGCAAGCGGCCAAAGGACGAGAAGAGCAACGAGGACAATGCGGGTTGTTTTGCTGTAAGTGCTCGCTTCAATTTCTAGAAACCAGCCACGCATCAGCCAGACAGCGCCGGCGGCTAGCAGACCGATTGCGGCCACCAGCGTCTTGATCGGATAGGATTGCTCGATATTGCCGATCACCTCCTGCGTGTAGATAAGATAATCGAGCGCGATGAAGTTGAAGCGGTTGGAGAACTCCAGCCAGAAGAAGAACTCACCGATCGCGGTGAACAGAAGCACGGCTATCAGCAGCCATGCAACGAAGCGCCCGAGATAGGTGTGAAACCGGGTATGCCGCCATTTCTCCGGCGTAACGGCTGCGGCAAACAGGAATGGTATGAGGATAAAACCTAGCGTCGCCAGATCGAACCACAGGCCGCGCAGGAAGATGTAAGGCCAGGACGACACCGGCACATTGTCAAAGCCGGTGAAGACGGTCAAAGCCAGCCTTGTCGCGAGAAAGATCGCGAAAGCCGAGATGCCATAGAGCATCGGCAGCGTGTTCCAGAGGTCAGACAGGGTACGATTGGGATGGGAAGTGGTTACGGAGGTGATGGCCACGGCAGGCACGCCTTTGCGAAACGATCAAATGTCGTCAAACGCCGCGCGCCGCAGCGCCACATGGCGCTGCCAATCCGGAAATTCGGTGCGTGCGGGTCCGGCCCGCCAGCACTCACTCGTATTTTGTGACTTTTTCGGGGAGAAGCCCTTTCGGCGCAAAACGCAGCACCAGAATGATCGTCAGGCCGATGACGAAGACGCGCATCTGCAGCGCCCGCGTCGGCAGGTCTGCGGGTGGCGCGATATCGAACACTTGCTGGATGAGGTTCGCGCCGTGCTGGAACAGGAACAGCGCCGCCGGCTCCGACATAGTCCAAATGATGTAGACCAGAAGAGCACCGAAGATCGCGCCGAGATTGTTTCCCGACCCGCCGAGCACGACCATGATCAGCACCAGGAAGGTGTGGTTGATGGGCGAGAATCCGCTCGGATCGAATATGCCGCCGAAGGTGACGAGGGCCGCGCCGCCGATACCGACGATGAAATTACCGAGCACGAACATCTCGAGCCTGCGCCGGTTGACGTCCTTGCCGACTGCCTCGGCGGCGAGTTCGTTGTCGCGGATGGCGCGCATCATGCGGCCCCATGGCGAGGCCCAGCCGCGCTGCAGCAGCACGAAGATGACGACGATCATCGCAGCCGTGACGCAGAGATAGGCCGAACGCGCGGCGATGAAACCGATCTCGGTTGCGGTCGGCACCGGTGACGGCAACGGCGAGACGGTGAGCGTGCCGCGGGTCAGCCAGTCGGCGTTCTTCAGGAATGCCCTGACGATCTCGGCGATGCCGAGCGTGGCGATCGCCAGATAGTCGGAGCGCAGGCCGAGCGTGATGCGGCCGATGAACCATGCAAGCACGGCGGCGAATAGCCCGCCGACCAGCCATCCCAGCCATACCGGCAGGCCAAAGCCGCCGACGAAACCGGAATTCTGCTCGATGATCGCGGCGGCCGGCGCCAGCGCGCTTTCAGCCATCAGATAGGTTGTGGCGGCGGCGATGATCGTCAGCACCGTGCGCAGCTTCTTCGGCACGCCATAGCGGTTCGAGCGGCTGAGCAGGAAGGTGATGGCCCCGCCGATGATGATGATCAGCCCCATGCGCCCGAGCAGGCCGGGTGCTTCCGACTGCCAGAAGACTGGGTTGAGCGGATAGGAGATCAGCATAGTGCCGAAGGCGGCAATCGCGATGAAGCCCATGACGCCGGCGTTGAACAGGCCGGCATAGCCCCACTGTATGTTGAGGCCGAGGGCGACGATCGCCAGGCAGCTTGCCTCGACCAGCATGCGCAGGCCATAGGCATTGCCCTGCCAGATGAAGACGAGCGCGACGATGACGGCAAGGCCGCCCAGCAGGGTGATGGTGCGCAGATCGATCGACTTCATCACAGCACCTTTCCCTTGAAGATGCCGTTCGGCCGCCAGATCAGCACCGCGACGAGAATGACGAAGGGCACCACGATCTTGTACTCGGTCGGCACGAAGGCGATGCTGGCGGGAATCTCGATCCAGTCCGGCAGATGCGGTTTCAGCGGCCTGAGCAATATCGACCAGTTGAACACGGCAATCGTCTCGGTGAAGCCGACCAGCAGCCCGCCGCTGATCGCGCCGTAAGGCTGGCCGATGCCACCGACGATCATGGCAGCCACGATCGGGATCAGAATGTTGAAGCTGAGGTCAGGCTTCAGGCTGACATCCATGGCCAAAAGCGTGCCGGCAGCGGCTGCAAGGCTTCCCGCGATGATCCATGTCGTGCGCACGACCTTGTCCGTGCTGATGCCGGAAATGCGGGCCAGATCGGCATTGTCCGACATTGCGCGCATGGCCTTGCCGGTGCGCGAGCGCGTCAGGAACAGGTGCAGCGCGACGATGGCAACGACCGTGAAGACGATCAGCAGAAGCTGCGGTTCGGTTATGATGATGTCCTTGCCGGCAAAGGGAATGCGGTAGATTTCCTTTGATGTGACATACATGTTGCGCGGCGCGGTGCCCCAGATCAGGCGGATCAAGCCCTGCAGCATCAGCATCACGCCGAAGGAAGCGATGACCAGCGTGATCGGCTTGGGGTTGGTCTTGCGCAGCGGCTGATAAAAGGCCTTGTCGAGGCCGACGGTTATCAGCGCGGTGATCGCCATCGCTATCGGCATGACGACGAAGGCCGTCGGCAGCCCGACCGCCGCACCAAGACCCGGCATTGCCATGGTCAGCACGAAGGCGATGAAGGCGCCGAGCGTCATCAGGTCGCCATGGGCGAAATTGGCGAAGCGCAATATGCCCCAGACCAGCGTCAGGCCGACCGCGCCCAGCGCATAGACCGAGCCGATGATAAGCCCGGCGACGACCACCTTGTTGATGAAGAAGACGATCTCGTTGATCGGCACGGCGGAGAGGAAACCAACCTGTTCCATCAGTGTTTTACTCCCCCGCCGAGGAAGCTTTCTGCCACTTCCGGATTGTCGAGCAGCGCCTGCCCGGTGTCGGTGAAGGAATTCCTGCCGCCGGCAAGCACAAAGCCCTTGTGTGCGATGGCCAGCGCCTGGCGCGCGTTCTGCTCGACCATCAATATGCCGACGCCCGATGCGTTGATGGCGATGACGCGCTCGAAAATCTCGCCCATGTAGCGCGGCGAAAGGCCTGCGGTCGGCTCGTCTAGCAGAAGCAGCTTCGGTTCCATCATCAGCGCCCTGCCGATCGCCACCATCTGGCGCTGGCCGCCGGAAAGCTCGCCTGCCGGCTGCTTCTGCTTGTCGCGCAATGGCGGGAAATATTCGAACATCTTTTCAATGAGATGGCGAAAATCGTCGCGCCGGACATAAGCGCCCATTTCGAGATTTTCGCGCACGGTCATCGCCGGAAACACGTTGAACTCCTGCGGCACGAAGGACAGCCCGCCGCGCACGAGATTTTCCGGCTTTGCGTTGGTGACGTCCTTGCCGTCGAAAACCACGCTGCCTTCCGAAACGGTCAACAGACCGAACAGTGCCTTCAGCGACGTCGACTTGCCAGCGCCGTTGGGACCGACAATGACGCCGATCTCGTTGGCGCCGATCTCCATATTGACGCCGTTCAGGATGTTCGCTCCGCCATAGCCGGCATGGACATCTGTCATCTTCAGGATGCTCATGCGGCATCCCCCACCGGCGCGCCGCCGAAATAGGCCTCGATGACTTCCGGGTTCTTGCGGATTTCGGCCATCGGCCCCTGCACCATGACGGAGCCTGCCGCCATGACGATGACGGGATCGCAAAGCCGCGCGATCAGGTCCATGTCGTGCTCGATGACGAAGAAGGTCAGCCCCTTGTCGCGGTTGAGCGTTTCGACCACGGAGGCGAGATCGTTGAGCAGCGTGCGGTTGACGCCGGCAGCCACCTCATCGAGCAGCACGACCTGCGGGTCGGCCATCATCACGCGGCCGAGTTCCAGAAGCTTCTTCTGGCCACCGGAGAGATTGCCGGCGCTCTCGTTCTTGACGTGGGTCAGCCGAAGAACCTGCAGGATTTCCTCGGCCTTGCGCCGGGTTTCCAGTTCGTCGCGCACGACCTTGCCGCGCCGGAAACAGGCGTCGAAAAAGGACTCGCCGGATTTGCCGGCGGTCACCACCATCAGGTTTTCCAGCGATGTGAGATGCGAGAATTCCTGCGCGATCTGGAAGGTGCGCGACAGGCCGTGCTCGAACAGCTCGTGCGCCGGCATGCCGGTCACGTCCTTGCCGTCCAGCCAGATCGAGCCGGAGGTCGGCGCAAAGGCGCCAGCGACCATGTTGAACATGGTGGTCTTGCCGGCGCCATTGGGGCCGATCAGCCCCGTGATCGTGCCGCGCTCGACCTTGAGCGAACAATTATCGACGGCCAGCACACCGCCAAAGCGTTTGCTGACGTTCCTGACTTCGATGAGCGAGCTCACGCCACCCCCACTATTTTCCCGTTTTTCTTTTTTGGACGCTGTCGAAACCGTTCTCCCGCTATCCCCATAGCCGGCAGTCTCGCGCATCGATCTTGGAAGGAGGTCCGGGCGAACCCGGACCTCGCGCCTCGAAAGGCTTACTTGGCAGCGGCTTCCTTGAAGCCCTTGCCGTCGACGACCATCTCGATGACATTGCCAGGCACGTCGCCGTTCTTGTCGAACTCGTGGCTGCCGGCAGCGCCTTCGTAGTTGATGTCCTTGCCTTCGGCGATCAGCTTCTTGGCCTTCTCCCATTCGCCGGGCAGGATCACCTCACCCGGAGCCGAGGAGACTTCGCGGAGCGCCGCGCTCAAGCCTTCGCGCGAATCCTTGCCGAGCTTCTGGATCGCCAGCGAGATCAGGAAGGCAGCGTCATAGGACTGCGCTCCGAAGTTGGCGTTCGGGTCGAGGCCGGCATCCTTGGCGATCTTGGCGTAGACTTCCGTACCCGGGCTGACCGAGTTGCCGATGCGGGTCGCGACCATGCCATCGACCTTGCCTTCGCCGACATTCTTGACCAGCGCGTCGCTGACCATGCCGTCACCGCCGGCGAACTTCGAGAAGTCGCCGCCTTCGAGCGCCTGGCGGATGATGGTCGAGCCGGAGCCGTCGACATAGGCGAGAACGACCAGCGTGTCGGCACCAGAAGCCGCCAGCGAGCCGACTTCTGCGCGGTAGTCGGCCTTGCCATCCTCATGCGCTTCCTTGGCCGAGACGGTGCCGCCGAGCGTCTTGAAAGAGCCTTCCAGCGCGTCGGCAAAGCCCTTGCCGTAGTCGTTGTTGACATAGGTGATGGCGATGTTGTCGGTGCCCTTGTCCTTCAGGATCTTGGCCAGCACTTCGCCGCTGTAAGCATCCGACGAGGTGGTGCGGAACACCAAATCCTTGTCGTCGAGCGTGGTCAGCGCCGGCGAGGTGGCGGCCGGGGAGATCAGGAGAACGCCGCCGGGAATGGCAGCATTGTTGGCGGCAGCGATGGTCTCGCCCGAGCAGAGCGGGCCGACGAGGGCCGTCACCTTCTCGGAATTGACCATGCGGTCGGCGGCATTCGAGGCAGCCGTAGCGTCAGCGCAGGTCGAGTCGCCCGAGATGATCTCGAGCTTTTGCCCGTCGAGAATGCCGCCCTGGTCGTTCACATCCTTGACCGCCAGCTTGGCCGCCTCGAAGATCGGCGGCAGCATGCTTTCGATCGGGCCGGTGAAGCCGCCGAGAAAGCCAATCTTCACATCGGCCTGGGCCGATGCTGCGCCTGCCATGATGGCGGTGCCGACCATGGCGGTTGCCAGAAGCCGTTTGGTGATGCGTTTCATGATAGTTTCCTCCGAATGTTGCGTATGAGACTTGCCCGCCTTGGTGCTTTGCTGCGCCAAACCGGGATTCCGAACCGGCAGGTCAACCCGACGTCACGCCTTTGAAGACGTGCTCGCCGCCCATTTTCCAGCCCTGGTCCGGTCCTACAGAAGAGCGCCAATTCCAACAAGCCTCCCAGCTTGAAACGAACCGCACTCCGTTTTCGGCAATCCTCCTTTGCCGATATTTCGCCGGCGGCGGGTTTAAACCCTTGTTTCCGGCATCTCTAAACAACCAGCCTCAGACAGGCAGAGAAATCAACAGGCTTTTGCGTCATTCGACCAGCGAAAGCAGGTGACGAAAGGGAAGCTGATCGATAATGCAGCATGCCCTTGCGCCTCTCAATTGACGGTCCTGCCGCGCAGTGCGAAGCGCTGGATTTTTCCCGTCGCAGTCTTCGGCAGTGCGTCGACGAACTTGACCGAGCGCGGATATTTGTAGGGCGCGATGACCTGCTTGACGTGATCCTGCAACGCCTTGATCGTCGCGGCATCGGCCGGCACATCAGCCACCAGCACAATATGCGCCTGCACGATCTGGCCGCGCTCCTCGTCATCGGCGCCAACCACCGCGCATTCGGAGACGAAATCGTGGCTCAGCAGGGCTGCCTCCACTTCCGGTCCGGCGATGTTGTAGCCGGCCGAGATGATCATGTCGTCGGAGCGGGCGGCGAAATGGAAATAGCCGGCTTCGTCCTGGTAGAAGGAATCGCCGGTCAGGTTCCAGCCGTCGCGGACATATTTCGCCTGCCGCTTGTCAGCGAGATAACGGCAGCCGGTCGGCCCGCGCACCGCCAGCCTGCCGATTTCGCCGCGCGGCTTCTCGTTCATCTCGTCATCGACGATTTTCGCCTGATAGCCGCCGACCGGCTTGCCGGTGGAACCGGGGGCGGAATCGCCGAGCCGGTTGGAAATGAAGATATGCAGCATCTCGGTCGCGCCGATGCCGTCAAGCATCGGCTTGCCGGTCTTCTTCATCCAGGCATCGTAGATCGGCGCGGGCAGCGTTTCGCCGGCCGAAACCGCGATGCGCAGCGAACTGAGATCCGCGCCCTCCTCCATCGCGGCCAGCATGACGCGGTAGGCGGTCGGCGCGGTGAAGCTGACGGTCGCCTTGTAGGTCTCGATGATCTCGATCATCTTCGGCGGCGTCGCCTGTTCGAGCAGGGTTGCGGCGGCCCCGAAGCGCAGCGGGAAGATCGCCAGCCCGCCTAGGCCGAAGGTGAAGGCGAGCGGCGGCGAGCCGACGAAAATGTCATCCGGCGTCACCGACAGAACTTCCTTGGCGTAGGCGTCGGCAATGATCAGCAGGTCGCGATGGAAATGCATCGTCGCCTTGGGCTCGCCCGTCGTGCCGGAGGTGAAGCCGAGCAGCGCGACATCGTCGCGGCCGGTCGGCACGGCTGCGAATTTCACCGGCTTGTCGAGGGCGATGCGGTCGAGTTCGGCATCGTGATTGGCGGTGCCGTCGAAGCCGATGACCTTTTTCAGGAAGCGGCTGTCCTTGGCGCAGGCGACGAGTTCGTCCTTGATGCGCGTGTCGCAGAGCGCAAATTCGACCTCAGCCTTGTCGATGATCTGGCCGAGTTCGCCGGCACGCAGCATCGGCATGGTGTTGACGACGACCGCGCCCGCCTTGGTGGCGGCGAGCCAGCAGGCGACCATGGCAGGGTTGTTGGCCGAGCGGATCAGCACGCGATTTCCGGGCTTTACGCCATAATTCTCGACCAGCGCATGGGCGATGCGGTTCGACCAGTCGGTGAGTTCCTTGTAAGTGCGGCGGCGGCCATTGCCGATCAGCGCGGTATGATCGCCAAAGCCCTTGGCGACCATTGCATCTGTGAATTCGACACCGGCATTCAGCACTTCCGGGTAGTCGAAGCCGTCGAGCAATAGTTCCGGCCACTCATCATCCGGCGGCAGGTTGTCACGTGTGAAAGTGTCGGTATGCGCCGATGGTCCCAGCATTTGTTATTATCCCCTCGCCAGTGTTTGCCTGGCTATTATGATTTTCTGCACGTCCGACGCGCCCTCATAGATGCGCAGCGCCCGGATTTCGCGATAGAGGCTTTCGACGACGCTGCCCTTGCGCACGCCGTCGCCGCCATGGATCTGCACCGCCTTGTCGATCACGCACTGGGCCCGATCCGTGGCGTAGAGCTTGGCCATCGCCGCCTCGCGGCTGACGCGGGCAGCGCCAGAATCCTTCAGCCATGCGGCGCGGTAGACGAGCAGTGCTGACGCATCGATGTCGAGCGCCATGTCGGCGATATGGCCCTGCACCATCTGCAATTCGGACATCGGCGCGCCGAACAATTCGCGCGAGGTCGAACGCGCGATGGATTCATCCAGCGCCCTGCGCGCAAAGCCGAGGGCTGCCGCCGCGACCGTCGAGCGGAACACGTCGAGCACCGACATGGCGATGCGGAACCCATCGCCCGGTCTGCCGAGCATGGCCGACTTCGGCACGCGGCAGTTCTGGAAGGACAACCGCGCCAGCGGATGCGGCGCGACCACCTCCAGCCGCTCGGCAATCGACAGGCCTGGCGTATCGGCGGGAACGATGAACGCCGAAATACCCTTCGCGCCCGACCCTTCGCCGGTGCGGGCGAAGACGGTGTAGACATCGGCGATGCCGCCATTGGAGATCCAGGTCTTTTCGCCATCGAGCACGTAGAAATCGCCGTCCTCGCGCGCGGCGAGATCGAGATTGGCGACGTCCGAGCCGGATTTCGGCTCGCTCAGCGCAAAGGCCGAAAGCGCCTTGCCGGCGCGGGTTTTGGTCAGCCATTCGCGTTTCTGCTCGGGCGTGCCGAACAGCGAAATCGCGCCGGTGCCGAGGCCCTGCATGGCGAAGGAGAAATCGGCAAGCCCATCATGACGCGCCAATGTTTCGCGGATGATGCAGAGGCTGCGAACGTCGAGACCGCTTTCGGGATTTTCCGGATCGACAGCCGAATGGGTCAGCCAGCCGCCCTCGCCCAGTTTTGCCACCAGTTCGCGGCAGGCGGCATCGACATCGCCGTGGTCGCCATGCCTGATGTTGGCAGCGGCCCAGGTCTCAAGCCTGTCGGCCAGCGCCCGGTGAGGGTCTTCGAAAAACGGCCAGTCGAGAAAGCTGCGGTCCGGCATCTCAATCGCCCTGGAAAACGGGTTTCTGGTGCGCGACGAAGGCGTCGTAGGCGCGCTTGAAGTCCAGCGTCTGCATGCAGATGGCCTGCGCCTGCGCCTCGGCCTCGATCGCCTGCTCAATCGACATCGACCATTCCTGATTGAGCATGGTCTTGGTCATCATGTGACCGAAATTCGGGCCGTCGGCGAGGCGTTTCGCCAGCGCCAGTGCCTCGGCGTCGAGCGATGCGGGCTCGACGATGCGATTATAAAAGCCCCAGCGCTCGCCTTCCTCCGCGCTCATGCTGCGGCCGGTGTAGAGCAGCTCGGACGCTCGCCCCTGCCCGATGATGCGCGGCAGGATCGCACAAGCGCCCATGTCGCAGCCGGCGAGGCCGACGCGGGTGAACAGGAACGCAGTCTTTGCCTCGGGCGTTGCAAGGCGAATGTCGGAAGCCATGGCAATGATGGCGCCGGCGCCGACGCAGACGCCATCGACAGCGGCGATGATCGGCTTGCCGCAATTGACCATCGCCTTGATCAGGTCGCCGGTCATGCGGGTGAAGCGCAACAGGCCCTTCATATCCATGTCGAGCAGCGGGCCGATGATGTCGTGGACATCGCCGCCCGAGCAGAAATTGCCGCCGTTGGAGCCGAACACCACGGCCTTGATGTCGTCGGCATAGACCAGTGCGCGGAACGCGTCCCGCAGCTCCGCGTAGCTGTCGAAGGTCAGCGGGTTCTTGCGCTCCGGCCGGTCGAGCGTGATGACGGCAACGCCGTCCTCAACGCGCCAGCGGAAATGTTTCGCGACGTAGCCCGCCATATCAGTCATCGCCATTCACCTTTGCTGTCAGTTTCGGCGAATTGCCGATTGTATCGAGGTGGCCGATCATCTGCTCGCAAGCTTCCGGCGGCAGCTCTTCCAGAATGGCGCTGACCCATGTCGCATGCGCTGCCGCCATTTTGGAAAACTCCTCGTTGCCCTTCTTCGTCAGGCGCACCAGCGTGGCGCGCTTGTCGCCGGCCACCGGCACGCGCAGCACCAGACCGTCAGTCACCAGGCGCTCGATGATGCCGGTAACATTGCCGTTGGAGACGCGAAGGGCGGCTGAAAGCTCGCTCATCTTCAAGCCGTCCTCGAAGCGGTAGAGCGCGGCAAGCACGTCGAAGCGTGGCAAGGTGGTGTCGAACTCGACGCGCAGGTTCTCGCGCACCGTCGCTTCAACCAGCCTCGTCGCCTTGAGCAATCGCAGCCAGACACGCAGGCGCTGCCTGGCCGTGTCGGGAGCTTCGCCCGGTTGCGGCATGCTCATACTTCGCCTCCCGAAATGGACAGGGCCTGCCCGGTGACCGAGGCTGAATGCGGCCCGCAGAGATAAAGCACGCTTTGCGCCACCTCTTCCGGCAACACGAAACGGCGCTGCGGGTTGGTCTTGGTCAGCGAGGCAATGGCCTCGTCGCGGCTCTTGCCGGTCTTTTCGACAATGGTCTCGATCGAGCGCTCGAGCATCGGCGTCAGCGTGAAGCCGGGGCAGACGGCGTTGACGGTGATGGCGGTGTCGGCGAGTTCCAGCGCCAGCGAGCGCGTCAACCCAAGGACACCGTGCTTGGCGGTGCTGTAGGCGGAAACGTAAGGGTAGCCTTTCAGGCTGGAGGTCGAGGCGATTGCGATCAGCCGGCCCTCCCTGCGCTTCATCATACCGGCAAGCGCTGCCTGGAAGGTCAGGAAAACGCTGGTCAAATTGACGTCCAGCATCTGCCGCCACAGATCGAGACTGGTGCGGTGGAAGGGCGCGCTTTCGGCAGCCCCCGCATTGGCAACGACGATATCCAGTTCGCCGACTTCGTCGGCGATGCGCTCGAACAGCGCCTTCACCGACGCCTCGTCGCTTACGTCGGCGGTCATTGCGATGATGTTTTTCGAGCCCACCGAAAGCTCCTGAAGCGGCTCCATGCGGCGGCCGGATATCACGACGGTGGCGCCGGCGTCAGCGAGCGAGCGCGCGATCGCAGCGCCCATTCCCGAGCCGCCGCCCGTCACCAATGCGCGTTTGCCGGAAAGGTCGCTCATACCGCGCGATCCTGTGCCGCCATCTCGGCAGCGCGTTCGGCCAGGCGGCGAATCTGGTCGCCACCGGGCTGATAGGGAGCGGGCCATGCCTCGACTGTGTCGCCGAGCGAGGCTGCGGCGCGCAGTGTCCAATAGGGGTCGGTCAGATGCGGGCGGGCGAGGCAGACGAGATCTGCGCGGCCGGCGAGCAGGATCGAGTTGACGTGGTCGGGCTCGTAGATGTTGCCGACCGCCATGGTCGCCATGCCGGTCTCGTTGCGGATGCGGTCGGAGAACGGCGTCTGGAACATGCGGCCATAGACAGGACGGGCAAGCTCGGTCGTCTGGCCGGCGGAGACGTCGCAGATATCGACGCCAGCCTGCTGGAACATTTTTGCGACCTCGACGGCCTCCTTCGGCGTCACGCCCTTGTCGCCGACCCAGTCATTGGCCGAGATGCGTACCGAGATAGGCTTTTCGCGCGGCCAGACTTCGCGGACGGCATGGTAGATTTCCAGCGGATAGCGCATGCGGTTTTCCAGCGAGCCGCCATATTCGTCGGTGCGGTTGTTGGTCACCGGCGTGATGAAGGACGACAGCAGGTAGCCGTGTGCTGCGTGGATTTCGAGCATGTCGAAGCCGCAGCGATCCGCCATTTCGGCAGCCGCCATGAACTGATCGCGGACAAGATCCATGTCGGCGCGCGTCATCGCCTTTGGCGTCTGGTTTTCAGAAGACCAAGGTTGCTCCGAAACCGACATCAGCGGCCAGTTGCCGTCTTTCAATGGCTTGTCCGTGCCTTCCCAGCCGACGCGGGTGGAACCCTTGCGGCCGGAATGGCCGATCTGGGCGCAGATTTTTGCCACGGTCTCGGTGTGGACGAAATCGACGATGCGCTTCCAGGCGACCTCATGTTCCGGCGCATAGAAACCGGGGCAGCCGGGCGTGATGCGGCCCTCGGGGCTGACGCAGGTCATCTCTATATAGAGCAGCCCCGCCCCGCCCTTGGCGCGCTCGCCGTAATGCACCAGATGCCAGTCTGTCGGCGTGCCGTCGACGGCCTTGTACTGCGCCATAGGCGAGACGACGACGCGGTTCTTCAGCTCCATGTCGCGCAGCTTGAACGGCGCAAACATCGGCGCGCGGCGGGTGCCTTGCGGCGCACCTGCCGTTTCCTGGAACCAGCCTTCGGCACTTTCCAGCCAGGCCTTGTCGCGCAGGCGCAGGTTTTCATGACTGATGCGCTGCGAGCGGGTCAGCAGCGAATAGTTGAACTGGACCGGGTCGAGATCGAAATAGCGCTCGACCTCCTCGAACCATTCCAGCGAGTTGCGCGCCGCCGATTGCAGGCGCAGCACCTGGATGCGGCGCTCGTCCTCGTAGCGGGCGAAAGCCTGCTCGAGCGTCTTTTCCGTATGCACGAGTTCGGCAAGGGCGGCAGCACTTTCAAGCGCCAGCTTGGTTCCCGATCCGATCGAGAAATGCGCGGTCGCCGCCGCATCGCCCAGAAGTGCGATGTTCTTGTAGGACCAGCGCTTGCACAGCACGCGCGGGAAACTCAGCCAGGCCGAGCCGCGAATGTGGTTGGCGTTGGTCATCAGCGCGTGGCCGTCGAGATGTTTTGCGAAGATGCGCTGGCAGAGCGCGATGCTCTCCTCTTGGCTCATCTCGCCGAAGCCGAATTTTTCCCAGGTCTCGGCGCTGCATTCGACGATGAAAGTCGCCGTGTCGTTGTCGAACTGGTAGGCGTGCGCCCAGACCCAGCCGTGTTCGGTTTCCTCGAAGATGAAGGTGAAGGCATCGCCGAATTTCTGATGCGTGCCGAGCCAGACGAATTTGCAGGCGCGCACGTCAATGTCCGGCTCGAACTCCGCGGCGAATTCGCTTCGCGCCTTGGAGTTCAGGCCGTCGGCAGCAACGACGAGATCATATTCCTCGGCATAGGCGGCGACGCTTTCGACATTGGTCTGAAAGCGCAGTTCGACGCCCAGTTCACGCGCCCGCTCCTGAAGCAGCATCAGAAGCTGCTTGCGGCCGATGCCGCAGAAGCCGTGACCGGTGGAGACGGTTTTCGTGCCCTTGAAATGGACGGCGATATCGTCCCAGTAGGCGAAGTGCGAGCGGATGGCGGTGGCACTTACGGGATCGTTGGCGGCAAGGTTGGTCAGCGTCTCGTCGGAGAGCACGACGCCCCAGCCGAACGTGTCGTCCGGCTTGTTGCGCTCGATGACGACGACCTCCGAATCCGGATCGCGCAGCTTCATGCTGATCGCAAAGTAGAGGCCGGCTGGCCCTCCCCCGAGACAGGCGATCTTCATCAGCACCAACTCCGATTGACCAAGAGAGGATGGCACCCTGACTTAATAATTTCAAGCATGAAATTTCAAGCTTGAAATTAATCGATGGTTCGCAGAAGCTGCCTCCAGCTGGATCAACAAGCCGGCAGGTTTTCGCCCTTGCGGGACGGCCGGGCGAGATGGTCAATAACGGGATGGTGCGCCACTGACGGCGCTTGGTTAGCGAGGCTGGGAATGTCTGCAAATTCGATCACGGACTGGAGCGACGCCTATTCCAATGGGGCCTATATCCCCGACGCCAGTGCGTTTCCCGGCAAATGGCAGGTGATGGCGTCGGCATTCCGCGATGATTTGCGCGCGGCAAAGCGGCTGCGCGAGGACATTTCCTACGGCCCGCATCTGCGCAACCGTTTCGACCTGTTCCTGCCGGAGGGAACGCCCAAGGGGCTCGTCGTCTTCGTCCATGGCGGCTACTGGATGTCGTTCGACAAATCGGCCTGGTCGCACCTCGCCCAAGGGTCGCTCGCCCATGGTTATGCGCTGGCAATGCCGTCCTATGTACTCTGCCCGGAAGCGCGGATATCCGACATCACCAGGCAGGTCGGTGCGGCGATCACTGCGGCAGCAAAGGAAGTCGCGGGGCCGATCCATCTCACGGGCCATTCGGCCGGCGGCCATCTGGTCAGCCGCATGAACACTTCGACCTCTCCGCTCGATGCCGACGTGCTTGCACGGCTCAAGAAGACGGTGTCCATCTCGGGCCTGCACGATCTGCGTCCGCTGATGAAAACGAAGATGAACGAGACCCAGCGGCTGGACCTTGCTGAAGCGCGGGCGGAAAGTGCCGCCCTGCTCGAACCGCTCGACGGCATCGATATCACCTGCTGGGTCGGCTCGGCCGAGCGCCCTGAATTCCGGCGGCAGAACGCGCTTCTGGAAAATCTCTGGAGCGGTTTCGATGTCAGCGTGTCGAGCGTGGAAGACGCCGGCACGCATCATTTCGATGTCATAGACGGGCTTGCCGATCCCGACCACAGGCTGGTGCGGACCCTGCTCGGCGTGTAAAGAAGGCTCGCGGGCATTGCCCGACCTGAAAGTGATCCGGAGGTTCCATGCAAACCGTATTCGTCCAGCTGCAATGCACGCCCGGCCAGACCTATGCCGTGGCCGACCAGCTTTACGAGCGCGAGGTGGCTTCGGAGCTCTATTCTACCAGCGGCGACTACGATCTGCTGATGAAGGTCTATATCGAGGACGATGTCGATATCGGCAAATTCATCAACGAGAACGTCGCCAATGTGCCGGGCATCGTGCGCTCGCTGACGACGCTGACCTTCAAGGCGTTCTGACGCTGCTGCGACCTTGATTCAAGGTCGCGATACAACCCACTGTTTTCAGGCAGGTTTCCGGTCGGCGCGGCGCGCTGCGATGTAGCGCATCGCGGTGACGCGCCGGCGCATGATCTCGGTGCGCATAGCCATCAGGTGCAGCGTGAAGAACAGCACCGTGAAGCCAAGCGCCATGGTCATCAGCGGCCAGAGCAGGCTCGGATGGATGGTCGGGCCGCCGAGGCGGAATACCGACGCCGGCTGATGCAGTGTATTCCACCAGTCGACCGAGAATTTGATGATCGGGATATTGATGAAGCCAACGAGCGTGATGATGGCGGCAGCGCGCGCCGATCGTGCGGGATCGTCGAGTGCGCGCGTCAGCGCGATGATGCCGAGATACATCAGAAACAGGATGAAGACCGAAGTCAGCCGCGCATCCCACACCCACCAGGTGCCCCACATGGGCTTGCCCCAGATGGAGCCGGTGATCAGCGCCAGCGCGGTGAAGGCCGCGCCGATAGGCGCTGTGGCCTTGAGCGAGACATCGGCGAGCGGATGTCGCCAGACCAGAGTCCCAAGTGCAGCCAACGCCATCAGCGAGTAGCACATCATCGCAATCCAGGCGAACGGCACATGGATATACATGATGCGGACGGTGGTGCCCTGCTGGTAATCCTCAGGCGCGGCGAAGCCCAGATAGAGGCCTATAGCGAGCAGCAAAACGGAAAGACCCGCCAGCCAGGGCACAAGCCGGTCGGCAAGCGCCAGGAAGCGGGTCGGGTTGGCAAGATCGATGAAGCGGCCGGGCCGCGCGCTCGTGTCACTCATGACGTTTAATTAGCCCGGTCCGAGCGTTCGGGCAATGCGAGAGGTCGCCGCAGGACGACCTCCCATAGTCTTAATCCGGCCGATCAGGCCGCGGCAGCGGACTGCGAGACATGGCTGAGGGCGCGCACGTCCTCATCGGTCAGCAGGCCGCCGGCGCGAAGCAGGCTGGCGAAGCGGCCATTGGTGGCCGACAGTTCGGCGAAGCCACCCATTTCCACGATCCTGCCCTTGTCCATGAAGAGGACCAGGTCGGCATCGCGAACCGTGGTAAGGCGGTGCGCGATGATGAAGGTGGTGCGACCCTGGCGAACACCGTCGATCGCTTCCTTGACCCGCGATTCCGTCTCGACATCGAGCGCGCTGGTCGCCTCGTCGAGCACCAGGATCGGCGCGTTCTTGAGGATGGCACGGGCGATGGCGATACGCTGGCGTTCACCGCCGGAGAGCTGGCCGCCACGCTCACCAACCTTGGTGTCGTAGCCTTCGCTCTTCGACAGGATGAACTCCTGGGCGGACGCAGCTTCAGCAGCCGCATGAACCTCGGCGTAGGTCGCTTCCTCGCGGCCGATGCGGATGTTCTCCTCGATCGACCGGTTGAACAGGCCGGCATCCTGGAACACCGTCGCGATCGACTGACGCAGCGACTTCTTGGTAACGGTCTTGACGTCGATACCGTCGATCAGGATGCGGCCTTCCTGTGGCGTGTGAACACGCTGGAGCATATTGATCAGCGTGGTCTTGCCCGCACCGGTCGGGCCGACGATGGCAACCGTCTGACCAGCCTGGACTTCAAAGGAGACGTCCTGCAGGCCCTGCCCCGAATTGGGGAACTCGAAGCTGACATCCTCGAAGCGGATGTGGCCGGTGATGTTGTTCATCTCGCGCAGGCCTTCCGGCTCCTTGCGGTCAGCCACGGAGTCTTCCAGTTCATAGAAGGCTTCCAGCTTGGCGCGGGAGTCGAAGATCTGGTTAGCAAACTGCGAGATCTGGTCAAGACGGCTGATCAGCAGCGTCGCGAAGCCGATGAAGGCAACGATATCGCCGATGCGCAACTCGCCGCGTGAAACCAGCAAGGCACCGATCATCAGCACGACCATCATCGAGATCGTCGAGGCAAGGCGGTTGAGCGCGCTTGCCAGCGCCCACCAGTCGAGCACCGGATACTGTGCCTGGATCAGATCGCCGACATGCTTGCGCAGCCGCTGGGCTTCCTCGCTGAAGCGATTGTAGCTCTGCAGCACGGCAACGTTGTTGACCGAGTCCGTCACATGCGAGAACACCTCGTGATAGTGGCGTTCCACCTTGGCTTGCCCGTCCTTGGTCTTGTGCATGACGACGCGGCCGATGATCAGGTAGAGCGTGCCAAGCACCAGCAGCACCAGCGACATGCGCAGGTCGAGCGAGATGGCGGTGGGAATGAGCAGCAGCAGCGCCACGGCGGTGGTCAGGTGCGTGCGCATGAATTCAAGCCAGAGGCTGAACAGCGTCTCGACCGCACGCAGCATCGTGTGCAGGGCGTTGGACGTCCCCCGCACCTGGTGCCACGACAGCGGCATGGTGATGACGCGTTCGAAGGACTCGCAAAGCACGCCGGCACGGCGGGCATGCGCCAGCCGGTCAGCGCCACGAGCGACGAGCACGTAAGCGAGAATGTTGAATGCCCCGAGCCCGGCCCAGAGCATCAGCGTTGAGAAAACCTCGCGCTTGTCGGAGATGGCATCGATGACACGGCCGAACATGATTGGTTCGGCAATGGTTACGATGGCCAGGACGACATTGGCCGCGCAGATGAAAAATACACGCTTTTTTTCAGTAGAAAGATACCGAAGTGCGCGGAAGTAGATTTCAAGCAATGACACGAAACTCACTCCGTGAGAACAAAAACCGTGCAGCGCTCCATTGCTCGTCCCAACATTGTCTGCTGCACCGCAAGACAATGTTCACATACAGCCTCAGTTCCATTTTTTCGAAACAACATCGGGCAACGCCCCGTAATCTGCCGTGATCGCCTAAGGAATTGAGTTTTAATGAAAAATGGCACCGTTACGGCAAAATCATGGCAGATGATTTAACCTTGGTTCCGACCTGGAAATATTCTTTTCTTCAGGACGGAATCCGAACAGTCACCTCATTCTCGCCAGTCGTTCGCAACTCGAACGAGGCACCTTTCGATCGCTTTCCATTGACGTCGACCGTCACCGCTTTCGCGGTTTTGTCGCGCGTCACACGGATGCGGTAAATACAGCCTCCAATATGAACGGTAGCTGAATAACCGTCCCATTCGCTCGGCAAAACGGGATCAATCGTAAGGCGCGAGCCACGTTTGCGGATTCCGAGGATGCTTTCCACCGCCGCGCGGTACAGCCAGCCGGCAGAACCGGTGTACCAGGTCCAGCCGCCACGGCCGCCCTTTTCGCCTTGGGAATAGACATCGGCGGCGACCACATAGGGCTCGACGCGGTAGCGTTCGGCGCCATCCTCATCCTGCGCGTGGTTGACCGGGTTGAGCATGCTGAAGCAGCGCCAGGCGTCGTCTGCCCGCCTCATTTCAGCCAGCGCGATGACAAACCAGGTGGCGGCATGGGTATATTGGCCGCCATTTTCGCGCACGCCGGGCGGATAACTTTTTATGTAGCCGGGATTCTTTTCGGTTTTCGAGAAGGGCGGCGTGAAGAGTTTGACGATCTGTAGCTCGTCGTCGACCAGTTGCTTGATCGCCGAGTCCATCGCCGTCTTCGACCGAACAGGGTCACCTTCGCCCGAAAGCACGCTCCAGGACTGGGCGATCGAATCGATCTGGCATTCCTCGGAGTTGCGCGAACCTAGCGGAGAGCCGTCGTCAAACGAGCCACGACGATACCACTCACCGTCCCAGCCAGCCGTCTCCAGCGCCTGTTTCAGGCTGCGCGCGTGCTTTTCCCACTTGTTGGCGCGCTTGGTGTCGCCCTGCTCGCGGGCGATTGGTGCGAGATCGCCGATCGTCTTCAGGAGGAACCAGCCGAGCCAGACGCTCTCGCCCCTGCCCTCCTCGCCGACGCGGTTCATGCCGTCGTTCCAGTCGCCGCCGAGAATCAACGGCAGGCCGTTGGCTCCGGTGCGCTGGATGGCGAGATCGAGCGCGCGGGCGCAGTGCTCGTAAAGCGTAGCCGACTTCTTCGACTTCTCGGGCGTGAAGAACGCATCATGTTCGCCATCGTGCAAGGCCGGCCCTTCGATGAAGGGAATGCTTTCCTTAAGGATGGAGGCGTCGCCGGTGACATTGACATAATGCGCAGTCGCATAGCCCAGCCAGACGACATCGTCGGAAATCCGGGTGCGGACACCCGCATCCGTGCGCGGCAGCCACCAATGCTGGACATCGCCTTCCACGAACTGGCGGCGGGCGGCATTCAGGATCTGGTCATATGCCAGTTGCGGATCGTGCATGAGCAGCGCCAGCGTGTCCTGTAGCTGGTCGCGGAAGCCGAACGCGCCACTCGCCTGATAGAATGCTGAGCGTGCGCGGATGCGGCAGGCGACGCTCTGGTACGGCAGCCAATGGTTGACCATGGCGTTCAGCGCCGCGTCGGGTGTCTCGACCTGGATCGTGTCGAGGAAGCCGCGCCACTCCTTGTCGTTCTCGGCCAAGCGCTTGTCGAAATCGCGCTTGCGGTGCTTGGTGACGAAGGTGCTGGCCTCCTCCGGCGAACCGGCATCGCCGAGCAGGAAGAGGATCGTGACCTCGCCACCCGCGGGTATTTCGATGTCGCGCGCGATCGCCGCGCACGGGTCCGTGCCAGCCTCGACCTTGCCGGACAGCGCCAGCCCGCCGGTCACGACATGCGGCGCCTCGGCGGTGCCGTTTCTGCCGATGAACTCGCTGCGATCGGTCGTCACCGACTGTGCGTCGCCATCGCTCGCCAGGAAGGCGACACGATCGCCGAAGTCCAGACTGTAGGCATTCTTCGCCAGAAGCGCGCCGGTCGCCGCATCCTGCGAGGGTACGATCGTCGGGGCGGATTTCGCGCGATTGGTGCCGAGCACCCATTCGGCATAGGCATAGATGCGCAGCCGGGCCGGCACCGCACCGGAATTGCGGAGGCGCAGCCGCGAAATCTTGACCGGGTCCGCCGGATCGACGATCTGCGTGACTTCGGCGAAAAGCGAGCCGCGGGTCGCGTTGAAGACTGAGAAGCCCTGCCCGTGGCGGGCCTCGTAGACGATCGACGGATCGCGCAACACGCCGGCGAAAGGCGAGAACGCCTTCCCGCTGGCAAGGTCGTGGATATAGATCGCCTCGCCGGGACGGTTGCTGACCGGGTCGTTGGACCACGGCGTGAGCTGGAAGTCGCGGCTGTTGCGGCTCCAGGTGAAGGATGCGCCTTCGGCTGAGGTGTGGAAGCCGAACGACGCATTGGAAATGACGTTGATCCACGGCTGCGGTGTCGACTTCTGGCCGCCCAACCGCACGACATAGTCACGGCCGTCGCGGTCGAAACCGCCAAAGCCGTTCCACAGAGTGAGGCCCTTGCCGTTGGCAATGACGGGCTTGCGCGACGGTGCTGTCGGCTGCGCTTCTGCGGAAGCGTCGGTCAGAACCAGGGCTTCGGTTGCCATCAGCGCATCGCGCGCCTGCAATGCGGCGGCTTCGGCGCGCTCGATCTGGTCGAAGATAGTGCCGTTGCGGGTGTGGAGCGCTACGCGCGCCGAAGCCAGCAGTGTCTTGTAGGACGTCTCGTCCATGAGATCACGGCGCACCGCAAAGATATGCTGACGCGGACCCAGTTCCTTGCCGCGCATGCGGCTGTTGTCGCAGAGCCATTCGATGGACTGCTGCAGATCCTGCACGTAGGAAGACGCCTGTTCGTTGACGATCACCAGATCGGCGACGAGACCGCGCGTGCGCATATATTCCTGGAAGCGCAGCGCCTGCGCGACGATCTCCAGATCGGCAACGTCGCCGATCCTGACCGCGAAGATCGGATAGTCTCCCGAAATCGCCATCGGCCACAGAGCCGACTGCCGCCCGAGGCCCGAGGCCACGGTTTCGGCCGGCACGCGCAGGAACGGATCGGGATAGAGCAGATACCGGGCAAGCTTCTGAACATTGGCAGCGTCGGCAAGGCTGAGGCCGAGATGGCGCGTCTGCACCTGCGAGCGCGTCCATGCCAGCATGGCCTGGCGCGAAAAGCTTTCGGCGTGATCGAGCCGGGTCATCGTGCCGTCGATCTCTTCGCGATTGGCGCCGACGATGGTCCAGAAGGTGAGCGAAACCTTCTTGTTGGCCGGCACCCGCACGCGGCGGCGCAGGGCCATGACGGGATCAAGCACGAAGCCGGAATGCCCGCCAAGCTTTGCGCCCGGATCGAAGGCAGCGGCGTCAGTGATGGTGCGCCCACGGCCGATGAAGGCGCGGCGGTCGGTTTCGGCTTCCGTGTCGCGGGTCAGGCCCGAGGCATCGGTGATGAAATGGGCCGCCGCGATATCGGGCTCGTTGGTCTCGCGCTTGCGCCGCGTGGCGAAGATGGCGCTGTTGCTGGCCGATATCTCGGTCTCGACGAACATCTTCGAGAATACGGGATGCGCGCTGTCATTGGCTTCCGGCGCCAGCACCCATTCGGCATATGATGTGACCTCGATGTGGCGGTCGACATTGCCATCATTGGCAATCGTTATGCGCCGGCCATCGCCATTGCCTTCCGAGACGACGATGCACTCGACCTCGGAGCGCAGCGTGCCGACCGATTTTATGAAGGTTGCCTTGTCGTCGCAGAAAAGCGTCTGGGCGTGTTCGGATTCGGCGCGCTTGGGCTCCGCCGTCGCCGACCACCACTCCCCCGTGTCAATGTCGCGAAGGAAGAGATAGCTGCCGAAACGGTCCTCGGTCGGGTCGGCCTGCCATCTGGTGATGGCGAGATCGTTCCAGCGGCTGTAGCCGGAGCCGGTCGCCGTCACCATCACGGAATAGCGGCCGTTGGACATGAGATTGGTGGAGCGCAGTGCCCGCGCAGGCTCGATCACCAGCCGGGTATCAGCGCTGTGCTCGACAGTCTCGGCCTTGCCGCGCTCGTCGGCCTCGGTGCGTACCGTGGTCACAGGAATGTCGCGCGGCGCCTTTTCCTGAAGCAGGAGTTCGGCGGCCTCGATCACCGGATCGCTGTGGAAGCGGTCACGCATGCGGCCTTCGAAAATGGCGTTGGCGACGGATACGATCGACATGCCCTGATGGTGGGCCATGTAGTTGTAGACGACGGCATGGTCCGTGCCTTCCGGCACGCGCTGCGGTGTGAAGTCGACGGCATCGTAATAGCCGTAGCGGCCAAGCGCACCGATCCTGCGCAGGCGCTCGAGGTTCTGCACCGCCTCATGCGGCATGAACTGCGCGGCCAGCACCGTGGCATAAGGCGCAATGACGGTGTTGTGCGACAGACCGCGCTTCAGGCCGAGGCCCGGCACGCCGAAATTGGTGTACTGGTAGGTCATCTCGCGGTCGCGGCCATTGTAGGCGGCTTCCGAGATGCCCCACGGAATGTGCTTCGAGCGGCCATATTGCATCTGGCGGCGGATCACCAGCTTGCTGGTCTGGTTGAGAAGGCCGCCCTGCGGCTCCTTCATCACCAGCGGCGGCATCAGGTACTCGAACATCGAGCCCGACCAGGAGATCAGGGCTCCCTTGAAGCCGATCTCGACCAACGGCCGGCCGAGCCGGAACCAATGCTCGGTCGGAATGTCGCCCTTGGCGATGGCGAACAGGCTGGTCAGGCGTGCTTCAGACGCAAGAAGATCGTAGCAGCTTTCGTCGAGCTGATGTTCCTCGACACGGTAGCCAATCGACAGCAGCTTGCGGTCCTTGCGCAGCAGGAACGAAAAATCCATCTCGAAGGCAAAGCGGCGCGCGCGTTCCTGAAGGCTCTTCAGCTTGGTGCGCAGCGCCTCGATCGACTTCTCGTCGCTGTGGGCATCGTGGACATGCGCTTCGCATGCAGCTTCCAGCTTGGCCGCCCATTCGGTCAGAACCTCGCTTTTCGCGGAGCCGACTTCCGTATGGATCGCGCTTGCCAGCTTGCGGAACTCGCCGGACAGCACTGCCAGATTGATGGTGCGGATCGAAGCCATTTCGGGCTGCTGCTTGATCGTCTCGACCGCGCGGCGCATGCCGTCGATGCGGTCGCGCAGCCGCTGGCGCAGCGGCCGGAGCTGGCGGCGATCGTCTGGCAGTTCGTTGAGGCTCTCGTCGAGAACCGCAACCGCGTCGAGCAGGCCGTCGAAATCGCCCTGGAGATGCACGGATGGCGCCTCCGCCCATTCGGCGCAAGCGGCAGCGACCGCGACGAGATGGCCGGCGAGGTTGCCGCTGTCCACGCTCGATACATAGAGCGGATAGAGCGGCCGCAGCGTCGTGGTATCGTACCAGTTGAATAGATGGCCCTGATAGCGGCCCATGCGCTCGACCGTGCTCATAGTCTGATCGATACGCTCGGCAGCATCGGCAAGGCTGATCCAGCCAAAGTCACGAGCGGAAACGACAGACAGGAGATAAACGCCGATATTGGTCGGCGACGTCCGGGTGGCAACGACCGGATGCGGCGTTTCCTGGAAATTGTCCGGCGGCAGCATGTTGTTGTCGGCATTCACAAAGGTCTCGAAATAAGCCCATGTGCGCCGCGCCACGATGCGCAACCGGTCGACATCGTGCCTGGAAATGCGAAGCCTGTCCTCGGTTTCGGCCGAACGGCTGATGAGCCAGGCGAAAGCCGGCGAGCCGGCCCAGAAGATCGCGAAGAAGAAGGCGACGAAGCTGCCGGTCGAATCCGCGGCCACCGGAATGGCGAGGCCGGCAATGGCGATGATTACCGCGCCGCGCATCATCCTGTAATAAGACAGGAGATCGTTGCCACCGGTCTTGTGCGCCTGCGAGGCCGTGCGCCATTCGAGCAGGTTTTGCCGGCTGACGAACAGCCGGTAAAGCGTGCGCACGATCGCATCGCCCATCATCCAGGCGCTGTGGGCCATCAAGACCACGCGCAGCGCCACCATGGCGGTGCCGAAGGCAACATCGCGGGCAATCGCGCTGAAATGGCCGCGCGCGGTCGCATCGCGGCTCTTCGGCATCAACGAGTTCACGATGTCGAAGGTCGGCGCCATGAACAGGCTGAGAATGAGCAAGGCCTGCCATTGCGCGGCCTGCGTGAAGGGCAGCAGCGTCCAGCCGCCGATCGAAGACATGACCCAGAAGATCGGCGTCAACGTGCGGCGCAGATTGTCCACCATCTTCCAGCGGGAAAGCGCGGGCACACCCGACTTCGGATCGAAGATGAAGCCCAGAAGCTGCCAGTCGCCGCGCGACCAGCGATGCTGGCGCGATGCGTCGACGGAATAACGCGTCGGATAATCCTCGACCACCTCGACGTCGGTCACCAGCGCCGAACGCGTCAACGCGCCTTCGAGCAGATCGTGGCTGAGAATGGAATTCTCAGCGATACGTTCCCGCAGCGCCGCTTCCAGCGCGTCGATATGGTAGAGGCCCTTGCCCGTGAAGGTGCCGTCGCCGAACACGTCCTGATAGAGGTCGGACACGGCAAAAACGTAAGGATCCAGGCCGCGATTGGCCGAGAACACGCGCTGGAAGAATGAAGCCTCGTCGCCACTGGTCAGTGTCGGCGTCACGCGCGGCTGCAGGATCGCGTAGCCCGCCGTGATGAGGCGGTGGTCGGCATCGAATTCCGGCCGGTTCAGCGGATGGCAAAGCTTGCCGACCAGACGCTTCACCGCATCGCGGGTCATCTTGGTGTCGGCGTCGAGCGTCATGACATGGACGACGCCTTCCGGGAGCGGGGCATCCGGCGGCAGGAACGTCGTGTCACCATCGCCGCGCAAAAGCAGGTTCAGTTCGTGCAGCTTGCCGCGTTTGCGCTCCCAGCCCATCCACGTCTTTTGGGAAGGGTTGTAGAGCCGGCGCCGGTGCAGGAGATGAAACAGCGGCGCGCCTTCGACGGGATAGCGCTGGTTGAGCTTGGTGATCTCGGCACGAGCATAATTGAGGATTTCGAGATCGCCGGAGGTCTGCTCGCTTTCGCTGTCCGGCCAATCCGACAGCAGCGCATAATGTATCTCGCCTTCCATGTTGGCCAGATGATGCACTTCGAGCTGCCGGATGTTCTCCTCGACATCGTCGCGCGACCCGATCAGGGATGGCACCACCACCAGCGTGCGCGCTTCGGCCGGCACGCCTTCCTTGAATTCGTAGCCGACCAGCCGCGTCGGCTTCAGGAACAGAAGCACAATGGTGTTGAAGAACGCCATCGCGCCTTCGCTCGCCGGCACGCAGAACAGGACCAGCATCAGGATGATCGCGGGGGTAGAAAGGCCTATTCCGGCCAATGCAAAGCCCGACATCGTGAGAAGCAGAACGGTAAGCGCGAAAACCGGCACGACGATGCCGGCCCAGCCGGTGCTCTTGAAAGCGCGCAGAAGCCGGAGGCCAAAATCCGGCCTGAAGCCGATTTCCTTCTCCAGTTCGAGCCGGCGCGGCCCGACGAGGAAAAATCCGACATCGTTGCAGTTGGCAGCCTTGGGGTCGCCTGGCTCGCCGGCCTGCTCGGCCATGTCGATCGCCTTCTCGGCGACGTCGTATTCGCTGCGCTTGGACCGCCGCGCCAGATCCTCGATCGCCTGGCGATACTGGTCGCGCGACTGGAAATCGAGCGCGCCGAAATTGCTGCGCTCGCGCAGCAGCCCGTCGACCGGGCTGACCGACTCGAACCATATCGTCCAGTCGACGTCGTTGAGCAGCCGCAGGCCCTTGATGATATTTCCGGTGGTGACGTTGCCGCTCGACAGCGTCTGGTGTTCCTTGATGATGATTTCTTCGGCGTCGGAGCCGGATTTTTCGAGCTGGTCCTCGAGCCAGACAAGCGCCCTGCCCGAATTCTGCGAACCGTCGCGGAGGCGATGGAGGAGCTGCGTGGCAAAGGTCGTGTCGCGGGCATGCTCGGTGTAGCTCGACAGGATCGTCTTGCGATCGTCGCCATCGACGAAAGCGAGCACGCGGTCGGCAACGTCGTTTGCGATCTGGCGCATCTCGTGCGCCCTGTTCACGCGGACGGCCAGCCGGCGCAAATTCTCGATCAGCACGAAGCGCAGCAGCGAAGGCAGCGCCCACAATTCGCCGATATGCATCGGCTCGACCGACTGATAGCCGTCGACGAGCGCCTTGAACATGTCGGCCAGAACGGTGCTGTCAGAATGCGCGACATAAACCCAGGCAAGAACCAGTGCGCGCGGCACGACCGCACTGTTGGAAAGCGTCATCGTCGGCAGTTCGCGGTAGAAACGGCGCGGCAGGTCGCGCTTGATCTGGAAGATCGTTTCCTCGACCAGATAATTGTTGTCGAGAAGCCACTGGCCGGCCGGCGTTATGGCGTCGCCCTTCGCCTGCGCTGCATTGGTGGCACGATAGACGGCGAGGATCTTTTCCGCGTTCTCGCGGTTGCGGGCCTGGAAATCGAAAGGCTTGAGCCCGTAGAAGTCGGTCACTTCATTTCGGGCCAGACTTTCGCCCAATGCCCTCAGGTGGTCTTCTGGAAGGTAGTTCGAACGTATGGGTTGCTCGGCAACCGCCGGAAAAATTGCAACTGTCTTTTCCTCCAACGCGGCAGGATCAGTCTGAACGTTCATCAATATTAAATCCGCTCAACAAAAAGGGTGCCGCGTCTCGCAACGCAGCCATTATATGGCCAGAACCATTCGGAATACGATTGGTTGCATCACACGTCGGCTAAAATATTATTTTGCCTTGCAATATGGGCCTTCGCGGAAATGTGTCGGACATTTCCCTGTCAAAAAAATGTCAATTGGATCAACCGATAGTGACAGGATGCAAATCCCTGTCTTTTTCGCGGTTCGATGCCCGCAGTTGAGCACGATCACGAACACAGTCCAAGACGCGATTGCCACGGGCGGACGCCTGAAATTTGGCAAAAGAAATTCCGGCATATCTCGCGCCGCCGGTGGGTGCCGGGGCGCGAGACGTTCCTGTCAGTCCGATCAGGCTGCGGCCGTGATGATGATCTCGACCTTGTATTCCGGAGCCGCCAGCTTGGCCTCGCCGGTAGCGCGAGCAGGCGTGTTGCCCTGCGGCACCCAGCCGTCCCAAACGGCATTCATTTCGGCGAAGGTGCTCATATCGGCAAGCCAGATGATCGCCTGAAGGATCTTCGTCTTGTCGGAACCGGCCTTGGCCAGCAGCTCGTCGATGGAGGCCAGGATGTCCCTGGTCTGCTCGGTGACGCTGGTGCCGGGCTTGCCGACCTGGCCCGCCAGATAAATCGTGTTGTTGTGGATGACGATATCGCTCATACGCGGACCGACATCGATGCGGCGGATGGTCATGGACTTTCTTCCTTCCTTGGTTCGTTGCCGCGCGCCTCTCCAAAGGCAGCCCGCCAACTTCGTCTTGCCCATAAAGGGCGAGTTCGAACAGCCTCTTAAATTTCGGCCCGTCGCGCGGCAAGAGCCAGCTGCGGCAAATCAGCGAGATATGCCTGTCCATTGTGGACGGCGAACCGGCGCGCCATGAATCCACCGCATTTGCCTAGCCCTATCGTTGACTAATGTAATAACATCACATATCCAAGGCCATCGATCGAAAGATCGCACTTGTTCCAGATGGTTCCATGACCGACCCATGCCTGACATTCCACGACCTGACGCTTGGCTATAACAGCCATCCAGCGGTCCATCATCTGAACGGGGCGGTGAAGACGGGATCGCTGACCGCGGTCGTCGGCGCCAACGGCTCCGGCAAATCGACGCTGATGAAGGGTATCGTCGGCGTGCTGAAGCCGATGGCCGGAACCTGTCTCAATACCAAGGGCGCGCGCATCGCCTATCTGCCGCAGCAATCGGAACTCGACCGATCCTTCCCTGCCCGCGTCGTCGATCTCGTTTCCATGGGCCTGTGGCCGCGCCGGGGACTGCTCGGACGCTTCACCAAAGAAGACCGCGACGATGTTGCCAAGGCGCTGATGGCGGTCGGGCTCGAAGGCTTCGAAAAGCGGCCGCTCGACACGCTTTCCGGCGGCCAGTTGCAACGCACGCTGTTTGCCCGCGTGCTGGTGCAGGACGCCGACCTGATCCTGCTCGACGAACCGTTCAACGCGGTGGACGCCAAAACCGTTGGCGACCTGATCCTGCTGATCAAGCGCTGGCATGGCGAAAACCGCACGGTGATGGTCGTCGTTCACGACCTCGAACTTGTGCGCGAGCATTTTCCCGAAACGCTGCTTCTGGCGCGCCAGCCTGTTGCCTGGGGCGCGACGAAAGAGACCTTGCGCCCGGAAAACCTGTTGCGCGCGCGCCGCTTCGACGAGGCCTGGCACGACAACGCGCCCTGGTGCGAGCCGGACGGCCTTGCGCATGATCATGACCACGCGCATTCCCACGATCACAGCCACCATCATCACGACCATGGCGAGAGCCGCGAACATGACCACGAATCCGGTCCAAGGGCGGCCTGAGCAGCACCATGTATGATTTCCTGATCGCCCCGTTCGTCGAATTCGGTTTCATGCAGCGCGCGCTTGCCGGCTCGCTGATGCTGTCGCTCGGAGCCTGCCCTGTCGGCGTCTTCCTGATGCTGCGGCGCATGAGCCTGACCGGCGACGCCATGGCCCATGCCATTCTGCCGGGTGCGGCGGTCGGTTTCTATATGTTCGGTCTGCAGATCCTGCCGATGACGATTGGCGGACTTATCGCCGGCGTCGTCGTCGCACTGGGTGCAGGCGTTGTTTCGCGCTTCACCATCCAGAAGGAGGACGCCTCGATGGCTGCCTTCTATCTGGTGTCGCTGGCGCTCGGCGTGCTGATGGTTTCGATAAAGGGCTCCAGCGTCGATCTCATGCATGTGCTGTTCGGCACCGTGCTCGCCCTCAACAACGAAGCGCTGACGCTGATCGCCATGATTTGCGGAACCACGCTGCTGACGCTGGCGATCTTCTGGCGCGCCATCATCGCCGAATGTCTCGACCCCCTGTTCCTGCGCTCGGTCAGTCGCCTCGGCACGCCGGTGCATTTCATCTTCCTCAGCCTGGTCGTGCTCAATCTGGTCGGCGGGTTCCAGGCGCTCGGCACGCTGCTATCGGTCGGCCTGATGATCCTGCCGGCCGCCGCCGCCCGCTTCTGGACGGCCCGCGTCGAGCGCATGTGCGCGCTGGCGATCCTCATCGGCTTTGCCTCCTGCATCGCCGGCCTGCTGATTTCCTATCACCAGTCCCTGCCCTCGGGCCCGGCCATCATTCTTTCCGCCGGTGCGGTCTATTTCTTCTCGACCATCTTCGGTACGCGCGGCGTCTTCAACACGCGCCTGCGCCATCACCGCCACAGAACCGCCTGATCAACATCAAGGAGATCTATCTATGCTCAAGACAATCCGGCTTGCCGCCCTCATGAGCGTTATAACATTAACCCCCTTCGGCCTGGCTTCCGCCTTCGCCGAACCGCTGAAGGTCGTCGCCAGCTTCTCGGTCATCGAGGACTTTGCGAAAAATGTCGGCGGTGACCGCATCGAGGTAACCACCATCGTAGGTCCCGATGGCGACGCCCACGTCTATGAGCCGAAGCCGGCCGACGCGGTCGCGATGTCCAAGGCAGATGTCGTTCTCGTCAACGGCCTGCATTTTGAAGGCTTCCTGCAGCGGCTGGTCGAAGCCAGCGCCACCAAGGCGACCATCGTCGAACTGACCAAGGGCGTCGAACCGATCAAGATGAAAGAAGAATTCGAGGAAGCGGAGGAAGGCGAAGCCGCCGGAGGTCACGCCCATCACCACGGCGACACCGATCCGCATGCCTTTCAGTCGATTGCCAATGCCAAGATCTATGTGAAGAACATCGCCGACGCCTTCTGCGCCGCTGACGCGGCAGGCTGCGACACCTACAAGGCCAACGCCGACGCCTATACGCAGAAGCTGACGGAAACCGAAGGGGAAGTGAAAGCGGCTATCGCCTCGATACCCGAGAGCAAGCGCACGATCATCACCTCGCACGACGCCTTCGGCTATTTCGAGCATGAATACGGGCTTACCTTCCTGGCGCCCGAAGGCATTTCCACAGAAGCGGAACCTTCGGCTGCCGACGTTGCCGCGCTGATCAGGCAGGTTCGGGAAGACAAGGCTTCGGCGGTGTTCGTGGAAAACATCACCAACACCCGGCTGATCGAGCAGATCGCGAGCGAGACCGGCCTCAAGGTCGGTGGAACGCTCTATTCCGACGCGCTGTCGCCCAAGGACGGCCCGGCCTCGACCTATATCGACATGATGCGCAACAACATCACCACGATCAAAGGCGCGATCCTCGGGAGCTAAGTACCGATCCGCATAAACTGAATCAGGTTCGCTCTCCAACCGGCTGATAAACTGCGATCTTTCCTTGAACGCTGTTGGATCCGAGCCTCTCGACAACTTCCCCTGACAGGCGGGACGCGCTCCCGCCTTTTCGGAGACATGTTTGTTATGTTATTACATTATGAAAGGAAGAATATGCTTCACCTGCTCAAGACGGTTTCGGCCGTAGCCCTGCTTACTGGCATCGCAGCCACATGTGCCTTCGCGGAGGAAAACACCGCATGGCGGTTGTTCATCTCCGATCATGGCGAGCCGGTCGTGCGTGCGCTCGACGCTGGAAGCGGCAAGGAACTCGGCAAGTTCGCGACCAGGGCGCCGACCAGCCTCGCCCGCAGCGACAGCGGACAAACGATCTTTGCCGTGCAGGGCAAAGGCGACATCGTGCAGGCGATCTCCAGCGGCATTTCCATCGGCGATCATGGCGACCACGGTGACCTGAAGGTCGAGGAGGCGAAGCTGCTGGACGTTGAATTCGCGGGCAAGAAGCCATCGCATTTCGTCGATCATGGCGGCGATATCGCGCTGTTCTTTGACGGAGAAGGCACTGCCCGCATCACCAGCGAGAAGGATGTTCTCGACGGCAAGACGGACACTCGAGAAGCGAAAGCCGATGCGCCGCATCACGGCCTGGCGGTGGCTTTCGACGGTCATGTTCTGCTGACTGAGCCAAATAAGGAAAAACCGGACGAACTGCCTGTCGGCATCCGCGTTGTCGATGCTTCAGGCGCGCAGGTCGGTGACGTGCATTCCTGTCCCGACCTGCATGGTGAAGCCGCCTCTGGCAATATCCTCGCCATTGCCTGCGCCAAGGGCCTGCTGATCGTGACCAGCGGCGACAAGGAGCCGTCCATCGAGTTCCTGCCCTACTCGGAAACGCTGCCCGAGGGAAAATCGACGACGCTGGTCGGCGGCAGGGGCCTGCAATATTTCCTCGGTAATTACGGCCCGAGCGCAGTGGTGCTGATCGATCCGACTTCGCAAGACGCTTTCAAGCGCATCGAACTGCCGACGCGGCGCGTCCACTTCGCCGTCGATCCGGTGCGGCCGAAATTCGCTTACGTCTTCACCGAGGACGGCATGCTGCATCAGCTCGACGTCGTTTCGGGCGCAATCACCAAATCACTGCCGCTGACCGAGCCCTACAGCATGGACGGCCACTGGAGCGATCCGCGCCCGCGCATCGCAGTTGCCGGCGACGCCATCTACGTCACCGACCCGCTGAAGAGCACGCTCCACGTCATCGACGCGAAAGGCTTCGAGAAGACAAGGGACATTCCGGTCGAAGGCAAGCCCTTCAACATCGTCGCGGTCGGCGGCTCCGGCGAAATGCACTGATCGTCGCCCTGCCCGGCCGGACCGACCGGGCACTCTTCCCGCAAGGAGAACCAATTATGCCTGAAAACCATGTGCGAAAACGCCTGCCTGTCACCGTCCTTTCGGGCTTTCTCGGCGCTGGCAAGACCACACTTCTCAACCATGTGCTCAACAATCGCGAAGGCCGCCGCGTGGCGGTCATCGTCAACGACATGAGCGAGGTCAATATCGACGCTGCCCTCATCCGCGATGGCGGCGCCAATCTGTCCCGCACCGACGAGCAACTCGTCGAAATGACCAATGGCTGCATCTGCTGCACGCTGCGCGACGACCTGCTGACGGAAGTTCGCCGACTCAGCGAACAAAACCGCTTCGATTATCTCTTGATCGAATCAACCGGCATCTCCGAGCCGCTGCCCGTCGCCTCGACCTTCGATTTCCGCGACGAGAACGGCGACAGCCTTTCCGATGTCGCCCGCCTCGATACGATGGTCACGGTCGTTGATGCCGCGAACCTGCTGAAGGACTATTCGTCCAGCGATTTCCTGCGCGATCGCGGCGAGACGGCGGGCGATGGCGACGAGCGCGCGCTGGTCGACCTCCTCGTCGAGCAGATCGAGTTCGCCGACGTCGTGGTGCTCAACAAGATCGGCGATGCCCGCCCCGGCGAGCGCAACATGGCGCAGCGTATCATCCGCTCGCTCAACCCGGATGCGGAAATCGTCGAAACGGATTTCGGCAAGGCGCCGCTCGAAAAAATCCTCGATACCGGGCGTTTCGATTTCGAAAAGGCGCAGGAACATCCGCTCTGGTACAAGGAACTGAACGGTTTTCGCGACCATGTCCCCGAAACCGACGAATACGGCATCACGTCTTTCGTCTATCGCGAGCGCCGGCCTTTCGACCCGCTCAAGTTGCAGTCCTTCATCAACCGCTCATGGCCGGGCGTAGTCCGCGCAAAGGGGTTTTTCTGGCTGGCGACGCGGCCGCATCATGTCGGTGAACTAAGCCAGGCCGGCGCTCTGGTTCGCACCGGCAAGCGCGGCCTGTGGTGGGCGTCGGTTCCGAAAGACCAATGGCCGGACCATCCGGAATGGCACGTCGCCATGAGGCCCTATCTCGACCCAGTCTGGGGCGACCGCCGGCAGGAGATCGTCTTCATCGGCTGCCATCCCATGAATGAGGTGCGCATCCGCGCCGAGCTCGATGCCTGCCTCGTGCCCGAGACTGATTTCGAGCCGCGGCGTTGGCGCGACATGCCCGACCCCTTTCCAAGCTGGGCACGGGCGGCATGAGCGCGCTCTGAAAACTTCCACCGGCTGAATTACGCCTTCGCCCCTCCCAAGGCGATTGACCGGGCCTCCCGTCTTCAACATACTCGGTAGTATGTCGCTGGCGGGAGGTTACGCATCTTGTGCGCTCGCAAAAACTCCCGCAAAACGCGACCGGTTTTAGGATGAGGCGCTTGCTGCGCCACCAGGGAGTTTCTTGCATGACCAATGCCGTGACCATCGCCCACGACGGCGACATCGCCATCGTGACCATCGACAATCCGCCGGTGAATGCGATGAGCTTTCATGTTCGCGAGCCCTTGTTTGCCGCGTTCAATGCATTGCGCGAGGATAGTTCGGTCGCAGCGATCGTTATCACCTGTGCCGGGCGCACCTTCGTTGCCGGTGCCGACATCACCGAATTCGGCAAGCCGATGCAGAAGCCGGAACTGCGCGACCTGATCGCAAACCTTGAAACCATCGACAAGCCGACGGTGGCGGCCATTCATGGCACGGCGCTCGGCGGTGGGCTGGAACTGGCGCTCGGCTCCCATTTCCGCGTTGCCGATGCGGGCGCAAAACTCGGCCTGCCCGAAGTGAAACTCGGCATTATTCCCGGTGGAGGCGGCACAATCCGCCTGCCGCGTCTCGTCGGCGCGTCGAAAGCACTCTCCATGATCGTGTCCGGAACGCCGATCGGCGCGAAGGATGCGCTGGCAAGCGGACTTGTCGATGCGATCATCGAGGGCGATCTGGTCGCCAATGCCGTCGCCTTCGCGCGGCAGAAAGTGGCAGAGGGCGGCTCACTGCTGGCCGTGCGCGACCGCAACGACAAGATCGAGGGCACTGACCTCGCTGCCTTCGATAGCCAGGCGGCCGAACTCGCCAAGAAGGCGCGCGGGCTTGAGGCGCCGATCGCTTGCGCCCAGTCCGTCCGCAACGCCGTCACCCTGCCCTTCGACGAGGCTTATGCCCGAGAGCGGGAGTTCATCACGAAACTCATTGCCAGCGACCAATCGCGCGCCCAGCGGCATCTGTTTTTCGCCGAGCGCGAGGCGGCCAAGGTACCGGGCGTCGGCAAGGACGTGAAGCCGCGCGACGTCAAGCGCGTCGGCGTCATCGGTGCCGGCACGATGGGCGGCGGCATCGCCATGGCGTTCGTCAATGGCGGCATTCCGGTAACATTGCTGGAGATGAGCCAGGAAGCGCTTCAGCGCGGCCTCGGCATGATCGACAAGAATTATTCGATCTCGGTTTCGCGCGGTTCGCTGACGGAAGAAGCCAAGGCCAAGCGCCTTGCCGCCTTCTCCACGACCACGGACTACGCCGACCTTGGCGATTGCGACCTGATCATCGAGGCCGTGTTCGAGGAAATGTCGGTCAAGAAGGAAGTGTTCGGCAAGATCGATGCGGTGGCGAAGCCCGGCGCGATCCTTGCCACCAACACGTCCTATCTCGACGTCAACGAGATCGCGGCCTCCACCAGCCGGCCGCAGGACTTCCTCGGCCTGCATTTCTTCTCGCCGGCCAATGTCATGAAGTTGCTCGAAATCGTGCGCGGCGCGCAAACTGCTCCTGACGTTCTGGCGACCGTGCTGGGCGTCGCCCGCAAGATTGCCAAGGTGCCGGTGGTCGTCGGCGTCTGCCACGGCTTCGTCGGCAACCGCATGCTTGCCGCGCGCGGTCAGGACATGGAAAATCTGCTGCTCGAAGGTGCTTCTCCCGAACAGATCGACAAGGTCTTTGCCGATTTCGGCTGGCCGATGGGGCCCTTCCAGATGTGGGATCTTGCCGGCCTCGACATCGGCTGGCGCAACCGCAAGGCGACCGGCAAGACGGCGATCATCGCAGACGCGCTTTGCGAACAGGGACGCTTCGGCCAGAAAACGGGCAAAGGCGTCTATTTCTACGAAAGCGGCTCGCGCACGCCGACCCCCGACCCGGAAGTCAAGGCGCTCATCGAGAGCAAGGCCAAGGAGCTCGGCATCGAGCGCCGGACGATTTCAGCCGAGGAGATCAACGAGCGCACGCTCTATCCGATGATCAATGAGGGCGCGAAAATCCTCGAGGAAGGCATCGCAGCACGTGCATCCGACATCGATATCGTCTGGGTCAACGGCTACGGCTTCCCGATCGGCAAGGGCGGCCCGATGTTCTGGGCCGGGCTGGAAGGCATCTCGAAAATCGTCGATCGCCTCGAATATTGGTATGCCCGCAATGGTGACGATGCGTTCAAGCCCTCGCCGTTGCTGAAAAAGGCGGCCGAGACCGGCAAGTTTTCCGACGACGCTTGATCGGCGCAACCCAGAACTCAAGGAGAAAGAAATGGCAGACGCCGTCATCGTATCCACAGCGCGCACGCCGATCGGCAAGGCCTATCGTGGCGCGCTCAACGACACGCCGGGCGCCACGCTTGGCGCCCATGCAATCGCTGCCGCCCTTGCCCGCGCCGGGATAGAAGGCGGCGAGATCGAGGATGTTGTGATGGGCTGCGCCTTGCAGCAGGGCACGACCGGCCTCAATATCGCCCGCCGCGCCCTGGTTACCGCCGGCCTGCCGGTCAGCGTTGCCGGCACTACCATCGACCGGCAGTGCGCCTCGGGGCTTCAGGCGATGGCGGTTCTTGCCAACGCCATCCGCAACGACGGCGTCACGGCGGGCATCGCCGGCGGACTGGAATCGATCAGCCTCGTCCAGAACGAAAAGATGAACAATTTCCGCCTGATCGACGAGAAACTGATGGCAATCAAGCCGGACATCTACATGCAGATGATCGACACGGCCGAGATCGTCGCCAAGCGCTACGGCATCTCGCGCGAGGCGCAGGATGAATATGCGCTGGAAAGCCAGCGCCGCGTGGCTGCCGCCCGCGAAGCCGGGCGTTTCGACAAGGAGATCGCGCCGATCAAGACGACGATGGCCGTGGTCGACAAGGAGACCAAGGAAGTCTCCCATCGCGAGGTCGAGCTTGCCCATGACGAAGGGCCGCGCGCCGACACGACGGCGGAAGGGCTGGCCGGCCTCAAGCCCGTGCGCGGCGAAGGCCACGTCATCACCGCCGGCAATGCCAGCCAGCTTTCCGATGGTGCCGCCGCCTGCGTCATGATGAATGCCACGGAGGCGGAACGACGCGGCCTGACGCCGCTCGGCACATTGCGCGGCTTCGTTGCCGCCGGCTGCGAGCCCGACGAGATGGGCATCGGCCCGGTTTTCGCCGTGCCGCGCCTGCTTCAGCGCCACGGCCTGAAAATCGATGACATCGGCCTCTGGGAACTCAACGAGGCGTTTGCGGTGCAGGTCATCTACTGCCGCGACAAGCTCGGCATCGATCCCGAAAAGCTCAATGTCGATGGCGGCGCCATCGCGGTCGGCCACCCATACGGCATGAGCGGTGCGCGGCTTGCCGGCCACGCGCTGATCGAGGGCAAGCGTCGCGGCGTGCGCTATGCCGTCGTCACCATGTGCGTCGGTGGCGGCATGGGGGCTGCCGGACTGCTTGAGATAAACTAGCTCTCAAACTGAGTCCGGTTTCGGCGGCAACCGTCTGTCTTCGAAGGATTTTCTTCGATTGGTCGAAGGAATGAAACCGGATGGTGGTTGCAGTTGGAAAAATTGCAATCGCAGGAGTGTCGCCGAACCGCGGCACAGCCTATATGCTGGATGCAAACCAGCTTCGACGAGGGATAACCATGGAATACCGCCAGATCTCCGATGACTACTCGGTGTCGGGACAGATCAGCGCCGATGAGGTCGCCACGATCAAGGCCGCCGGCTTCAAGAGCGTCATCTGCAATCGCCCTGACGATGAGCAGCCGGGCCAGCCCTCCGCCGCCGAAATCCGAAAGGTGGTCGAGGCCGCCGGCCTGTCGTTCCGCCATATACCGATTATCAGCGGCCAGCCGGTGACGCCGGCGGATGCCGAGGCCATGGCCAAGGCGCTGGATGAGATCGAAGGCCCTGTCTTCGCCTATTGCCGTTCGGGCGCGCGCTCGACCAACCTGTTCATGGCGGCCCAGCCATTCAGGAGCTGAGCTCTCGCGCCCTGCCCTCAAAGCGGCAGGGCTGACGTTTCCTTCAACGTCTGCAAGACGATAGCCGTCTTCACATGCTGCACGGATTCGTGCGGCAGAAGCACGCCGTTGACGAAATCCGCCAGCGATTTCAGGTCCGGCGTCACCACTTTCAGGATGTAATCCATCTCGCCGGTCAGCGCATGCGCCTCCTGCACTTCGGGAAGCCTTGAAAGCAGATCGGAGAAGCGCTGCGCGTTGTCGCGATTGTGCGTGGCCAGCGTCACCGAGATGACGTTGACCAGCGAAAAGCCGAGCTTGTCGCGGTCGAGCACGGCGCGGTAGCCCTGGATAAAACCGTCATCCTCCAGCCTCTGGCGCCGCCTGGAACACTGTGACGGCGACAGGTTCACGCGCTCCGAAAGATCGTTGTTGGTGAGCCGGCCGTCGGCCTGCAGAAATGCCAGTATCTTGCGGTCAAATTGATCAAGACGCGTATTATCCATAAGTTTTGGCCATTTCTTGCATGATGTACGCACATTTTCATCATTTCAGGCGCTCGAATGCAAGCACAATGCACGGCGTCGGGATTATCATGCATCCACACTGAGATTCCGGCTCTTGAGCCGACAGGAGGCAATCATGGGTCCCTTCCCGCACGACGCACCGCCCGCCACGATCAGCGAAGCCAATCCCGCTGGCACCGACGGTTTCGAGTTCGTCGAATTCGCCCATCAGGAACCGGAAAAGCTGTCCGAACTGTTCGAGCGCATGGGCTACAAGCCGGTTGCACGTCACCGGACGAAGAACATCACCATCTGGCGGCAGGGCGACATCAATTACATGCTCAACGCCGAACCCGGCTCCTACGGCATGAAGTTCGTGGAACAGCACGGTCCCTGCGCGCCTTCCATGGCCTGGCGGGTCGTGAATGCAAAGCATGCTTATGACCACGCGGTCGCCAAGGGCGCGACGCCCTATGACGGTGACGACAAGACGCTGGACGTGCCGGCCATCGTCGGCATCGGCGGCTCGCTGCTCTATTTCATCGAGAAGTACGGTGCAAAAGGCTCGGCCTATGACGCCGAATTCGAATGGCTCGGCGAGCGCGATCCCAGGCCCGAGGGCGTCGGTTTCTATTATCTCGACCACCTCACCCACAATGTCTATCGCGGCCAGATGGACAAATGGTGGGCCTTCTACCGCGAACTGTTCGGCTTCAAGCAGATCCACTTCTTCGACATCGCCGGCAAGATGACCGGACTGATCAGCCGCGCCATTACCTCGCCTTGCGGCAAGATCCGCATCCCCCTGAACGAATCCACCGACGACAACAGCCAGATCGAAGAGTATCTGCGCAAATACAAAGGCGAAGGCATCCAGCACATCGCCGTCGGCACGGATGCGATCTACGAGGCCACCGACAAGCTGGCCGGCAACGGGCTGAAGTTCATGCCCGGCCCACCCGAGACCTACTACGACATGTCGTTCGACCGTGTGAACGGCCATGACGAGCCGATCGAGCGCATGAAGACGCACGGCATCCTCATCGACGGCGAAGGCGTGATCGACGGCGGCATGACCAAGATCCTGCTGCAGATCTTTTCCAAGACCGTGATCGGTCCGATCTTCTTCGAATTCATCCAGCGCAAGGGCGACGAAGGGTTCGGCGAAGGCAACTTCCGCGCGCTGTTCGAGTCGATCGAGGAAGACCAGATCCGCCGCGGCGTGATCAAGATGGATGCGGCGGAGTAGCTATTCCAAACGGCTGGGCTGCAATCCCAGCCGTTCCACCTCTTCCTTCCGAAACCGCAGATCGTAATCGAGGAAGAACTCGTCGAGTTGCGGCGGCTTGACAGAGGTGCCCGACAGCATCGCATGCACCTGGCCGCGATGGTGAATCTGGTGCACGAAAAGATGGGAGAGCAGGTCGCCGATGCGCTCGGGGATTTGACCCGCCTCGTCCCGGTCGGTTGTCACCCGCCTCTCAAGATCGCTCCTTGAAAGAGCGTCGCAATAGGCGACGAGCTGGCGATCGAAGTCTGCCTGCGCGGCTGCAAGCTTGCCGGCATCTTCGAAATCCGTGAGACGGCCGAAGATCGCCAACCCCTCGCCCACCTCTTCGAGCATGTCGAAATAGAACAGATCGACCGCGTAGATGTGGTTCAGCGTCTCCTTGATCGAGGGGAAGAAGCTGATGCGCGGCGCTTCGAACTCGCCCGGTTGAAGCGCGACCACCGCCCGATAGAGCCGGTCGTTGGACCAGAGGTTGTTGCGCGCCATCTGGCGGTTATGGCTCAGAAGGTCCATCGCGTCCTCCCCGAACAGGCTTGTGCTTTCAGCCCTCGTATCGCTGCACGGTCTGCTCAATCGCGCCGAAGATCGAGCGGCCATCCGCATCCTTCATTTCGATGCGCACGGCGTCGCCGAAGCGCATGAAGGGTGTTTTCGGCGCGCCACCGTCTATCGTCTCGATCATGCGGATTTCGGCAATGCAGGAGTAGCCGGCGCCGCCTTCGGAGACCGGCTTGCCGGGGCCGCCGTTGAGCTTGTTGGAAACAGTGCCAGAACCGATGACCGAGCCTGCCACCAGCGGCCGGGTCTTTGCCGCATGGGCGACCAGTTGCGGAAAGTCGAACGTCATGTCGACGCCGGCATTGGCGCGGCCGAACGGCTTTCCGTTGAGATCGACCTGAAGTGGCAGGGTAACCTTGCCCCCGTCCCAGGCGTCGCCCAATTCGTCCGGCGTCACCGCGACCGGCGAGAAGGCAGACGAAGGCTTCGACTGGAAGAAGCCGAACCCCTTGGCGAGTTCATCCGGTATCAGCCCGCGCAGCGAGACGTCATTGACCAGCATGACGAGGCGGATCGCATCACGCGCAGTCTCGACGCTGGCACCCGCAGGCACGTCGCCAATGATGACAGCCACCTCGCCTTCCATATCCGCGCCATAGGCTTCGTCGGCAAGCAGGATAGGATCACGCGGCCCGATGAAGGAATCCGAGCCGCCCTGATACATCAGCGGATCGGTCAGGAAACTTTCCGGCAGCGCGGCACCGCGCGCCTTGCGCACCAGTTCGACGTGATTCACATAAGCTGAACCGTCTGCCCACTGATAGGCGCGCGGAAGCGGTGAATGCGCGTCGTGCTCATGAAAGCGCTGCGAAGGAACCGCACCCGTCTCAAGCGATTCCGCCAACGCCGCCAGATGCGGCGCGATGCGCTGCCAGTCATCCAGCGCCGCCTGCAAGGTCGGGACGAGGAAGGATGCGTCGGTGTAGCGTGTCAGGTCGCGCGACACGACCACGAGTTTTCCGTCTCGCGAACCGTTCTTCAGCGTAGCCAGTTTCATGCAGTCCTCCCTTTATGCGGCTTGTTCGTCCGCGAATTCCACAACAAGGCCATCGCGGCCAATCGTCAAGCCACCCGTCCATGTTTTCCTGACGGCGGCAACCCAATCGTCTTCGCCGAACTCGGGATCGTCCGCCGGTATCAGATGATTGAGCACGAGCCGGCCGACATTCGCTGCCTTGGCGATCCGCCCGGCATCGGCAGCCAAAGTGTGGCTCGCCATCAGATGCTCGCGCAGCCTTGCGCCATTGCCGGTGCGCGCCACCAGTCGCTCGACGCCTTCTTCCAGCATGGCCTCATGGACGAGGATGTCGGCATTTTTGGCGAACTCGGCGAGGGGCGGAAAGTAGGCCGTGTCGGCGGAAAACACGATGCTTTTGCCACTGCGTTCGAAGCGCAACGCAAAACATTCCGTCACCGGCGGATGATCGACGCGCAGCGCCGTGACGCTCAATCCATCTGCCGCCAGCACCGGGCCTTGGCCGAACTCCAACACCGTCACCAGATCACGGATGTCTGGCCGGCCCTCGTCGACAATGCGAATGTCGATGTCGAAGGCCATGGATTGCAGGAAGCCGCGCCAATAGTCGGAGGTCCCTGCCGGGCCGAAGACTTTTACCGGCGTCGCCAGTCCGGCCGTCCAGGCCGTGTGGATCAGCGGCCCGAGTTCCAGCACGTGGTCGGAATGCAGATGGGTGATGAAGATCAGGTCGAGTTGCTTCAGGCTGATGCCGGCGTCGGTCAGGCCGCGCGTGACACCCAGCGCGCAATCGACAACGATCGTTCGTCCGCCGAGTTCGAGCAGCGACGATGTCGGCCAAGGGCCGCCCGGCCTGATCGCCGGCCCGCCCTTGGTGCCGAGCAGAACCAGTCTGTTGCTCAAGACCAGTCGCCCTCCGGCGTGCCGTTGAAGCGCTTCCTAATATCCTTCCAGCAATCGATATAGTCCTGCTGCAAGGTCGGCAGTTCGACGCCGTAGCGCGTCAGCATCTGGGGAAAGCGCGTCTCGAACATGAAGGCCATCGTGTTTTCGAGCTTATGCGGCTTCAGCTCGACTTTCGAGGCCTTTTCGAAGCCAGGCGCGTCCGGCCCATGGGCCAGCATCATGTTGTGCAGGCTGATACCGCCGGGCACGAATCCTTCCTCCTTGGCATCATACTGGCCATGGATCAGACCCATGAACTCGCTCATGATGTTGCGGTGATACCAGGGCGGGCGGAACGTATCTTCTGCCACCAGCCAGCGCGGCGGGAAGATGACGAAGTCGACATTGGCCGTGCCTTCCTCGCCCGAGGGCGCGGTCAGCACGGTGAAGATCGACGGGTCGGGATGGTCGAATAGGATCGCGCCGACCGGCGAAAACGTCGCAAGATCATATTTGTAGGGCGCGTAGTTGCCATGCCAGGCGATAACATCGAGCGGGGAGTGGTCGAGTTCGGTGACGTGGAACTGCCCGCACCATTTGACGATCAGCCGGCACGGCGTCTCCTTTTCCTCGAACCAGGCGCATGGCGTCTTGAAATCGCGCGGATTGGCGAGGCAGTTGGCGCCGATCGGCCCGCGATCGGGCATGGTGAATTTCGCGCCATAGTTCTCGCAGACATAGCCGCGCACTTCCGCATCCACCAATTCGACCTTGAACACCAGACCGCGCGGCAGCACCGCGATTTCGCCCGGTCTCAGCTCGATCACGCCCATTTCGGTGACGAAATTCAACCGCCCGACCTGCGGCACGATCAGAAGCTCGCCGTCTGCGTTGAAGAAATGGTCGTCGACCATCGAGCGATTGGCGACATAGATGTGGGCCGCCATGCCGGACTGGCCAAGCGTATCGCCAGCCGTCGTCATGGTGCGCATGCCGGCGATGAAGTCCGTCGGCTCCTTCGGCATCGGCACCGGGTTCCAGCGATACTGGCCGAGCGCCAACTCATGGTCGTCGACATTCGGGGCGCTCTTCCAAAGCGGGTAATCAGCCGCCTTGAACCGCCCCGTATGCTTCACGCTCGGCCGGATACGATAGAGCCAGGAGCGCTCATTGGTGCCGCGCGGTGCGGTGAAGGGCGAGCCGGAAAGCTGTTCGGCATAAAGCCCGTATGCCGGGCGCTGCGGCGAATTGCGGCCCTGCGGCAGCGCGCCGGGCAGGCTTTCGGTCTCAAAATCGTTGCCGAAACCCGGCATGTAGGAAAAGACCATGGTTTCCTCCCATGATTGACCAGAATTGGTTACAGATGTAACCATTGAAAATGTAACTATCAATGGTGATTGGAAGATGCTTGACGACAAGCTGGAACTGGAGAGTTTCCTGCCCTATCGGCTCTATCATATCGCCAATCTGGTCAGCCGCGAGTTTGCGAAGATCTACAAGGACAGACTGGGTCTTACCCGCCCAGAATGGCGCGTTCTCGCAGGCCTCGGCCAGCATGGACAGATGACGGCAAAGGCGATCGGGGAACAGTCGGCCATGCACAAGACCAAGGTGTCGCGCGCGGTGGCCGAGCTGGAGCGGCGGCGCTGGCTGACGCGCACCCCCGACGAAGCCGACCGCCGTGTCGAAAACCTGACGCTGACGAAAGCGGGCCAGACCGTCTATGCCGAGATGGTGCCGCTGGCGCGTACATTCGAGCGCCGGTTGTCCCGGGCCATGGGCGCGGCGCGGTTTGCGGAATTCGAGTATGGGCTCGAACGGCTGGAGACATTCATGCACGAAGGCGGCATGTCGGAAGAATGACCGCCACCGGTTGCCCTCACCAGTCCATCACCACCTTGCCAGAATTGCCGCTGCGCATCGCATCGAAACCCTGCTGATAGTCGTCGATGCCGATGCGGTGGGTGATCAGACCGGAAACATCCAGCGGGCCCTGCACCAGCGCGATCATCTTGTACCAGGTCTCGAACATTTCGCGGCCGTAGATGCCTTTCAAAGTGAGCATCTTGAAGATGACCTTGTTCCAGTCGATCTCGAAGCCGGTGGGCGCGATGCCGAGGATGGCGATCTTGCCGCCATTGTTCATCGTGTCGATCATGTCACGGAAGGCGACGGCCGAGCCCGACATTTCGAGGCCAATGTCAAAACCCTCGGTCATGCCTTCCTCGCGCATGACATCGCGCAGCTTTTCCTTCGACGCGTCGACCACGTGATGCACGCCGAGCTTGCGCGCAAGCTCGAGGCGCACCGGGTTGATGTCGGTAATGACCACCTTGCGCGCGCCGACGCATTGCGCCACCAGCGCGCCCATGATGCCGATCGGCCCGGCGCCCGTCACCAGCACATCCTCGCCGACCAGATCGAATGACAGAGCCGTATGCACGGCGTTGCCGAGCGGATCGAAGATCGCTGCGATTTCATCGGGCACGTCATCGGGGATCGGCACGACATTGTGCTGCGGGATTGCCAGATACTCGGCGAATGAGCCCGGCCGGTTGACGCCGACGCCCAGCGTGTTGCGGCACAGATGACCCCTGCCCGCACGGCAGTTGCGGCAATGGCCGCATACGATGTGGCCCTCGCCCGAGACGCGCTGGCCAACATGATAGTCTTTCACCGCGGCGCCGAAATCGACCACCTCGCCGACGAACTCATGGCCGGTCACCATGGGAACGGGCACGGTCTTCTGCGCCCACTGGTCCCAATTGTAGATATGAACGTCCGTGCCGCAGATCGCCGATTTTCGCACCTTGATCAGCACGTCGTTGGGGCCGATCTCCGGCACCGGAACCTCTTCCATCCAGATACCGGGCTCGGCCTTGGCCTTCACCAGTGCGCGCATCATGTTGGACATGATCTTGTTCCTCGAATCTCTTGATCCAGAATCGTTTTCAGAAAGAGTCTTGCTCAGGAAATAACGCCCAATTCGCGTCCGACCGCGCCAAAAGCCTCAACCGCCCGATCTATATCCTCCAATGAATGCGCCGCCGACATCTGCGTGCGGATGCGTGCCTGGCCTTTCGGCACGACCGGGAAGGAAAAGCCGATGACATAGATGCCGTGGTCGAGCAGTTTTTGCGCCATTTCCTGCGCCAAGGTGGCATCGCCGAGCATCACCGGGATGATCGGGTGATCGGCGCCAGCAAGCGTGAAGCCGAGTTTCGACATGCCGGCGCGAAACCGAGCGGCGTTGGCGTAGAGCTTTTCGCGCAGGGCACCGCCATTCGCGATCAGTTCCAGCACCTTGATCGAGCCGCCGGCAATCGAGGGCGCCAGCGTGTTGGAAAACAGATAAGGCCGCGAGCGCTGGCGCAGCCAGTCCACCACCACGGCCTTGCCCGAGGTGTAGCCGCCGGAAGCGCCGCCGAGTGCCTTGCCGAGCGTGCCGGTGATGATGTCCACCCTGCCCTCGACGCCGCAATGTTCGGCCGAGCCACGCCCATGCTTGCCGACGAAGCCGACGGCATGGCTGTCGTCGACCATCACCATCGCACCGTATTTTTCGGCGAGGTTGCAAACGCCCTTCAGATTGGCGATGATGCCGTCCATGGAAAACACACCGTCGGTGGCGATGAGCTTGAAGCGGCTGCCTTCGGCCTTCTTCAGCTCTTCCTCAAGGGCTGCCATGTCGTTGTTGGCATAGCGGAAGCGCTTTGCCTTGGAGAGCCGCACGCCATCGATGATGGAGGCGTGGTTGAGCGCGTCCGAAATGATGGCGTCTTCTTCGCCCAGCAGCGTCTCGAACAGGCCGCCATTGGCGTCAAAGCAGGAGGAATAGAGGATCGTGTCCTCCATGCCGAGGAAGCCGGAAATCTTCGCCTCAAGCTCCTTATGCTCCTCCTGCGTGCCGCAGATGAAGCGCACCGAGGCCATGCCGTAGCCGTAGCGGTCGAGTGCGGCCTTGGCGGCGTTGCGCAGTTCGTCGCTGTCGGCCAGGCCGAGATAGTTGTTGGCGCAGAAATTCAAGAGCTTCTTGCCGCCGACAGCAATCTCGGCCGATTGCGGCGAGGTGATCACGCGCTCGGATTTGTACAGCCCGGCTGATTTGAGCCCGGAAATCTCGGTTTCGAGGTGGGAAAGGAATGTCTTGCTCATGCCGGGTCGCCTCGTTTCATGAACCGACTCTGCCGTCGGGCGTGTCTCCGTTCTATCGGAAATACGACCGCAGGCAGGCATTCGTCCAATAGAATCCATCAACCTGCTCTGGAAGCCGGTTTGGCGGCTGGCTAGGATCGCGCGTCAGTTCATATCTGGGGTTCACTATGGCCGCGCAGTTTCCTGTCTTCGATCTCGGACGTTTCGAAAAAGCGGACGCTGCGGAGCGCCAGCGGCTTGGCACCGAAGTCGACGCAATCTGCCGTTCGACGGGTTTTCTGGCCATCGCCAACCATGGCGTGCCGCAACAGGTCATCGATGCCGTGTGGGGCAAGGCACATGATTTCTTCGACCTGCCACTGGGGGAGAAGCAGAAGGCGAAAGCGCCGTACAAGGGCTACCCCTACGGCTATCTCGGCCCCGAACTGGAAGCGCTGGCAAAATCGCGCGATGTCGACAGCCCGCCCGATCTCAAAGAAAGTTTCAATGGTGGGCCGCTGAGCGTGCCGGCCGGCATGACCGACGAACAGGCGCTCGCCTTCTGCTATGCAGCGACGATATGGCCCGACGCACCGGACGGTTTCGTGCCGGCGTGGAAGGCTTATTACGCCGCGCTTGAAGATCTCGCCGCCCGCATCATGCGGCTGTTCGCAGTCAGCCTCAAACTGCCGGAAGACTATTTCGATGCCTTCATCGATGCCCCGATCAGCGCACTACGCGCGCTGAACTATCCGGAACAGACCGTGCCGCCAAAACCCGGCCAGCTTCGCGCCGGGGCGCATACCGATTATGGCAGCCTCACCATCCTGCTGCCGCAGGCAGGGTCCAGGGGCCTCGAACTCATCACGCCCGACGGCAACTGGACGCCCGTGCCGCCGGTGCCGGGCGCCTTCGTCATCAATATCGGCGACCTGATGGCGCTGTGGACGAACGACCGTTGGGTCTCGACCATGCATCGCGTGGTCAACCCTTCGCCTGAAGACGGCGGCATGGCGCGACGCCAATCGCTGGCTTTCTTCCACCAGCCCAATTGGGATGCCGAGATCATCTGCCTGGAGCAGTGCCTCACGCCCGGCGAAGCGCCGAAATACGCGCCGGTGCGTTCCGGCCCGTATCTGATGAGCAAGTTCCAGGCGACGACGAAATAATCCGCGCGGGCGAGAGCGGGCGTTATCACAAAAGCGACTTGGTTATCCGGCGCATCCTTCGCGTCAGGCGGGTACAGTCGACGCTAGACTGCGTGCAAAGTCACTCCAACACGCAGGGAAACGCATGCCGCCGGCAACCGCCATCTCAAGCATCCGCCTTTACCGCCAATGGCAGCCCTTTCGCGACGGCACTTATCGCTGCTCGGGCGGACGCAGCGCTGAAGGTTTCGATTCGACGATTGTCGAGATCAGTTCGCGCGACGGATTTGTCGGCTATGGCGAGATGGCCCCGCTCGGCAGCTTTTATGATCCGGCCTTCGCGGAAGGTGCGCGCGCGGCGATGCGCGAGCTTGCGCCCACTTTGCTCGACCACGACGCCGCAGGCATCGAAGCACTGAACCGGCGCATGGACTTGCTGCTCAAGGGGCACCCTTACGCGAAATCGGCGATCGACATGGCTCTGTGGGATCTGGCCGGCCGGCGCAGCAGCCTGTCGCTGGCGTCCATGACCGGCGGGGCGGAAGGTTCAAGCCTGCCTCTCTACCGCTCGCTCGCGCAGGAAGCACCGGAAGCCATGGCGGTGCGGGCGCGGAAATATGTTGCCGAGGGTTATCGCCGGCTTCAGGTCAAGGTCGGCCTCGATGTGGACGAGGACATTGCGCGGCTGGAAGCGGTTCGCGGCGCTATGCCCGCCGGCACCGTGCTCTTTTGCGATGCCAATGGCAGTTGGGGCACCGCGGAGACGCGCCGTTTCCTGATGGCGACCCGCGACATCGACTACGCGCTGGAGCAGCCTTGCGCGAGCTACGACGAGAACCTCGCCATCCGCCGTGCCTGCGAGCGCCCGTTGGTGCTGGACGAGACGATAGACAGCGCCGATGTGCTGCTGCGGGCAATCGCGGACGGGCTGGTCGACGGCATCACGATAAAACTCGCCCGCGTCGGCGGGCTGACCAAGGCCAAGCTGCTGCGCGACATCGCCATCGCGAAGAACCTCAAGATCACGATCGAGGACACCGGCGGCGCGCAGATCGATACGGCTGCCTATTCCGGCCTGCTGCTGTCGACACCGGAAGGGCTCAGGCAGCACACCGTCGATTTTCACAACTGGGTGACGGTTGCCAATGCGCGGGCCGAGTTCAGGATTGCCGATGGCGCGATGACATTGCCTGACGGTCCCGGCTTGGGGATTGAAGTCGATATGTCGGCGCTGGGTGAACCAATCTTCGCCTGCGGTGCCTGAGTATCCCAAAAATTCAGCCGGGCACCTGGCCCGGCTGAATGAACATAAACGCCTAAAGCTCTCTCAGAAAAACGCCTGCAGCCCCGTCTGCGCTCGTCCGAGGATCAGCGCGTGGACGTCGTGCGTGCCTTCATAGGTGTTGACCGTTTCCAGGTTCTGCGCGTGGCGCATGATGTGGTAGCCGATCTGGATGCCGTTGCCGCCATGCATGTCACGAGCCTGCCGGGCGATGTCCAGCGCCTTACCGCAATTGTTGCGCTTGACGATGGAGATCATCTCCGGCGCAAACTTATGCTCGTCCATCAGCCGGCCAACGCGGAGCGAAGCCTGAAGGCCGAGCGCGATTTCGGTCTGCATGTCGGCCAGCTTCTTCTGGAAAAGCTGCGTCTGTGCCAGCGGCTTGCCGAACTGCTTGCGGTCGAGGCCATATTGCCGTGCGCGGTGCCAGCAATCTTCGGCAGCACCCATCGCACCCCAGGAAATGCCGTAGCGGGCGCGGTTGAGGCAGCCGAACGGACCTTTCAGGCCCGATACATTCGGCAGCAGCGCGTCTTCGCCGACTTCGACGCCTTCCATGACGATTTCGCCGGTGATTGAGGCGCGCAGCGACAGCTTGCCGTCGATCTTCGGCGCCGACAGGCCCTTCATGCCCTTTTCCAGCACAAAGCCGCGGATCTGGTTGTCATGGGCGGCCGACTTCGCCCAGACGACGAACACGTCGGCGATGGGCGCGTTGGAAATCCACATCTTCGAGCCGGAAATCTTATAGCCGTTGGCCGTCTTCTCGGCACGGGTCTTCATGCCGCCCGGATCGGAACCGGCGTCCGGCTCGGTCAGGCCGAAGCAGCCGATCCACTCGCCCGAGGCGAGCTTGGGCAGGTACTTCTTGCGCTGTTCCTCCGAGCCGTAGGCATGGATCGGATACATGACCAGCGACGACTGCACGCTCATCATCGAGCGGTAGCCGCTGTCGACGCGCTCGACCTCGCGCGCAACCAGCCCGTAGGTGACGTAGCCTGCGCCGAGGCCGCCATATTCTTCCGGGATGGTGATGCCGAGCAGGCCCGCATCACCCATTTCGCGGAAAATCGCCGGGTCCGTCTTCTCATTGAGATAGGCGTCTTCGATGCGCGACGCGAGCTTGTCGACGGCAAAGGCTGCTGCCGCGTCGCGGATCATGCGTTCGTCCTCGGTCAGCTGATCCTCCAGAAGGAAAGGATCATTCCAAACGAAGGAGGCCGCGCTCCCCACCTTTTTTTCGACGTTCATGGCGTTTCCCAGATTTATTTGAAGCTTGAAATATTACTCTACCGCAGAACGCTTGCAAGGGCAAAAGCTTTTGATGCCCCATCTACCAAATGCGATCGCCGATCGCAAAAAAATCTCTGCCTTTCGCGGTATTTTGTGTGAATAAATGAAAACTTTCACAACGACTTGTCCAGTCGTTAACTTTTTTGTGCGGATGATCCCACCGCACAACTGACATCGCGGGTTTAAGGGGCTATCCGGGACATGTCGCAGCCGCAGATCAATGCCGGTTCTGACCGGCTTATCCTGCTTATCAAGGGCGCATATTGGGTCGCGCTGCTCATCATCGCGGCGATGGCGACGGCGTCGTTCATCATGCTGCAGCAGATGATGGCCGCCCAGCAACGCGACCAGAGTTTGCTGATACTGGCAAATACCCAGAAAGCCCTCTCGCAGCGTGTCGTCTTCCTCGCAAGCGCGGTCGACAGTGCCGCGCGCGACCAGCAGCCCGCGCTGGTGACCGCGTTGCGACAGGCAACGACCGAATTCGAGCAGAATTACGATCTCCTTCTTGAGCGGACGGGTGCAAGCGCTACATCCGAAGCACGCCTCGACCCCAACACGATCGAAAGCGTGCTTTTTGCGAAACCTTATCATCTCGACTTCTTTTCGACCGGCCTTGCCGCCAATGGCTGGCGCTTCATCTCGGCTTTCGAATCCCAGCTCGGCATGGGCGGCGGTGTCGTTCAATACAAGCTGGACGCCGGGCGCGCCTCGCTGGATGAAACCGTGGCAAGCGCGACGCTGGCCGGTTACAGCGCGCTTGGCGACCGTATCGAAGCCTTTGCCAACCAGCGCCTGACCAGCCTGCTCGATCTCCATCGCATGCTGTACTACGCCATCATCGGCGTGATCATCATGGTGGCGCTGTTCATCTTCCAGCCGATGTCGAACATGATCCGCCGCAGGACGCTTGAGCTGGTCGACGCGCGCAATTCCATGGCCTTCATCGCCGTGCATGACGGATTGACCGGCCTGCACAATCGCACTTTCCTGACCGATCATTTCGACGCACTGATAAAAGGCGCGCACCGGCGCAGCGAGCGCCTTGCCGTGGTGCAGCTCGATCTCGACCGCTTCAAGCAGATCAACGATACGCTCGGCCATGCCGCGGGCGACTATGTACTGGTGGTCACGGCGCAGCGCATGCGCGATGCCTGCCGCGCTTCCGATCTCTGTGCCCGCCTGGGCGGCGATGAGTTCGTCATGCTGCTGAACGGCGCGGGCACGACCGAAGACATCAACATGGTTGCCCGGCGCATTCTCGATCGCATCAACGATCCGATCGTCTATCAGGGCAAGCTGATCAATCCGGGCGCTAGCGCTGGCATCGCCGTCTACCCGGTCGACGCCGACAACGCCGAAGACCTGATCGTGCACGCCGACCTCGCGCTCTATTCGGCCAAGAAGCTCGGCGGTGGCGGGGTTTCCTTCTTCTCGGAAGAGTTGCGGCGCGAACTGGAGCACCGCCGCGAGCTCGAAAGCGACCTCAAGCAGGCGATTGCCGACGAATCCTTCAACGTGTTCTTCCAGCCGCAAATATCGATGTCGAAGAACAGCATCACCGGCATCGAAGCGCTGGTGCGGTGGAAGCACCCGGAACGCGGCATGGTTTCACCCGGTGAGTTCATTCCGGCGGCGGAAAAATCAGGACTGATGGTGGCCATCGGGCGCATCGTCATCACCAAGGCCATCGGCGCGGCAGCCGAGTGGCATCGCGACGGCATCGATTTCGGCCGCCTCGCCGTCAATGTTTCCGGGGCCGAACTGCGCGAGATCGATTTCGACGCCTTCCTGTTCGAAACCCTGGAGAAAGCCGGCCTTCCGGCAGACAAGCTGTCGCTGGAAATCGTCGAATCCGTCATTCTCGACGACGAACAGACCGGCATAGCCGCCAAGCTGCGTCATATCCGTTCTGCCGGTGTCCACCTTGAGCTGGACGATTTCGGCACCGGCTACGCCTCGCTCAGCCACGTCAATCCGAACGAGATCGACCGGCTGAAGATCGACCGCCGCTTCGTCCAGAACATCGACGCGAATGGTGACAACTCCAAGATCGTGCGCGCCATTACCGAACTCGCCCGCGGCCTCGGTATCTCCATTATTGCAGAGGGCGCGGAGACGGACGAGGAACTGAAGTCGCTCCTGTCCGTCGGCTGCGACCAGGTTCAGGGCTATTCCATCGCCTTCCCGATGCCGGACGAGACAGCGCGCGAATGGATGATCGCGCGCGGCGCCAAAAAGCCGAAATTGACGGTTTTGCAAGGAAACAGGGCGTAGCCTTCCCCAAACTGCATCAGGCGAAGCGTTTCGCTCCCGCCACGCACAGCACGACCGCGCCGGTGACCGCAATCATCGACCAGCCGACCGTCTCATGCAGCAAGGTCGCGGCAAGGACCAGCCCGAAGAACGGCTGAAGCAGCTGCAACTGGCCGACCGCGGCGATGCCGCCCTGCGCCAGACCACGATACCAGAAGATGAAGCCGACCAGCATGCTGAACAGCGACACGTAGCCAAGGCCGAGCCAGGCCTGACCGCCAATACCGTCCCATGACGATGGCAGGGTATAAAGAGCCAGCGGAATCATGACGGGAAGCGACAACACGAGCGCCCAGGAAATCACCTGCCAGCCGCCGAGCCTGCGCGACAGCTTTGCGCCCTCGGCGTAGCCCAGGCCACAGGCAATGATTGCGCCGAGCATCAGGCTGTCGCCGACTGGCGATGCTTCAACGCCCTGCATCAGCGCAAAGCCCGCAACCAGCGCGCTGCCGATGCAGGAAAACAGCCAGAACGCCGGCTTCGGCCTTTCACCCCCGCGCAGAACGCCGAAAATGGCCGTGGCAAGTGGCAGCAGGCCAACGAAGACGATGGAATGCGCGGCAGCGACGTATTGGAGCGCAAGCGCCGTCAGCAGCGGGAAGCCGACGACCACGCCGAGCGCCACAACGACCAACGAAACGAGGTCGGCGCGCGCGGGCCGCTTTTCGCGGAAGATGACGAGAAAGGCGAGCGCAAGGACAGCCGCGATCGTCGCCCGCGCAACGGTCAGGAATACCGGATCGAAATCCGCCACCGCTGCACGCGTGGCCGGCAGCGATCCGCTGAAGATCAGCACGCCGACAAACCCGTTGATCCAGCCGCTCGTGACCTTTTCCATTTCATCTGTTCCGTTTTCAGGCGGTATCGTTTGTGGCGGCTGGTATTTCCAGAGACAGGGCGGTACAATTCGTACGAACTGTACTGATGACGGAGCCAGCACAGATGACTGTCCATAACCTTCTCGTTGAAGACGGCAGCACGCTGGTCGAGCGCGTCATGCAGGCAATCCGCAAGCGGATTGCGGGCCGCTCGCTCGCTCCCGGGGCGAAACTGCCCTCCATCCGCAGCTTCGCCGAGACCATGCAGGTTTCCAAATCGACGGTGGTCGAAGCCTATGACCGGCTCAGCGCCGAAGGCATTATCCAGTCGCGGCGCGGCGCGGGTTTCTATGTGGCGGGCCACCCGATACCGCTGTCACTTGCCGAAATCGGTCCAAGGCTCGACCGTGCCGTCGACCCGCTCTGGGTGTCGCGCCAGTCGCTGGAGGCCGGCGACCATGTTCTCAAGCCGGGTTGCGGCTGGCTCCCCGCCTCATGGATGCCCGATGCCGGTATCCGCCGCGCGCTTCGCACGCTCGCCCGCGCGGATCAGGCAATGCTCACCGACTACGGAACGCCGCTCGGCCTGCCGCCGTTGCGCCAGCTTCTGTCTCGACGACTGGCCGCGCACGGCATCGAAGCGCCGGCCGGCCAGATCATGCTGACGGAATCGGGAACCCAGGCGATCGATCTCATTTGCCGTTTCCTGCTCGAGCCCGGCGACACGGTGCTGGTCGACGATCCCTGCTATTTCAATTTCCACGCCATGCTGCGCGCGCATCGCGCGAAGGTGGTGGGCGTGCCCTATACGCCGAACGGTCCGGACATCGACCTGTTTGCCCAAGCGCTGACCGAGCATCGCCCGCGGCTCTACATAACCAACTCCGCGATCCACAACCCGACAGGTGCAACGCTGTCACCGGTCACGGCCCACCGCCTGCTCAAGCTCGCCGACCTTCATGACCTTACCATCATCGAGGACGACATCTTTGCCGACTTCGAGCGGGAACCCGCGCCCCGGCTTGCTGCATTCGATGGGCTCCAGCGCGTCATCCATATCGGCAGCTTCTCCAAGACCTTATCGGCCTCGGTGCGCTGCGGCTTTGTCGCGGCACGCGGCGACTGGATCGACGGGCTGGCGGACCTGAAAATCGCAACCACCTTCGGCGGAGCGCCTTTCTCGGCCGAGCTTGTTCTCGGCATGCTCAGGGATGGAAGCTACAGGAAGCATCTCGACGGGCTGCGCGAACGCCTTGCCCGTGCCATGGGCGAAACCACCCTGCGCCTGAAAGCGCTCGGCCTGACACCTTGGATCGAGCCGCGTGCCGGAATGTTGCTGTGGTGCAGCCTCCCGGAAGGCCTCGATGCCGCCGAAATCGCGAAGCGCGCGCTGGCCGAAAATGTCGTTCTCGCGCCCGGCAACGCTTTCAGCCTGTCGCAATCGGCCAAAGGCTTCCTGCGCTTCAACGTTTCGCAATGCCAGGATGCTCGCGTCTTTTCGGTGCTGGCAAAGGCGATGGGCTGACCGGGGATCAAGCCCGCTCGCCGACATTGGCGCCCAGCTTTGCCAGCGCCTGTTCCAAAGCAGCGATCTCGTCATCCGAGAAACCGGCGCGCAATTTCTTGTCGAAGGCCACCGCCGCCTCGCGCAGGCGCAGGAATGCGGCCTCACCCGCAGCCGTCAGTTCAACCAGATGAACCCGCCGGTTGCCGGGATCGCGGCGGCGCGTGAGCAGCCCGTCCGTTTCCATCCCGTTCAGATGATGCGTCAGCGTCGCGCCCTGAATGCCGATCGCCGCGGCAAGTTCGCGCTGGTTAGCGCTCTTGTGCGTCTTCATGGTCAGCAAGGTCAGCCAGACCGGCAGGCTGCCCCCAACCTCCCCCAGCGCTTCGTCAAAAGCCCGGCTTGCCTGGCGCGATGTCCGATGGAGCGTGAGACCGATGGGAGGGCGAAAGGATGGAGGCATGAGCCGACGATAGCATGAATTTTCCTGATGCATAATGATTGACTTCTAATCATTCGATATCTATCTATTTTCGAATCTGATGGTGCGCGGGGAACGAAACGAGGAGTTCGTCATGCAATATGTCTACATCGTCACTCTCGGCCTGCATGTCATGGCCGGCGTCTTCTGGGCCGGCACGACTTACACGCTCGCGCGCGATCCCGAGATCAGGGTGGAAAGATTCTTCGGCCCGCAAATGGGAGCGGCGGTTGTCGCCATGCTGACCGGCGCCTTGCTCTGGTACTTCTTCCACGGCGCTTATTTCGGCTCGATGGAGCAGGTTCTGGCGCTCGGCATCGTCGCAGCGCTCGCCGCCGTAGGGGTACTCGGCGCCATGGTCGACCCTGCCCGCCGCAAGCTCGCGGGCGCCAATGGCGAAGATGAAGCGGTGCTTCGTGTCCGAATGGCCAAGGGCGAGCGCATCGCGGCGCGGCTTCTCGTGCTGACCGTCATCTGCATGGCGATCGCCCGGCTGTTTTGAAGTCTTCCAACAATTCAGAAAGGAAAACAGATGCTTGAAGATAGAAACTCCATCGAGCCCAGGCCCTTCTACCGCGTCGACAAATTCGCCGTACCGACAGAAGGTCGCGAGGAATTCCTGCAAAGGGTGGCGGCAACGCACGCTCTGCTGCGAGAACAAGACGGTTTCGTGCGTGACATCATCCTGGAACAGCAGTCCGGCCCCGGTGAGTTCAACTTCGTGACGATGGTTGAATGGGAGACGCCCGATGTCGTCAGGGTGTGACGGCTGCCGTGGCGAAGCTCCATGCCGAGACCGGCTTCGACCGCCACGAAATGATGTCGCGGCTCGGAATCCGCGCTGACATCGCCAATTACAAGCGCTTGGAAATTTAGAGCATGATCCCGAAAAGTTGCAGACTTTTCGGACAAGATCATGCTTCAAAATCATGCTTCAAAATAATATCCTGGAGTGAGATGACGATTCGAGGAAACATCATCTCACTCTAGGCTTTTCGACGTTTCGCCCGGACGCAAGGGGCGGACTGGCGTATACTCCCACGATGCGGCTTTGCCTGTGGGAGGAGACCATGGAAAGCGTCAAGCAACAGCAACTGAGCGAGGAATTCATCAGCGGGTTTGCCGTTCCGCCAATGCCGGCCACCTCGACCGAATTCATCACCGTTCTGGCTCATTACCATCGCGCCGAAATCGCCCGCATGGCCGGCTGGCGCGACCGCATAGACCGCACCAGCAACTGGGCCATCACCGCCGCCGCAGCGATGCTTTCACTGTCGCTATCAACCTCGGCCTCGCACCACGGCGTGCTGCTTTTCGCCATGCTGCTGATGCTTTTGCTGCTGGTCATCGAGGCGCGGCGCTATCGCTTCTTCGACGTGTACCGGAACCGCGTGCGCCTGATCGAACGCAACTATTTCGCGCCGCTGTTCAGTGGCTCAGGTTCGATCGACAATGATTGGGCAAAGATACTGGGGAGCGACCTGCGCGAGCCGAAATTCCTGCTGAGCCTCAACGCGGCTGTGTCACGACGGCTGCAGAGAAACTATTCGTGGATGTTCATGCTCCTGCTGCTGGCGTGGATCCTCAAGATTTCCTCGCCGAAACTGCAGGATTTTGGCATCAGCCACGATACGGCGACCTCGCTCGGGGAGATCGTGCGCAATGCCGCCCTGGGGCCTGTCCCCGGCTGGATCATCATTGCGCTCGTCGCGGCATTTTATGCCTGGATTGCCTATGCCAGCCTGCGCCCGACTGTCCGGCCCGGCGAGCTGTCACACGGCAGCGTGCATGTCTGACGACACTCAAATCCGCATGGTGAAGCGGATGCCGTCATAGATTGCTGCGTGGATGTTTCTCGCGGCAACCGCGTCGCCGATCCGGAACAATGTGAAATCCCTCTCCGGGTGTGTGTCCGGAAAGACATCGCCGCCGCTGACCAGGCGCTCGTAGTCGACAGCGCCGCCATTCCTCGACAGCGGCTTCAGCGCCAGATAGAGATCGTCGATGGGCAATGTGCCGTGCTCGACGACGATCTGATCGACGCGGCGCTCCTCGCGCCAGCCTTCGGCAAAGTCCGAGCCAAGGGTGGCAACCAGCTGATTTCCCTCGCGCCTCACCGACACCAACCGCGTGTTGATGGTGATCCTGACACCTTTCTGCTGAAAGGCGCGCATATAGGGCACATGGTTCATGCCGCCCATTTCCGGCGCAAAGAAGCGCTCGGGCGAAACGAGTTCCAGCCTCGCACCGGCATTGGCGATCAGTTCGGCTGCCGTCATGCCCTGATGGCCGCCATTGTCGTCATATACGAGCACGTTTTCGGCCGGTTTGACGGCTCCCGCAATGATGTCCCAGCTCGACGTCACCAACTCGTCGCCCGCCTCCAGCGGCGGGTTCTGCGGCAGGCCGCCGGTGGCGATCACCACCGCGTCCGGCTTCAATGCCAGCACATCGTCGGCTTCCGCCCATGTGTCGTAGCGGATTTCGACGCCCAGCCGCTCGAGCTCCGCCAGCCGCCAGTCGACGATGCCGATCAACTCCTTGCGGCGCGGGTTTTGTGCCGCAAGCCGCACCTGCCCGCCGGCCTGTCCGGAAGCTTCCAGAATCGTGACCTTGTGGCCACGTTCGGCCGCGACGCGCGCGGCCTCCAGACCGGCAGCACCCGCACCGACGACAACGATGGTCTTGCGCGGGCCGTCAGCCTTCTGGATGACATGCGGGATCGTCGCCTCGCGTCCGGTCGCTGCATTGTGGATGCACAGCGCCTCGCCGCCTTCATAGATGCGGTCGAGACAGTAGGTCGCGCCGACGCAGGGGCGGATTTCGTGCTCGCGGCCCTCCATCACCTTCTTGATGATATGCGGGTCGGCGATATGCGCGCGGGTCATGCCGACCATGTCGAGTTTGCCCTCGGCAATCGCGTGGCGGGCGGTCGCGATATCGGAAATGCGCGCGGCATGAAACACCGGAAACTTCGTCGCCGCCCTGACCTCGCCGGCAAAATCGAGATGCGGCGAGGCGCGCATGCCCTGGATCGGGATGACGCCGGTCAGTGCCGCATCCGTCTCGATATGGCCGCGAATGATATTCAGGAAGTCGAATTTCCCCGAGGCAGCCAGCCGGCGCGCGATCTCGACTCCCTCGTCCTTCGATAATCCCTTCTCGAAATCCTCGTCGGCCACCATGCGAATGCCGACGATGAACTTTTCGCCGACCGCCTTGCGCACTGCGTCGATGACCCGCCAGGTGAAGCGCAGCCGGTTGTCGAGCGAGCCACCGTAGTCGTCGTCGCGATGGTTGGTCGCCGGCGACCAGAACCCGTCCATCAGATGGCCGTAGGCTTCGAATTCTATGCCGTCGAGCCCGGCCGCCTGCATGCGCTGCGCCGCGGACGCATAATCGGCAACGATGCGGTCCAGATCCCAGTCTTCGGCGATCTTCGGAAACGAGCGGTGCGCCGGCTCGCGCACCGGTGAGGCCGAAAGCACGGGCAGCCAGTCGGCCTTGTTCCAGCCGGTGCGGCGGCCGAGATGGGTGATCTGGATCATCACCTTGCAGTCGTGCTCGTGGCAAGAATCGACCAGCTCGCGCATCCACGGCACGATCTCGTCGCGATAGGCCTGGAGATTGCCGAAGGCGGCCGGGCTGTCGCGCGAGACGATCGCCGAGCCTGCGGTCATCGTCAGCGCCATGCCGCCCTTGGCCTTTTCAGCGTGATAGAGCCGGTAGCGCTCCTTCGGCAGCCCATCGTCCGAATAGGCGGGCTCATGGCTGGTCGACATGACGCGGTTCTTCAGCGTCAGGTGCTTGAGCTGGTAGGGCTGAAGAAGCGGGTCGTTGCTCGTCATCGTCTTTTTTATTCCCCAATGTTCTCTATAACGCCGGCCTAAAGGATGAAAAAATGACCATCACCGACAACCTCACCCAGCTCGGCACGAAGGCCGAAACGCCGGCCTCGCCGGAAGCCGCCACTCTGGAAACGGTGCCTTTCACGCGCGGCGACGGCGCGCCGGCGATCGTGCGCTTCACCTGCCCGGAATTCACCTCGCTCTGCCCGGTGACCGGCCAGCCGGATTTCGCCCATATCGTCATCGACTACGCCCCGGACGCCGCACTCGTCGAATCGAAATCGCTCAAGCTTTTCCTGACATCCTTCCGCAATCACGGCGCTTTCCACGAAGACTGCACGGTGATGATCGGCCGGCGCGTGGTGGAAGCGACGAAGCCGCTGTGGCTGCGCATCGCCGGCTACTGGTATCCGCGCGGCGGCATCCCGATCGACGTGTTCTGGCAGACCGGCACCCCGCCCGAAGGCGCCTGGCTGCCCGAAACCGGCGTCGCACCCTACCGCGGCAGGGGCTGAGCATACGGCCCTCGTCATGAGCTTGCCGCAGGCGAGCACAGGTTTTCCCTCAGGAAAGGGATCACGGCTTCACGATATTTTCTGTCGTCGTAGCGCAGGAGATCCACATGACCGGCGCCATCGAACCACACCAGTTTCGCATTGCCCTTGGAAGAAGCTTCCAAAGCCAGCGATTGACTGGGGTCCACGAACGGATCGGCTGATCCAGCAAGCAGCAAGGTCGGCCGTTCGAGTGCAACCATGTGATCCACGGGCCGAACTTTACCGGCATCGTAACCCAACCGCAGCGGCATCTGCGCCAGCAGCACCGTCGCCTGCAGCTCTCGCAGGAAAGGAAGCGGCGCGCGCAGCGCCGTGGTTTCCCACAAGGTAGAGTATAGCTGTTCGAGCACGTAGGCTTGCGGACGGGCGCGCGGCTCCGCAAAGACAAATGCGGCAGCCCCCAGCGAAGAGCCGATCGCCGCAATCTTGCGACCAGCAAACCGCTCATGAACATAGTTGAGAATACGGGCTGCATCGTCGCCTTCGGAATAGCCGAAGCCTCGGATGCCTCCGCCGCTTTCCCCGTGTCCCGACAGATCGAACAGTGCGACCGAGTAGCCCTCGTCAAACAGCAGCCTGGCCCTGGCGATCATCGAACGCCTGTCCGACCCTCTTCCATGCAGAAGCGCTGCAACGCCGCAACTTCCCGCGCGTTCGACAATCCAGCCACGCAGTTCCGGCTCGCTGCCTTCCTTCAGTGTGGCTTCTTCGACCGGAAAGCCGGTAGGAGCAGCAAAGGTCGCCTGCGGCTTTCGCGCGATCGCAGCGGTTCCAGTCGTCCAGACAAAGCCAGCCGCAATGGCAAGCAATGCCACGAACGCAGTTGCAGCAACACTTCTTCGTCTACTCATTCGCATTGGTACTGACTGAGCGCCCATTCGTTCGTGACCGACAACAGGTCGGCGATCTTCCATTGGCCGTCGACCTTTTTCAGTTTCCATTGCATGCGATGCGGCTCGTTTGACGCCATGAAGGCAGCGACCACTACCGCAGTCTCACCATTCTCGGATTCTGCCAGCTTGAGGCTCTTGTCGAACTCGGCCTTGTTGTAGGCAGCGTTGTCGAGCGCCATGTTGTCGTCCAGGCAGTCGCCCTGCCCCGATTTCACCAGCCGGTCGCGGGCATCGAGAACGGATTTTGCCGGATCGACGAAGCGGCCTCGTTCAGTGGGCTCCAGCTCGATCCCGATGTGATCGTAAAACGGCTTCACGGCATCCAGTGCTTCACCGGCGAAAGCGGCTGTCGGTGAGAGCATGGCAAAGGCGGCAATCAAAACCTCGTATTTCATGACGACCTCGGAAGCGGGCATATCGACGTTAATACCACGCGTCCGCCATCGCGGCTTTTTTCCGGTCCATGAAATCACGCAACGCTTCGTCCGTACCGGCGTCCAGCGGCGGCGGCTGATATTCGGCCAGCATCTTCTTCCACCGCTTGTTGGCGCGAACGGCGACGTCCTCCGAGCCGGCCGCTTCCCACTTCTCGAAAGGTTCGTTGTCGGCAACCTCCGTGTCCCAGAATGCCGTTTCGTAATTGGCCATGGTGTGGCCGCAGCCGAAGAAGTGGCTGCCCGGCCCGACTTCCTGAAATGCCTCCATCGCAAGCTGGTTGTCGTCCACCTTCACGCCGTCGAGATAGGTGTGCAGCGCGCCGCAGAAATCCATGTCCATGACGAATTTCTCGTAGGACATCGACAAGAGCCCATCGAGGAAGCCTGCCGAATGCAGGATGAAATTCGCGCCGCAATGGACAGCGGCGAGCATCGACATGGTGCCTTCGTTCATCGCCTGCGCGTCCGGCAGTTTCGAGGTGGTGAAATTGCCGGAGCATCTCAGCGGCAGGTTCAACCGCCGCGCCAGCTGGCCGATCACCATCGAGCCTATCGCCGGTTCCGGCGTGCCGAAGGTCGGCGAGCCGGAACGCAGCGACATGGACGACAGGAAATTGCCGAAAATGACCGGAGCGCCGGGCCGCTCGAGCTGCGTCAGTGCGCACCCGGCCATGGTTTCGGCCAGCGATTGTGCGATCGCGCCGGCATTCGTCACCGGGCCCATGGCACCACCGAGGATGAAAGGCACCACCACCGCTGCCTGGTTGGCGCGGGCATAGGCGCGCAGCGCCGTCGTCATGGTCGCGTCCCAGACCAGCGGCGAGTTGACGTTGACATTGCCGAGGATGACGCAGTTCTCGTCGACGAATTTTTCGCCGAAGACGATGCGCGTCATGTCGATCGAGTCTTCGGCGCGGCTTTCCGCCGTTACCGAACCCATGAAGCCGCGGTCGGAATATTTGATATGGCTGTAGACCATGTCGAGATGGCGCTTGTTGACCGGCACATCGACCGGCTCGCAGATCGTGCCGCCGGAGTGGTGCAGCCAGGGCGAGGACTGCGCCAGCTTCACGAAGTTCTGGAAATCCTCGATCGTGCCGTAGCGCCGGCCCTTGTCGATATCCATGACGAAGGGCGAGCCGTAAGCCGGTGAAAACACCACGCTTTTGCCGCCGATCTGCACCGAGTTTTCCGGGTTGCGCGCATGCTGGGTAAACTCGGCCGGCGCGGTCTTCAGGATTTCGCGCAGCATGCCCGGCTCGAACTTCACCAGTTCGCCTTCGATCTTTGCGCCGGCCCGCTTCCAGTGGTCGAGCGCTGCCGGATCGTCGCGGAACTCGATGCCGATCTCGGCCAGGATGCGATCAGCCGTCGCCTCGATTCGCAGAAGATTTTCTTCCGACATGATGTCATAGGTCGGGATGCCGCGCACGATATAGGGGCGGCCATGCCCCTGCTGTCCATGCGAGCGCAATTCGCGCCGGGCGACGCGTCCGCCGCGTTTGCGCGAAGAGTCGGGCGCTTGCTCGATAACGGTGGGTTCCATGCGGGCCTCCCGATTACGCAACGAGACTATCCCCGGAACAACACCAAAGAAAAGCCAACCTTGCGCCTTTGCATGGCGCAAACTGACAGCTTGCCGCTATCGCTGCCACCTTCGAATCCGCTATATGGATGCCATGCCCATTCGCCAGCTTTCAGAAACGATGATCAACCAGATCGCAGCCGGCGAGGTCATCGAGCGACCGGCCAGCGTGGTCAAGGAACTGGTCGAGAACGCCCTCGACGCCGGCGCCTCGCGCGTGGAAGTCGTGACCGCAGGTGGCGGACTGAACCTGATCCGCGTGGGCGATGACGGCTCGGGCATATCCGAGAGCGAGCTCGAGCTTGCCGTTTCGCGGCACTGCACCTCCAAGCTCTCGACCGACATCCATGACATCCGCTCGCTCGGCTTTCGCGGCGAAGCCCTGCCGTCGATCGGCTCGGTGTCGCGGCTGACGATCCGCTCGCGCACGGCTGCCTCCGACGCTGCCGCCGAGATCGGCATCGAGGGCGGCGACGTTTCCACTGTCCGCCCTGCCGCCGCCAACAAGGGCACATCCGTCGAGGTGCGCGACCTGTTCTTCGCCACCCCTGCGCGGCTGAAATTCATGAAGGGCGAGCGCGCCGAGACGACCGCGATCAGCGATATCGTCAAGCGTATAGCCATCGCCTTTCCGGCGGTGCGCTTCACGGTTTCCGGGCCCGACCGCACGACGCTGGAGCTGCCCGCCGGCGATGACAGCCCGGACGGGCAACTCACCCGCATCGCGCAGGTGATGGGTGGCGAATTTCCCGAGAATTCGATCGCCATCGATGCCATTCGCGAGGGCGTGCGGCTTTCCGGCCATGTCTCCATCCCGTCCTATTCGCGCGCCAACGCGCTGCAGCAATATGCCTATGTCAACGGCCGCCCGGTGCGCGACAAGCTGATCGCCTCGGCCATTCGCGGCGCCTATGCCGATGTCCTGCCACGCGACCGCAACGCGGTGACGGTGCTGTTCCTGACGCTCGACCCGGCCACCGTCGACGTCAATGTCCATCCCGCCAAGGCCGATGTGCGCTTCCGCGACCCCGGGCTGGTGCGCGGGTTGATCGTCGGATCAATCCGCCAGGCGCTTGCCGATGCCGGCGTCCGGTCCGCCACGTCCGGTGCTGCGGCAATGATGGGCGCCTTCCGTCCGGGTGCATCCGCCTATGCCCATCCCGGTCCGGCAAACGGCCACCGCAGTTTCAATCCGGGCTTCCGCGCTTCGGCCACGGCCGGATTCGACGCGGCGCGTTCGCCCTATCGTCCGCTCGACGGTGGTTTCGCCGAAAGCCAGCAGGCCGCCTTCGACACCGGTCCGATCGCCAGCGCCGATGCGCGCGCGGGACAGTCCGAGCTGCCTGAAGAACTGCTTCAGGCGCAGCTCGGTGCGGCGCGCGCGCAGGTGCATGAGAACTACATCGTCGCACAGACGCAGGATTCGCTGATCATCGTCGACCAGCATGCCGCCCACGAGCGGCTGGTCTATGAGGCGCTGAAGAACGCGCTCCACGCCCGCCCGGTGCCGGCGCAGATGCTGCTTCTGCCCGAGATCGTCGACCTGCCGGAAGATGACGTGTCGCGCCTTGCCGCGCATGCCGACATGCTGCGCCGCTTCGGCCTCGGCGTCGAACGCTTCGGGCCCGGGGCTATTGCCGTGCGCGAGACGCCGTCGATGCTCGGTGAAACGAACGTCGCCCAGCTCGTGCGTGACCTAGCAGACGAGATCGCCGACAACGACACGACCGAGACCCTGAAAGAGCGCCTCGACAAGATCGCGGCGACCATGGCCTGCCACGGCTCGGTCCGTTCGGGCCGGCGCCTGCGGCCCGAGGAAATGAACGCGCTGCTGCGCCAGATGGAAGCAACACCGGGCTCCGGCACCTGCAACCATGGCCGCCCGACCTATATCGAGCTGAAGCTTGCCGATATCGAGCGGCTGTTCGGCCGGAAGTAACGCGTCACGCACCTGTCATCGAAACATGATGAAAACCCGCCATGCAAAGCGGCGGCGTCTGTGATTCGATCAATCTGTTTTCCGACGGGATTTCGGCGTCCTTTGCGCCGAAAGTGGGCTTGTTTGTTCATCGGAGCAGCCCTTCATCCACCTGCCGAGGTTTTCTGCCCGTAAACGGCAGGGCAATCGCGTATGAAGGACCCCCACCCCTAACCCCTCCCCACAAGGGGGAGGGGGATCCCTATGGCATTCACACAGGGTGCCAATCATTGACGGTTTCAAGTGGCGTGGCAGCAGCAAAGTTCCCCTCCCCCTTGTGGGGAGGGGTTAGGGGTGGGGGTTATCATAGAGCGCCATTCACCGCGATTGCCCTGCGCGATAGCCCTGCCTCATGCGGCGAAAAGGCGGCAGCTCCAGCGCCGACGCTCCCCTCTCCCGGACTCCGCCCATGCGTATCCTGATCGTCACCGACGCCTGGCATCCGCAGATCAACGGCGTCGTGCGCACGCTGGAGCGGGTTTGCGAAGGGCTGCGCGCGCGCGGCTGCACGGTGGAGATGCTGATGCCGCAGGGTTTTTCAACCATTCCCCTGCCCTCCTACGCTGACATACGATTGGCACTTGCCACGCCGGGCCAGATCGCCCGGCGCATCGAGCAGGCGAGGCCCGATCATATCCATATCGCCACCGAAGGCCCGCTGGGCATTCTCGCCCGCCGATACTGCGTGAAGCGCGACCTGTCCTTCACCACCAGCTATCACACGCGCTTTCCCGAATATCTCAGCGCCCGCGCGCCGATCCCGGAAAGCTGGAGCTATGCCTGGCTGCGCCGCTTCCACAATGCCGGCTCCGGCACGCTGGTCGCCACGCCGTCGCTTGCCGGCGAGCTGGCCGGGCGCGGCTTCACCAATGTGCGGCCATGGACGCGCGGCGTCGACACGACCATGTTCCGCCCCGATCGCCGGCGCAAGACTGCGCGCCCCGGTCCGGTTTTCCTGTCGGTCGGGCGCGTGGCGGTCGAAAAGAACCTGCCGGCCTTCCTCGATCTCGACCTGCCCGGCAGCAAGGTCGTCGTCGGCGATGGCCCAGCGCTGGAGCGGTTCCGCGAGGTCTATCCCGATGTCACCTTCCTCGGCGTGAAAACCGGCGATGAACTCGCCGATATCTACGCCAGCGCTGATGTCTTCGTTTTCCCGAGCCGCACCGACACATTCGGCATCGTGCTTCTGGAAGCGCTGGCCAGCGGCGTGCCGGTCGCGGCCTTTCCGGTCACCGGTCCACGTGATGTGCTGGCCGACGGCGTCGGCGGTGTGCTTTCGGAAGATCTGCGCCAGGCCTCGCTTGCAGCGCTCGACGTCAGCCGCACCGATGCGCGCGCCAAGGCGATGCAATATAGCTGGTCGGCCTGTGCCGATCTGTTCCTCCAGCATGCGCAGGCGGCCCATCGCGAAGAGCCTCGTCTCGCCCTGCCGCAGCCTGCCGCTTGACCTCGCCCGCGATTTGTGGCGGAACAATCTCAAACAAGCTTTGAGCACGCACTATGATGAACCGTTTCGAGGGCCCCGGCGCAAGGGAAGCCCGCATCCGCTATTTCGATGGTGATTTCCAGGTCACCAGCCCCGGCGCGTTCGTGCGCTGCGCGGTCACCAGTGAATCGATCCCGCTGGACGAACTGAAATACTGGAGCGTCGCGCGCCAGGAGCCCTATGTGAACGCCTCGGTATCGCTCGCCCGCGAGATCGAATCCAATCCGGAATTACGCGTCAGGCGCTAATTACCAGATCGTCGCCGACGCCAGGCTTCCAGCGTTTCCTCGATGATCCGCGCCGGCACCTGCGGCAGTTCGAACACCGCATCGATCTCCAGAACATTGAGCTGATCGACAAAATCCTGGGGGGCCGCGCCGTGACGCAGCCTGGCTGCATCCTTGGCTGTCGTCATCATCTCCAGCTGCCCGGCCCGTGCCGTGGCGTGCAGCTCGGCCAGTTCGTCGTCGGCAAAGACGTGATGATCCGGGAAGGAACGCGACAGCGCCACGGTGCCGCCGGCTTTCACGATCGTGTCGAAGAACTTGTCGGGATGACCAATGCCGGCAAATGCGAGAAACCGGCGGCCGGCCAATGCCTCGGCATTGCGTGGGCGCACGGTAGCCTCGAACACCGGCTTGCCGGCGCGTGAGGCCTTGCGCACGATTTCGTCGCCGGCACTGCCTTCGCCCATCTTCAGCACCGCATCGGCAAAGCGAAGCTGCTCGAGCAGAGGCGCGCGCAGCGGTCCGCCGGGGATGACATGGCCGTTGCCGATGCCGTAGCGCGCATCGACCACTACCAGCGCGTAGTCGATATGGATGCGCGCGCTCTGGAAGCCGTCATCCATGATGAGGAAATCGCAACCCTGTTCCAGCAGCAGCTTGGCGCCGGCGGGCCGATTGGGGGTTACGGCCACGGACGCATGCTCGGCCAGAAGCAACGGCTCATCGCCGACATGCTTTGCGCTGTCGTGATGCACATCGACGACATGCGGCTGCGAAAAGCCGCCGCCATGACCGCGCGACAGGATGCCGGGCGTGAGGTTCATCGCTCGCGCCTGCTTTGCGAGCGCGATTGCCACCGGCGTCTTGCCGGTTCCGCCGACGGTGAAGTTGCCGATGCAAAGCACGGGCAGATCGACCGTCTCACGCTTCGCGCTCGCCATGCGGCGCGCGGCCACCATTCCGTAGAGCGTGGAAAGCGGCGACAGCGCATAAGCCCGCCAGTCGGGCCGCTCCCACCAGAAAGGAGGCGCCTCGCTCGCCACCGCTACCGTCCGCCCGATCCCTTGAGCCGCGATTTGACGACAAGCGGCTGGATGTAAGGCTCAAGCGCCCGCAGGGTCTTGGCCAATGCACCGCGCATCTCGTCCACCGTCACCACGCCGGCCGCCATCATGTCGTGGCGCGCGACCTCGTTCACCAGCAGGAAGTTGACGGCACCCGCAAGCATGTCGCGGTCGCGCACCAGCTTGGCTCCGCCGCGATCGATCAGGCGCTGATAGGTTTCGCGGAAATTCTGGACGTTGCGGCCGGCAAGCACGGCCGTCTCCAGCATGGCCGGCTCGAGCGGGTTCTGCCCGCCCTCGGAGGTCAGGGAACGGCCGACGAATGCGATCTCCGTCAGGCGCAGGTAAAGCCCCATCTCGCCGATCGTGTCGCCGAGCAGGATGTCGGTCTCGGCGGTAATCTTGTCGCCGGTGCTGCGCCGCGCGACCGAAAGCCCGAGTGCTGTAAACTCCTCGGCAAGTGCGGCCGCCCGGTCGGGGTGACGCGGCACGATGATGGTGAGCAGGCCAGGGTGGCGCTTGTGCAGCATGGTATGGACTTCGGCTGCAACCGCCTCTTCGCCGTCATGCGTCGAAATCGCCGCCCATGTCTTGCGCTTGCCGATCTGGCGCTGAAGCGCGTTGAGCACCTTCTCGTCGACCGGTGGCGGCGCGGTGTCGACCTTCAGGTTGCCGGAAACGCTGACCGGGCGCGCGCCGAGTGCCGCGAAGCGCTGGCCGTCGACATCGGATTGGGCAACCACATGGGCGAGGTTCTCGAACAGCGCTTCGGCGATGAAGGGCCGTTTCTTCCAGTTCTTGAAGGAACGATCGGACAGGCGGCCGTTGACCAGGACCTGAGGCACGCGGCGCCGGCCCAGTTCCAGGATCGTCATCGGCCATATCTCAGATTCGGCGATGATGGCGAGGTCAGGTTGCCAATGATCGAGAAAACGGCTCACCGCCGGCTTCATATCAAGCGGCACATATTGATGAATGACGCGCCCGCCGAGCCGCTCGTCGGCGACCTGTGCGGAGGTCACGGTGCCCGTCGTCAGCACGATGTTGATGCCGTAGCCGAGTATGCTTTCCACCAGCGGCACAACCGCGATCGTCTCGCCCACGCTCGCGGCATGAACCCAGATCAGCGGGCCCTCCGGCCTCGGCTGGCTTGCCCGGCCGTAGCGCTCGCGCCGCCTTGCATGATCCTCCTTGCCGCGGCTAGAGCGCCAGGCGACATAGGCGCCCATCACCGGAAACGCGACCGAGCCGGCAAAACGGTAACCCGAAAGCAGCCTGCGCGCCCAGCGTTCGCTCATAAGCGGCCACCGTCGGCGATAAGATAGGCTTGCGCCGTCGCGCGGTTTAGCGACGCGGTCAGTTCCTGGCGCTTGAATTCCATCATCGCCTCGCTGGCGCCCGCCGGCACATGGACCGGCTCGCCGACGATGACCCCGCAGCGGCCGAAAGGCAGGTTGATGGTGGTCTTGTCCCAGCTTCGCTCCAGCACCTTGCGGCGGCTGGTGGTGACGGCCAGCGGAACGACGGGGCGGCCCGAAAGGCGTGCCAGCGTGATGATGCCGAGACCGGCTTCACGCGGTGTTCCGTGCGGAATGTCTGCAATCATGGCGACGTTCTTGCCGGCATCGAGCGCCTTTTTGAGGACGATCAATGCGCGTGCGCCACCCTTTTCCGCATGGCGCTTGTCTTCGCGGCCGCCGGACCCCCGCACGGCTTCGAAGCCGAATTTTTCCAGCACCAGCGCATTGAGTTCGGCATCGGCGCTACGCGACACCATGGCGAGCATCTTCTGCCGCCTCGGCAACATCACCGGCGCAAGAAGATGCTGGCCGTGCCAGAGCGCGATGATGGCCGGGGTCAATTCGGCCTGAGCCTCCTTGACGTTAGTCGATCCCTTGGCGAGCGGATTGGTAAGGCGCACGAAGCGCAACCCGGAGGCAAGAAGGCTCGCAATCAGGCCCTTGGCGAAACTCGACTGCGCCAGCGGCTTTCGGATCTTGCGCCAGAAACCCTTCGCGCCGCCCGGTTTGCGTTTCTTCGGGGCCGTGGCCTGAACGACCGGCGACGCCACTCGTCTTTCGTCCATCAGCTCTGACCGGTCGCCTTGGCTTCCGGATCAAGCAGCCGGTGCAGGTGAACCACGAAATAGCGCATATGCGCGTTGTCGACGCTCGCCTGGGCTTTCGCCTTCCAGGCCGTATGCGCGGACTGGTAGTCGGGGAACACGCCGACAATGTCGAGCGCGTCCAGGTCGCGGAATTCGGTGGAGCCGAGCTTCGTCAGCTCACCACCGAAAACCAGATGCAAAAGCTGCTTTTTTCCGTCTTCCTCGGACATGGGAATTCCTGAATCGTGATTGGCAAAGCTGCCATTGTCTAGATGAAAACGGATTGTTTTGAAACCGCCTCGACGCGCTTTCAGCGCCCGGCACCCGCTATTACCCCGGCAATGGCGGCGAGAAGATGGCCGCTGCCCGCAACCAGCGCGCCATGCGCGGTGACCGCGCCGGCATAAGAGGGCGGATTGCCTGCCGCATCCACGAGCTTTCCGCCCGCCTCGCGCAGGATCAGGTCGGCAGCGGCAATGTCCCAATCATGCGAGTTGGGTTTGACGAATGTGGCATCGAGCGATCCTTCCGCAATCAGCGCCAGGCGATAGGCAAGCGAGGGAACATGCGCGACGCGATGCGCCCGCTGCAGCCATTCCTCAGGCATGAGATCAAAAAAAGGCTTCGGGCCGCCGATCTCGATTTCATCGCCAATTTCGCGAACGCGTATCGGCGCGCCGTTCTTGCGCGCGCCCTCTCCCGGTATTGCGGAAAAGATTTCGCGCCGCGCCGGGCAATCGAGAACGCCGGCTACCGGCTGTCCCGCTTCGACGACCGCGACGCTGACGCACCATGCGTCCAGCCCGTCGATGAAGCCGCGCGTGCCGTCGATGGGATCGACGACGAAGGTGCGCCGCGCAGTCAGGCGTGCATCGGTGTCGGCGGTTTCTTCCGACAGCCAGCCATAATCGGGCCGCGCCGCCGTCAGCGTCTCGCGCAAGAATTTGTCAACGGCATAGTCTGCCTCGCTGACTGGCGATTGCCCGGTCTTCATCCAGACTTCCGGGCTTTTCCTGAAGTAGCGCATCGCGATTTCGCCGGCCTCGCGTGCAGCAGCCAGCAGCAGCGACAGATCTTCGGCGGCGGTCGATATGCTGGCTGTCTCAGCTTCCGGCAAGCGTCATTCCTTCGATGAGTAGCGTCGGCGCGGCCGTGCCGAAATTGCGGTCGATATCGCTCGCGGGGACCATGTTGAGGAACATATCCCTAAGGTTCGACGCAATGGTGACTTCCGATACGGGATAGGCAAGCTCGCCGTTCTCGATCCAGAAGCCGGAGGCTCCACGGCTGTATTCGCCGGTGATCATGTTGACGCCCTGGCCGAACACTTCGGTGACGTAGAAGCCGCTCTTCAGCGACCTGATGAGGTCTTCGGGCGAGCGGTCGCCGGGCTCAATGGACAGGTTGGTCGAGGTCGGCGAGACGGACGAGCCGCTGCGCGCGCCGCGACCGTTCGTCTGCAGGCCAAGTTCCTTGGCGGCAGAGGTCGAGAGGAACCAGTGGTTCAAGATGCCCTTGTCGACCATCACCAGTTTCTCGCCTTCGATCCCTTCACCGTCGAAGGGCCGCGAGGCCGGACCGCGCCGGCGCAGCGGCTCGTCGATGACGGTGATGATGCCGTTTGCCACCTGCTTGCCCATCATGTCGCGCAGGAAGCTGGTCTTGCGCGCCACCGAAGCGCCGTTGATGGCGCCGGCGAGATGGCTGGCGATGCCGCGCGACACGCGCGGGTCGAACACCACATCGACCGGACCGGTCTTGGCCTTGCGTGCATTGAGCCGACGCACGGCCCGCTCGCCGGCGGAGCGGCCAATCGCGTCAGGCGCATCCAGATCGGCGAAATGCTGGCGCGAGGAGAAATCATAGTCGCGCTCCATGCCCGTGCCCTCGCCCGCGATCACGCTGGCCGAGCGCGAAAACCGCGTGCCGACGTAGTGGCCGAGAAAGCCGTGCGAAGTGGCAAGCACCATGCCGCCGAGACCGGCGCTTGCGCCGCTGCCACCCGAATTGGTGACGCCGGGAACCGCGAGAGCCGCTTCCTCGGCTGCCAGCGCATCGGCCTTGAGCTGCTCGGCGGAAACGACCGTGTTGTCGTAGAGATCGAGGTCGCGAACGGTTTTTGCCAGCAACGCAGGATCGGCCAGACCCTGATAAGGATCCTCCGGCGAAACCTTCGCCATGGCGACGGCGCGCTCGGCCAATTGATTCGGATCGGATGCTGCAGTCGCCGAGACACTGGCGACGCGCTGGCCGACGAAGACGCGCAGCGACACATCCTCGCTCTCAGACGCCTCGGTGGCTTCAACCTTGCCGAGACGCACCGAAACACCTGCCGAGCGGCCACGAACAGCAACGGCATCGGCCGCATCCGCACCGGCCCTCTTTGCCGCTTCGACGAGAGCCGCGACGCGATCGGTCAGCTTTCCGGCGTCTTTGACGGCATCAAGGGTGTCATTCATGCGGATTTTCCCAAATCAGTTGGTTCGCAGGCTTGCTGCACCATCTATTGTTCCCATCCCGCTTGTGCAATGGGCGTGGTCCAGCAGAAAGACCGAGGCCGAACCAATTCCTTTGGAAACAGCTAGGCTCTAGTCTAGGAGTCGACCACCATAGCGCCAATAGCAACCGGGCATATCGCCTCACGTATAGTATCGGACTGCAGACATGACGCCTTTCCACCTCGCATTCCCCGTCCGCGACCTCGAGGAAACCCGCGCTTTCTACCGTGACGTCCTCGGCTGCGCGATTGGGCGCTCGTCCGACACCTGGGTCGATTTCGATCTTTTCGGCCATCAGATGTCGGCGCATCTGCGGCCCGAGACGGCCTCTGCAGCCAATGACGGAAAGGTCGGCGACAAGCTGGTGCCGATCCCGCATTTCGGCGCCGTCCTGCTGATGGACGACTGGCAGGCGCTCGCCAATCGCCTCGAAGCCCATGACGGCATCGACTGGCTGGAGCGGCCGATGATCCGTTTTGCCGGCGAGCCCGGCGAACAGGCGACGCTGTTCATCCGCGATCCTTCGGGCAATGCGCTTGAATTCAAGGGGTTCCGGTCGCTCGAGCAAGTCTTCGCGCACTGATCGCCGATCCGAGGCAGAACCGCATGAGCGAGAAACCGCAGCCGGGATCGCCGGCCAAATTCACCACCGGCTCGACCATGCGCCATGTCATCACGATGACAGCGACGGGATCGGTGGGTCTAATTGCGGTTTTCGTCGTTGACGCGCTGAACCTCTTCTACATTTCGCTGCTTGGCGTTCAGGAACTGGCGGCGGCGATCGGCTTTGCCTCGACGCTGCTGTTCTTCACGGTTTCGATCGCCATCGGCCTGACGATCGCCTGCGGCGCACTGGTTTCGCGTGCGCTCGGGCGCGGCAGCCGGGAGGATGCGGCCCGCATGGGCGGGGCCTCGATGGTGTTCATGGGCATTACGACGGTTCTGCTCAGCATCGCCGTCTTTCCCTTCCTGCGTGACCTGACGGCCATGCTCGGCGCGACCGGCAACACGCTGGATCTTTCGACGCGCTTTTTGCAGATGGTGCTGTTTTCGACACCGCTGCTGGCGCTCGGCATGTGCACCACCGGCATCTTGCGCGGTGTCGGAGACGCCAAGCGTGCAATGTATGTGACGCTCGCCGCCGCCATTGCCGCCGCGATCTTCGACCCCATACTCATTTTCGGCCTTGGCCTCGACATCGATGGCGCAGCGATCTCCACCATTCTGTCGCGCGTCGTCATGCTGGCCGTCGGCATCCATGGCGCGCATCGCGTCCACCGGCTTATCAGGCTGCCTGACCGCGAAAGGCTCGCGGCCGCGTTCCGCCCCTTCTTCGCCATCGGGCTGCCCGCCGTGCTGACGCAGATCGCAACCCCGGTCGGCAATGCCTTCGTCACCACCGAGATTGCCGCCTTCGGCGATCAGGCCGTGGCCGGCTGGGCAATCATCGGGCGCATCGTGCCCGTCGCATTCGGCGTCATCTTTGCGCTTTCGGGCGCGGTCGGGCCGATCCTCGGGCAGAATTTCGGCGCGCGCAGATACGATCGCCTCATGAGCACGATGCGCAACGCACTCTTCTTCACCATCGTCTATGTGCTGACAATGTGGGCGCTGTTGGCGATCTTCGCCCATCCGATCGCTTCGATCTTCGGTGCGACCGGGCTGTCGCGCAAGCTTATCGTGTTCTTCTGCCTGTTCGCCGCCGGCAGCTTCCTGTTCAACGGCGCGATCTTCGTTTCCAGCGCTGCCTTCAACAATCTCGGCTACCCGGCCTACTCCACCGTCTTCAACTGGGGCCGCTCGACGCTCGGTGTGATCCCGTTCGTCTGGGTTGGTGCGCATTTCTACGGTGCCGAAGGCGTCCTCGCCGGTTGGGGCCTGGGCGCCGTGGTCTTCGGTGTCGTTTCGATGCTCGTCTGCTTCCGCGTTGTACACGGCATCGCCGGCCAGCCAATGCCGGACGAAACCATGCCACCGCCGCCGCCTTCGGCGCAGTCGCCGTTTTCGACCGGCAAGGCGGCTACGCTGCAGTGAGAGCCTAGGCTGAGCGGCGGCGCTCGGCGTTGCGCAGGGCCACATCGACCGCGCGCTTGAGTTCGTCCTTGATGGCAGCCGTTTCGCCCATCACCGCGTCGATCTTCAGGAAATCCAGCGCGCGAAACTGGGATACCGGCGGTCGCAGGAAAATCTCCGGCGTACCCTGCTTGACCTTGCTGGCGATGATCGACTGCATCATCAGCTGCGTCGCGCCGAACATCAGGTCGATGGAGTTTGGCCTCTTGCGCCCGCCATCCGTCGGCGTACCGACGACATCGATGGCAATGACGATGTCGGCATCCTTCTCGACCAGATCGAACGGCACCGGATTGTAGATGCCGCCATCGATCAGGATCTTGCCGTCACGCCGAACCGGGCGGAACACCGCCGGAATGGCGGCAGACGCGGCGAGCGCCGAATTCAGCTCGCCCTCATCGAACACCGTCATCTCGTGGCCGAAAAAGTCGGTCGCCGTTACCCGCAACGGGATTTTCAACTCGGCGAATGTCGCGGGAATTTCGGGCGGCAGGAACACCTGCAAAATACGCTCGATGTTGAACTGGCTGACGCGCAGGCCGCCTTCCATCATCTCCGCGAAGGTTCCTGGCCGCGCCCGCCACATGCGTGACGCCACTTCGGAACGCTTGCCCAGCACTAGGCGCGCATAGTCGTGAATGTCGCGGCCGCTCATGCCGGCCGCCATGCCGGCACCCATGATCGCGCCGATCGAGGAGCCGGCAATCGCCACGGGGCTAATGCCGAGTTCGTCCAGCGCCTCGATGACATGGATATGCGCGAGCCCGCGCGCACCGCCGCCACCGAATGCGATGGCGAAGGTCGGGCTCATCACTTGCTTCCCGCCACCAGCGAAGGCCCGACAATCAGTATCGCCGGATCGACCGTCAGCAGTTTCTTCGCTGCCGCCTTGGTGTCTTCCAGCGTCACCGCGTTGATCAATCCGGCTCGTCGATTCATGTAGTCGATGCCGAGATCCTGCAATTGCAGCTCCACCAGCGTACTGGCGATGGCGCTCGACGAATCGAGATTGTTGATGGCGTAGGCGCCGACCAGATACTTCTTCGCCGCGTCCAGTTCCGCCTGCGTCGGCCCGTCGTCGGCCATCTTGCGTATCACGTCGCGGATCAGCGCCAGCGCCTCGGCCGCCTTGTCGGCGCGTGTAGAGGTGCCGATCGTCAAGGCATTGGCGTGCTCGTAATTCACCAGCGACGACGAAATGCCGTAGGTCAGGCCGCGCTTCTCACGCACCTCGTCAAATAGCCGCGAGGTGAACGTGCCACCGCCGAGAATGTGGTTCATCAACACCGCGCCGAAGAAATCCGGTGCCGTGCGCTCGACGCCCGGATAGGCAAGCTGGATCATCGTCTGCGGCAGGTCGTATTCGACGCGGACTTCCTGACCGAGTTTCGGCTGAACATCAGGGATAGGCGTAAGCGTCGGCTTTTCCGGCAGGCTGCCGAAGAGCTTGTCGAGATCAGCCTTCAGCGTATCGGCATCGATCGCGCCGACCACGGAGATTTTCAGCTTTTCCCGGGCGAAGATCGCCTTGTGAAAAGCGCGCAGATCGTCTGCGGTTATGGTTGCAAGCGACTGTTCGTTGCCTTCGTCGCGGCGCGCATAGGGGTGGTCGCCATAAAGCGCCGATGCCCATTTCAACTGTGCCGCGACTTCCGGATCGCGCGCGCCGGAAACGATGCCGGACACGATTTGCGCCCGGATGCGATCGATCGGCGCCTGGTCGAACCGCGGCGCGGTGATTGCCATGCGCAGGAGGTCGAACGCCTCTTCGCGCTGATCGGCAAGCAGCCGCATCGAGCCGTAGATGCTGTCGCGCCTTGCCGTGAAACTCATCTCGGCGCCCGCATCGTCCAGCCGCGACTGGTACGTCTCGCTGTCGAGATCGCCGGCGCCTTCATCGAACAGGCCGGTTATCAGGTTAGCAAGCCCCTCCTTGCCTTTTGGGTCCTGCGTGCTGCCGCCCTCGAAGGCGAAGCGTATCGCAATGATCGGAACCGAATAATCCTCGACGAGCCAGGCCGTAACACCACTGGAGGATTTCACTTCCTGGATGTTCATCGCCGCCCGGGCAGAAACCACGCAGGGCAGGACAAGGAAGAAAAGCGCCATCGCCAGCGTGACGATCGAGGAGATCGCCCGGGCGCGTATGTCGAATGTCGTTCTCATGGTAACCATCCGGATCAATTCGCAGGCGGTGTCTTGGCGGGGGAGGCCTCGGCAGGCCCGGGCTTGCCGGCCTCGCCGTCAGTTGCGCCCACATCGGCCGGTGGGACCTCTTCCGCGGGAAGGGTGCTGGCTGTCTGCGCCGGCAGCAGATAGCCCGTCACCGAAATCTCCGGCTTGAGGTATTTGGCGGCCACAGCACGAACCTGATCGGCTGTCACGGCGCGGATCTTGTCCGGCCATTGCTGTATTTCCTGGACTGTCCCGCCAGTGGTCAGCGCGCTGCCATACATATTGGCCATGCTGGACTGCTTGTCGCGCGCGAAGATCATGGAGCGGACGTAGCGATTCTTGGCCTTATCCAGTTCCGAATCGGTGACGCCCTTGGTGGCGATATTCACGATCTCGGCGTCGACGGCAGCCTCCAGCTTTTCCAGCCCGGTTTCGCCGAGCGGCGAGCCGTAGACGGTGAAGCTGGTGTCGTCCAATGCCGTGCCGTCGAAATAAGCGCCTGCGCTCGAGGCAATGCGCGCCTTGACGACAAGCGCCTGATAAAGTCGGCTCTGCGTGCCGCCACCGAGAATTTCCGACAACAGGTCGAGCGCTTCGGCCTCACCCGGCTGGGCGCGGTTGTAAGACGGCACGACCCATCCCTTGGAGAAGCTCGGGACGCTGACGCGCGCGTCCGTCAGTGTCACGGTGCGCTTCGTGTTCTGCTCCGGCTCGGTCGGGCGTATGCGCGGCGGCAGGTCCGGGCCGCGCGCTACCCGGCCATAGGTCTTTTCGGCCATGGCCCGCACGGTTGCGGCATCGACATCGCCGGCCACGACCAGCACGGCGTTGTTCGGCGCATAATAGCGGTTGTAGAAATCGATGGCCTCGGCGCGGTTCAGCTTCTCCATCTCATGCATCCAACCGATCACGGGAATGCGATAAGGGTGGTTCTGGAACAGCGTCGCCTGAACCTCTTCGCTCAGCAGCGCGTCCGGGCTGCCCTCGATCCGCGAACGACGCTCCTCGAGGATGACGTCGCGCTCGGGCCCGATCACCGCATCGGTGAGAATCAGGTTGCGCATGCGGTCCGACTCGAAACTCATCATGGTTTCGAGCGCGTCAGGCGTCACGGTCTGGAAGAAAGCCGTGTAATCATATGATGTGAAAGCGTTTTCGCTGCCGCCGATCTCGGCGATCCTGGTGCCGAACTCGCCGGCCCGGTGATTGGTCGTGCCCTTGAACATCAGGTGCTCGAAGAAATGGGCAATGCCGGATTTACCGGGCGGTTCGTCGGCGCTGCCGATCTTGTACCAGACCATATGCGTAACGATCGGCGCGCGATGATCGGGTATGACCACCACTTCCATGCCGTTGCCAAGGAAGAAGTTGGAAACCTCCTGGTCGCCCTGGGCGGCTTGCGCGGGGGCTGTCAATGCAGGCGTGGCGGTTACCGTCAGCAACATCAGGGACGCCGCAACGAAGCGTCCTCCCCGCCGTATTGCCCACCCGGCTTCAAAAATCATCAACGGCTCCTCGGCATCACTGCAATTGTCATGAGCGGTATGGCAGCCGCATGACGGCTGGAAAAGTGAATTCTCCGTCATGTGTTCCTGAAAAAGAGGCCGAAGCTAGACGAAGTGCCTGAAAAGATCAGGAAAGTTCGATCAGGCGTATGATGGTTTCGCCATAACTGCGCTCATCGATCACGGAAAACCCGGTTCCCGGATCGAAAGCTGCGGCGGCCGATTCCTCGACCACGCAAAGCGCATCAGGCGCGAGCCAGCCTCCGTCGCGCGCGGATCTAAGCGCTGCTTCGCCGAGACCCTTGCCATAGGGCGGGTCAGCGAAGACGAGGCCGAACGGCTGGACGGTGCCGGCGGGGCCGAGACCGGTCGCATCGCGGCGGAAAATCTTGGTGCGGCCATTCAGATTGAAGGTTTCGACATTGGTGCGGATCAAGCCGCGGCCCTCGGCCGATTCCTCGATGAACATGCAAAACGACGCGCCACGCGACAGTGCCTCAAGCCCAAGCGCGCCGGTGCCGGCAAAGAGATCGAGCACGCGCGCGCCTTCCAGCCGGTCGGAAAACCGGTGCGCAAGCACATTGAACAGCGCTTCGCGAGTGCGGTCCGTGGTCGGGCGTATGGCGTTGGTTCGCGGCGTGGCCAGCGGCCGGCCGCGAAGCTCGCCGCCGACAATGCGCATCAGCCGCGATCCTTGCGCGGGCCGCGCGGCCTATCACCTCCGCCTCGCGGTCCCTTGCCGCCCTCGTCGCCTTCACGGCGCGGCTTGCCGAAACCGGACTTTCCGCCACCCGGCTTGTCGAAGAACGGCTTGCCGTGATGCTGCGCCTTGCTGGCTTTACGTGCATCCACTTCAGCCTTTTCGGCTGCTGCCCTGCCCTTGCCGATCGGCCTGGCGCCCGGCGCCATCCAGACATTGGCCTTGCGGACACCCGGCGGCTCGATCGGACGCGATTCGCGCTCGGACTTGCCGCCACGTGCGGGCTTGGGTCCACGCGCGGGCCTGTCGCCGAAATCGGGCTTGGGTCCGCGAGCCGGCTTGTCGCCAAAATCGGATTTAGGGCCGCGATCACTCTTGAAGCCGCGATCGGGCTTGGTCTGCAAGCGGCCGAGCACGTCTTCGCGATGGCGCTCATTGTCGCGCTTGCGGTTCTTGATCAGTCCGCCTTCGCCGATATGCACCGGACGCGCCTGACGTGGCGCCGGCGCGGCTGCCGGAACCGGCTTCTCGAATGAGCGCCGCACCGGCTTGTTGGAGAAGGGCTTTACGATATCGGCGTCGAAATTCGCGCCCGATTCCTCGATCAGCCGTTCGCCGAGCTGGTCGCGCAGCGTGCGTCCGGCCATCTCCTGGACATGGCCTTCCGGCAGTTCGCCAAGCTGGAACGGCCCGTAGGAAATGCGGATCAGCCGTGTCACGTCGAGCCCGAGCGCGCCGAGGATGTTCTTCACCTCGCGGTTCTTGCCTTCGCGCAGGCCGATCGTCAGCCAAGCATTGGTGCCCTGCTCGCGGTCCAGCGAAGCTTCGATCGCGCCGTAGAAAACACCGTCGACCGCGATGCCGTCCTTGAGACCGGCAAGCTGCTTCTCGTCGACCTTGCCATGCACACGCACGCGGTAACGCCGCAGCCAGCCGGTCGCCGGCAGTTCCAGCACGCGCGACAGGCCGCCATCATTGGTGAGCAGCAGCAGGCCTTCGGTGTTGATGTCGAGGCGGCCGATGGTCATCAGGCGCGGCAGTTCGGCCGGCAGGAGGTCGAACACAGTCTTGCGGCCTTCCGGGTCGCGATTGGTCGTGACGACGCCGGACGGCTTGTGGAACAGGAACATCCGCGTGCGCTCGATCGGCGGAATGGTCTCGCCGTCGAGCTCGATCGTATCGCTCGCCATCACGTTGATGGCCGGCGAAGCCAGAATCTTGCCGTTGACCTTGACGCGGCCAGCCGCGATCAGTTCCTCGGCGTCGCGGCGCGAAGCAATGCCGACGCGGGCCAGCCGCTTGGCGATGCGCTCGCCTTCCTCCGCTTCCTCGCGCGGCCGCGCAAACGGCTTGCGCTCGCCGTCCGGCTTGAAGCCTTCGGGCCGTGGGCGTTTTTCGAAACCGCCTTCACGCGCACCTTGCGGCCGGTCGAAACGCCGCGCCGGGCGCTCGCCGCCGGCGTCGCCTTCCCGGTCGGGCCGGCGGACGAATGGCTTTCCTTCGGGCCGGGGACCAGCGCGGAAAGGTTTGTCGCTGCGTTCAGGCCGCGCCGCGCCATCGCGTGGACGGTCGTCGCGTTTGAAATCGCGCTTGGGACGCTCTGCGCCGGCTGCCGCATCGTCGCGGCGCTCGGCGTAGGGCTTGGCCGCACCGTCGCGCTTTTCGAATGGCTTGCCGCCCTCGAAGCGCGGCTTTGCCGCGAAATCGGACTTGCCCTCGGGCCGAGGCCCCTTGCGGAACGGCGCGCCGCTGCGCTCGGCTTTCGCCTCGCCACCTTCACGCGGGCGGTCGTCACGCTTGAAATCGCGCTTGGGGCGCTCTGCGCCTGCTGTCGCATCGTCGCGGCGCTTGGCATAGGGTGGCTTGGCCGCGCCATCGCGCTTCACGAACGGCTTGCCGCCCTCGAAACGCGGCTTTGCAGCGAAATCGGGTTTGACGCCCTTGCGCGGTCCGCCTCTACGCGGGAATTTTTTTCGATCGTCGTCCATGTGGCCTTTGCCTTTCAGGGGCGGAAATTACCGTATTTGATGGAAGGGTTCGGAATGATCCGGAATGATATAGAGCGTTGATTTAATTACTCTAATTCCGTGTTTCTTCCGTTTCCTTCCGTATTTGACCGATGCTATTCACCGCCCTATTATTTGATGGATATTTGATTTCAGGAGTCCATCAAGTGGCGAAGACGATCACGAATGCGAAGACTACCACAGCAAATGCACGCTCAAAATTGGCGGCTGGCGTTCATTGGCGCGAGGTCTCGAAAGGTGTGCACCTTGGATATCGCGTTGCAGCCGGTAAAGGCGGCACGTGGCTTGTGCGGTTCTATAAGGGTGCTGGCAAATATTCACAATCGGCAATTGGTGCGGCAGATGATAACGGCGTCAAGGCGGATGGTATAAATGTGTTTGATTATGACCAAGCCGCAAAGAAAGCCGTTGAAATCGTCAACGCAGCGAACGCCAGCGCCAAGGCCGAAGCGGATGGGCCACTGATCACAGTTGCGACAGCGGTTGAGGCGTATTGTGTCAGGCGCGATGAAACTACGCGGGCATTGAAAGGACGGCACGTCGCATCTTCTGATGCAAGGACTCGTTTGACGCGCGACGTGCTCAACAACCAGAAGCTGGCCGCAACGCCGTTTCATTCGCTCACCGACGATGATCTTAAATCATGGCAAACCGGCCTGCCCGCAACAATGAAGGCGACAACGATTAAGCGCCTACGGAACGATTTCAGGGCCGCACTCAATGAGACGGCCAAAGCGCACCGCAAACGCCTTCCTGCTGATATTTTTACAACGATTAAAAGTGGGATGGAACTTGTTAACTCGACTGTCGCTAGCGTTTCGAACGGCGATGGTCGCGATGGGCAAATTCTGCCGGTTGAGACGATTCGAAAGATCGTTGCAGCTGCAAAAGAAATCGACGCCGATTTCCATCGTTTGATTGTGGTCATGGCTGCGACAGGCGCACGATTTTCACAAGTAACACGGATGACAGTTGCGGACGTTGATACCGCCTCGCATACCCTCATGGTGCCAGAAGCACGCAAAGGCCGTGGTGGCTTGGGCAAGATCGGACGCACCGCCCGCCCTGTCGCTCCTGCCGTCATTGAAGTCTTGCAGCCGATTCTAGATCGGCCACGATCTACCGTACTGCTAGAGCGTGATAAGTATGAGCGTGTGAAGGGTCTTGATTGGCGCAAATGTGGACGGCAACCTTGGCACATGGCGTCCGATCTACAAGCCCAATGGGCAGACGTTCGCGAACGTGTCGGACTTGAGCCGCATGTCGTTCCTTATGCATTACGCCATTCGAGCATCACACATCAGATTCAACACCACTTGCCCGCCATGCTGGTTGCGAAGTTGCACGATACCTCTGTGAGCATGATTGAGAAAAATTACGCACAATACATCGTTGACGCTGCAACAGAAATCACACGAAGGGCAGTAATGCCGATTGAGTAAAGAAATTCGTTAACAAGCGATTCTTTAGTGTTTAAGCCGTCCGAAGCGTTCTATTTCTTTCCGTATCGACTTCAACCGGAAAGGAAACGAACGGTTAAACCGTAAACAAATTTGTTTACTGTTTGAGCCGTCCGAAGCGTTCTATTTCTTTCCGTATCGACTTAACCCGGAAAGGAAATAGACACGTGAAATCAATCAACCTCGCCTCCCTCAAGGATCGCCGCTCCTTGAGCATCAAAGAGTTCTGCGCTTTGCAGGGCATTGCCGTCTCGACCTTTTACAAATGGCGTGACGCCGGATTTGCACCGCGTACCATAAGCGTCATGGGGCGCGTGATGGTCACACAAGACGCAATGCGCGCATGGGAACTCGACCGTACCGAAGCAGCTTAAAATAGGTCAGCATTACTGACGTATCAAATACGCTTTTTGATCTCTAAAGTACAGTCAAGATTAACTTTAAACAGGACTTGAAATTCGCTGCGTGCGATGCGCGACAAAAGAAAAACGGCCCGGTTTGTAGCGGGCCGCTCAAGTCATTTCACAGTAGGATTTTCACAGTATGAAAACTATACATGCGAACGCGCATAGTCAAGCCGAATGCGACTATCTGGTAAAGGTCGTGCCCACCTTGCGCGTAATGACCACCATCCAGCCGAATTTTTGGATAGCGTCGGAACGGCAGAAGCGTCGTCGGGCCGCTAAGCTAGCAGCTAAGAGCCGCAAATAATGACCATGCATTTCCCAAATCCACCCGTACTTTCAGGGATGCCGGGCGTTGATCCGGCTGCAATCAGCGACGACATAGAGTCATTCCTGCGTGAATACATTGCGCCGTCCGACGCGATTCATTTGGTATCCATCGATCCGACCTTGCCCGATAGTCGCAAGGACAAGATTCGCGGGAAATGGTTCGGTGACAATTGGGAAGGTGCGGCACAATGGGCGTGCGAGCAAAATTCCAAGCCGCGCAATCTGTATGTAACTTTCAATATTCGTGCGCCCGGCGACAAGAAACCGGGTAAGGCCGATATAATCGGCATTCGCGGCTTTCATGCCGACATCGATCCGCCGAAGGGTCAGCCGCTAGACGCTTGGAACAAGCAAGCCGCCCTTATCGAATTGCAAATGATTGGGATGCCAAGCTTTGTGATCGATACCGGGCGCGGATTGCAGCCGATCTGGCTCGCATCCGAAGGCATTACGGATTTTGAAGCTGTCGAGTCTGTGAACAAGGCGATCGCGGCCCGCTTCAAGGGTGACAATGTTAGCAACGTTGACCGGCTTTGCCGCTTGCCGGGCACGGTCAATTGGGGATCGCCCGACAAGAACGCAGCGGGATATCAGCCGCGTGTTGCATCGCTCGCCATGCCTTTCGCCGGTCGCACCGTCACACTTGCGGAAATGACCGCGCAATTTGGTGTCCAGGCATCGACCGTCCCCGCTGTGATCACAACCGGCCCCGTCGCAACATGGTGCGGCCCGCAGGATGATGACGAGCTTATCCGCGTCATGTTGAACGAGAAGCCGGGAAGCACGCAGAAAGCCTTCGGTGACGCAGCGACGACGCGCGATCTATGGGATGGAAACGCCGCTATGTTGGCGAAGTCGTTTCCCGCTGACGGTGACGAACACTTCAACCATAGCGCGGCTGACGCTGCTCTTTGTCAGAAACTCGGATTCTACACCGGTAACGACGCCGTGCGCATGGAGCGCCTTTTCAACCGTTCAGCACTAGGGCAGCGCTCGAAATGGAAAGAGCGGTCCGACTACCGAGCGCTGACGATCAACAATGCGGTCCGGTTCATCCAAAGCAAGGGCGGCGCGGTTTACCGCAATGAGAAGTACGCACCGCAAGTCGCTTTGGACGGTGAAATCCTACCCCCTGTGCCCGCATCTGACGGTTTTATGAACTTGTCAGAACAGCCAACGCATTTCAGCGGTTGCGTATACGTTCGCTCCGAACATGCCGTGCTGATACCGACCGGTGAATTGTTGACGCCGGAACGGTTCAACGCGGCGTACGGCGGTTATTCGTTCGCGATGCAGGCTGATGGCGCAAGTCCTTCCAAAAAGGCGTTCGAGTGCTTTACAGAAAATCGAGCGATTCGGTTCCCTCAAGTTGCAACACTCGACTTCGATCCTGAACGCCCGTTCGGTGACATCCGAAACGATTCTGTGAATATCTGGATGCCGGTTGAACTTGGATCGTCCGAAGGCGGTGCGATCGATACGGTGCTGGAATTTTACGAGCATTTCATTCCCGATCCTGTTGAACGCGACCGACATTTCAAATGGATGGCCAATAAAATTGTACGGCCATGGGAGCGCGGTTGCGGTGTAATTTTCATTGCTGGCGATGATCACGGAACCGGGCGCGGCTTGCATTTCTCGATCATGGAATCGTTGATCGGTACGAAATATACGCGCGGCATCAAGTACCGGAGTCTTATCGGTGAGGGAGGGCAGGCCCAATTTCAGGATTGGAAATTCCGATCACTCTTTGTCTATGTGGAGGAAGCGCGCAACGTCGCCAAGTCGCAATCTGGAAAGATCGCAGAATACGAGGAACTGAAAGAAAACGTCGATCCGTCGAATTTTAAGGCCAAGGAAGTCGCTCGGAAGACGATGACCGCCGTTAATGCGCGCCCGTTCTACTCAGTAATTCTCGCATCGAACCACTCGGATGCGATCTGGTTGCACCCGGACGATAGGCGTTTCGACGTTCTGACAAACGGCCCTCGCCTGTCGTCGGAACTTTCCGAAGCAGTTGCAACATGGCTCAGAAATCCAGCCAACGTTTCTGCTTGGGCTGAGCACCTTCGATCCATCGATCTGACCGGCTACAATTCGTACGAGATACCCCCGACGACCGCCGCTAAGTTGGCGATGATCGACGGTGCCCGTTCGGAACTTGATCACGCAGTCAGCGCCGCAATCGAAGCGATACCGGGCGAACTGTTCATGTCGCATACGGTTTTGGCGGCGGTCGAGACAACCAACATTTGCGAGGGCTTGGAACTTGGTAGCGGGTGGCGTAATGCGGCGCGCAAGATGATTAAGCGTTACCCTGTAGTCATTGGCGGCGCTGATCGGCTTCGGATCACACTTCCACCACCAAACTTGGTTGGATTGCCGGGACTGATTGAACCAGACAAATCTTCTCGCCTCGTAACGGTTTTCGCGAAAACCAAAGAATTGTCGGCTAAATGGAAAGATCGCGACACGCGAGAATTACGAAAAGAACTTGGAATATAAGTCTCAGCAAGGGCGGCTTCGGTCGCCCTTTTTGTTTTTGGGTGAGACTTTTGAGACTTTTGGGTGAGACTTTTGGGCATTTGAAGTGAGACTTTTGAAATTATGTAATTTTATGTAATTTAAAACGGGTCTCTTTGTCTCTTCATTGTCTCTTTGTCAAAACAGACGTGAGACTTGCTCAAACCTTTGCACCGTAAGGGTTTGAGACCCAAAAGTCTCTTTGTCTCTTTAGATTCTTAGAAATTGATAGAGTATAAAAACAAGCCCATAGTAGAGAATCTCTCTACTATATAGCTGCTGGCGGCTGGGTATAGGGAAAGACTGTGAGACTTTGAGACACCCCCCCTGTGAGCACCAATCAAACGGCTCGCTATTTATAATTTTGTCAGCATTTATAATTTGTAGAAATTGACCGGTTTTGCGCCACCGTACGCGTACGAACTTTGAGCGTCTTTTCTCGCCTCCCCTGTGAAAATCCCCTATCTACCGCCTCACTAAGGCAAACTTATACAACGATACGGAATGATAAAGACCGTTTTGTATCAATATGTTAGGATATGGATCGGGGGTAGCCAGTCCCGGAATATTCGAATATCAATCGATTATGGTCCAAAAGTTACAAGATTTACCGGGCGTTCGCGAACCTATCGTTGCAGAGACGCCGCAACAGCGCAGCGCGGTCGTCAACGGGTCACGACTGTTTGCAGACAAGCTAGACGGTCGTACGGCCCTTGCGCGCCGCTATCGTGACCTTATCGCAGCGATCAGCACAGATATGGGTGGCGACCTGTCGCAAGCACAGCAACAGCTTGTCAGGCGTGCTGCGTCCTTGAGCGTTTGGTGCGAGGCTGTAGAAGCGCGTCTCGCGGCTGGCGAGGTTATCGACATCGCGCCATACACAACGGCATCCAACAGCCTCCGCAGGCTTCTACAGGATATCGGCTACAAACGGGCTGCACGGGACATAACGCCATCGTTCGATGATTACATCAGGAAGGGCGGCGCGTGATCAGTTACGCCGACGCCTGCCGCGATGATCATCTATTCGGCCCTTGGTTCAACGGCCCGACTTGGAACACATGGAGCGTGCTTGACCGTGCAATCTTCGGTGACCCCCTTACGCCTGAACAATTGGCAATCTTCACGGAACTAACTGGCCGCACCGAAGCACCGACCGCACCTTGTACGGAAGCTTGGTTGGTCATGGGCAGACGGTCAGGCAAAGATGTGAAGATTGCCAGCATCATCACATATCTGGCGACAATTGGAGCGGTGAAATACGGCTATCTCGACAAGCTCGTACGAGGCGAAACAGCCGTTGCGCAGCTATTCGCGATGGACCGGAAGCAGGCGAAAGTCTGTTTGTCGTACACCAAGGCATTCTTTGAACAGCCTATGCTAGAGAAGCTTGTTGCGCGTGACACGGCTGACGGCTTGGAACTCACCAACGGCATCACCATCGAAATCACCACCAACGATTATAAATCCGCGCGTGGCCGTTCGGTTGTTGCGGCTGTTCTGGATGAATGTGCATTCTACGCGTCGGAAAATACCGCCAATCCTGACGAGGAACTGTACAGGGCGATCAAGCCGTCAATGGCCACGATACCGAACGCCATGTTGTTCGGCATCAGCAGCCCGCACGCCCGCAAGGGGCTTCTCTGGCGTAAATACAAGGACAATTTCGGTAAGACCGGTTCGTCACTAATAGTCCAGGCACCGACATGGCGCATGAACCCGACCGTTCCGCGCGATGGGGATTTCCTTCGTGAGCGTGAGATTACCGATCCAGCGTCCTTTGTCGCTGAATTCGGAGCGCAATTCCGCACGGACGTGGAAAGCTACGTATCACTTGAGGCGGTTGAAGCCTGCGTTGAGGATGGCTGTTACGAGCGTCCACGAATCCCCGGCGTGACGTACTTCGGTGCAATCGATCCAGCCGGTGGCAGTGGTACAGATTCCATGACGGCAGCGGTCAGTCACCGTGAAGGTGAAACGGTCGTTATCGACGCCATACGCGAAATTAAGCCGCCCTTTTCGCCACAGGCAGCAACCAAGGAACTTGCCGATTTCTTCCGGTCGTACGGCTTGCAATCTACTACGGGTGATCGTTACGGCGGTGATTGGCCGCGCGAGCAGATGCGCCTCCACGGCATAGATTACAAACTATCGCCTGCCGTTCGGACGGACCTTTATGTGACCATGCTGCCAGCGATCAATTCGGGGCGTGTGTCGTTGCTCGATAACAAGAAAATGGTCACGCAGCTTGTCGCGCTCGAACGTAAGAACAAGGGTGGCGGCAAGCTTACCATCGATCACCCGCAAGGCCCGAATAGTCACGATGACGTTGCGAACGTTGTAGCGCTCGCAACGTATTTGGCGCTCAAGCAACAAACACGGCAATTCAACCTCAGCGGTCCGCTTGTACTCACGAAGAACGACTATTGACGATGCCGAATTGCGACGATACTCATAAATTATGAGTAAAGAAATTAACACACTACAGAATGAGTTGGACGCACTTGACCGATTCCATATGGAAAATCGTCGCAAGATTGCAGAACAACTTGAAGCCGAGCAAGATAAAGCGCGCGTTGCTAACGAAAAGCTTGCAAATGAAGCGAAATTTGAGCGGCGTCAACACGCTGCCGAACATGCGGTGGAGTTGCTTAAGGTCAGCGCCGAGATTGATAATTGCGCCGCGCGCTTGTTCAAGCTGTTGCAGACACGTCGAGATTACAGCCGTGAAATTCGTGTAATTGATCCTGAGGCAGCCCGTGAATTTGGAAATACTGCCGAGCATTATCGTGCCATCAACGGTGCGCTGAACTATGCCGGTATCGGTAATTTCTGCGACATCAAGCGTGACAGCGAACGAAAGCTTTTCGATCATGACAATCAATATTTCGGAAAGCTTGCAGGCGAGTTCAAGCCGCTGGATTTGAACAAGTTGCATAACAAGAACAAGGGCCGCGCAGCATGACACCTGTAACGATTTGCAAGACTGACCGCAGCTTGGGTCTGATTATCGGATGGGCGCTTGTGTCCACCATCGCCGGTAAGCCGTACTTTGATCGGCAGGGCGATCATGTGCCCGATGATCAGGCTACGAAGGCGTTTGCCCGCTTCATGGAAGGCGATCGAATCCTCAAGTTGAATCATACCGGTTCCGTCAAGGGCCGGGTAATCTTCTGCTTCCCCCTCTCAGCGGACATTGCCCGATCAGTCGGTATTCAGACGCAGCAGACCGGTGTGCTCATTGGTGTGAAGCCTGACGATCCGGCGATTTTGGACATGTTTGACGCCGGACGTATCGGAGGCTTTTCAATCGGCGGACGCGGCACGAAAACGGAGACGGTGCACTAATGAATATCATCACGAACCTTGAGATTGACGAACTGTCCGTGGTCGTTGACGGCCAGCCCGCAATGGCCGGGGCGCTGGCTACGATTGCTAAATCCGCAACGCCCGAACCTGTCTCACCTACCAAGACGACGCCCGAAGGCGAACGCGCACTTGCAAACATCCTCGCAATACTCACGGAAAAGGAATCCCCGAAAATGACCGATCATACTGTTGAAATCGAAAAGCTTGCCGCCACGAACGGCACGAGCTTTGAATCCGCCTTCGTCTCCTACGTCTCCGCAAATCCGGGCGTCTATGACGAAATGAACGCCGCCAAACCTGTCGCAAAGGCCGCAACGCCTGCACCTGCGTTTTCGTCCAGCGAGTTTGACCGATGGTTCGAAAAAGAAATCAACGCGCGCGTCGAAAAATGGAACGAGAGCCGCGTTCAGGCTGTTGCGAAGATTCAGGATACCCACGAATTCCAGCAACGCTACGGCCAAAATGAGCTTTTGAAGGCACAGGAAGCGGCAAAGCGCGTCTAATAAGTAGTTGGTGCGTGGTCCTGACATCCACGCACCACAAGCGTCTGGCGGGGTTCCTTAGGCCCATCAGCGGCAGACGCTTACGGCCCGGCCTGTGCCCATCCCACGCAGGCCGGGCCGCTCCCTTCAACCCGATGAGTTATGCAAATGGCAGGCATCCGCGACGACTACCGCCTCACCGACAAGCAGCGCGCCACCCTGATTCAGATGGCGCGCGATGGATACGAATTCGCGGAAATCGCGGAACGTTTCGGGGTTCACGATGAGTTCGTAAAAGAAATCATCCAGTCGGCCCGCAAGGCAGCGCCTAAGCGCACAGACTGGTCGAAGGCGTGGCACGCATACGTTAGCTAATCGCCTTTGGATGCGTTGAGGGCTGACCATCAAAGGCAGTGCTCTTCGAACAGCCTTTGTGTGCGATCAGATGCTCGAAATGAGCACGCATCCCGTCCTTGCTATGGCTATGCGCCCTAACCGCTCCATGACATTCCGGGCAACGCTTCGTGCGGTCGGGATGAAGCATGCGCAAAGCATCTTCGATTGATACCGCAACCCATTCGCCACGGGCTTTCACTTCACAAATTTCTGAATTGATCGCCATGGTCAAACGCCCCAATGACTAGCAGTCGATGGCCGTGCCGCTGCGTCCATCTATCACCCTTCCGCAGCCTCGATCACTGCCAGCGCCGCCAATCATCACTTTCCCGATAACCGGGATGGCAATCACACACACAAACAAGACTACCGTGCAAATCAACGATGCGCGCCACGCACGGTCTTTGAACGATAGCCACGCGAGCCTTGCGGCGTGATAGCCGATCCAGCCGATGACTAGGATTAAGACAGCGCCGACAATATCGAGCATCAGTAGCCTGTGACTACACGTTAAACTTTATCTTCCATCGCGAGTACCAAGGTATCGAACTCAGGAACGGTAATCCCTTGAGATTTCTTTGCCGCGCAAAGCTTTTTCCATGACGCAGACGGACGTGGCCCCAATGCCGGAATGCATTCAACAATGATTTCACTTGTACTGCCAACGTTGTCCGCCATGGGTGACTTTAAGGTCCACCACACATTCTTGACGATCATATCTGCCCCGAATCCGTCATGATCGCCCGGACGCTGGATCGAGATGTAACTTCCGGTCGTTGGAATGGACGGAACATTGAATTCTTCCGTCCATTCACGTTCATGACCCTCGAACGCGCGAAGTATCAAAGTTATTTTCATCCTAGCCCCCATGTGAGAATCACATGCAGCCTAGCGGCCCGTTGCGCCCTTCCGCAATGTTCCGTATTTTTCCGATCCGTTGTGGCCTAATATATTTTACGGATATTTGATTTTCGATCTGAAGTTCCTACAACATATTGAAAATCAAATATAAAATATTAGTCCAATGCGCCTTTCAGGGGCGGTAGATAACAGGAACATCCTGCACTTGCGAGGGGAATAACGGATTGAAACGCCCGGATTTCATGGCGCTGGCGCTTGCAGAGGCCGAAGCTGCGGCAAAGCGCGGCGAAGTGCCGGTCGGCGCAGTGGTAGCCGATGGCAATAGCGTGGTTGCCAAAGCCGGCAATCGCACCCGCGAACTCAACGACCCGACCGCCCATGCCGAAATGCTGGCGATTCGCGAAGCTTCGCAAATGCTCGCCGCTGAACGCCTGAACGATCTCGATCTTTACGTGACGCTGGAGCCTTGCGCCATGTGCGCAGGCGCCATTTCATTTGCCCGAATCCGCCGCCTCTATTTCGGGGCCGGCGACGAAAAAGGCGGTGCGGTGGTCAACGGCGTGCGTTTCTTCGCCTCGCCGACCTGCCATCATGTGCCGGAGGTCTATCCCGGCATAGCCGAGACAAGCGCCTCGGCGATCCTCAAGGATTTCTTTCAGGCCCGCCGCGAACCCTGACGATTTGTCAGGACGCCCTTACCATGGCAGAACGTCGCGCCAGCTGTTGCCGGTCTTCTTCGTCGCCTGAGCCTTCAGGCGCCGTTCTTTCTTGACCTCGTCCTCGCCAACATCTCCGACTGGCGCTGTTGCAGACGGCTCGCGATAGGTCAGCGGCGGTTCGCTGAGGAACTTACGCGTCGTCGGGCTGCCCTGCTTGGTTTCGGCAAGGCGCTGGTTGAAGGCTGCACGCTGTTCGGCCTGCTTGCCAACCTTCTCGACGCCCGAATCCATGGTGCGCTCGGTCACGCCCGGCCGAGAAACCGACGACGACGATGGGGCACCGAGATCACCCAGGATCTGTGGACGCCAGCCGGGCGTATCGCGGTTTTCCGTCGCTTCAGCGCGCAGCCGCGTACGCTTCTGCTCAGGCGATTCCGGCCACTGGCTGGCATCGGCGTTGACGATGCTTTCCTGCGGTGCGGGAAGATTCAGCTTTTCGCCCGGCTTGGGCTTAACCAGATCGGGCCGCGGCTTGTATTCGATGTCGCCACGATTTTTCGGCGCCATGGAAAGGATACCGGTGACGTCGCCGACGAGCTGTTCGGTCGAGGTCTTGTCGGTGCCGTAAGTAGGGCCGCTCATGCAACCCGAAACCGCGAGGCTGGAAGCCACGAGCGGCGCAAACACCATCCAGCGCGCACGCGTCATTTCAGTCAGGCCAGAAAATTTCACTGCAAACCGCCTCTCGCTCTATATCGGACCGCAATCCGGATATTTCCCGCAACCCTCATCCGATGGGAATCCGGCGAGATTTTGTCGCCCGGAGCCCCGCGCTTGTAACCCAAGCGGCAGGCAAGGGCAACGACCACCGCCGCGCCCTCCCCCGCATGTACTCTAAATACGCCCTAAAGCTTTCAATTCATGAAGAGCTTTGGCGTCGCGCGCCGACACTTCCGGGAACTCCGGGTCCGAACCGACGTCATCCGTATAGCGCCAGGAACGCGCGCATTTGCGCAGGCCCTTGTCGTCGGCCTTTTCCACGACAACCGCCACGCCCGGCACTTCGCGCAGCACAAAGACGTCTGCGGGTGTACCCTGATGCGAAACCGTCAGATCGCTGGTGATGCTGATCTCGGCCATGTCGATGCCCGACAATGCGGCCTCAAGTGCTGCATCATTCATGTGAACGACCGGCACGGCTTCCAGCGACGAACCGATGGTCTTCTTGGCCCGTTCGAGTTCCAGCGCACCGGTAACGACGCTGCGCACCTGGCGGATTTTTTTCCACTTTTCGGCCAGCGCATCGTTCTTCCAGTCCGCCGGTACGGCCGGGAACTGTTCGAGATGCACCGATTCGGACGATGGATAGCGCTCGAGCCACGCCTCTTCGGTGGTGAAGGGCAGCATCGGCGCCAACCACGTCACCAGATGGTCGAACAGATGGCGCACCACCTGCACGGCCGCCTTGCGCTTGATGCTCGATGGCGCTTCGCAATAGAGCGCGTCCTTGCGGATATCGAAATAGAAGGCGGAAAGCTCCACCACCATGAAATCGATCAGCGCGCGCGTGACACGCTTGAACTCGAAGGCGTCGTAGCCGGCGCGCACCAGTTCATCGAGTTCGGCCAGCCGGTGCAGCATCAGCTGCTCCAGCTCCGGCATCTCTTTCACCGGCACCACGTCGCCCTCGTCATGGGCCAGCGTGCCTAGCATCCAGCGGATGGTATTTCTGAGCTTGCGATAGGCGTCGATATTGGTCTGCAGCACGTTCTTGCCGAGGCGCTGGTCTTCCCAATAGTCGGTCGTCACCACCCACAGGCGCAGGATATCGGCGCCCGATTGCTTGATGACGTCCTGCGGCACCACCGTGTTGCCGAGCGACTTCGACATCTTGCGGCCTTCCTCATCCATGGTGAAGCCATGGGTGACGACGGTGTTGTAAGGCGCACGGCCGCGCGTGCCGCAGCTTTCCAGCAGCGACGAATGGAACCAGCCGCGATGCTGGTCCGAACCTTCGAGATAGACATCGGCCGGCCATTTCATGTCCGGGCGGTCTTCCAGCGTAAAGGTGTGGCTGGAGCCCGAATCGAACCAGACATCGAGGATGTCCATGACCTGCACCCACGGCTCGTTGGCGCGGGAGCCGAGGAAACGCTCGCGCGCACCTTCCGCGAACCAGGCGTCGGCACCTTCAGCCTCGAAGGCATCGACGATGCGCTGGTTGACGGCCTCGTCCACGAGCACGGTGCCGTCGGCATCGGCGAAGACGGCGATCGGCACGCCCCAGGCGCGCTGGCGCGACAGCACCCAGTCCGGGCGCTCCTCGATCATCGAGCGCAGGCGCGTCTGGCCGGCGCCGGGCACGAAGCGGGTATCGTCGATGGCCTGCAATGCGCGCGAGCGCAGCGTCGTGCCGTCGCCCAGCTCCTTGTCCATATAGACGAACCATTGCGGCGTGTTGCGGAAGATGATCGGCTTCTTCGAACGCCACGAATGCGGATAGCTGTGCTTCAGGCGGCCACGGGCGAACAGCGCGTTGCGCTTGATCAGTTCGTCGATGACGGCCTTGTTGGCGTCGCCCTTCTTGCCATTGTCGTCGATGACGCGCGCAGGCCCGCCCTCGCGATCCGGACCGAAGCCGGGCGCGTCCTTGGTGTAGAAGCCGGCATCGTCGACCGGGAACGGCAGGCGGGTATCGATGCCGCGCTTTTCCAGTTCGGCGAGAGCACCCATCCAGGCGTCAAAATCCTCGCGGCCATGGCTGGGGGCTGTGTGCACGAAACCTGTGCCGGCATCGTCGGTGACATGGTCGCCGGCGAGCATGGGGACAGGAAACTCGTAGCCGCCGCCGAGCCCCTTAAAGGGGTGTGAGAGAGTTAACGGAAACAACTCACTCGGGGCTATATCGCGGACGAGTCGAAAGCTTACCTTTGCTTTTACAGCTGAATCTTCAGCCAGCGCATTTGCAAAGATCAATTTTTCACCGGGCTGCGGCCCGAAATCATTCTCCGCTGCTATGACTTCATAGAGTCCATAGCTAACGCGAGGCGAGTAGTTAACCGCGCGATTGCCGGGGATGGTCCATGGGGTCGTCGTCCAGATGACAACATGTGCATCCATCAAATCCGAGATATCGGCATGTGTTTCGCCATGGGCTGAACGCACCGGGAACTTTACCCAGATCGTATCGCTCTCATAGTCCTGATACTCGACCTCGGCCTCGGCCAGCGCCGTGCGCTCGACCACGCTCCACATCACCGGCTTGGAGCCGCGATAGAGCTGGCCGGATGCGGCAAACTTCAACAGCTCGCCGGCGATCCGCGCTTCCGCGTGATAGCTCATCGTCAAATAGGGATTCTTGAAATCGCCGATGACGCCGAGCCGCTGGAACTCGTCGCCCTGCACCTTGATCCATTTTTCGGCATAGGCGCGGCATTCCTGGCGGAACTCGATCATCGCCTTCGGCTCTGAAAGATCAGGCTTGGCCTTCCCCTTGGCGCGATAGTTTTCCTCCTCGATCTTCCATTCGATCGGCAGGCCGTGGCAGTCCCAGCCCGGAACGTAGTTCGAATCGAAGCCGCGCATCTGGAACGAGCGGGTGATGACGTCCTTCAGCACTTTGTTCAGCGCATGGCCGATATGGATGTTGCCGTTGGCGTAGGGCGGGCCGTCATGCAGCACGAACTTTTCGCGGCCGGCCGCACTTTCGCGCAGGCGCTTGTAGAGGTCCATCTTCTGCCAGCGCGCGACGGCGATCGGCTCCTTCTCCGGCAGGCCGGCGCGCATCGGAAATTCCGTCTGCGGCAAATAAAGGGTTTTGGAGTAATCGAGTTTCTCGGACGTATCGGTCATTGTCTTGCCATCGGGTTGCCCGGCGAAAAGCGCCTCGGCGTTCAATTGTCATTTAATGGAAAATGCGCGGGAAAGCGCGCAGGCAAAAAGTCCCGGACTTTCAGGCAGCCTCAAGCCACCCGGAAAGCCGGGCCCGTAATTCGTATAGCAATCGCGAAGACGGGCGCGAGACATCTCATGGCGCGCTTTTAGCGGAGAGAACCGCGAGAATAAAGCGGATAAATGCGCAAACGCTACATCTGGAAGTCGAAGCGATACGTCGCCGAGACGCCGAACATCAACTGGTCGCGCGAGCCGCGCTCTTTCACGAGGCTCGAATCCGCCGCCGGTCCCTTGAGCCGCGAATATTCGCTGAACAGGGTGGCCGTGATCTTGTCGGTGGCTTTCCAGTTCACCGCGCCACCGACGCCGACGGATTTCAAGCCGCTGCCGGGATCGTACTGGCTCAAGCCCGATGCTGCGGATTCCGAGGCCGAGACGCCATAGTAGGCGTCGAAATATTTGGCCGTGGCAAAGGTCGCGCGCGGTCCGCCGGAAATGCGTATGGTCGGCGTGACGTCATAGAAGGCGTCGGCGGAAATATCGGCGACGATGCCATTGTACGCCCTTATGCCATGGCGCACCTCGCCGCGCATGCGCATCCAGTCGATCGGATAAATCTCGAAGAAGCCGCCGACCTCGCCACCCCAGCGCACCGGGTCGAGGCCTTTGAGGTCATCTATGTCGTTGTCGCGCGCAAACAGGAACTTCCCGGTCAGGCCCGCGCGCACGGGACCATCGTCGAGCAGTGACATCGAGATGTTGTCGTTGCGCGAGACGAACCGCGCGGGAGCGCCGGCCTTGCCGAGCGAGATGATCGGCGAGGCGGTGAATATGCGGCTGCTCGAGCCTTCGAAACGCGGTGCCGCGATGCCCGATGCACCGACGGTCAGATACCAGTCGCCGTGAACCCAGTCGAAGAAGCCGCCTTCGGCCGCAGCGCTCTGCGAGAGCCCCAGCAACACGGCAACCGAACAACCAACCGACTTCCGACTGAAAGACGTCATCAACAGCCCCACTCACGCACACACACAACCAATCGTTGCCACAAGCTTGTGCGGGGTTTGCGTAAAATTTGATTTAATTTCGCAAGGTTGCCTCAACCGGGCGCAAAGCGCTTCCGCTGGACGACTCATGTGGGTGGCGCTACTTTAATCATGGCGGGATTGTGGCAACGTTTATCCAAGCATGGAGATGACGGCGATGACCTTACCTTCAGAAATGCCCGAAGTCCTGAAAGACGCCATCGGCGATGCGCGTTCGAAATGGGGCTGGTTCGTAGCGCTCGGTGTGTTGCTGCTGATCTTCGGCGGCATTGCGTTCGGCAATCTTTTCATCGCCACCGTGGCCTCGGTCTATGTCGTCGGCTCGCTGATGCTGATGGCCGGCGTCATCGAGATCGCGCATGCTTTCGGCGTGAAAAGCTGGGGCAACTTCTTCTGGTGGCTGGGCAGCGGCCTGCTCTATGCGATCGCCGGCTTCCTCGCCTTCTACAATCCGCTGCTGGCGTCTGCCGTGCTGACCTTCCTGCTTGCGGTCAGCCTCGTTGCCTCCGGCATCTTGCGGCTATGGCTGGGCTTCAAGAGCAAGCCGGCCGCAGGCTGGGGCTGGCTCGTCGCAGCAGGTGTGGTCACGGCACTTGCCGGCCTCATCATCGCGCTCGGCTGGCCGGTCAACAGCCTGTGGGTGCTCGGCATGTTCCTGGCGATCGACCTGATCTTTCAGGGCTGGACTTTTATCGCGTTTGGCCTGGCGCTGCGGAAATAATCCCGTCCGCCATCGCCGGCATAACCTCCGCCGCGTCATCCCGGCCGACCGAGCGAAGCGAGGGAAAGAGCCAGGACCCATTCCGGAATTTCAACGTCGCGGAATGGGTCCCGGATAGCCTTCGCTACGCTACGGCTTCCGGGATGACGATTGGCGTGCATCAGAACGCGATTGCACTGTCCAGTTCGGAAAGCGGCTTGACGCCCGAGAGAAGCGCGCGCGCCTCTTCTTCGTCGCGCTTCATCTGCACGACAAGCGCGTCGAGCCCGTCGAACTTCACTTCGCCGCGCAGGTAGCCGAACAGCGAGACGCGGCAGACCTGCCCATAAAGGTCGCCGGAGAAGTCGAACAGGAAGGTTTCGAGCAGCGGCGCGCCATTGTCGGCCACGGTCGGACGGCGGCCAAAGCTGGCAACGCCGTCATGCAGCGTGCCGTCGGCGCGGCGGAACCGCACCGCGTAGATGCCGTGCTTCAGCGCCGTGCTTTCCGGCAGCGCCATATTGGCGGTGGGGAAGCCAAGCGTGCGGCCGAGCTGCTTGCCATGCGTCACCTCGGCCTCGACGGTATAGCGGTAGCCGAGCAGGCCTGCCGCCTCCGCCGGCTCGCCTTCCGACAGCAGTCCGCGAATGCGGCTGGACGACACGATTTCGGTGCCCTCGTCGCGAAATGCATCGACCAGCGTGACGCCAAAGCCATGGCGCTCGCCGGCCTCCATCAGGAAGGCCGGGCCGCCGCGCCTGCTTTTCCCGAAATGGAAATCGAAGCCGGTCACGACATGGCTGATGCCGAGATTGGTTTCGAGTATCTGCGTCACGAACTCTTCGGCACTCAATTCGGCGAAGTCTCGGGTAAACCCCTGTTCCACGACTGCTGCAAAGCCGAGTTCGGCCAGAAGCCGGGCCTTCATCGGCGCGGGCGTCAGGACGAACAGCGGCGTGTTTGGCTGGAACACCGTGCGAGGATGCGGCTCGAAGGTCAGCACCAGTGCGGGCACGCCACGGCGGCGCGCCTCGTCCAGCGCGCGTTCCAGAACCGCCTGATGGCCGCGATGCACGCCGTCGAAATTGCCGATCGCCACCACGCCGCCGCGCAGCCGTTCGGGCAGCATTTCGGTGCCGGTTATGCGCTGAAACGATTGCATCATGGTCGTCTATCTACCGGAGCCGGGGGATCACCGCCACCGGGCGATGCCCGTGCTTTTCGAGAAAGGCCGACAGGCGCTCCAGATCGGGATTAAGCGGGTCGCCATAGTCGCGGGCGTGGATGCCGCCGGAAACATAGAGCACGTCGAGGCCGTTATCGGCAGCACCCTTGATGTCGGTCAGCATGCCGTCGCCAATGCCGAGCGTTTCCTCGCGGGAAACATCGCGGCCAAGCACCTCGGCGGCAGCCTTCAGGGCCACGTCGTAGATCGGCTTGTGCGGCTTGCCGGAGATCAGCGTGCGGCCACCAAGCTGGGCATAGTCGCGCGCCAGCGCGCCGGCGCACCAGATCAGCCTTTCGCCGCGCTCCACGACGATGTCGGGATTGGCGCAGATGAACGGCAGGTTGCGCGAGCGAAAACGCCGCAGCATGTCGGCATAGTCTTCCGGCGTCTCGACCTCGTCGTCGAACAGGCCGGTGCAGACCACGGCATCCGCCTCGAATTCCTCGACCAGTTCGCAGTCGATGCCGTCATAGATCGGCATGTCGCGGTCTGCGCCAAGATGGAAGAGCTTGCGCGGCGCCTCGCGGATCAGGTCGCGCGTCACGTCACCTGAGGTGACGACGCGGTCCCAGGCGCTTTGCGGCACGCCGATCGCGGCAAGCTGCTCCTCGACGCCGTCATGGGGGCGCGGCGAATTGGTGATCAGCACCACCGCCAGCCCCTTTTCACGCGCCCGCGTCAGCGCGGCAGCGGCTTCCGGAAAGGCATCCTCGCCATTGTGGAGCACGCCCCAGACATCGCACAGGATCGCGCCATAGCGGCCGGTGACGGCATCCAGCGATCCGATCGTTTCGGGCGAACCCGTCATGGTTTTTCCTTCACTATCCGCTGTCGTGGAGTTGCCATGGATGAATGATCCGGGCGCATGGGAATTAACCGAACCTCTTCACCGTGTCACCAGCTTTCGCTTAACAGAATGCCCGCATCGTGAGAAAATGGTCGCTGCATCAGGACGCGGGGTCGGATGTGTTTGCGTACGGGAGAGCCGCGAAGGCGGGTTTTCCGAAAGGGTTTTGTGATGCAGCGTGGTTTGTCGTTCCTCGTTGCCGCCGCGGTTGTCTGCGGGGGCTTTTATTTTCTGTTGAGCGGCCTGGTCGCCGGCGGCATGCCGGAAGCCCAGGTGGTGTTGATGACGGCCGCTGCCGCATTGGTGCTGGCGCTTTGCGGCGCGATCTTTGGTCTGCTCGCCTACCTTCGATCCGGCAGCGCCTCCACCGAGATCACCCGGCTCGCTCTGTCGGTCGACGCTGCGATCCGTGAACTGTCCTCGCGCGAAAAGCCGGACGTGGCTAGCACTGTCAAACGGGCTGCCAGCGTTTCGCGCAAGGTCGAAGCCATGCCGGCGGCCGCGCGGATCGAGCCAATCCAGCAACCGGCACCGGCGGCACCAAGCGCCACCATCATCACACACCCTGCCCTGCTGCGCTCGGTTCAGGACGACAAGCCGGCCGAGGCCACAGACGATGCAACGGCAGCGATCCGCCATGCCCTGAGCGCGGGCAGGATCGAGCTCAGCCTGCAACCCATCATCTCGATCGCGCGCGGCGAAGCCGCCGGCTTCGACGTCTTCGCCCATTTGCCTCGGCACGGCGATCAGCCGCTCGAACTGCGCCGTCCGGAAAATCCCTCCACTGGCTTGCCGTTGGCCGCCTTCGAGCGCCTGCTGGTTTCGTCTTCCGTCCAGACCGCGATACGCCACCTTGGCGAGGCAAGCGAAGCCACGCCGCTCCATGTGGCGATTTCGGAGGCGTTGCTGGAGGACGGCGCTGAGCTGGCCACGGTGCTGACCCTGTTTTCGCAGCATGCCGACGATGTGCGCTCGATCGTGCTGTCGATCCCGGCTGCGGTGGTGGAGGGAGACAACAATCATGCGCAAGCGCTCGGGCTGCTTACGCAGAGCGGCGTTCGAATTGCAGTCGAGGGCTGGTCGGGAAGTGCCGAAAGCTTTGAGCAAAGTGCCCGGGGCAAGATCGCTTTCATCAAGCTGTCGGCCAGCGAACTGCTCGATCCAGTGAATTTTCAAAAGATCGAGGCGCTTCGGGAGCAGGCCAGTGCGAGCGGCGTTTCCGTCATCGCGACGGAAGTGGCGCTCGATGACGATGCCGTCGGCCTTATCGATCTCGGCATCGTGCTGATGACCGGCCCGCGCTTTTCGGGACCGCGCCGCATCAAGGGTAGTACCGCAGCCCACCCGACGCGTTCTGCCCACCTTTAACACCAGCATTTCTGGCGCAATCCCTTCGCGCGGTAGGACCTTGCGGCAATCTCTGGTCCATCTTAAGAGCGTGCAAGTTCGCGTGACTGGCGCAGTGGATGGATCACCATCGGGAAGCGCGGACCAAGATCGCCGCGCGCCTGGGCATTGGTTGTCGAACCCGAGGTGCTATTCCTATGCCCGAATTTTCCAATCTCGCGACGTTCGCCCTCCTCGCGCTCGGCATGGTGCTGACGCCCGGTCCGAACATGATCTACCTGATCTCGCGCTCGTTAAGCCAGGGGCCGGTTGCGGGGTTGATCTCGCTTGGCGGCGTGGCGCTCGGTTTTGTCTTCTACATTCTCTGCGCCGCCTTCGGCATCACCGCACTGGTGCTGGCGGTGCCCTATGCCTATGACGCGCTGCGCTTTGCCGGCGCGCTCTATCTGCTGTGGCTGGCATGGCAGGCTCTTAAACCGGGCGGACGCTCGCCCTTCCAGGTGCGCGAAATGCCCAAGGACAGCCCGCGCAAGCTGTTCATGATGGGATTGATGACCAACCTGCTCAATCCGAAAGTGGCGGTGCTTTATCTCTCGCTGCTGCCGCAATTCATCGATCCGAAGGCCGGCAGCGTCTTCACGCAGCTTCTGGTGCTGGGTGGTGTGCAGATAAGCATCAGCGTGACGATCAATTCCATCATCGCCATCATGGCAGGCTCGATCGCCACTTTCCTGGCAGGCCGTCCGCTGTGGGTGGTCATCCAGCGCTGGATGATGGGAACGGTGCTCGCTGCGCTGGCGCTCAAGATGGCGACCGAAGCGCAGCGGTAACGCTGCGCTTCACTATCAAACAATCTCAGTCCATGTGGGCGGCAGCCGGAGCCCCGCCTGCCGGTGCTATCTTCGGCTTACGCAGGAGAAACACCAGCGGGATCGCACAGAGCGAGACGATCATCATCAGTTTGAAATCGTCGATATAGGAAATCATCGCCGCCTGCTGGTTGACCATGCCATCTATCTGCGACAGCAAGGTCGGATTGCCGGCGGCCGCCCCCGGAGAAATCGCCTGGAGGTTCTGGTTGAACGGCGTGATGTTGGCCGAAAGCTCCGAATGATTGACCTGGATGTTGCGGGTCAGCACCACCGTCACGGCTGAGATACCGATCGAGGAACCGAGGTTGCGGACGAGGCTGAACAATGCCGTCGCGTCCGTGCGGAAGCGCGGATCGAGCGTTGCGAAAGCAACCGTCGACAGCGGCACGAACACCAGCCCGAGGCCGAGGCCCTGTATGACGCCGGATTCGATGATCAGATAGTTGTCCATCTGCGGCGTGAAGCCGGACATGGTGTAAAGCGACTGCGCAACCAGCAGCAGCCCGGTGACGACCAGAATCCGTGCATCGACGATCCGCACCAGCCGGCCGACGAGAATCATGGAAATCATCGTGCCGACACCGCGAGGCGCCATCACAAGTCCCGTCGTCACCGTCGGATAGCCGAAGATATTCGACAGCATCGGCGGGAGCAGCGCCATCGAGGCCAGCAGGATCACGCCGACGATGAAGATGAAGACCAGGCCGGTCGCGAAATTGCGGTCGGCGAATATCTTGGCATCGATGAAGGTATCCCTGCCGGTGGCCAGGTGGATGATGAACACCCAGAAGCCAACCAGCGACAGTCCGAGCTCGATCCATATCTCGACCGCCGAGAACCAGTCGACCTCGGCACCCCGGTCAAGCATGAGCTGCAAGGCACCGACGCCGAGCGAAAGCATCGCGAACCCAAAGAAATCGAAGCCGCGCAGACGCTTGGCAATGGCCGGCAGATAGGCCGCCGAGCCGAGGAAAGCGATGATGCCGACCGGCAGGTTGATGAAGAACACCCAGCGCCAGTTGAAGCTGTCGGTCAGCCAGCCGCCAAGCGTCGGACCGATGATCGGGCCGACCATGATGCCGGCACCCCACAGAGCCATGGCCTGGCCGTGGCGTTCCTTGGGGTTGATGTCGAGGAGGAAGGTCTGCGACAGCGGCACGATGGCGGCGCCGAAAATGCCCTGCATCACACGGAACAGCACCATGCTCTCCAGGCTCCAGGCGATGCCGCAGAGCATGGACGAAATGGTGAAACCGACAACCGCGGCGAGGAACAGTTCCTTGCGGCCGATGCGGTCAGCGACCCAGCCGGTCACCGGCGTCATGATGGCGGCGGCGACGATATAGGACGTGAGCACCCAGTTGATCGTGTCGGCCGAAGCGCCGAGATCGCCGGTCATCGACGGCAACGCAACGTTAGCGATGGTGGTGTCGAGCACCTGCATCACCGTCGCCAGCATGATCGACACCGTAATCAGCCCGCGATGCGGGACTTCGGTGTGGGATGTCGCACTCATTGGACGTGGACCTGAATGTCACGCGTCCGCCAGAGAGCGGACGCGGAGAATGTGGTTATGGTGGCGGCTGTCCGCCTTGATACTTACTGTGCCTTGCCGTCAGCGGCATGAGCGGTCGGCAGCAGGCCGGCAAAGCCGCGGCTGACGCCGGTGTCGACAGAAACCGAGGCGCTCATGCCGGTGCGAAGCGCAATGTCGAGGCCGTCGGTGTTCACCTTCATCCGCACGGGAATGCGCTGCGTGACCTTGACCCAGTTGCCGGTGGCGTTCTGTGCCGGCAACAGCGAGAATTCGGCGCCGGTACCCGCGCCGATCGCCTCAACGGTCGCCTTCAGCGGGCGGCCCGGATAGGTGTCGAGCGTGATGTCGGCTTCCTGGCCCGGCTTCATGTTGGTCAGCTGGGTTTCCTTGAAGTTCGCGTCGACCCAGGTGTCGCCCGTTTCGACCAGGCTGAACAGCGCCGTGCCAGCACCAACGAACTGGCCGAGCTTGAAGGAAGACGCCTGCGAAACCACACCGTCGGCCGGAGCGCGAACCGTGGTCTGGGCCAGCGAATAGGCAGCCTGATCGCGAGCGGCGATTGCTGAAAGCACAGTCGGATGCTTGTCGGTCTGGATATCCGGATCTCCGCCGAGCGCTGCGCGCGCGCTGGCTATGCCCTGAACGGCGGCTGCATGCTCGTCCTGCGCCTTGGTCAAGTCGCGCCGCGCTTCGTCCAGAGAGGACTTCGCATTGATGCCCTTCTTGGCAAGATCGGCGGCACGGTCGAACTGCGACTGCAGGAAGACGATATCGTTTGCCGTCACACGTTCCTGCGACAGGGCCTGGCTATAGGAGGCGCGAAGCCGCTCGACGTCGAGGCGGGCGGCAGCAAGGGCTGCGTCGGCCTGTGCGAGCTTTATCTTGTAGGGTTCCGGATCGACCACGAACAGGACATCACCGGCCTTGACCAGCGCATTGTCCGTTACATCGACATTGACGATGCGGCCGGCGATCTCGGAAGCGATCGTCACCTTGGCCTGGCGCAGATTGGCGTTCTCGGTGTCCTGATAACGGCCACCGGTGACCCAGACGTAGCCGCCACCGACGACAAGCGCCAGCGGCAGAGCCGCCATCAGGAAAAAGCGGCCAGAACGGCGCTTCTTGCGAGCCGGCGCGGGCGCCGGCTCGACGTTCAGGGTCTGGGGAATGGTTACGGGCGGGGTCAGCTTTTCGGCTTCGATCTCCGTCACTTCTTCTTTGTCTTTGACTTTAGACACGGCGTTCATGCTGCTGCACCCTTTGGCATAGTCTCGAACGACCCTTCGTCGTCCGAGAGATTACTTACAACCGTCGTCAGGCCGTGGATCAGGGTCTGGCGTTCTTCCTGTGACAGGCCCTCAAGGGCCTGCTCGAAAACTTCACCGGCAACACTCTTGACCGCCCCGAAAGCCTCGCGGCTCTTTTCGGTCGGGAAGATCATGCGCACGCGCCGGTCGGTGGCGTGCTGACGGCGTTCTATCCAGCCGCCCTCTTCCATGCGGTCGATCAACCGCGAAACGCTGATTGGCTCGATTTCGAGCAGTTCAGCCAGCCGCGCCTGGGTCACGCCCTCGCTCTTCACCACTCTGACGAGCAGACGCCATTGCGCGGACGAGAGGCCGAGACCCCTGCCAAGCGTCTCAAAACGCTTGCGCATCAGCCTTGCTGCATCGTGGATGAGAAATCCGAGTTTTTCAGTGCCATCTAATTCCATGAGCGGCATATATAATGAGCATGCTCATGGTTCAAGATGGCAAACCACCTTGCTCGCAAATTTGTGATGCAGTGCACAATGATCCTGACATACTGCTGTCAAGATGCGGCCGCCTTGGCTTGACTCGACCTCATTCGCCCATACGCTGCCATCGAAATTCGGCATTTGGAGGGGATGTCATGAGGAAGGCGCTGGCGCTCACGCTGATGTGCATGGCCGCCGGGCTGTTCTTCACCGTCGCTTCGGCCTTGGCTGCCCAGCGCACCGTCTATCTGACCTTCGACGATGGACCCCTGCCCGGCACGGAAACGATCCTGCAGGTGCTGGCGGACGAAGCGATCCCCGCCACCCTGTTCATGGTCGGATCGCATGCCGAGCTCACGCCCGAGCGCGGCGCGCTTGTCGCCAAGGCAAAGTCGCTGCCGCTGGTGACGGTCGGCAACCACAGCTACAGCCACGCCAACAACCACTACCGGCATTTCTATTCCAACACCGACCAGGTGCTCGAAGATCTGGCGCGTGCCGACACGGTTTTGGGCCTGAAGGGTCCGCCGGTCTATGCCCGCCTGCCCGGCCGCGACGTTTTTCGGCTGCCGAATATTTCACGCAACGACATCGCCATCCGGTCGGACGAGGAAGACCGGGAGATGGTGAGCTTCGAATTTGTCGCGGCCTATGGCTACTATCTCTATGGCTGGGACCATGAATGGGTGCATTATGATGACGGCAAGCCGGTGCAGAGCGTCACCAGTCTCGTCAGCGAGATCGACCACCTGTTCGGCTATGGCCGCTTGGTGAAGAAGAACAAGCTGGTGCTTCTGATGCACGACCAGATGTTCCAGGATGTCTTTCAAGGCGACAGCAACCTGCGAACCCTGATCCGGCTGCTGCGCCAGCGCGGCTATGCCTTCGGCGACATCAAGACCTATGACGACGACTGAGCCGGTTCACTTTCGGCGAAGGAGCCTTCGACCATGAGAGTGCCATATCCGCGAGCGACAGATGGAAACCTGATCTGCTTTTCAGAGGAGGGTTGAAGGGCAATAACGGCGACATTTGCTTAACCACCCTGATCTATTGGCATGAGGTTCCAGCGGTGCGCCGGCGACCAAAGCAAATTTTTGCCGCATCTGCCCTTCTCAACTCCTTGACTCCAAAACCACGCGGGCCTATCTCACCGGCACGTTAGCACTCACCCAAGATGAGTGCTAACTACAGTCCGGTGAGCCGGACGGAGGACTAGTTTCAACATCCGCACCAAGGATATTCAAAATGGCAAAGTCGAAATTCCGGCCGCTGCATGACCGAGTGGTCGTTCGCCGCGTCGAATCCGAAGCAAAGACCGCCGGCGGGATCATCATCCCCGATACGGCCAAGGAAAAGCCGCAGGAAGGCGAAATCGTCGCCGTCGGTTCGGGCGCTCGCGACGAAGCTGGCAAGCTGGTTCCGCTGGACGTCAAGGCTGGCGACCGCGTGCTGTTCGGCAAGTGGTCCGGCACCGAAGTGAAGCTCAATGGCGAAGACCTTCTGATCATGAAGGAATCCGACATCATGGGCATCATCGGCTGATTTCCCGGTAACCGCACCATCCACTCAGAATTAGGGCTGAAGGCCCAGGAGCACAAAAATGGCTGCTAAAGAAGTAAAATTCTCCCGTGATGCCCGCGAGCGTATGCTGCGCGGCGTCAACATCCTCGCCGACGCGGTGAAGGTCACGCTCGGCCCCAAGGGCCGCAACGTCGTCATCGACAAGTCGTTCGGCGCACCGCGCATCACCAAGGACGGCGTCACCGTCGCCAAGGAAATCGAACTTGAAGACAAGTTCGAGAACATGGGCGCCCAGATGGTCCGCGAAGTTGCTTCGAAGACCAACGACATCGCCGGCGACGGCACCACGACCGCAACGGTTCTGGCCCAGTCGATCGTTCAGGAAGGCCACAAGGCCGTTGCCGCCGGCATGAACCCGATGGACCTGAAGCGCGGCATCGATCTGGCCGTGGCTGAAGTCGTCACCCACCTCGTCAAGTCGTCGAAGAAGATCAAGACCTCGGAAGAAGTAGCCCAGGTCGGCACCATCTCGGCTAACGGCGAGACGGAAATCGGCTCGATGATCGCCGAAGCCATGCAGAAGGTCGGCAACGAGGGTGTCATCACCGTCGAGGAAGCCAAGACCGCCGAGACCGAACTCGAAGTCGTCGAAGGCATGCAGTTCGACCGCGGCTATCTCTCGCCCTACTTCGTCACCAACCCGGACAAGATGGTTGCCGAGCTGGAAGACGCCTACATCCTTCTCCACGAGAAGAAGCTCTCTAACCTCCAGGCCATGCTGCCGGTTCTCGAAGCCGTCGTGCAGACCTCCAAGCCGCTCGTCATCATCTCGGAAGACGTCGAAGGCGAGGCTCTGGCCACGCTCGTCGTCAACAAGCTGCGTGGCGGCCTGAAGATCGCTGCCGTCAAGGCTCCGGGCTTCGGTGATCGCCGCAAGGCCATGCTGGAAGACATCGCCATCCTCACGGGCGGCCAGGTCATCTCCGAAGACCTCGGCATCAAGCTCGAAAACGTCGGCCTGAACATGCTCGGCCGCGCCAAGAAGGTGTCGATCTCCAAGGAAAACACCACGATCGTCGACGGTGCCGGCAAGAAGGCCGAGATCCAGGGCCGCGTTGCCCAGATCAAGCAGCAGATCGAGGAAACCACCTCGGACTACGACAAGGAGAAGCTGCAGGAACGTCTCGCCAAGCTGGCAGGCGGCGTTGCCGTCATCCGCGTCGGCGGTGCGACCGAAGTGGAAGTGAAGGAAAAGAAGGACCGCGTCGACGACGCGCTGAACGCAACGCGTGCAGCCGTTGAAGAAGGCATCGTTCCCGGCGGTGGCGTAGCCCTGCTGCGCGCTTCGCTCGCCATCAAGGCTACCGGCGTCAACGCCGATCAGCAGGCTGGCATCAACATCGTCCGTCGCGCTCTGCAGGCTCCGGCCCGCCAGATCGCCACGAACGCCGGTGCTGAAGCTTCGATCGTTGCTGGCAAGATCCTTGACAACAAGGGCGCGACCTTCGGCTACAACGCCCAGACCGGCGAATATGGCGACATGATCGCCATGGGTATCGTCGATCCGGTCAAGGTCGTTCGTACGGCTCTGCAGGACGCTGCCTCGGTTGCCGGCCTCCTGGTCACCACCGAAGCCATGATCGCCGAAGCTCCGAAGAAGGACTCCGCCGGCGGCATGCCGGGCGGTATGCCTGGCGGCGGCATGGGCGGCATGGGCGGCATGGACTTCTAATCCAGTTTCTCAGGCAACATCTACGGAAAGGGCGCCTTCGGGCGCCCTTTTTGCATTTGGATTCAACGCCGGAAAAAATCTTAAAAAAAAATTCGCAACCCCGTGGAACCATTTATCCGGCTGCGCATTTTACGGGTGTCGAAAGCTATCCGAATGGAGAAATCCACGAGGAAAAGCCAAGACAAAAAAAGCGCTCCCCCATCCTCAAACGAGATGCGGGGAGCGTTTTTGTTTTCCAGCTAGTATTTTGATTTCGTGTAATTTTTCGATTTCTCGCAACCAATCCGGAACAGTCTCGTTGTCGAGGGCAAACGAACCTCGAAACAGGAGATGCGGCCATGGTGAACAAGGACCAGATCAAGGGCGTTGCCAAACAGGCCAGCGGCGCCGTCAAGGAAGCCGCCGGCAAGGTAACCGGCAACAAGAAGACCCAGGCCGAAGGCACGGCCGAGAAAATCGCCGGCAAGGTCCAGAAGGGCTACGGCGACGCCAAGGAAAAGATCAAGGGCGCGCTCTGATCTCCTTCACGAGCGTCCTTTGAGAAAAGGCGGCGCCCAGCGCCGCCTTTTCCACGTTTGGTGCCGGCGTACTCGTGCATCTTTGCCAGATGTGCAGCTTCCCGCAGGGCACCTCACCGCTTCGGTTCAAAACCCTTCCATGCAGAGTGTGAGCACGCCTGCATTCTGCGCCGCCTTGGCCATCGACATGGCGCCGGAATAAGAAGCAACAGTGAAAGCAGCAAAGCGCTCCGGGTCGGTTTGGCGGTCTTCCGTACCGCGTTCCTGATCGTGCCTGATCTTTTCGGCGATGGCCTGCTGCCATGCGTCGAAAATTTGTGCCAGCGCGGCGCGAAACTCCGGGTCGGCCAGCGACAATTCATGCGCAAGGTTGTTGAGCGGGCAGCCGCGCACAAACCCCTGCTGTTCGAGTTCCCCTGCCACTGCGGCAAAAACCTGCCGCACCCCTTCCCGCGCCGTGCCTGCCGCCTCGACCGGCCCGATCCAGGTTTCCGCAACCGCCGTCGCAACCCTTTCGTTGATAACGGCCAACCCGAGCGCCTTCTTGGTCGGGAAATGGTGATGCAGCGCCCCGCCCGACACGCCGGCCGCCTGCATCAGGTCGCCCAGGCTCGTTGCGTTGTAACCACGCGCCTGAAACGCTTCTTCTGCAACATCCAGCACCTTCTGGCGCATGCCTTCGGGGTCGTTGGTGCGGGTTCTGGTTCGTACAGCTTTTGCCATTCGATTTTCTCTGGCCACAGGAAACAGTCGCAAAAATACCATATTGACAAAACCGGGCAACCGGTTTGTTATTAAAACAGGTCAACCGGTCTGTTTTGAAGAGAGAAAGATGTCCGAACACCCAAGCGTAACGCTCGCAACCGCCACCGAACTATTCTCGCCAGTCGTCGAACTGCGGCAATACACGCTGCATCCCGGCAGGCGTGACGAATTGATCGACGTTTTCGACACGCATCTGGTCGAAACCCAGGAAGCGACCGGCATGAAGGTCATCGCCCAGTTTCGCGATCTCGACCGGCCCGACCATTTCGTCTGGTTGCGCGGGTTCGATGACATGGCCGCTCGCAAGGCGGCGCTTGAGGCCTTTTATGGCGGACCCGTCTGGGCTGCTCACAAGGATGCAGCCAACGCCACCATGATCGATTCCGACGATGTGCTGCTGCTCAAGCCGGCGTGGCCGGCCAGCGGCTTCGATCTTTCGGGCAAGGTGCGCGATCTGCCTGAAAAGGCGCAAGCGGAAACATTGATCACGGCCACGATCTGCCACATCAAGCCGGCATCGGAAGCCGAGTTCATTGCATTGTTCGAAAGCGAGACCATCCCTCTCCTCGCTCGTCTCGGCGCTCCGCTCCTTGCCGGGTTTGTCACCGAGCATGCCGAAAACACCTTTCCACGCCTGCCGGTCAGGAGCAGCGAGAACGTCTTCATCGCTTTCCAGATTTTCGAGAGCGCGAAAGCGCATGCTCTTTATGAGGTTGCATTGAATTCAGACCCATCATGGGTTGATAGCCTGCTGCCTCGGCTTCTGGGTCATTTTTCCGGACCTGTGCAACGGCTTCGCCTCGTGCCGACCGAGCGTTCGCTCCTTTGAACCGATTAGGATTGGCCTTGCCTCCATTCTTCACTTGAAGCCCATTGTGCAAAGCGGTAGGCCGTTGCCGGCATTGAAAAATTTCCGGGAGACGGGTCCGTGAGCGCAGGCAAGACAAGAACCGAAACCGACACGTTCGGACCGATCGAAGTGGCGAGCGACCGCTACTGGGGCGCGCAGGCCCAGCGCTCGCTCGGCAACTTCAAGATCGGCTGGGAAAAGCAGCCTCTGTCGGTCGTTCGCGCGCTCGGCATCGTCAAGCGGGCAGCCGCCGAAGCCAATATGGAACTGAAGCGGCTCGACCCCGTGGTTGGCGAGACGATCGTCAAGGCGGCGCAGGAAGTGATCGACGGCAAGCTCAACGATCATTTCCCGCTCGTCGTCTGGCAGACCGGTTCCGGCACCCAGTCGAACATGAACGCCAATGAAGTCATCTCCAACCGCGCCATCGAGATGCTGGGCGGTGTGATGGGCTCGAAGAAGCCGGTCCATCCCAACGACCACGTCAATATGAGCCAGTCGTCCAACGACACCTACCCGACGGCTATGCACATCGCCTGTGCCGAGCGGATCGTCCATGATCTGCTGCCGGCGCTGAAGCACCTTCATGCAGCCCTCGACGCCAAGGCGAAGGAATTCGACCACATCATCAAGATCGGCCGCACCCACACGCAGGATGCGACGCCGCTGACGCTCGGCCAGGAGTTCGGCGGCTATGCCGCGCAGGTTGCCTCCTCGATCAAGCGCATCGAGTTGACGCTGCCGGGCCTGTGCGAACTGGCCCAGGGCGGCACCGCCGTCGGCACCGGGCTCAACGCTCCTGTCGGCTTTGCCGAAAAGGTTGCCGAGCGCATCGCAGCGATCACCGGCATCGATTTCGTCACCGCGCCGAACAAGTTCGAGGCGTTGGCGGCGCACGACTCCATGGTGTTCTCGCACGGCGCCATCAATTCGGCGGCTGCCGCCCTGTTCAAGATCGCCAACGACATCCGCTTCCTCGGTTCGGGCCCGCGCTCGGGTCTCGGCGAGTTGTCGCTGCCGGAGAACGAGCCCGGCTCGTCGATCATGCCGGGCAAGGTCAATCCGACCCAGTCCGAGGCGCTGACGCAGGTATGCGTGCAGGTGTTCGGCAACAACGCTGCCCTCACCTTCGCCGGCAGCCAGGGCCATTTCGAGCTCAACGTCTATAACCCGCTGATGGCCTACAACTTCCTCCAGTCGGTCCAGCTCGTGGCCGACGCCGCGATCTCGTTTACCGACAACTGCGTCGTCGGCATCGAGGCGCGCGAGGACAACATCAAGGCGGCACTCGACCGTTCGCTGATGCTGGTGACGGCACTTGCCCCGACGATCGGCTACGACAACGCCGCCAAGATCGCCAAGACCGCGCACAAAAACGGCACCACGCTGCGCGAGGAAGCTGTCGGCGGCGGCTATGTCAGCGACGCCGACTTCGACCGCCTGGTGCGGCCGGAAGACATGACGCGGCCGGGATAAAGCGCAAAATCATTCTCATCGTGAACGATGTGTCGACAAATTCGAGGCTTTGGTGAACAGCCGGGATCGTCTATCTTAAGGGCATAAACCTCTTATGGAGACTAGCATGTCCACCAACTCTTCCGCCGCCGACTCCGGCATCGCTGCTAACGCCTCGGCCGCCATTCTGGTCGGACGTGTTCTGATATCCATCCTGTTCATTCTCGCCGGCTTCGGCAAGCTGACCGCAATTGCCGGCACCGCCGGCTTCTTCGAAAGCCTTGGCCTACCGGCACCGACGGTTACCGCCGTCGTCGTTGGCCTCGTTGAATTCTTTGGCGGCCTTGCCGTCTTGGTCGGCTTCAAGACCCGCATCGCTGCAATCCTGCTCGCCGTCTTCACGCTGGGCGCAACTGCAGTCGCCCATCTCGACTTCTCGCAGGCTGGCAATGCGCTGATGCTGCAGAAGAACCTCGGCCTCGTCGCCGGCTTTATTTTCCTCGCCGTCATCGGCGCAGGCGCTTACTCGATCGACGGACGTGGCCGCTAATCCGGCTGCATGAATTGCAAAAGGCCCGGAGCGATCCGGGCCTTTTCTTTTGCGGCATCATCGAGTGACATTTTTCGCATCAGGGCGCATTCTGCGTCATTGACGCGGATACGCCGATGCCGACCAACATTGCGCTGCTTCTCGCCCGGCTCCTGCTTGCGGCCCTGTTTATCCCGGGCGGCTATGGCGCGCTCACCAACATCGCGGGGTCGGCCAGCTATTTCGGCGGGCTTGGCTTTCCCCTGCCCACCCTCGTCGCCTGGAGCGTCGGGCTTTTCGAGCTGATTGCCGGCCTGCTCATCCTCGTCGGCTTCCAGACCCGTCCGGCGTCGCTGCTGCTTGCAGCCTTTTCAGCGGCCGCCGGGGTAATCGGCCATTACGGCCAAGGCGGCGGCGATCCGGCATTGGTCTTCATGCATTCGCAGGCGCTAATGAAGGATATCGCGATAGCCGGCGGCTTTCTGGCGCTCTCGGTTGCGGGCGCGGGCGCATTCTCGATCGACGCCAAACGCAGTTGAAAAACGCTACTTTACCGGAACGGCGACCTGCTCGCCCTCGATCATCAGTTCCAGCCTGCGTCCCGTCAGCCGGGCAAGCTGGGCCAGACGCCCCGCAGGCCGTTCGCCGGTGAGGCCGGCATGCGACTTCGGAATAACCAGCGCCAGCGCGCCATTGTCGCGATTTTCCCACCGAAGCTGCGGAATCACGCCCGGCATGGAGGCCGAAAACAGATAGACGACGCGCAGCATCGCGCCGAGCAGCCGCGCACGCTCGATGTAGCGCGGCGGCACCAGCGCAAGCAGTTCGGCCGCCGCTCCGTCGTTGAAGATGCCTTCATGCCGGTAAAGATTGGCCAGCGCCAGGAACACGCGGCCCGGATGATCGACGCCGATGAAGGAGGCATGGGCAATAATGTTCAGCGACTGCTTGCCACGGTATTCCGGATGCGCGCGCCAGCCGATATCGGCGAGAAGGCAGGCGGCATGGCGATAACGCACTTCGTCCTCAGTCTCGTCGATGCCGAAGGCCGCGAAGGACTGGCCGGTCCATTGCACCAGTTCGTGGGCATGCATGACCGACCGTGCGCGCAGCCGCGCCAGTTCCTCGGAAGCCGAAATGAGCGGGTCTGTGCGCTGTTCGGCGCGCGACAGCAATGAATAGAGAAAACCTTCCCGCACGCCGAGCGCCGATACCACGATCTTCGACGGCTTCATCGCCGTGATGATTTCCAGCAGCACCGCCGCACCATAGGGCAGCAGCGCGCGACGGTTCTTCGAGATGCCCTCGATGCCCTTCATCTTGTCGATGTCGCCCTTGGCGACCTGCCGCAGGAACGGCAGCGAGCTTTCGATGCCCATCTCGTAGTGGTGCATCACGTTGAGCGGATAGTTGATCGTGTTCATGTGGAGGCGGGCGAGGTTTCGCCACGTGCCGCCCACGGCATAGAACACCTGGCCCTGTCCGGCCTTGAGCAGCTTGGCGCGCGCGAGTTCGTCCCGCGCGATCTTGGCGGCGGCCAGCGGCGAATTCTTCGACATATCCTGCAGGCGCAGGCCGCCGAGCGGCAGCGTTATGCCCTGGCCTATCGTCTCGCCATCGACACCGACCAGTTCCAGGCTGCCACCGCCAAGGTCGCCGGCAATGCCCTTTGCCGGATGAAAGCCGGAAATTACGCCCAGTGCCGAGTAATGCGCTTCCTCGCGCCCGGTGAGCACCCGGATTTCGGTACCGAGAATCTGTTGCGCCCGGTGAATGAAGTCTGGTCCATTCTCGGCCTCGCGCGCCGCAGCCGTGGCGATCACGTGCAGTTCCTCCGCACCCGCCTGATCCGACAGGGCGCGAAAACGCCGGAATTCCTCCACGGCGCGGGTCACGCCCTCCGGGTCAAGCCTGCCGGTCGAAACGATGCCGCGGCCGAGGCCGGCCAGCATCTTCTCGTTGAACAGAACCGTCGGAGAACGGGATATGCCTTCATACACGACAAGGCGGATCGAGTTCGACCCAATGTCGATGATGGAAATCGGCCGGCGATCCTGAAGCCGACCCTGGGATTGTGCAATCATCAGCTACCGGTTGCGCTGGATTTCTTGCGCCGCTTGAACTGCGCGATGCGCTTGGGCGCATGCGATTTCAGTGCATCTCCCCGTCCCGACAGGCTAGGATTCGTCATGAAATATTCCTGCGCGTTGAACGGCTCTTCCCCCTCGTCCAGCACTATGCGCCGCGAGGTACCGTCAGCCAATACTTCGAAACTTTGCTGGTTGTCCATGATGTTTCCGAGCATGATCTGGCCAAGCACCTGTTCATGCACAGTTGGATTGGTGATCGGAACCATGGTTTCGACGCGGCGGTCGAGGTTTCGCGGCATCAGGTCGGCCGAACTGATGTAGACGATGGCATCGTCCGAAGGCAGGCCATGGCCGTTGCCGAAGCAATAGATCCGGCTGTGTTCCAGGAAGCGGCCGATGATCGATTTCACCCGGATATTTTCCGAAAGTCCCGGAACCTGAGGCCTCAGGCAGCAAATGCCGCGCACGACCAGATCGATCTCCACCCCTGCCCGGCTGGCGTCGTAGAGCGCATCGATGATCATCGGATCGACCAGCGAATTCATCTTCAGCCAGATCTGGGCGGGCCGGCCTTCCAGAGCGTGAGCAACCTCATCGGAAATATGTTTCAGTATCCGGCTCCGCAGCGTCAACGGCGACATCGCCAGGTGCATCTCATCGGCCGGCTCGGCATAACCGGTGATGAAGTTGAAGAGCTGCGCGACATCGTGGGCGATGAACGAATCGGTCGTGAAGAACGACAGATCAGTGTAGATGCGGGCTGTGATCGGGTGATAATTGCCGGTGCCGAGATGGACATAGTTGCGCAGGCGATTGTCCTCACGGCGCACCACCAGCGACATCTTGGCGTGCGTTTTCAGCTCGATGAAGCCGAATACGACCTGCACGCCGGCACGCTCCAGATCGCGCGCCCAGCGGATGTTAGCCTCCTCATCGAATCGCGCCTTCAGCTCGACCAGCGCCGTGACTGACTTGCCGGCCTCAGCCGCGTCGACCAGCGCGCGCACGATCGGGCTGTCGTTCGAGGTCCGGTAGAGCGTCTGCTTGATCGCCACGACATCGGGATCGGCAGCAGCCTGGCGCAGGAACTGCACCACCACGTCGAAGGATTCGTAGGGGTGATGAACAATGAAGTCCTTCTCCCGGATCGCCGCGAAGCAATCGCCGCGATGGTCGCGAACGCGCTCGGGGAAGCGCGGATTGTAGGGCGTGAATTTCAGGTCGTCGCGTGGCACGGCGACAAGTTCGGAAATCTGGTTCAACGCCAGCGGCCCGGTCAGCACGCTGATGCGCGAAGACGAAACGCCGGTTTCGCCGGCAACGAATTCACGAAGCTCCTTGGGCATCTGGCCATCGAACTCGATACGGATCACCGAGCCGCGACGACGGCGTTTCAGTGCGGTCTCGAACAGCCGCACCAGATCTTCCGCCTCTTCCTCGACCTCGATATCGCTGTCTCGGATGATGCGGAACGTGCCTGAACCCTTGACCTCATAACCGGGGAAGAGCTTGCCGACGAAGATGTTCACCGTCTCTTCGATCGGAATGAAGCGCACGCTGTTCTTGCGATCCGGGAGACGAATGTAGCGTTTCAGCGCAGTCGGCAAACGCAGTAGCGCGTTCATTTCCTCGCCGTTCTTGCGATGACGCAATTGCAGGGCGATCGAGAAGCCGAGGTTGGGAATGAACGGGAAAGGATGCGCCGGATCGATCGACAGCGGCGTCAAGACCGGGAAGACCTGTTCCTGAAAATGGTTCTCAAGCCAGGTTTTCTCATCCTTGGTCAGCGCATCGCCGGTGATGCTCTCGATGCCTTCCTTTTTGAGTAGACCGATCAGGCCCGAAAGGCTCGTCTGCTGGTCCTCCTGCAGACGGCCAACCTCGACCAGAAGCTGTTCGAGTTGCTGCTCGGGCGTGCGGCCGTCAGGACTCTTGATGGCGATGTTTTCGCGGATCTGTCCGGCAAGACCGGCAACGCGTACCATGAAGAATTCGTCGAGGTTGGCGGCCGAGATCGACAGGAAGCGAACACGCTCGAGAAGCGGATGGTTCGGGTTCTGCGATTCCTCAAGAACGCGGCGGTTGAACTGGAGCCATGAGAACTCACGGTTGACGAAACGGTCCGGGTTGCCTGCGGACGCATCGCCGTCGGCGGTGCTGACGGTGGTGAATTCGGCCTGGACCGGTCTTAGCTCGTTCATGTCCCTCTTTATCCTTTATGCGACCACAGCCGCTTATTCGGCTCAGCTTATCTCCTGACAGGGTTTTGCGACAGTTTGATTTCACACGGCTTGCAAAGAGATTGGCTATGCTACAAACAGCCGTTAAAAGCGTGAGCGACAGACAGGAGAAAGCCATGGCCGGCGGTTCCATTCCACACTTCCAGAACGATGCAGGTCATGCCGTGATCGAGATCGGCGTGAAGGAATTCATGTGCGTGGGCGCAAACCCGCCCTTCGACCATCCGCATGTCTTCCTCGACATGGGTGCCGACTCCGAAAAGGTCTGCCCCTATTGCTCGACGCTGTACCGCTTCAACGGCACGCTGAAGGCCAGCGAGACCCGCCCGGAAAACTGCCTCTACGCCGTTCGCGCCGCCTGACCGGCGCGGCTTGCGGCGATTGATCCGGTGGATATCTCTCACTCCGGAAAGATCGTCGTCGCGGGTGCGGGCATTGCCGGGCTGACGGCAGCGCTTGCCTTTGTGCGTAGCGGCTTTGCCGTGGACGTCTTCGAGCGTTCGGAAAAGCTCGAGGAAGCCGGCGCCGGCATACAGCTCTCGCCCAACGCCACACGCATCCTTGATAATCTAGGCGTGCTGGAATTTTTGCTACCCAAGGCGGTGCAGCCTGAAGCCGTCATCCTTCGCGACGCAAAGACCCTTAAAGCACTTGCCCGCGTACCGCTGGGCGCGATGGCGCAGAAACGCTGGGGTGCTCCCTATATCGTAGCGCACCGTGCCGATCTGCAAGCTGCTCTGCTGGACGCAGCCAAACGCCAGCCGCTCATTCAACTGATCACCAATGCGACCGTCCGCAGCGCTACCTCACAGGATGGCCTTGCCTCCGTCGCGGTGGAGCAGTCGGGCACGGTTGATCGAACCACCGCTTTCCTTGCCGTCGGCGCGGACGGCGTGTGGTCGGCGCTACGCGATGGAGCGAGCGCAAAGAGCCGGTTTACCGGCGAACTCGCCTGGCGCACGATGATCGACAGCAAAAGTCCGCAAGGGCGTGCCTTTGCCGAAATCAGCGCTGCGGATTGCGTAAACGCATTCCTTCATCCCGGTTTTCACCTCATCGCCTATCCCGTGCGCGGCGGTGCGGCCTTCAACATTGTCGCCTTCACGCCGGGAAAGCGTATCGCCGAAAGCTGGGCCGGCGCTGCCGATGCCTCGATCCTGAAGCAAGCCATGCGTAACACCGCCCCGGCGCTGGCACGCTTGGCCGACGAAGCCGGGCCTTGGACGGCATGGCCGATCCATACGGTCGACCCGAAAGCTCCCTGGACCGCGCCGGCCTCGGCCCTCATCGGCGACGCAGCGCACGCGATGACACCCTTTGCCGCTCAGGGTGCCGCGATGGCCATCGAGGACGCAGAAACGCTTGCCGCCTTCGTGGCCGCCACACCGGACGATCTGCCTGCCGCCCTCGCCGCCTGGGAAGCATCGCGCCGCCCCCGCATCGAGAAAGTCGCGCGGCGCGGCGCCTTCAACCATTTCGCCTGGCATGCGAAGGGCCCGGTCGCGGTCGCCCGCAATCTGGTTCTAAGGACGCGCTCGCCCGAAAAACTCGCCGCCGATCTTGACTGGCTTTACGGCTGGAAACCGCCGGGCCGGTAGCTTTCAATTGTGCAGCCGAAGCGAGTAACCTAGCGTGACCGGGAGCGGGTTCCACCAGCCCGTCTGCAAGCCGGCCGCCCGCAGCGCTCCTGCCGTCCAGGTGTTGCAGCCGACCAGGGCGTTGAAATAGCCATTGGCTTCGAAGAAGGCGTCGTAGTCGCCGTAAGCCGCGCCCTCGATCAGTTCGGGGCCGTTCGCGCTGTGCCGAAAGCCTTGCTCAATAAAGGCCAGCAGGCGCTGGAAGCCCGCTTCGCTGATTTCATAGGCGGCAACTGCCGGATTTGGCTCCGGGATGTCACCGGCGACTTCTACATGCATGGCCGAATTGTCGAGCGTCAATGCGCGGAACACCGGTCCGGCGCTAAGCTCCGACCATGTCGGCGTGCCGATGTAGAATGCCCGGCTGCCCCAGCCGAATACGAGATAGCGTGCTTCTGGCAGGTCGACGGGCAGACCCGCCTCGTGCAAGAAGCCGAAGCGTTCCAGTAAATCATCGTCGATCGGGATGGCAATATCGGTGTGGATCGGGTTGGTCAGCACGAGGATTCGGCGAAGTGGCGCCTGCCCTGTCTCGCCGGATTGAAGCAGCGGTCGCGGGATAAGCGTCCCCAAGACCACTGCTACGAAAACCGCCAGCAACAAGACGCCGGCGAAGCGGATAATTCGTTTCATCGAAGCCGAACCGATCCCGAGCGCGACCTCAATGGCCATTGCACTTGCTTACGCAAGAAGCCCGACCGAGTTTCAGCCGGGCTTCTTTCATGATCGAGAGCGCGCGCCGAATGCGCGTACCAAAAGATCAATGCAGGATTTGCGACAGGAACAGCTTGGTACGCTCATGCTGCGGATGATCGAAGAACTCCGCCGGGGTGTTCTGCTCGACGATCTGGCCCTGATCCATGAAGATCACCCGGTTGGCGACTTTCCGGGCAAAACCCATCTCGTGGGTCACGCACAGCATGGTCATGCCTTCCTCGGCAAGGCCCACCATGGTTTCCAGCACTTCCTTGATCATTTCCGGATCGAGCGCCGAGGTCGGCTCGTCGAACAGCATGATGCGCGGGTTCATGCAAAGCGATCTTGCGATCGCCACGCGCTGCTGCTGGCCGCCTGAGAGCTGGCCCGGATATTTGTTGGCCTGCTCGGGGATTTTCACCCGCTTCAGGAAATGCATGGCGATTTCTTCGGCCTGCTTCTTCGGCGTCTTGCGCACCCAGATCGGCGCCAGAGTGCAGTTTTCCAGGATCGTCAGATGCGGAAACAGGTTGAAGTGCTGGAACACCATGCCAACCTCGCGGCGGACCTCGTCGATCTTCTTCAGATCGTTGGTTAGCTCCTTGCCGTCGACGATGATCTTGCCCTTCTGGTGCTCTTCCAGACGGTTGATGCAGCGGATCATCGTCGATTTGCCGGACCCCGAAGGCCCGCAAATGACGATGCGCTCGCCGCGCATGACCCGAAGATTGATGTCCTTCAGGACGTGGAAATCGCCATACCATTTGTGCATGCCGACAATGTCGATGGCGACATCGGTATCCGAAATCTGCATCTTGCCGAGATCGACCTTGATCTCCTCGGCGCTGACTGCGTTTTCTATGGCCATTGGCCTTCCCCTTTATTTATCTTTTGTGGCCGGTATCGAGGCGTCGTTCCATGTAAATGGAATAGCGCGACATGCCGAAACAGAACAGCCAGAAAACGAAGCCGGCAAAGACCAGCCCCGAAATCGGCGTCTGCGGCGAGGCCCAGGAGGCGTCCGAAAAGTTCAGGCGCACCACGCCGAGCAGATCGAACATGCCGATGATGTAGACCAGGCTGGTATCCTTGAAGAGGCCGATGAAGGTGTTGACGATGCCCGGGATGACCAGCTTGAGCGCCTGCGGCAGGACGATCAGTCCCGTCTTCTGCCAATAGCTCAGGCCTAGCGAATCGGCACCCTCATACTGCCCCTTCGGAATTGCCTGCAAACCGCCGCGCACCACTTCCGCCATATAGGCCGACGCAAACAGCGCCACGCCGATAAGTGCCCGCAGCAGCTTGTCGAAGGTCATGCCTGCCGGCAGGAACAGCGGGAACATGACGCTGGCCATGAACAGCACCGTCACCAGTGGAATGCCGCGGACCGCTTCGATGAAGATCACGCAGATCATCTTGACGACCGGCATTTTCGAACGCCGCCCGAGCGCAAGCACGATGCCGAGCGGCAGCGAGACCGTGATGCCGACGAAGGACAGGACCAGCGTCACCAGCAGGCCACCCCAGAGCGGCGTCTCGACATGCGGCAGGCCGAACCAGCCGCCGGACATCAGAATGTAGGCGACGATGGGAAACACGCCAAAAAGCAGAATTGCATTCAGGCCCTTGCGAGGGATGCGCGGAACCATCATCGGTACCAGCAGCGCCACCAACATGATGACGGTGAGGATGAGGCGCCAGTGCTCTTCGGCCGGATAGCGGCCGAACATGAACTGCGAGAACTTCGCGTTGACGAAGGCCCAGCAAGCGCCGGACCAGCCGTCGGGTTGTATGCCGCCCTGCGCTATGGTCGAGCAGAAGGTGCGGTCGGTGCCCGTCCACTGGGCGCTGATGAACGCCCAGTTGATAAATGGCGGGATGACGAAGGCAACCACCAGCAAACCGATGAGCGTCAGCGCGGAATCGAACGGGGTGGCGAACAGGTTCTTGCGAACCCATGCGCCAAGCCCGGTCACGCCCGCCGGCGCCGGCTCGGCAGCCGCCAATTCGGCACGGACGTAGGAAAGATCGTGTTTCTGCATGACCTTACCTCTCCACCAGCGCCATTTTGGCGTTGAACCAGTTCATGAAGGCCGACGTCACCAGGCTGAGGCCGAGATAGACGACCATCCAGATCACCACGACCTCGATCGCCTGGCCGGTCTGGTTCAGCACCGTTCCGCCCGTCGCGACAAGATCGGGATAGCCGATCGCGATGGCAAGCGATGAGTTCTTGGTCAGGTTCAGATACTGGCTGGTGAGCGGCGGTATGACGATGCGCATGGCCTGCGGCACTACCACCTGCCTGAGCGTCTGCGCGGGTCGCAAGCCGAGCGCAAAGGACGCTTCGCTCTGCCCCTTGTTCACGCCCATGATGCCTGCGCGCACGATCTCGCCGATGAAGGCGGCCGTATAGAAGGACAGAGCGAGATAAAGCGCCAGAAACTCCGGCTTCACCTGGAAACCGCCGGTCAGGTTGAACGTGGATTGCTTCGGAAAATCAAAGCTCAACGGAAAACCGCTGAAAATGAACGCCAGCAGTGGGAGACCGACGATCAACCCGATGGAAGTCCACAGGATCGGAAATGTTTGTCCCGTCGCCATCTGGCGCTGACGAGCCTTGCGCGCGACGAACCACGACATCGCGATCGCAAGCACAAAGGCCACCAATATCAGCCAGGAACCCTCGCCCCAGATTGCCTTCGGAAAGTAAAAGCCACGACCATTGAGAAACGAGCCGAACGGCAGGTGAATGCTGTCGCGCGGTGGCGGCAGCACCGAAAGCACGCCGAAATACCAGAAGAAGATGACCAGCAGCGGCGGGATGTTGCGGAACACCTCGACATAGACGGTCGAGATCTTGCGGATCAGCCAGTTTCGCGACAACCGGCCGATGCCGACCAGAAAGCCGAGAATGGAGGCCGTGATGATGCCGGCGACGGCAACGACGATGGTGTTCAGCAGGCCGACGATAATCGCCCGTCCGTAGGTGGAGTCGGACGAATATGCGATCAGGCTGTCGCTGATGTCGAAGCCGGCCCGTCCGCGCAGAAAGCTGAAGCCGGATGCGATGTTGGCGCGGCGCAGGTTTTCGACGGTGTTGCCGACAATCCAGTAGATCGCCGCCGCAAGGAGGGCCACCACGACAATCTGGAAGAAAATGCCGCGGATTTTAGGGTCGTTCATAAGCGAGACGCGGCTGCCTGCGTCCCGGCCAAGTATTTCCTGGGATGCCATTTAACCGTCCCCTGATGTGAGAAACCGGAAGGCGGAGAATCCGCCCTCCGGATAGTTCTCGATCAGCGGATCGGCGGAGCGTACTGCAGGCCGCCCTTGGTCCACAGCGCGTTGATGCCGCGCGCGATCTTCAGCGGGCTGCCGGCGCCGACGTTCTTCTCGAACATTTCGCCGTAGTTTCCGACTGCCTTGATGATGTTGACGACCCAGTCGTTCGACACACCGAGATCGGTACCGATCTTGGTGTCTGCCTCGGTGCCGAGCACGCGCTTGATCTCGGGGCTGCCGGAGTTCTTCATCTCGTCGACATTGGCCTGGGTGATGCCAAGCTCTTCAGCCGACAGCAGCGCGAAATAGGTCCACTTGACGATGTGGTACCACTGGTCGTCGCCCTGGCGGACGGCAGGTCCAAGCGGCTCCTTCGAGATGATCTCGGGCAGAACGACGTGATCGTCCGGCGCGCCGAGCGTCAGGCGGATGCCATAGAGGCCCGACTGGTCGGTCGTGTAGGCATCGCAACGGCCCGCGTCATAAGCGGCGTTGACCTCTTCGAGCTTCTCGAAGACGACCGGGTTGTACTCCATCTTGTTCGCCTTGAAGTAGTCGGCGAGATTGAGTTCGGTGGTCGTGCCCGACTGCACGCAGACGGCAGCGCCCGAAAGCTGGAGCGCGGAATTCACGCCCGGCAGCTTCTTGGCGTTGATCATGAAGCCCTGGCCGTCATAATAGGTGACGCCGGCGAAGTTCAGACCGAGCGCGGTGTCGCGGTTGATGGTCCAGGTCGTGTTGCGCGACAGGACATCAATTTCGCCAGACTGAAGCGCGGTGAAACGTTCCTTGGCGCTGAGCGGCGTGAACTTGACCTTGGTGCCGTCGCCGAAGACCGCAGCCGCCACGGCGCGGCAGAAGTCGGCATCGATGCCGGTCCAGTCGCCCTTGTCGTTCGGCGCGGAAAAGCCGGCCAATCCGGTGCTGACACCGCACTGCACGAAGCCCTTCTTCTTGACATCATCGAGCGTTGCCGCAGATGCGGCCGAAGCCAGCAGCCCCAATGCGGCAGCGCCCAAAATGACTTTTACGGAGTTTTTCATAACCCACAGACCCTTTTCTGTTGTTGTTCGGGAACTTGCCCCGTTTTTTTCCCGTGCGGAAGCAGCGTTGGCATTCCGGCCCATTTCCGAAACGCGGCATCGAAGCGGATGCGCTCGCAGCACTCACAATCACGAACTGCATCGAAAGCGATTATGTCCGTGAGGTCAAGCACAATGACCGGATGAAGGGGAAATTGAAAACCATATGCCCAAAACCGACATTTAGAGGGTATTTTCCGCCTTTGAATTGCCCTCGCGGCGGGTCTTTATCCGCCGCATGAACTTGGCTGGAGCAACAAAGTTCGAGACTGGCCAAGCCCCGTCTCGGTTGCGCCGTTCAACCCGCCGCTTTATGCCTGTCAGCCTCTTATCGAAGCGGGGAAGATATGGCCAAGCGAGACTACACAGACATGGGTATCAACACGCGCCTGGCGCATGCCGGCAACGACCCGCGCGACTATTTCGGCTTCGTCAATCCGCCGGTCGTGCACGCTTCCACCGTTCTGTTTCCAGACGCCGCCACGCTGGCGGCCCGCGCGCAAAAATACACCTATGGAACGCGCGGCACGCCAACCACCGATGCACTCGCAAACGCCATCGACGAGCTTGAAGGCTCGGCCGGCACCATCATAGTGCCTTCGGGGCTCGCCGCCGTCACGGTGCCGCTGCTTGCGTTCCTGTCGGCCGGCGATCACGTGCTGATCGTCGATTCGGTCTATCATCCGACCCGCAATTTCGCCGACACCATGTTGAAACGGCTTGGCGTCGAGGTAGACTATTACGATCCCCATGTCGGCGCCGGCATTGCCGCGCTGATGAAGCCGAAGACCAAGGTCGTGTTCACCGAATCGCCAGCCTCCAATACGTTCGAAATGCAGGACATCCCGGCAATCGCCAAGACGGCGCATGAACGCGGCGCCGTCGTCATGATGGATAACACCTGGGCAACGCCGCTCTATTTCAAGCCGCTCGACCACGGCGTCGATGTCTCGATCCACGCCGCGACCAAATATCCGGCCGGGCATTCCGATCTGCTTCTCGGCACGGTCTCGGCCAACGCCGCATCATGGGAAAGGCTGCATCAGGGCTTCCTGACGCTCGGCTGCTGTGCCGCACCCGACGATGTCTATCAGGTGCTGCGGGGCCTTCGCACCATGGGCGTGCGGCTGGAGCGCCATCAGGAAAGCGCGCTTGAAATCGCGCGCTGGCTGGAAAAGCAGCCCGGCGTCGCCCGCGTGCTTCATCCCGGTCTCGAAAGTCATCCGGGCCATGCCATCTGGAAGCGCGATTTTTCAGGCTCCAGCGGCATCTTTTCCGTGGTGCTCTCCGGCGGCGGCCAGAAGCAGGCGCATGCCTTCCTCGACGCACTCGAAATCTTCGGCCTCGGCTATTCCTGGGGCGGCTATGAAAGCCTTGCGGTCCACGTCTTCCTCGGCGACCGCGTCGTCGCCAAGGGGCCGTATGAGGGGCCGATCCTTCGCCTGCAGATCGGGCTTGAGAACGTCGAGGATATCAAGGCCGATATCGCCAAGGGGCTGGCTGCGGCGGCAGCGGCGAAGGATTGAGGCGGCAACGCCTCCCCGCTACTTCGCCTTCGATGCCCGCACCCTGTCGGGCATCCCATCGTGGTCGCCCAATGGGCGCCTTGGGTGATCGTCCCACCAGTCGTCGCGCATCGCCTTGCGTTCGAGGTTGACCGGGTAGACGATTCGGTTCTCCGCCTTGGCCGTCTCGCCCACGACCAGCAACCGAACTTCAGTCTCGGTGTTGTTCAGGAAACTGTGGGCGAGCCCCGTGCCTGCCGGAAAGCCGACCCCGTCGCCCGGCTTGAGCCGATGCAGCCGACCGTCCAGCCAGACATCGGGTTCGCCCTCCAGCACATAGACGAATTCCTCCTCCGCACTTTCGGCATGCGGAAAGGATGTGCGCCGGCCCGGCAGCAGCCGCTCATGATGAATGCCGAGCCGCTCGAGGCCGAAATGCGCGCCTAAGGCAGCGTTGATGCTGCGCGGCTCGTCCGTTCCCTTGAACGTCTCACCGTCAGGGTTTTCGATATCGGTCCAGTGGGCGATGGGAAGGTCGGGGTTCGGCAATGTCATAAGCGTTTCCTGCCTGTGTCTGTGCGGCTTTCGGCTGCGAACGTTCCGCCATGAACGCAGAACCAGACAGGAAGCTGTCGTGCGGCGGGCATTTCCATAAGTTGAACGATGACACCTGTCTGGCTAGAACGAAATAGCATCTTGTTGATTTGTAGCCTGCAGGATACTAAATTGGTGATTGCCGTTCATTACACGACCGAGTTTGAGGAATGGCTGGATGGCTTACGAGACAGGCAGGCGCGAAGCCGAATTATGGTGCGCATCGAGCGCGTCAAAGAAGGCAATCTCGGCGACCACAAATTCTTCGACGGGATCGGCGAACTACGTTTGGTCTTCGGCCCCGGCTACCGGATGTATTTTGTTCGAAAAGGCGACACGGTCGTGATCCTTCTATGCGGGGGCGACAAGGCATCTCAAAGTCGCGATATCGAGCGCGCAAAGGAACTGGCAAAAGGAGTTGGATAAATGGCTCTACAGACAAAGAAATGGGACGTTGCCAACTTCCTCAACACCAGGGAGGATGTCGTCGCCTACCTTGATGCCGCACTCGAAGAGAACGACGCGGCTTTCTTCGCCAAAGCCCTTGGTGACGTAGCCCGCTCACATGGCATGACCCAGATCGCGAAGACAGCCGGCGTCTCCCGCGAAAGCCTGTACAAGGCACTCAGCGTCGATGGAAACCCGGAGTTCGCCACCATCATGAAAGTGATGAGCGCGCTCGGTCTGCACATGACCGTCGAATCGGCCGACAAAGCGGCATGATTCCTGCCACCTCGACTTAAAAATCCGAAAGACAGAAACCTAAGTTATTGAATTATTGGCGATCCCGACAGGATTCGAACCTGTGACCATCGGCTTAGAAGGCCGGTGCTCTATCCAGCTGAGCTACGGGACCGCGACCCCTCAGCACACAAACCGGCTCGTTCGCGGTTCAGTGTGTCCAGGGAATCTTGCGGTCGAAGCGGAAATTCTCCGCATAGGAAATCTGGCGCCGCTTGGCTTCCTTCGGCTCCTGAACGCGAAAAACGAGGCCGTGCTTCTCGGCATAGGCGACTGCCTCTTCCTTCGAACCGAAGGTAAGGCGAATCTGGCTCTTCATGTCACCGGAAGTCGTATAGCCCATCAACGGATCGATCTTTCGCGGCATGGCCGGATCGAACTCGAGAACCCAGAGACCAGTCTTGGCCTTACCCGACTGCATCGCCGTCTTGGCAGGGCTGAAGATGCGCGCGGACATGTTTCCCTCATCGTTTTGGTCGGAGTGGAGAGATTCGAACTCCCGACCCTCTGGTCCCAAACCAGATGCGCTACCAGACTGCGCTACACTCCGAACGATGCAGTCCATAGGGTTTGCCGGTTTGGAAGGCAAGCCCGGAAAACACAAAATCCCGATTTGGTGTCACAAGAACGATCTCGAATGGAACCCGCGCCGCGTCGAGGCGTTAGCCGATGCATAGTTTATGCCTAGTTCAGACGACGGCTGGGCCGTCAATTACGGAGAAGGGTTATGGCTTCATCGGTTCTCATCGGCATCCTGATTACGTTTCTTGTAATCATACTGGTGCTCTATCTCGTTCAGCGGCTTCCGATCGACGGGCGCATGCGCCAGATCGTTCAGCTTATCGTCATCGTCATCGGCATCATCTCTCTGCTGAAGTATCTCGCAGTGTTTTGATCGCGGGAAAACGTTTTCGACAGACTAGTTCGGGAACGATCCGGCTTGACGACCGTTCCTGAACCTCCCCTATACAAGGAAATCCTTTATGGCCGACACACCCAGCTCAGAAGATATTCAGAAGGCTCTCGAAAAGCAGATCGCCGAGCTTCGCAAGGAGATAACGAAGATCAACAAGACGGTCTCGGCACGCAGCGCCGAACTGGTCGACGATGCCCGCGAACAGGCGTCCAGTCTCTACGAAAGCGCCTCGGACCGCGCCTCCAAGGCAACGCAGCAGCTTCGCACGCAGGCCCAGGCCGTTTCCGAGGTCGCCCGTGAAAACCCCGGAACCACCACGGCCGTGCTCGGCTTCGTCGGCATAGTCGGCTTCCTGCTTGGCATAGCCGTCGGACAAGCGAGCAGCGAGCCACGGCGTCGCTGGTACTGATCTTCTCGATCGAAAAACAAAAGGCCGGAATTACCGGCCTTTTTCCTATCCCAGAACTTCAAGAACGGGCCATATTCATGCAGCAAAACAGGCTTTATCTCATAATCGGCGCACTTGCCGTCGCAGTCATTGCGCTTGGCATCTACGTCTATCGCGAAGAATCGAAGCCCTCGGGCGTCGAACTGCGGATCGACGATTCAGGTGTATCGGTTCAGGAGAACTGACGCGCAGGCGACAAGATGCCGGCGGCCCTCGATACAGCGCGCGCTCACGGACGGGCGCGCCGCTCCATCAAGGTCTTGAAGAGCGGATAGCAGAACACCGCCACGATGGCGCCGGTTACGGTCCATCCAAGCGCCGCGCCGCCCAGCAGTTCCTGGCCGATGTAAGCGCCGGCAAAACACCCGATCACAGCAGCCAAGACTTTGAGTAGCAGTCCGTTGTTGGTCATGCGCGAATCCCCACCCCTTGAAAAATCAAAGGTGACCAGAAATGGCGCTGACCGGCAAGCGCCACTACAAGTCGAACATGCGAATGCGTTCACAACCTGTCCGCCCTCATAAGCACTCGGCGCCTCTCGACATAACGCGGCCAGCCTGCACACTATTGCGCGCAGTCAGGGAGGACGCATGCCAGTCATCGATATCTATTTCGCCCAGTTGACCGACATTTTCAGGATCGGTCTGCTGATTGCGCTCTTGCTAACCGCAGCCAACACCGCCCAGGCGCTGAACCGCTGGATACCGATTGCGCTCGGGCTGGTATTCGTGGCCGTGCTCATACCGACGAGCTTCGGCGCGAAGGAGGGTCAGGACACAGCGACCGCGATCGCCGTAGGTCTGTTTTCGAACGCCACGATTCTTGCCGTGCTCTTGGCGGCGCAGCAGGTCTATCGCCGCCTCGCCCGCTAAAGCAGCCTTAAATCTCGAACTCTGCCTGTCCCTGGTCGAGTGCATTCAGTGTCTCGGCGGCGAGCGCACGGGTGATGCGCGTCTTCTGTTCGAGTGCAGCGCGGTCGAGCCTGTCGACGACGCGGATCGCGGTGGACAGCGAGCGTTCGATGCGCCTGACCAGAAACTGCACGACGTTCTGATCGACCTCGATCTGGCGGTCGGCGAAGAGCTTGGTGATGACGCCGGCCAGAAGCAGGTCGTCCGGCTCGTCGATCTCTATGGTTGCCGCAGCCTTCAGCCGCGATGCGAGGTCCGGCAAGGTCACGCCCCATGCGGCCGGAAAGCGCCGGGACGTGAGGAGCAGTTGCGTGCCGGTCGCGCGAACCTGGTTGATGAGATGAAACAGGCCGTTCTCGTCGAGAAGCCGGTCATCCGCATCGTCGATCACCACCGGCCGCGTGCCGTCGATTTCAGCGACGTGTTTCTCGATATCGGCAGCCTTGAGCGGCAAGGCATGAGAGGTATCGCGCCAGATCGCGGCGAGATGCGATTTTCCCGAACCTGCCGGCCCCGCGAGAACCACCACAGGCGAAGGCCAATCGGGCCAGCGGTCGACCAGCGAAACGGCCTGTGCGTTGGCCTGCGACACCACGAGATCGTCGCGCGAATAGCCCGGCGTATGGCCGAGATCGAGCGGCAGCTGGCGCGGTTTTTCCGGCTCACGCATGGCAGATCACGGCCTAGCCATCGGCGCGCGGCGCTCTGGCCGTGCGGGCCGGTTTTGCCTCCGCGACCTCGGGATGGCCCTTGTAGAGCGGCGACTCGAGATATTGCGAAATCCCGAAGCGCACGAGAACGCCGATTGCCGCTGCGGCTGGCACGGCGATAAGCAGGCCGACAAAGCCGAACAGCGCGCCGAAGGCGAACAGCGCAAACATCAGCCAGACCGGATGCAGGCCGACACTTTTGCCGACGAGGCGCGGCTGGAGGATGTTGCCTTCGATGAATTGGCCGGCGAAGAACACGCAGGCCACCGCCACCACCATGATCCAGTCCGGCCAGAACTGCACGAAGGCGAGGCCCACCGACAGCACCAGCCCGACCAGCGAGCCGACATAGGGAATGAAGCTGATAAGCCCGGCAAACAGGCCGATCAGCGCCCCGAACTTCAGGCCGGTCAGCGTCAGGCCGGCGGCATACATCAGGCCGAGAACGAGGCAGAGCGTGCCCTGCCCGCGCACGAAACCGGCGGTGGCGGAATTGATGTCCGTTGCGATCTGGCGAACGGTCTTGACGTGGTCGCGCGGCACCCAGCGATCGACGGTCGCGACCATGCGGTCCCAGTCCAGCAGCATGTAGAAGGCGACGACCGGCGTCACCACGAACAGGCTGGCGATGGAAAACAGCGCCATGCTGGAGCTCCAGATCGACTTGAACACAGTCGTCAGGAAGCCGAAGCCGGTGGTCGCCAGCGAATTCAGGCCCTCGCGCAGGTCGTTGGCATTGACGCCGAAGCGCTGCTCGATCCATTGCGGGTCGAAACTGGTGATGAGGCCCTGCAACTGCGTCAGATATTCCGGCAGCTTGGTGATGAAATCCGAAAGCTGCGAGGCCAGTATCGGTATCAGGATGACGAGCCCAATCACCACGATGATGAGAAAGGTGATCAGGATCAGGATCGTCGCCATGAGACGCGACAGTCCGAGCCGCTGCAGCCGGTCGGCCACCGGGTCGAGGAAATAAGCAAGCACCATGCCGGCTACGAAAGGCAGGAGAACGTCGCTGAACAGGTAGATCAGCAGCGCAAGCACGAGCGCCGTAATGATCCAGAACCGTATCTGCCGGCGGAACGCCGTTGCCGACGGATCCTCCTGAGTCACCTCAACCGTTTGGATTTTCGCTTTCGCCATAACCATTCATGTGCCTCAGCCAGTCCACGAGATAGGCCGCTGCCGAAGCGACGGTCAAGAGCCCGGACAGGAATATCAGACTGAACCGAATGAGGTCGTAATTCGTTCCAAAGGCCAGTTCGCCAAGCACGAAGGCGGCAAGAACGATCTGCACTGCCGTGTTGGCCTTCGAAACCATCAGCGGCTTCATCGCCACGGGATTTGCCATCACGGTCGACAGAACGACCGCGCAGATGATCAGCGCATCGCGCGAAACCGCCGCGACGACCAGCCACAGCGGCAGTTCGCCCATGAAGCCGAGCATGACGAAGACGCTGACCAGAAGCAGCTTATCGGCCATCGGGTCGAGATAGGCGCCCAGTTCGGTGCGCTGGTTGAAATGACGCGCGACGAAACCGTCGACGCCATCCGACACGCCGGCGATGACGAAACCGGCAAGGGCCCAGTCGGTGCGGTTGCTCAAAAGGGCGTAGATAACGCCCGGCACAAGCACGAACCGCAGAATCGTGATCATGTTCGCGACGGTCACGACGTCATTACCTCCCCGCATTCTCCCAACATACCGAGCCTGATACATGGTCAGGCCCGACTCTGCCTGCAAGATACCAGAGCGGGACAGACTTCTGTCCACGATTTTTGCCGCCTAAAGTCGCATCGCTTTTGCCCCACTTCTTGCAGGGCGGGGCGGTTCATGCGAAGAGCCGCCCTTGAACCGTCGACAGTCAAAGGAACAGCCATGAGCGGCCAGAAGAACGGGCTCACCTATGCGCAGGCAGGCGTCGACATCGATGCCGGCAACCTCATGGTCGAGAAGATCAAGCCGCTGGTGCGCTCGACGCGCCGGCCCGGCGCCGATGGCGAGATCGGCGGCTTCGGCGGGTTGTTCGACCTGAAGGCTGCAGGCTTTACCGATCCGGTGCTGGTCGCCGCCAATGACGGCGTCGGCACCAAGCTGAAGATCGCCATCGAGGCCGGCAAGCACGACACGATCGGCGTCGACCTTGTCGCCATGTGCGTCAACGACATCGTCGTGCAGGGTGCGGAGCCGCTGTTCTTCCTCGACTATTTCGCCACCGGCAAGCTCGACCCCGAGCAGGGCGCGTCCATCGTCGGCGGCATCGCCGAGGGCTGCCGGCAGGCCGGTTGCGCGCTGATCGGCGGTGAGACGGCGGAAATGCCGGGCATGTACCAGGAAAAGGACTACGACCTTGCCGGCTTCGCCGTAGGTGCTGCCGAGCGCGACCAGTTGCTGCCGACCGACGACATCGTCGAAGGCGACGTGCTGCTCGGGCTCGCCTCGTCGGGCGTCCATTCCAACGGCTTTTCGCTGGTTCGTCGCATCGTCGCGACAAGCGGCCTCGGCTGGAACGACCCTGCCCCCTTTGCCGACGACCGTACGCTGGCCGATGCGCTGCTGGAACCGACCCGCATCTATGTGAAGTCCGTACTCAAGGCGATCCGCGGCACGCATGGCATCAAGGCGCTGGCCCATATCACCGGCGGTGGCTTCCCCGAAAACATCCCGCGCGTGCTGCCGCAGGATTTTTCCGCCGAGTTGGACCTCGACGCCATCGAAGTGCCGCCAGTCTTCTCCTGGCTCGCCAAGACGGGCGGCGTGGCTGCCAATGAAATGATGCGCACCTTTAACTGCGGCGTCGGCATGATCATGGTCGTCGCATCGGGACAGGCAGCGCAGGTCGCCGCCGTGCTACAGGAAGCCGGCGAGACCGTTTCGCCCATCGGCCGCATCGTGCCGCGCCGCGATACCGGCGTCATCTATCGAGGTGCCATCGCCCTATGACCCGCAAACGCATCGTCATCATGATCTCCGGGCGCGGCTCCAACATGGCCGCGCTGATCGAAGCTTCCGACGACCGCGCCTTCCCGGCCGAGATCGTCGGCGTGGTCTCCGACAAGGCCGACGCGCGCGGCCTGCAACTGGCCACATCGAAGGGCATCCCGACAGGCGTCGTTGCGCGCGGCGATTTCGCCAGCAAGGACGCGCATGACGCGGCCATCGACAAGGAGCTCGCTGCCTTCGGCGCCGAGATCGTCTGCCTGGCCGGCTATATGCGGCTCCTGACGCCCGGTTTCGTCGCGAAATGGCAGGGAAAGATGATCAATATCCACCCTGCCCTGCTGCCGTCCTTCAAGGGTCTGGATACGCATCAGCGCGCGCTGGACGCCGGCATGCGCATCCATGGCTGCACCGTGCATTTCGTGACAACGGAAATGGATGACGGCCCGATTATCGCGCAGTCTGCGGTTCCCGTTCTGATCGGCGATGACGAAAAGACGCTGTCGGCCCGCGTTCTGAAAGCCGAGCACCATCTTTTCCCGCTTGCACTGCGCATGGTTTGCGAAGGCAAGGCCAGCATGCAGGACGGCAAGACGGTGTTTTCGGACATCGAGCATGTCGAGCAGATTGCAACGGCGTTCGTATCATCGCCAAGTGCTGTTCGCGAAGCGGTTGATCTCGAGGCACTGGCGCGCTTCACGCCCTGATCTGCCAAGGGCCACTGGTTGGAGCCGCACGATGAAGGAACTGCTCCTCCTGCGTCACGCCAAGTCGAGCTGGGATGATCCCGAGCTGGCCGATTTCGATAGACCGCTGGCACCCCGCGGCCTGGATGCCGCTCCGGTGATCGGCCAGGCGATTGCCTCGCGCGGCTGGTTCCCGCAGATGGCGCTGGTTTCGCCGTCGCTTCGTACGCGGGAAACCTGGCAGATCGTCGCCGCCCAATCGCCTCGTTTCGTCGAACCAACCTTCTGCAGCGCCCTTTACGAAGCCTCTGCGGGGCAATTGCTGGCTGAGGTTCGTCATGCGCCGGAGGAGATCACCTCCCTGCTTTTGCTCGGGCACAATCCGGGGATGCAGGATTTTGCCACGCTGATTGCCAGCGAGGACTCTGACGAAACCGCCTTGCAGCTACTCCGCAAGAAATTCTCAACGGCGGGTCTTGCCCGGCTCGAATTCGACGGGCGATGGGACGAACTGCGTGCCGGTGCAGCCCGGCTCAGCCATTTCCTGCGGCCAAAAGACCTCGGCTGACTGCACCAACCTCTCAGTGAATCCGTTCGGCGGGTTTGCACGCAACCCGTTCCATCTGCAGCGTGGTGTGGTGCAGGTCGAAATCCGCCTGCAGGCGCGCCTCTATGGCGAGGCGCACGGTTTCTGCATCCGCGCCGTCAGAAAGCACAGCGTGAGCCGTCAGTGACGGCTTGCTCTGAGTGATCGCCCACAGATGCAAATCGTGCACCGAAGCAACACCCGGCACAGCCGCAATCGCTCCCTCGACTTCATCAATCTTCATGCCCGGCGGCACGCCTTCGAGCAGGATGTTGATGCATTCCCTGAGCAGCACCCAGGTGCGCGGAAACACCATGAAACCGATGCCGACGGCAATCAGTGAATCGACCCATTGCCAGCCGGTCAGCCAGATGATCGCCGCACCGGCCATGACGCCGAGCGAACCTAGCATGTCGGCCCAGACCTCGAGATAAGCCCCTTTCACATTCAGGCTGTTGTCCTTGTGGCCGCTCAGCAGCCGCATCGACAGGAAGTTGACGGCAAGACCGACGACCGCAATCCCCAGCATGCCCAGCGAGGCGATGTCCTGCGGCTCGGACAGCCGCTTCCAGGCCTCGTAGAGAATGTAGAAGGCAACGCCGAGCAGCAGCAGCGCATTGAAGGCCGCCGCAATGATTTCGAAACGGGCATAGCCATAGGTACGCAGAAGATCGGCCTGCCTGCGCCCGACATGGATGGCCAGCAACGCGATCGCCAGCGCCATCGTGTCGGTCAGCATATGCATGGCATCGGAAATCAAGGCCAGGCTGCCGGTGACGAAGCCCCCGATCACCTCCGCCACCATGAAAGCGCCGGTCAGGCCCAGCGCCATCCACAGCCGCGACACCGGCGTGTTCTGCATGTCGCCATGATCGTGATCGCCGCTCATGGCATGCTCCTCGATGCTCCGTCGCGGGGTGTATAATGCGGGAATGCCGGAAAATGGGAAGGCACCAAAATCCGGTGACGCCGCAGGCAATACGCTTGTTGTCCATGGTAGCAATTCTTGCTACCATTTTATCAAAGGAGTTCTCTCATGCCTTCGGTGGAAAAAGTAAGCGTCGCGCTTTCGTCGGACCTGCTCGAAATGGTCAAAAAGGCCGTCTCGACCGGCGAATATGCATCGGCGAGCGAAGTGATACGCGAAGCGCTGCGGGACTGGAAGCTGCGTCAGCCTTTGAGGCAGGCGGAAGTCGAGCGGCTACGAAAGGCATGGACGGACGGCATCGCCAGCGGCGAAGCCCAGCCTTTCGACATCGAAGAGATCAAGCAGCGAGCACGCGGCCGCTTCGAGAAGAATTCGAGCCCATCGCGCAATGGCTGAGTTAAGAATCGTCCGAAGTCCTGCGGCTGAAGACGATCTCATCGACATCTGGTGCGGGATCGCACCGGACAACCCGGTTGCGGCCGACCGCTTTCTGGACAGCATCGCCGCCAAGATCAAACAGCTTGCAACATTTCCGGATTCCGGTCCGCTCAGGCCGGACATTGCGCCTGACGCGCGAGCGCTGACCGTCGGAAACTATCTGGTGCTCTACCGGCATACCGGAACGCATATCGAGATCGTTCGCGTGGTGCACGGCGCACGCGATCTGACGGCACTGCTATAGGCGGCCCTACCCCGCCGCCCGCACCCAGACCTTGTTGTCATGCACGGCCGCACCGCCATAGGGTGCCGGCGCGTCGGCGCCGGTCAGGACGTTGATGCCCTCGCCGCGCTCGTGAGCGGAGTTCGGCCAGATGCCCTCGGCGATGACGACACCGCGCCGGATCGTCTCGAACAGCCTGGCATGCAGAACCACCTCGCCGCGTGGGTTGCCGATCTCGACGCGATCGCCCGTGGCGACGCCGAGTGCTGCGGCGTCCTCCGGATGGATCAGCAGTTCCGGCCGCCCTTCCTTCTCCCGCGACACCGGCGTCTCGGCAAAGGTCGAGTTGAGGAAATGGCGCGCCGGCGACGTCGCCAGCCGGAAAGGATGATCGGCATCCGCGACCTCGATCAGGTCGACATGGTCGGGAAATTCGGGGAGCTTCTCGACCGGACCGAAGATGCCCATGTTCTTGGGCGGCCTGTTGGGTGCGGCGCCGCCGTTCCATTGCGGCTTGAAACGGAACTTGCCGTCGGGATGCCCAAAACCCTTCAGGAAATGCGCGTCCTCGAACTCAGGCTGCATATCGACCCAGCGGCTGGCCTCCAGGCTGTCGAAATCGCCCAGGCCGCGTCGGGAAAGCATGTGGTCGATATGCTCGCGCTCGGTCAGCCCGAAGCCCGGCAAATGCGACACGCCCAGCCGCTTGGCCAGTTCCTCGATGACATAGTGATTGGTGCGCGGCCCCGCCGGCGGGTCGATCAGCTTGGGCCCCAGCGTGATGTGCTGGTTGCCGCCGCCCTTGTAGATGTCGTCATGCTCAAGGAACATGGTGGCCGGCAGCACGACATCGGCGAGCTTTGCCGTATCGGTCATGAACTGCTCGTGCACGCAGGTGAACAGGTCGTCGCGCAGAAACCCCTGCGTCACCAGCCGCTGCTCGGGCGCGACATTCACCGGGTTGGTGTTCTGGATCAGCATCGCCGTCACCGGTGGGCCGCCGTAAAGCGCGTCCTCGGCATTGGTCAGCACCGGCCCGATACGGGAGTGATCGAGATATCGGATTTTGGGGTCACGCAGCTTCGTGCCTTCCAGCAATTCGCCGTTGAGCTTGTAGATGCCGGAATTGGAGTGAAACGCGCCGCCGCCCTCATACTGCCAGGCACCGGTGACAGCCGGGATCGACAGCGCCGCATGCATGTTGACCGAGCCGTTACGCTGGCGCGCGAAGCCGTAGCCGAGCCGGAAGAAGGTTTTCTTCGTCGTGCCGACCAATCTGGCAAAATCTTCGATCTCCTCGACGGAAAGGCCGGTTATCGCCGCTGCCCATTGCGACGTGCGGGTGGCGAGATGCGCCTCCAGCCCCTTCGGATCGTCGGTGTATTTTTCGAGATAATCGCGATCGGCGAACCCGTCGCGGAACAGCACATGCATGACCGCGCAGGCCAGCGCGCCGTCCGTGCCCGGTTTCAGCACCAGCGCCATGTCGGCCTGCTTCATTGTCGCCGTCTCGTAGATATCGATGACGACGATCTTCGTGCCGTTCTCCTTGCGGGCCTTCACCGCATGGGTCATCACATTGACCTGCGTGACCACCGCATTGGTGCCCCAGATCACCACGCAGTCGGACTTGGCGATCTCACGCGGGTCCGACCCACGCAGCGCGCCCGTGCCCAGCACATAGCCGGTCCAGGCGAGATTGGTGCAGATCGAGGCGAAGAAGCCCGAATACTTTTTCGCGTGGCGCAGCCGGTCGATGCCGTCGCGCTGCACCAGCCCCATCGTGCCGGCATAGAAGTAAGGCCACACCGTCTCGCTGCCGAGCTTTTCCTCGGCGCGGATGAACTTTTCGGCCACCAGATCGAGGGCTGCTTCCCAGCTCGCCTCTTTCCAGCTGCCCTCGCCCTTGGCGCCGGCACGCACCAGCGGCTTCATAAGCCGGTCTGGATGATGAATGCGGTCGGCATAGCGAGCGACCTTGGCGCAGATCACGCCGGCCGTATAGCTGTTGTCCTTGGCGCCATGCAGGCGGCCGATACGGTTGCCGTCGAGGATCTCGACATTCAACGCGCAGGTCGACGGGCAATCATGCGGACAGGCGGAATGGCCGATTCTGAGCTTGGCGTGCTGGTTCATGCGGCGAAACTACAGGGTTTTGAAAGCAAGGTGTAGGGCCAGGATTGCGCGGTTTTCGTTGCTCGTAGCAACGTTGCGGAAAATCCTTCTTCTCCCCGTCACTATACGGGGAGAAGATGCCGGCAGGCAGGTGAGGGGCGGCGCTAACTTCGCCGACTCTGGCGCTACCCCTCATCCGGCCCTTCGGGCCACCAGTCCTTCGCTATGGCTCCGGGCGTTCGTCACTCGAAAAGCCAAATCGTTGGCTTTTCGTCGCCTTCGGCGAACACTCCTCACCCCCGTGAACGGGGAGAAGGAAGAGAGAAACCCTACTCCGCCGTGCCTTCCTCGTATTCCGCCGAAAGCTTCAGCCACTTTTCCTCGTGGCCGTTGAGCGTGGCGGTCAGCTGCGAGCGCTCCTTTGCAAGCTGCGTCGCGGTCGAGGGATCCTTCTCGTAAACTGCCGGATTGGCGAGTTCGTCCTCGATGGTGTCGATGCGCTTGCGGATGCGGTCCATCAGCGCTTCCGTGGCGCGGATTTCCTTGGCGATCGGCTCCATGGCAGCGCGGCGTGCGGCGGCTTCGCGGCGGCGGTCTGCCTTGGAGGCCTTGTCAGCTTCGCGCTTCTCGCGGCTGTTGGCCGAGACGCCGGTGACCTGCTGGCGGTAATCGTCAAGATCGCCGTCATACGGGTTCACATGACCATCCTTGACCAGCCACAGCCGATCAGCGGTGGCCTCCAGCAGATGACGGTCATGCGAGATCAGGATGACCGCGCCCGGAAACTCGTTCAGCGCATGGATCAGCGCCTCGCGGCTGTCGATGTCGAGATGGTTTGTCGGCTCGTCTAGGATGAACAGGTTCGGCCCCTCGAAGGCCGAAAGCCCCATCAGCAGGCGCGCCTTCTCGCCGCCGGAAAGATCCTTGGCAGGCGTGTTCATTTTTTCCGTCGCAAGACCGAACTGGGCGACACGCGCCCTCACCTTCGATTCCGGCGCTTCCGGCATCAACCGGCGCACATGCTCGTAGGCGTTTTCCTCCGGCCGCAGATCGTCGAGCTGATGCTGGGCAAAGATCGCCACCTTCAGGCCAGGCGCGATGGTCATCGAGCCCTTTTCCTGCTTCAGCCGGCCAGCAAGCAGCTTAGCGAAGGTCGACTTGCCGTTGCCGTTGGCGCCAAGCAGTGCGATGCGGTCGTCTGCGTCGATGCGCAGAGTCATCTTTTTCAGGATCGGGCTGCCGGGCTGGTAACCCACATCGACGCCGTCCAGTGCCACGATCGGCGACGCGACAGTCTTCACCGGCTCGGGAAAATGGAACGGCCGCACGCTGTCTTCCAGCAGGGCCGAAATCGGCTTCATCTTCTCCAGCGCCTTGATGCGCGACTGCGCCTGACGCGCCTTGGAAGCCTTGGCGCGGAAGCGATCGACGAAGGATTGCAGATGCTTGCGTGCCGCCTCCTGCTTGACGCGGCCCTTTTCCTGCAACTCGCGCTGCTCGGACAGTTGGCGCTCGAACTGGTCGTAGCCGCCGCGCCAGAAGGTCAGCTTCTTCTGGTCGAGATGGACGATCGAATTGACCGCGCGGTTGAGCAGGTCGCGGTCGTGGCTGATCAGCAGCACCGTGTGCGGATATTTCGAAACATAGGTTTCGAGCCACAGCGTGCCTTCAAGATCGAGATAGTTGGTCGGCTCGTCCAGCAGCAGCAAATCGGGCTCGGAAAACAGCACCGCCGCCAGCGCCACGCGCATGCGCCAGCCGCCGGAGAATGACGAGGCCGGCCGCCTTTGTGCGGCGTCGTCGAAACCGAGGCCGGCAAGGATGGTCGCGGCGCGCGCTTCGGCCGAATGCGCGTCGATATCGGCAAGCCTGATGTGGATTTCGGCGATGCGATGCGGGTCGGTCGCCGTCTTTTCTTCCTCGAGAAGGGCCGCGCGCTCGAGATCGGCCTTCAGCACGATCTCGATCAGCGGCTCCTCGGTGCCCGGCGCTTCCTGCGCCACCTGGCCGATGCGCAGGTTCTTGGGCAGGCTGACCGAGCCGGTCTCGGCCGACATGTCGCCGGTGATCGCCTTGAACAGCGTCGTCTTGCCGGTGCCGTTGCGGCCAACAAGCCCGGCCTTCGTTCCCGCCGGCAGCGTGAGCGAAGCGTGGTCGAGAAGCAGGCGTCCGGCAATGCGGAGGGAAAGGTCGTTTATGATAAGCATTGCGGGCTTTTGCACTGGACGCCCGAAGTTCGCAAGGGCTCCGATGCAGCCAGCGTCGACAGGAAACGGCCCATCTCCCGATTCAGCGGCAGATTGCGCCTGTTGCTAGGCGTAGGCTCGCCCCTCTTCCGTCCGCTGGAATGCGATCAGGTCCAGTTGCACGGATGGCTTGCCGAGCACGGTCAGGATCATATGCGCCTGGCCGCGATGATGCGTCTGGTGGTTGAAAAAATGATCGAGCGCGGGTGCAAGCCGTTGCGAGATGGTGCGCATGTCGCTGACGGTCATGTAGCTGAAGCGCCCGGCAAGGGCTTTCGCATCCAGCCCCTCGATCCACGCGAAGATGCGCCTGTCTTCTGCTTCGCGTGCAGCGCGCAGCTTGGTGAAATCCGCGCTGATGATCGCGTCGAGCGCGGCCGGCGCATCGCCCTGACCGGTAAAGCGCTTCATCCAGATGCGATCGGCGGCCACCAGGTGGTTCAGCGTGCCCATCAACGACTTGAAGAAAGCACCGGCATCGCGACAGAACTCTTCCTCGGAAAGAGTTGCCGCGGCGTCGTAGATGCGCCCGTTGGCCCAAGCATTATAGGCCGCCAACATCATGAAATGCTGTCTCATGGACTTCCTTTTGACATGCGAAGCAAAGAATATGTCCCTCACTCCTAACGCGCTGCAAGAGACACGCCAATGACCATTCTGCTCTATGATCTCGTCGGACACGATCAGGCACGGCCCTATAGCCCTCATTGCTGGAAGACGGCGATGTCGCTGGCGCACAAGGGCCTCGACTTCGAGACCGTGCCGACCACTTTCCTCGACGTCCCCGCAGTCGAGGGCGGCGTTTCGAAGACCATTCCGGTTATCCGTGACGGCAACGCCGTCGTGGCGGACTCCTTCCAGATCGCGCTCTATCTCGATCAGGCCTATCCGGAACGACCGACCCTGTTCGGCGGCGAAGGCGGAGAAGCGATGGCCCGCTTCATAGAGCGCTGGTCGCAGTTGACGCTTCATCCTTATCTGGGTGCAGCCGCGCTGATGGATATCTATGACCGCCAGAATGAAGCCAACAGGGCATATTTCCGCGAAAGCCGCGAAGCCCGCTTCGGCAAGAAGCTGGAGGATGTGGCTTCGGTTCGCGAGAGCGGCCTTGCGGCTTTCCGCGCATCGCTCGAGCCATTGCGCAACATGCTCGCCTACCAGCCGTTCATCGGCGGGGAGACACCGCTCTATCCCGACTACATCGTCTTCGGCGCCTTGCAGTGGGTCCGCGTCACCTCGCCGTTCCAGTATCTGGCAGCCGACGATCCGGTAAGCGACTGGTTCGAGCGCTGCCTCGACCTCCACGACGGCATCGGCAGAACGGTGGACGCGGCGGCGTGAAGCCGGGTTGAGGCCTGAGGCAAATGCCTCAGGGGCCTTGGCAATGCGACGGACGGCTTGTATAGGGACCGCCACATCTGCCCTTCCCTATTCTCAAAAGGATATACCATGGCGATCGAACGCACGTTTTCGATGATCAAGCCCGACGCGACCCGCCGCAACCTCACCGGCGCCATCACCAAGATGCTGGAAGAAGCCGGCCTGCGCGTCATTGCATCGCGCCGCGTCTGGATGAGCCGCCGCGAGGCTGAAGGCTTCTACGCCGTCCATAAGGACCGCCCCTTCTTCGGCGAACTCGTTGAGTTCATGTCGTCGGCCCCGACCGTCGTGCAGATTCTCGAAGGCGAGAACGCCATCGCCAAGAACCGCGAAGTGATGGGCGCCACCAACCCGGCCAACGCCGACGAAGGCACCATCCGCAAGGTCCATGCCCTGTCGATCGGCGAAAACTCCGTCCACGGCTCCGACGCACCGGAAACGGCGGCTGAGGAGATCAAGTACTGGTTCTCGGACACCGAGATCGTCGGCTGACAAGCTGATTCCGCTTTTCGGCGTAACTGCCTGATTGCAATAAAAAAAGCCGGGGTTTTGCCCCGGCTTTTTTGTTTCCATTTAATGCAAAGAACGTTCACTCGGCGCTCGCGAACCGGATCACGTCGCGCCCTTCCGCATCGACCAGAAACAGCTTGCCGTCGCCGTCGATGCGATAGGACGATGCCTTGCTCAGCGCCGCAAAAAGCTTCTTTTCCTGATCCATGATCGCCGGTGCGCAGGCCATGAAGGTCGAGCCGATATCGCCGAGTTTGATGGCGCTGCCTTCGATGGTGGCCCTGCCGAAATAGTTGTTGCAGGCGCCGCGCCCGCTGATCTTGCCGCCCGGATCGAACTTCAGCGTCGATTGGGCATCGTCGATCACGCCGCCGCCCTCGATATCCTCGGCCAGCCAGGTCGTGCGGAAGATCGGCGGCGGTTCGGTTTCCATGGCGTTCCTGACCATCCTCAGCACCATGGATTGCGGCTCGGCCTTGAGCGGGTCGAGACGGTAGCGCGTGTCGTTGATGAACCAGATCGTATCGTCGACCGTAATGCGGGCCTGCAGGGAATATGTGTGCTTCGGCTGGATCGTCGAAGGATCGAAGCGGATCTCGAACTTGATCGGCACTTGCCCGGCATCCTTGATCGTCTGCTCGCCGACGACCTTGGCCGGGGCATCGGCCAGCGAAACGTCCGACAGCCACACCCTGACGACGGCGTTCGGCGGCAGGGCTACACGTTCGCGATAGAGTATTTCACCGGTGAAGACCTTCTCGTCCGCGTAGGACTGTAGCGGCAAGGCCAATGTGCCGATCAGCAGCGGCGCAAAACCGAAAACGAAAAATTCGGCGAACTTGTCCAGCATGATCCAACCTCCTCTGTCGTCCAAAGGCATTTGGACGACAGAATGCGGTTGTTCCGTGACAAGATGACGGAAAATTTCAGGCCGTAAGACTTTACGTCTTCCGGCGCGTCCATCGCGCGGCGGCCTGATCGTCAGCCTCCTTGGCGTCGACCCAGCCACCGGTGGAGCCGTCCACGCGATGCTCCTTCTTCCAGAAGGGCGCGCGAGACTTCAGGAAATCCATCAGGAAATTCGCAGCCTCGAACGCCGCGTGCCGATGGGCCGAGGCGGCAACAACCAGCACGATGTTTTCGCCCGGCGCGATCTTGCCGAAGCGATGGATGGCGGTCAGGCCAAGCAGCGGCCATCGCTCGATCGCCTCGGCTGCGATGCGCGAAATCTCGGCCTCGGCCATGCCGGGATAGTGTTCGAGCTCAAGGGCTGAAAGCGCGCCGGCCTCATCGCGGCAGAGGCCGGAAAAGGTCACGACCGCGCCAATGTCGGCGCGCCCCTCGGATAACCGGGCGATCTCGGCGTTGACGTCGAAATCCTCCCGCTGGATGCGGATATCTGGCTGGAAGCTCGCCGGCATCGCGTCAACCTCCGGTCATCGGCGGAAACAGCGCGATCTCGCGCGCGCCGGCCAGCCTTTCCCGGTGCTCGACATGCTCGTGGTCGATGGCGACGCGGATCACGTCGGGATATTGCAGCGCGTTCTCATATTCCTCGCCACGACCCTTCAGCCATTGGAGGAGATCGGACACCGTCTCCACCTCGGCGGGAAGCGCGACGTCCTCTTCTGCCAGGCCGATGCGCTCGCGCACCCAGGCGAAATAGACGAGTTTGGTCGGATGCTGTGTCATTCGTCGATGATATGCTTCACGCCGGCCCGGAAATAGTCATAACCGGTATAGAGCGTCACAAGGGCGGCAATCCACAGCAGCGTCAGACCGATCTGCGTCCAGTAGGGCACGATCTTGTCTCCGGTCGGCCCCAGAAGCAGGAAGGCGATGGCGACCATCTGGATGGCCGTCTTCCATTTGGCAAGCTGCGTCACCGGCACGCTGACCTTCAGCGCCGCCAGATATTCGCGCAGACCCGAAACCAGGATTTCGCGGCACAGGATGATGATCGCCGCCCAAAGCGACCAACCGGCAATGCCGCCACGCTGATCTGTGTCGGCGGCAAGCAGAAGCAGGCAGGTCGCGACCAGAAGCTTGTCGGCGATCGGATCGAGCATGCGGCCGATATTCGAGGTCTGCTGCCATGCGCGGGCAAGGTAGCCGTCGAGGTAATCGGTGACGCTTGCGATGATGAAGATGATCAGCGCCGCCCAGCGCGCGAAGTCGCTCGACTGCAATCTTCCTTCGAGGAAAAAGCATAGGACAACCAACGGCACGGCAAGGATGCGCGCGTAAGTAAGCATGTTTGGAAGGTTGAATGCGCGCCTGGCCATCTCTAATCCGTTATTTCTTTCAGCTTTCGTACTCAAATCAGATGCGGATGTGGGGGGTCAATTGCGGGAAATCGATGGCCCAAGGATACATTTAGCCCGCAAATGATTAATTCTCGTGAAAATGGTTGTATACGATCTTGGCTATCGACTCCGAAATTCCATCAACCACCATCAAATCCTCCATCGCGGCGCGGCTCACCGCCTTGGCCGTGCCGAAATGCAAGAGCAGCGCGCGCTTGCGTCCCGGCCCGATGCCACTGATCTCGTCGAGCGGGTTCTTCACCATTTCCTTCTTGCGCCGCGCGCGGTGCGAGCCGATGGCAAAGCGATGCGCCTCGTCGCGCAGCCTTTGCACGAAATAGAGCACGGGGTCACGTACCGGCAGCGAGAATGATTCGCGGCCCTTGACGAAAAACCGTTCGCGGCCGGCATCGCGGTCCTGCCCCTTGGCGACGCCGATCGCCGCCACCTTGTCCTCGATGCCGAGATCGGCCAGCATCTTGCGCACCACCGACATCTGCCCCTGCCCGCCGTCGATGAGGATGACATCGGGCCAGGCCGGAAAGGACGAGCCAATCACTTCGTCGTCCTCGCCGGATTGCGCATCGCCTGCCTCCGGCGCGGCATGTTCCTTGATGAGTCGCGAGAACCGCCGCTCCATCACCTCGCGCATCATGCCGAAATCGTCGCCCGGCGTGATGTCGGTCGAGCGGATGTTGAACTTGCGGTACTGGTTCTTCACGAAACCTTCCGGCCCGGCGACGATCATCGCGCCGACGGCATTCGTGCCCATGATGTGCGAGTTGTCGTAGACCTCGATGCGCACCGGCACTTTTTCCAGTCCGAACGTCTCGACCATGCCGGTTAGCAGCCGCGCCTGCGTCGAAGTTTCCGCCAACCGCCGGCCAAGCGCCTCGCGGGCGTTCTGGACCGCGTTATCGACCAGATCCTTCTTCTCGCCGCGCTGCGGCACAGTGATCGTCACCTTGTGGCCGGCGCGCGTGGAAAGGGCAGCACCCAGCAATTCCTGCTCCTGCACCTCATGCGAAAGCAGAAGCAGCCTCGGGCACGGCTTGTCGTCATAGAACTGCGCGAGGAACGAGCCGAGCACTTCCTTCGCCTCAAGCGCCGGATCGGCCTTGGGGAAATAGGCGCGGTTGCCCCAGTTCTGGCCGGTGCGGAAGAAAAAGACCTGGATGCAGACCTGCCCGCCCTCCTGATGGATGGCGAAGACGTCCGCTTCCTCGACCGATTGCGGGTTGATGCCCTGATGGCTCTGCACATGCGAAAGTGCCGCCAGCCGGTCGCGATAGATGGCAGCGCGCTCGAAATCGAGCTCTTCGGCAGCATTCTGCATGGCCGACGAGATGTCGGTCTTCACCTTCTGGCTGCGGCCCGACAGGAAGTCCTTGGCCTCGAAGACCAGTTCGGCATAGTCGTCGGCAGAAACCTCACCCGTGCACGGACCGGAACAACGCTTGATCTGATAGAGCAGGCACGGCCGCGTGCGGCTTTCGAAGACCGAATCCGTACAGCTTCGCAGCAGGAAGGCGCGCTGCAGCGAATTGATCGTGCGGTCGACGGCACCTGCCGAGGCGAACGGCCCGAAATAGTCGCCCTTGCGCGAGCGCGCGCCTCGATGCTTGAAAATCCCCGGCGATGGATGATCACCGGTCAGCATGATATAGGGAAACGACTTGTCGTCGCGCAGAAGCACGTTGAATCGCGGCCGCAAGCGCTTGATAAGATTGGCTTCGAGCAGCAGCGCCTCTATCTCGGTGCGGGTGACGACGAATTCCATCGTCGAGGTCTCGCGCACCATGCGGCCGATGCGGTTGGTGTGAAATCGCCCTTGCGCGTAGTTGGTCACGCGCTTCTTCAGGCTGCGTGCCTTGCCGACATAGAGCACGTCGCCCGCCGCATTCATCATGCGGTAGACGCCCGGCGCATTGGGCAGGCGCTTGACCAGCGTCTGGATCACCTCCGCACCGACCATGCCGTCGGCGTCACCCGCATGCGGCGTCCAGTCGATTGCGGTGAAGGAAGCATCAGCCACCGCCGGCAACACTTCGGCCTCCGTCCCCTCATCCTCCTCGACCTCATGACCCGGCATATAGCCGGCGACATCGTCGCTGGCCCTGCCGGCTTGCGGCCGATGGAGCGATTTGAGGTTCGGATCGTTGGGACTCATTCCACCATGCCTGTCACATCCGGCGTCTGCCACGCAAGGTGCTGGCCGCCATCAAGCGCGATCATCTGGCCTGTGACCGAGCGCGCCTCCCATAGATAGCGAATCGTTGCGCCGAATTCCAAAAGATCGGGACCCCGCTTCAGGATCACCCCGTCGACCTGTGCGGCGAAGTCTTCAGGCTGCTGTTTCGGGTTGGCGAGCGTCGGTCCCGGACCGATCGCGTTGACGCGAATTCTGGGGGCCAGTGCCTGCGCCATGGTCTGCGTCGCCGTCCGGAGAGCCGACTTCGACAGCGCGTAGGAGAAATAGCGCGGCGTCGGCTTCCAGACGCGCTGATCTATCATGTTGACGACCAGCCCCTCGCTGCCGGCCGGCAAGGCTTCGGCGAAGCGGCGCGTCAGCAGAACCGGCGTCTTCACATGAACGGCGAAATGCCGATCCCAGGTCGCCCACTCGAAATCGGTCACAGCATCATCGACGAAGAGCGAGGCATTGTTGACCAGCAGCGAGATCGGGCCGACCGCCTTGCCTGCCTGCGAGATCAGCCCGTCGACGGCGCGCATATCGGTGAGATCGGCGGTGACGATTGCGGCCTCGCCGCCATTGGCGGCCACCGTTGCAGCCAGTTCCTCCGCCTCGCTGCGCGAGCGGTTGCAGTGGATGGCGACGGCGAATCCGTGCGCGGCAAGGTCCTCGACGATCGCCCTGCCGATACGTCTGGCGCCACCCGTCACCAGCGCCGTCCTGCCCGATTTCCGCATTTGTCCACCCCTAATTTTTCAAACGCAAATGGCTGTTTTGCCGATTTTGGCGCCTCACAGGTTAATTCGCGTTCGTTCCTTTGGCGGCATTGTGGCGAAGCCCTTATGCAAACCGCCTAATTTAGTGAGAACGTTCGGAAACAGATTCAATATAGGGTCCGCAACCCCTTGAACCAAGGCACTTTTTGCCTTCTGATCCGAACTCTCCTGACAATGTTGTTGCGCAACTGCAACGTCATTCTTCCGCCTTATTGGCGCCGGGCAAAGACCCAATTTCGGGTGTGGTGCAGCCGCATTTCGGCACGACATTGGGAACTGTCAGGTACCCGAGCCGTTGTTCCCCCCAGACGGTTTGGACACCTCCCACAGAAGAACATTGTGTGCTGTGGCTAAGGAGTAAGAAAATGGAAGCCAAATTGAAATTCGCGCGGCCTCTGGCAGCTGCGTTCGGCCTGCTGGCCTTCGCTGGTGTTGCCAATGCAGCTGACGTCGTCCAGGAAGAGCCGCCGGCACCCGCCGCTCCGATGGAAGTGGCCCCGCTCAACACGTGGTCCGGCCCCTATGCCGGTGTGACGCTGGGCTACGGCTTTTCGGGTCGCGTCAAGGAGCCGGGTAACACCGTCAACACCGACGGTTTCATCGGTGGCGGCTTTGTCGGCTATAACTACCAGATCGACAATGTAGTGGCCGGCGTCGAAGGCGACCTCGGCTATGGCGGTCTCAAGGGCGACAATGCCGGCACGGAAGTGAAGGGCGGCCTCGGCGGCTCGCTTCGCGCCCGTCTCGGTTATGCCGTGACCCCGGATATCCTGCCTTACATCACCGCTGGTGGTGCAGCCCAGAGCGTCAAGCTCACAGAAGGCGGCATTTCCGACAAGAACACGATGCTCGGCTGGACCGCCGGCGTCGGCACCGACCTGAAGGTCACCGACAACGTGTTTGCCCGCGTCGAGTATCGTTACACCGACTACGGCAGCAAGGAGTTCACCACGGGTAGCGGTACCCGCGATGTCGACGCCACGGATCATCGCATCCAGTTCGGTGTCGGTATGAAGTTCTAATTCGCCGTAACAGGCAGTTAGACAAAAGCCGGGCCTCGAAAGAGGCCCGGCTTTTTTGCATCCTGACTCAGGACGGCAGATACGGCTTGAGTTCGGGGAATTTCTCGTCGAAGCGTGCCGCCCAGCGCTTGAGCCTCGCATGGCCGCGCTCCCATTTGCCGGCAAAGCGCAGATCCATGTAGCCGAGCGTTGCCCGCAGCGCGATCTGGCCGGCTGTGATCTTCTTGGGCAGCTTCGGTGGATTGGCGTTCAGGACATCCAGCACCCGGACGGCCTTCGACCACTGCTTGTCGAGCCAGGGCGCATGCACCTTTTCCTCCGGCCGGAAGCGGCGTTCATAGACATGGGCCAGCAGGCAGTCGCACAGGCCGTCGGCCAACGCTTCCAGCCGCTCGGCCTCCAGGCGCTTGGCCGGATTGCGCGGGAAAAGCGTATTGCCGGACACGCGGTTCAGATACTGGGTGATCGCCCGGCTGTCGAACACGGCTTCGCCGTCGTCGGTGACCAGCACTGGTATCTTGCCAAGCGGGTTTGCGGCGATCAGCTCGGCGGGTTCGGCGTTGGTGTCGGTCAGCACGCCTTCGAAGGCAACCCCGGCATAGGCAGCGGCCATCCTGACCTTTGCACTGTAGGGCGAGGCAGGGGCATAAAGAATTTTCGGCATGAAGGCGATCTCTCCTGGATAATGCGCGAGACCGTAGTTTTGCCCAGCCGGCGAAGCAACAACCAGCCCCGAAAAAACTATCCGCCACGCACCGGCGGCATGACCACCTTGTCGCGCCGGCAGGAATCGCGATCGACCTCGTCGCAGGAGCGGAAAGAAAGATCCTTGTTCATGCAGATGCGAACCTCGCGCAGATAGCGGCGGTCGCAGGTCACCGCGATGCCGTCCGCCGGCAGGCTCTGGTTGACCTTCAGGAAAGCGCGTTCCGCATCGTCCGGGTCGAGCGTGCGATAGCCATCGAGCCGGTTGAACTCCGCCGGTATCTTTACCCGCTCACGCGCCTGCCGCAAAACCCTGAAGTAATCGTCCTGTGACAGGCCGGCACAAGAACCGTGCTTGCGCCATTCGTGGCGGATGAGACCGGACGCCGGCATGATGTCGTAGAGGGTGCGCAGCGTGTCGTTGGGCACATCGCGCTGGTTCGTGCGGCAATCCTGCGGATAGCCGCGTTCATATTGCGGCCACAGCCCATGAACGACGAAGGCATATGGCCTGCCCATCGCGCATTGCTGGCGATTGGCATCGCCGCCCTCCGCCTCACAATAGCTCGGCGACCATGACAGCGACAGCACGTAGAAATCGAAACCCTTGCCCAGCGCGACTGCTGGTTGGGAAGAAGTTGTAGGTGTCGCCGTTGAGGCCGGGGCGTTCGCCGCCTGCTGGCTGTCGCCGGAGGGCTTGCAACCGGCAATGGCTACAAGCGCGGCAAGGCAAAGCACCGCCGCACCAAAATGCCGGCGACGCTCCCTAGCCAAAGGCATCTGCCTGCCCGGATTTAACGCAGCACGCGGCAGCGGCCGTTATAAACCATCCAGCGGTCGAAGCCCGGCAAGCAGAACTCGACATTGTCGCCAATACCGGCAAAGCCCATCCGGCCCTCGATCAGGTAAAAGACTTCATGCTGGCGCCCATCGGAAAGGCTGGCGGTCGCGCCGCAATAAAGCCGCGCGATCGGATGGCGCTCGTCAACCGGCTCGTAGCGCTTCGGATAGATATTCTGGAAATCGGTGATCGCCACGTCCGGCAGGTTGGGCACGTGTTTCACCTGATAGCCGAAGCGATGAATGATCTTGTTGAGATAGCGCTGGTCCGAGCAGAGGCTGGTGCCCTCTTCCTGTCGCGCAACCACGTCGGCGGCTTGGGAAAGATTTGGCCCCGTCAGCAGCGAACCGGCGGCAACGGCTGCGGCCATCACGAAATGAGTAATACGGGACATAGCAAAAAACCTCATGAATCATCGCCGAACGCGACGCCTAAGCGCGGATAGTGCTCAATGGGCGCGAAACGGTCAAGCGGGATGGATTTTCATAGCGTGTGGGACAGCCTTCATCACCGCCGCCGCTGGGTGAGCGCCACACCTGCGAGGATCAAGGCAATACCAAGCGCACTTGCCCAGATTGCCGGCGATGCAGCGCTCAACAGGTCCAGCGCAACGCCTGAAACCATCTGGCCGCCGATGACCAGAAGTGCGGTGTTGACCGCGCCGATGCGGGCGATGAGCCAGCTGCCGGCGGCAACGAAAACCACGCCGATCGGCCCACCGATATAGACATGCCACGGTACATCGCTTGCGCCGGCTGGAATCAACCCGCCGATAACGAGACCAAGAGCAGTCAGCGCGGCGAAACCGACGGCATGGTTCCAGAAAGAGGCTTGCAGCGGAGAGGTCGAGAGGCTGAGCCGCCCGTTGATCTGCCGACTGACGCCCACCAGCACGCCCGCGACGCTGGCCACCACGATCCATAGCGTCATGCGGCACCTTTGCCGAACAGGATTATGATCGCGCTTCCCGCCAGCACCAGCCCAAGGGCTGCGAAGTCGCGTGCACCGGGACGGCGCATCGGCAGGCCGAACAGGCCCCAGCGGTCAGCCGCGAGGCTGAAGATCATCTGGCCGACGAGGCCGAGTGCCAGCGTGCCGGAAAGCGCAAGCGGCGAATTGACCGCAGCCGAGGCCAGCATGACGGTAGCCGCACCCGACAGGCCGCCAAGGTAGGCCCAGAATGGCGTACCGACTTTCGGTGCATCGCCTGCAGGCGTGCGACGCCGGAGAACTGCGAGAAAGATGATGGCAGCAATCGTCCCCGTGCCATGCGCGGTCCAGGAAGCGAACAAGGCGTTGCCATAGCGCGCCAGTTCGCCATTGAAATGGATCATCAGGGTCAGGAGGCCGCCCGAGCCAAAGGCGGCGAGGAGATGAAGCGGGTTGGCGCGCGGAGGCGTCATATGTCGCCCCGGCGTTCGTCTTCCCCCGCCAGCCAATCGACCGACCACCCCGCGCCCTTCTCCTGCGCCAGCAGGGCATGCAGCGCCGGCAGCATCGCCTGCAATTCCGCCTCCAGCGTGTAGGGCGGGTTGACGACGATCATGCCGGTGCCGTCGAGCCGCGGCTCGCGCGACGGTCGCCTGAGCTCGAAGCGGATATCGAGGATCTTGGGGATGCCGCAACCGGCCAGCGCCTCGCGGAAGTCCGCTACCGCCTGCCGGTCCTTGATCGGATACCACAGCGCATAGATGCCGCCAGGCCAGCGCTTGTGGGCCCGCTGCAGGCCGTCGACCAGCCGGTCGAATTCGCCTTCCTGCTCGAAGGGCGGATCGACCAGCACCAGCCCGCGCTTTTCCTTCGGCGGCAGATGCGCGCCGAGCGCCAGCCAGCCGTCGAGCTCGTTCACCCGCACCTGGAAATCGTCGGCGAACAGCGCCTTCAATAGCTGGAAATCCGCGGGGTGCAGTTCGATCGCCGACAGCCGGTCCTGCTTGCGCAGCAGCCGCCGCACGATCAGCGGCGAGCCGGGATAGGCGGAAAGCCCGCCATCGGGATCGGCAGAGCGCACCGCATCGAGATAAGGCGCCAGCAGCTTTGCCGCCTTAGGCTCCATCTTTGCATCGAGCAGCCGGCCGATACCGCAGTGCCATTCGCCGGTTTTCTGCGCTTCCTCCGACGAGAGGTCGTAGAGGCCGATGCCTGCATGGGTGTCGATCACCCGAAAAGCCTTGTCCTTCTGCTTCAGATATTCGACCAGCCGCGCCAGCACTGCGTGCTTGACGACATCGGCAAAGTTTCCGGCGTGGTAGGCGTGGCGGTAATTCACGTCAGCGGTTCTCGCCGCCCCGACCCCAGCGTGGTGCCGGCGGCTGCGAGTTCGGATTGCTGGGGCGGCCGCCTCCACCGCGCCGCAAGGCAATGACGAGGCCGATGAAGCCGACCGCCAGCAGCGAAAGACCAAGTGGCTGCGCCCGCTCGTCCGCTGCGCCCGCATCGCTGCGCAGGATGAGATCGACCGTCTGGATGTCGATACCTTCGGCGTCGCCCTGCCCGACGGTGAATGTGTAGGTACCGGCCTCCAAATTATCGAGAAGGCCGCCATCGTCGCGATAGATCTTCTGGCTGGTCTGCGGCGAGTTTTCCCGCACCGCGCCATCGGCGAAGTTGAGCACGTCCGTCAGCACCGTGCGCCCGCCGGTGGCCGCAGTCAGGGTCAGCACCGCCTGCCGGCCCGCCGTTCTCGACCCGCCGACCGCCGTCATGTCGACCAGCACGCGCACCGGCGCATCGGTCGAGGCAAGCATCACGTCGACCGTCTTGAAGCCGGAAGCGCGCTCATAGACGCGCCATGTGCCGATCTCATGGCCGGAAAAATTCTTGACCGCCCAGGGATAGATGACGCCAAGAGCCGCACCGGCCAGCAGGACAAGCAGAAAAAAGAAGCGCATCGAAAACTCCGTTACGGGCATTCTCTGCCACGCGGCGGGGCCGGCTGTCCATGCGGATCGGCGGCAACCGGACGCCTTCGACGACTAGCCGGCGCTTCGCTCCGCGCCCGCGCCCTTCAGTCCAGCCAAAATCGCATCGACGGTCTCGTTCACGCTCTGCGCGGAGGTGTCGATCCACAGGCCGATGCGCGGCGTCTGGTTGTGCAGCACCTGCCGCATCATTTCGGCGGTCCACGAACCGTGGACGGGATCGCCATAGATGTTCTTGGTGCGGCCCTTGTCGCGGGCGGTCAGCGTCTCGGCTGAGGGATCAAGCACGATGACGGCCGGGCGATAGGCCTGCAGCCGCTCCACCGTCCAGCCGAGGAATTCGCCCAGAATCACATCCTGATAGACGACGGTGAAGCCGGCCTCGGCGTATTTGGCTGCAACATCCCAGGCGAGATCGTAGCGCAGTCGCAACTGGTTCACAGCTTCGGGCACGGGGTCCGGGCTCATCTCGACCCGCCCGCTGATGATCATCCGGCGAAAAAGATCGCCGCGCAGATGCACGCTTTTCGGCAATCTTTCGGCCAGTGCCTGCGCAACAGTCGACTTGCCGGCGCCCATGCCGCCAGTGATGACGATGATCCCGGGAAAATCGTCCTTTGCCCCGGATGCCTGCACGCTCAAGCCTTGCGCTCCCAGCGCCGGTCAGGCGTCTGCTGCCAGTAGGTGACGGCGTGGCCGGCAGCCTTCATCGTCTTCCAATGCTCCCGCGCGGTCTCGAGCTGGGCTGCGTCATGCCCGTCGAACATGAACACAGCGCGCTCGTAAGGCGCGATGTCAGGCGGCGACGCACCGTCGACCAGAAAACGTATCTTTGCATCGTTGCGGTTGTCGAGGTCGGTGGTCAGCAGAACCGGCTGGTCTTCCGGGAAAGCCTCGCGGTCGGTGGCGTGGGCGAGGAAGGCATCGTCGCGGAACGTCCACAGATGCGCGTCGAGCGCATCGCGCCGCTCCTCGGTGCCGGTCTGCACGACCGCCCGCCAGCCGCGCTGCACGCTCTTTTCAAGCAGGCCGGGCAGTGCGTCTTCCAGCGTCGATTCGGTCAGGTGATAAAAGAGAACTTCAGCCATGCGGGGAAACTACGCGATCGCAGCGCGGATGGGAATGTCGCAAGACGCCACAAAGCTTCAACCGCGCCGCGCCGCCTCAATCTTCGCCACGTCGATTTTCCCCATGGTCATCATCGCATCAAATGCGCGCTTTGCTTCGGCGCCCCCAGCCGCCATCGCGTCAGTCAGTACGCGCGGCGTGATCTGCCAGGAAATCCCCCACTTGTCCTTGCACCAGCCGCACGCGCTCTCCTGGCCGCCGTTGCCGACGATGGCATTCCAGTAGCGGTCGGTCTCTTCCTGATCGTCGGTCGCGATCTGGAACGAGAAGGCTTCGTTATGCTTGAACATCGGCCCTCCGTTCAGGCCCATACAAGGAATGCCCGCAACCGTGAAGTCGACCGTCAACACATCGCCCTCCTTGCCGGACGGGTAGTCACCGGGTGCGCGATGCACGGCATGCACCGCGCTATCAGGAAAGGTCTCGGAATAGAAACGGGCGGCAGCCTCGGCGTCCTTGTCGTACCAGACACAAATCGTGTTCTTTGCGATTGCCATTTGCGATGTTCCTCTCGCTTTGAAGCCAGAATCTCGGCCTCGTTTCGCATCCACCCTCTTCCGAAATAGGCGGCCAACCGCTTTTTTCCACCCCAAAAAGCGTCCGTCTCGCCGGGGCTATCGCGAAGGATCGCTACCTTGGCGTCGCTGTCCGCCTTTGGTGGTCAGCGCAATGGCGTCTACAGGGCCGACACGCGGTTGCGACCGGCCCGTTTCGACTGGTACAGGCCCGCATCGGCGCGTGTGAGTATATCGCTGGAAAAGCGATCCGGCAGACCGAATTCGCTAACACCGCCGCTGATCGTGGATTCGTAGTGCACGGTTTCGTTCAGGGCGATGGGAACATGTTTACGCAACTGCTCGGCGATTTCCATCGCATCGCTTCGATGGGTGCCGGGCATCACCACCACGAACTCGTCGCCGCCGAAACGGGCGATCACATCGCTTTTGCGCAGATGCTGGCGGCATAGGCGGGCTATTTCCACCAGCGCCGCGTCGCCTGCATGATGCCCCATCTCATCATTGAGGCGTTTGAAATTGTCGAGATCGAAGACCAGCACCGAAGTCTGAGCCCTTTCCCGTTCAAAGACCGCCAGCCGGTCATCCAGGGTCTCAAGCAGCTTGCGGCGATTGTATAGCCCCGTCAGGGCGTCCGTCTCGCTCAGTTGGCGCAGCTTTTGCTGAACCTCGTTCTTTTCGGTGATATTGCTCGCTATCCAGACGACTGCGTCCTCGCCTTCCACCTGAAAGCTCAGCGCCTGAACCCGGCCCTCGAACCAGATGGCATTACTAGGGCCGTCGCCGGCTCCCTTCACGTCACTGCCGCTGAGTTCGTATTCGACGATATGGAGCACGCCGCTTTCCAAAGCCTTTTCAATTTCAGCGGCGAACCAACGCGCCTTCTCCTCTTTCAGCACTTCAAACATGCTACGCCCGGCAAGCCCGCTGCCGTCATGATAGTGCCTGAGGTCTTTGCCTCCGAATATAGCCGCATAGCGGCCGCTGCGCGTGAGAATGAATGCGGGGTCTGGAAGGGACGAAAGGATTGAGGTCAACTGCTGCTGAGTAAACACAGGACTAACTTCTCGCTCTACCTGACGACACGGCCCCTGCGATAAAAACGTCCGCATGTGCACTCGCACACGGCGCGTATTTCATTTGCAAATCAGCCTTCCCGTCATTGTTGTAGCCACAGCAGCCTTTCATTTTTCTAAAGGCCCAATCTGGGTCCCGCGATCGGCTTAGCGCGACGAGATATTTACGAGCGCTCCCGCCCCTGCCTGTGAATAATACACTTCGGTCGATCCGGTTTTCCAATGTGCCGAGATCACCACTTCGTTCTTGTCGAGGCTGTCCGGCTTGCCAATGCGTTGCGAAAGCGCGTCCAGAAGTCCGGCAGCATCGGATGCGGAATAGTAGCAGGCCTTGTGGCTGTTCGGGCCTTCCGCAACCCAAAACTGCAGGCTGTCGCCGCGCTCAGGTTCTCCTCTGCGCCAGCCTACGACTTCCACCGAGCCGCCATTGTATGTCACGAAGCTCTGGCGCCATTCTTCCATTTGCGCGCCATCCGACCGCTGCCAGCCGAGTTGATCGCCGCTTGAGGTAGCCTCGGATACGGATCGAGATTGACAGATGCTGAAAAGCTGATCGAGCGTTATGGCAGATGGATTTGCCTGTGCATGGCCGCATGCGATGAAAGCGACGAAGGCAAGCCACAAAATCGTTCTGCGCATTTGCGAATTCCAACAAGAGCCTGCCGCCGCGCCTAGCTCCGGCGCGGCAGCCGCGATCACGTCCTACCCCTCGTAGGCGTCGCGCACGAGCTGGTCGAGCAGGCGCACGCCGTAGCCTGAGCCCCAGGACTGGTTGATCTCGTTGGAGGGCGAGCCCATCGCCGTACCGGCGATGTCGAGATGCGCCCAGGGCGTGTCCTTGACGAAGCGCTGCAGGAACTGCGCGGCGGTGATCGAGCCGCCGAAGCGGCCGCCGATGTTCTTCATGTCGGCGTTCTTGGAATCGATCAGCTTGTCGTATTCGGCACCCAGCGGCAGGCGCCACAGCTTTTCCTGCGTCGTCAGGCCGGCGGTGGTCAATCGCTCGGCAAGTTCGTCATTATTCGAGAACAGACCGGCGTGAGCCTGCCCGAGCGCCACCATGACGGCGCCGGTCAAGGTCGCCAGATTGACCATGAATTTGGGCTCGAAACGCTCGTTGCAGTACCACAGCGCATCGGCCAGCACGAGCCGGCCTTCCGCGTCGGTGTTCAGCACCTCGATGGTCTGGCCCGACATGGAGGTCACGATGTCGCCGGGGCGCTGCGCATTGCCGTCGACCATGTTTTCAACGCAGCCGATGATGCCGACGACATTCACCTTGGCCTTGCGTGCTGCGAGCGTGTGCATCAGGCCCGTGACGGCGGCGGCGCCGCCCATGTCGCCCTTCATGTCTTCCATGCCGGCGGCCGGCTTGATCGAGACGCCACCCGAATCGAACACCACGCCCTTGCCGACGAAGGCGACCGGCTTGTCCTTGGCCTTGCCGCCGTTCCACTGCATCACGACCAGGCGCGGAGGGCGCACGGAACCTTGCGCCACGCCCAGCAGCGCCCCCATGCCGAGCTTCTTCATTTCCTTCTCGGTCAGCACCTCGACCTTGACGCCGAGTTTTTCGAGCTCCTTGGCGTGGGCGGCGAATTCGACCGGACCGAGCACATTGGCCGGCTCGTTGACGAGATCGCGCGCCAGTATCACGCCGTCGACGACGGCCTGCGCGTCGGCGAAAGCCTTCTTCGCGGCTGCCGGATCGGCGCAATGGATGGTGATCTTCGCCGGTTTCGCGGCGGGCTTGCCTTCGCCATCATCCTTCTTCGTCTTGTATTTGTCGAAGCCATAGGACCTCAGCAGAATGCCGGCCGCGATCTTGGCCACTTCCGCACCGCCGACAGCCGTCTCGGGCAAGTCCGCAACCACCGCGACCTCGGACGCCTTGCGCAGCTGCGCGGCAATGGTGCCGCCGAGCCGGAACCATGAATAATCATTGAGGTCCGCCGCCTTGCCGGTGCCGACCGCGACCACGCGGTCGAGCGGGGAGCCCTCAGGTGCCAGGACTTCGACGGTTGCGCCGAACTTTCCGGAGAAATCGGCCACCGGAAACGCCCGATCGAACGCCTTGCCCGGGTCCCAGGCCCTGGCCGCATCGCTCATCGTCCCGCCGTCGGCGGCAAGTACGATCGCACTGCCCTTCTTCGGGGCGGCGAATTTGGCAAAGCTGATGGTGGGCATGGAAGTCATGAAGAGGCCTGCTTTCGTAAGGAGTGCTGATAGGCGATGTTTCCGGGATACCAACGCCGACATTTCGCGGTTTTGACCCATTTAGCAAGGCGCAACCGATCCTGTTCAACTTTTTGCGACATCCCCAGCACAAGGCAGGATGGCGTCGATCAATGCCTTTTTGCCTGCTAAAGAACGCCACCGATTCGCCGTTAACATCCGATTAACCAGCTTTCTTGGCTGTTTCTTAGCCACTGCCAGACGAGACTCCACCATGCCGGAAAAGCGAGACGGGACGGGAACCAGATCGAACCGGTTGTGCAGCCACGATGCCGCGGATAGCTTGTATTCCGGCGTCGGCGTCGGCACATGCCGCTATGAGAAGACCACAACAATGGAATTTGGCGGCGAATGAAGGTCGTTGAACGATACATAATGCGACGTACGTTCGAGATGTTCATGGCAGCCCTGCTGTGGACATTGGCGATCGTATGGACGACGCAGGTTCTCGCCCGCATCGACCTCGTCACCGACAGCGGCCAGTCGGCCCTCACCTTCTTCGAGATCGCAACGCTGATCCTGCCGTCGATCATCCCGATCGTCGTGCCTTTCGCGCTCATCATCGCGGTGGCGCAGACCCTGAGCACGATGAACAGCGATTCCGAACTGGTGGTTATCAGTGCCGCGGGAAGCTCACGCTCTACGATAACGCGCCCGATCATCATCATCGCCGCTCTTGCCAGCCTCTTCTCCTTCGCCGTCGACAACGGCGTCGACCCCTATGCCCGCGAGCGCGGCCGTGAACTGGTGGCGGCTGCGCGCGCCGACCTCCTGTCCCTGGTCATCCAGGAAGGCACCTTCCGCAAGGTCGACGACGGCCTGTTCGTGCAGGTAGGCGAGAGGCTTCCCGACGGGCGGCTCGGCGGCATCTTCGTTGCCGATTCGCGCCAGAAGGATGTCGATCTCGTCTACTACGCCAAAAAGGGCGCGGTCGTTCAGCAGGACGGCAAGAGCATGCTCATCATGAACGACGGCGTGGTTCACAGGAAGACGCCCGCCGGCGACGTCTCGGTTATTCGCTTTACCTCTTATGCTTTTGATCTTTCAGCATTTTCAGCGGCAGCCAGTGAAGTGACTATGTACCCAAAGGATCGCACGCTGCCCTATCTTTTCAAGCCTAATCCCAACGACAAGGTGTACCAGAACAGCCCGCAGCAGTTCCGCGCCGAGATCCATCGCCGCTTCACCGAATCTTTCTACGCGCTCGTCTTCGCGCTGATCGCGCTGGCGGTTGCAGGTGACGCGCGCTCGCACCGCGAAAGCCGCATCCATCCGCTGATGACGGCGGTGACGATCGCGCTTTTCGTTCGCTGGCTCGGCTTTTTCGTGACCCAGCAGGCGCAGTCCAATCCGATGTTCAGTCCGCTTGTCTACGCTGTGCCGCTCGTAACGTCCCTCGTCGCAATCGGCTTTATCAGAAGCAACAGAACGATGGAGCTTCCGATCACCTGGGCCGAGCGTCTTTCAGACTTTGCATCGCAATCCGGCGACCGCATGTCGGTCTTCTGGCTCCGCCTCAAAGGTCGTTTGGCCGGAGGGTCCGCATAATGGGCTGGACGCTGGGACGCTACTTCTTCAGCCGCTATGCCGTGATAACCATGTGGTTCTTCCTCGGCATTTATGCGCTGGTCTTCCTCATCGACTTCACGGAATTTTCCAGCCGCGTTTCCGGCCTGCCCAATTTCACCTTCTTTACCGCCCTTTCGGTTTCGGCACTCCGCGTGCCGATGATCATGATGCAGACCGTGCCTTTCGTGGCGCTCTTTGCCGCCATGGCGACGCTGATTTCGCTCAACCGCAAGTATGAACTGGTAATCGCACGAGCGGCGGGCATTTCGGCATGGCAGTTCCTGCTGCCGGCATGCATCGGCGCGCTTCTGTTCGGCGTCCTCACAGTCGGCGTCCTCAACCCTTTCGCGGCTTACGGTCTGTCGCGATCCGAATTCATCGAGACCAATCTGCGCTCTGGTGCCTCCAACGAGGTTTCGGCCTTCGCCGCCCCATGGATTCACCAGAAGACCGGCGACAGCGACACGATCATCGGCGCGCGGGCCATCCTCAACAAAGGCCTGGAACTCTCGGACGCGGTTTTCTTCGAACTCGACAAGAACGGCGAGATCGTCGAGCGCAAGGACGCGCAGCGCGCCTTCCTGCGCGACGGCTACTGGGAATTGCAGAACGTCAAGCGCTTCCGCGAAGGCGTTCGCCTGGAAACGCTGGAAACCGATCGGGTGCCGACGAATCTCAAGCCGGAATTCGTTCAGGAGCGGCTGGCGCGGCCCGAAACGATCCCGTTTTATGAGCTTCCCGGCAAGATCAAGGTGGCCCAGTCCTTTGGACTCAGCGCCAACGCTTTTGCCATGCAATTCCATTCGCTTATGGCCATGCCGCTACTTCTTGTCGCGATGACTCTCATCGCGGCCACAGTCTCGATGCGTTTTGCAAGGATGGGGCAATCTTCGACGATGATTCTGGGTGGCGTCGTCGCCGGGTTTCTGCTTTATGTCGTATCGGTTCTGGTCAAAGCGTTTGGGAACGCAGGATTCGTTCCGCCTTTTGTTGCAGCGTGGCTTCCAGTGATAGTAGCAATGTTTTTTGGGGTGACCTTCCTGCTGTACAGGGAGGACGGTTAGGTGGGGGTCGCGGTGATTTCAGCGCGCAAATCGGTGACGTTGACGCGCCTTTATGGTGCGACGGCGCTTGCCTGTCTGTTCGCCTATGCCCTGCCCGCCGCGCCCGCCTTCGCGCAGGACGTCCAGAGCCTCAAGCCGAACATTCCAGCCGGCTCGCAGATGCTGATGGAAGCCGACACGCTGGTCTACGACAACGACGCCAATACGGTGACCGCCGTCGGCGGCGTGCAGATCGATTACGGCGGCAACCGGCTCGTCGCGCAGCGCGTCGCCTATGATCGCAAGAGCTCGCGCCTGGTTGCCAGCGGCAATGTCGAGGTCGTCAATAGCGACGGCACCAAGATGTATTCCGAAGAGATCGACGTCACCGACGATTTCGCCGATGGTTTCATCAATGCCCTGCGCGTCGAAACCGTCGACAAGACCTATTTCGCCGCCGAGAGCGGGGAACGAAAATCAGGCACGCTGACGACCTTCAACAATGGCGTCTACACCGCTTGCGCTCCTTGCGAGGAAAAGCCCGACAAAGCGCCGATCTGGCGCATCAAGGCACAGAAGATCATCTGGAACGGCAAGACCAAGGTCGTCCGCTTCGAGAAGTCGAAATTCGAGTTCTTCGGCTTTCCCATTGCCTATCTGCCAGCCTTCGAGATTGCCGACCCGACGGTGAAGCGCAAGAGCGGCTTCCTGATTCCGAGCGTAAGCCAGAATTCCGAGCGCGGCTTCGGCCTTTCCATCCCCTATTATTTCGCCCTGTCGCCGACCTACGATCTCACGGTCACCGGAACCGGCTATACCAAGCAGGGTTTTCTCGGCCAGGCCGAATGGAACCAGCGTTTCAACAACGGCCAATACAGCCTGAAGATCGCCGGCATCCATCAAAACGACCCGGACGCGTTTATCGACAACAAACGGTTTACGGTGGACTCTGGTCCCAACGGCGATCCGAACAAATTCCGTGGCATGGTCGGAACCACCGGCAAGTTTGACATCAATCCGCGCTGGAGCTTCGGCTGGGACGTTCTTCTCCAGTCGGACAAGAATTTTGCCCGCACCTATTCGATCGACGGCTACAACGAATACATCCGCCGTTCCGAGATTTATCTCACGGGTTTGCATGACCGGAACTATTTCGACCTTCGAGCGATGAAGTTCGACGTTCAGGAAGATAGCTTGACCAGCACACGCGACGACAAGGAAGCATGGGCGCTTCCGTCGCTGGATTATTCCTATACGCCCGACGAGCCGGTTTTCGGCGGCGAGCTGAATTTCGACGTCAATGCGCGCGTGATCAACCGGTCGGAGCTCGATGCCCGGCTGGCTACTCCTTTCGTCCGCGGCATCGAAGGCAATTCGGGCCGGCTGACGGCGGAAGCAGAATGGAAACGCTCCTTCATTACTGAAGGCGGCCTTGTCGTTACGCCGCTGCTCGCCTTCCAGACCGACGGTACCTTTGTCGATCAGACCACGGCCTCGGTAAGGGCGATTGAAGGCATGGCCAGGCGACTGCCGACGCCGGTCGAGGCTGATGTTCAGTCTGCCTATTACCGTGCGATGGCGACGGCCGGACTTGAATTGCGCTGGCCTGTTCTTTTCTCGTTCAGCAGCGCTTCCCATGTGCTGGAGCCGATGGCGCAAGTGTTCGCCCGCCCCGACGCGGCCTATTCCGACACGCTTGGCATACCGAACGAGGATGCACAGAGCTTCGTCTTCGATGCGACCACGCTGTTCGAGCGCGACAAGTTCTCGGGTTACGACCGCATCGAGGGCGGAACACGCGCCAATGTCGGCATGCGCTATTCCGGCAGCTTCAACAGTGGCTGGACGACAAACGCCTTGTTCGGCCAGTCGTACCAGCTTGCCGGGGGCAATCCCTTCACCTCCCCCGACCTGGTTAATGTCGGCGCCTATTCCGGCCTGGAAACCGACGAGTCCGATTTCGTCGGCCTCGTCGGCTTTGCAACACCCACCGGTATTGCCGCTTCCGCCAGCGCGCGGCTGGACGAACAGAGCTTCGAAGTCCGGCGCGCCGAATTCAAGGCCGGCTATACGTCCCGGCCGTTTTCACTCTCTGCCAAATATGCCTACATCCAGGCCCAGCCGCTCTACGGTTTCTCCACCGACCGTGAGGAAGTCACTCTCGGCAGCTCAGTCCGGTTCCATGAGAACTGGCGTGCATTCGGATCGGGAACCTATGATTTCGAGTCCGGCGTAGTCACCCGCAACGCAGTCGGCTTCGCCTATGACGACGAGTGTTTCTCATACACGCTGACGATGAGCGAAAAGAGGGACCCGCGTAAAGTCACCGATCCGGTCAATGCCAGCGAGGACGAACGAACGTTCGGCTTCAATATATCTTTCCGCACGCTCGGCGATTTCGGAACGAAGAGCAGTCAGTTCGGGAATTAATGGCAATACTATGTGGCGGCCATCGTTTCGCCGCATAGGATGGGCATCCAAAATCATGTCTAATCAGCAAGAAAATCGAGCACGGGGATCGAACGGTATGACTTCGATCAGGAAGTATCTTCTTTCCACCGGTTTGGCGTTGTTTGTCGCGCTGGGCTCCGCACCTTTGACGATGGCCATTCAGCCGGCGCAAGCCAGCGAGATCAAATACGTCGTCAACAACGTGCCGATCACCACCTACGACATCCAGCGGCGCGCGGCATTCATGAAGCTGCAGCACCGCAAGGGCAATCTCAACCAGCTCGCCGCCGACGAGATGATCGACCAGACGTTGCGCACGGCGGAAATGAAGCGCCTTGGCATCAAGGTGACGGACCAGCAGATCGAAGACGCCTACAACCGCTTTGCCAGCTCCAACAAGATGAAGCCGGCGCAGCTCACCGGCGTTCTTCAGCAAGCCGGTGTCACGGCTGAGCATTTCAAGCAGTTCATCGGCACCCAGATGGGTTGGAACCAGGCGCTGTCGGCGCGCTTTCGCTCGCAGGGCGGCAGCATGAGCGAGCAGGACGTCGTCCAGCGCATGCTTCAGCAGGGCGGCAACAAACCGTCCGCTACCGAATATATGCTTCAGCAGGTCATCTTCGTGGTACCCGCGAAGGAGCGCGGCTCGATCGGCAAGCGCAAGCGCGAGGCAGAGGCCATGCGTGCCCGCTTCAGCGGCTGCGACAGCACCCGGCAATTCGCCAAGGGCCTGCTCGACGTGACCGTGCGCGACCTCGGCCGTGTGCTCGCGCCTGAACTGCCGGGCGAATGGGCCGAGCAGATCAAGAAAACCAAGACCGGCGGCGCCACCGGCGTGCGTGAAACGGAACGCGGCGTCGAATTCATCGGCGTTTGCAGCTCGCGCGAAGTCTCGGATGATCGCGTTGCCAAGATGGTGTTCCAGTCCGAAGGCTCGAAGGACGACCAGGCCGGCGAACTCGACAAGAAGTACATCGCCGAATTGCGGAAGAATGCCCGCATCGTCGAGCGCTGATCCATTGTGCAGCCACGCAATGACGCCCCATTGCTGGCGCTCACGGCAGGCGATCCTTCGGGCATAGGCCCTGAGATCGCCATCGCCGCGTGGCAGGCGCGCAACGGGCACAGCGTTTCTCCCTTCTACCTCCTGACCGATCCCGCTTTGCTGGCTGCCCGCGCGCGGCATCTCGGCATCGAAGTTCCGATCGAGGAAACGACGCCGGCAAACGCAGCAGCCGTCTTTTCGCGCGCCCTGCCCGTCGTGCCGCTCGAAGCGCGCTTCACTGATGCTCCCGGCCTAGCTGACGCCGCTAATGCAGCCGGCATCGTCGAAGCCATCGACCGCGCGGTCGCCGATGTCCATTCCGGCGCAGCCGCTGCCCTCGTCACCTGCCCCATTGCCAAGAAGCCGCTCTACGATGCAGGCTTCCGCTTTCCCGGCCACACCGAATATCTCGCCCATCTCGCCGGGCTGAAGGAAGGCCGCGAGATCACCCCGGTCATGATGCTTGCAGGACCTGACCTGCGCGCCGTGCCGGTGACGATCCATATCGCGCTGGCCGATGTGCCGGGCACACTCACCCAGGTTGCAATCGAAGATATTTCCCGCATCACGGCGCATGATCTTGCCGCACGTTTCGGCATTGCCAAGCCGCGCCTCGCGGTCTCCGGCCTCAACCCGCATGCCGGCGAAGGCGGCGCCATGGGCGGCGAGGACGAGGCGATCATCCGTCCCGCTGTCGAGGCGCTACGCCGCGCCGGCATCGACGCTTTCGGGCCGCTCCCAGCCGACACGATGTTCCACCCACGCGCGCGCGCCAGCTATGACGCGGCGATCTGCATGTATCACGATCAGGCGTTGATCCCCGCCAAGGCGCTGGCATTCGACGAGACGGTCAATGTCACGCTCGGCCTGCCCTTCATCCGCACTTCGCCCGACCACGGCACGGCCTTCGACATCGCCGGCAAGGGCATAGCCCGCCCCGACAGCCTGATCGCCGCGCTGAAGCTCGCCCGGCTGCTGGCCGACAATGAAAGCCGCGCCAAATGACGCTCGACGGACTGCCGCCGCTGCGCGATGTCATCGACCGGCATGAGCTTCAGGCCAAGAAATCGCTCGGCCAGAATTTTCTGCTCGACCTCAATCTCACCGGCAAGATCGCCCGCACCGCCGGTGATCTCAGCGCCACGACCGTCATCGAAGTCGGCCCCGGCCCCGGCGGCCTGACCCGCGCGCTGCTGATGAACGGTGCAAAGCGCGTCATAGCGATCGAGCGCGACGAGCGCTGCCTTGCGGCACTGGCCGAAGTCTCGGCGCATTATCCCGGCCGGCTGGAAGTGGTTTCGGGAGATGCGCTGAAAACCGATTTTGCGGCACTCGCCGGCGGCGAGCCGGTCAAGATCGTCGCCAATTTGCCCTACAATATCGGCACCGAACTGCTCATTCGCTGGCTCACCGTTTCCGATTGGCCGCCCTTCTATTCCTCTATGACGCTGATGTTCCAGCGCGAGGTGGCGCAGCGCATCGTGGCGGCACCCGACAGCGACGCCTATGGCCGCCTCAGCATTTTGGCCGGCTGGCGCACGCAGGCCAGGATCGCCTTCGACGTGCCGCCTCAGGCGTTCACGCCGCCACCGAAGGTGACATCCTCGGTGGTGCATCTCATCCCGCGCGAAAACCCGCTGCCGGCCGACGTGCGCGTGCTGGGCCGCGTCACCGAAGCCGCCTTCGGCCAGCGCCGCAAGATGCTGCGCCAGAGCCTCAAGGGCATCGAGGGCGCACGCCTGCTGGAAGCCACCGGCATCGACGGCACCCGCCGCGCCGAGACGCTCGATATCGCCGAGTTCGTGGCACTGGCGAATGCCGTGTCGCGCAAGGGTTGAGGATGCAGGCCCTCGGCGTGGTCCCTCGCCTTTTCCCGCTGGTCGAGATCGGGCAGAAGACCAGTACGATCCGCTGGCGAGAAACCCGGATCGAACCGGGCTATATGCGCTATGTCTGTGACGGGGAAGCCACGAAGACGGCGATCGTCTGGGTCGTCCGCTGCACCGACCTGCCGCTGTCGCAGGCGGCCGCCTTTGTCGGGCGCGAGGCAGATTGGCCGAAGGATGTCATGCTGGAAGGCATGCGCGAGCACTATCCGGAAATCGAATGGACGGATATCGTCCAGATCGTCGAGCACCTGACGCCCGCTGAAACGGCCCTGCGGGACGATTTTCCCGCCTGAGTTCAGCTCGGATGGCGTCGGTTCGATTGGACGTCATTGCAACGACCTGTATCGACTCCACTATTCCTTTATCGCAGTCACCAAAAGCCACTCAGTGGACTGTTGGTCGTAGCCACTGCCCATTGCGCGGCTAATATCAATGTTCCGCCAACCCGAGCCATAGACCTGTTCGAGCCATTCGGCCGACGGATAATTGTAATAGCGGCCAAAACGGTCGCGCCCCTCCGGCAAGCCAGTCTTGAAAGTGGCATAAAATGCGCCACCGACCTTCAATGCAGCCCGTATGCGGCCGATGATTGATGAAAGTTCACCACGCGGGACATGCAAAAGGCAGGCATTCGCCCAGATGCCGTCATATTGATTCTGCTCCTCTATATCTTCAAAGAGCAGCACCCGCACCGGTCGTTTGAGGCGCTTTTCGGCCTCCCGCGCCAATTCGGCGCAACCGTCAGTAGGAACGACGTCCAGACCGCGAGCCAGCATCGCTGCACTGTCCTGTCCTCCACCGCAGCCGAGTTCGAGAACCTTGGCGCCGCGCGGAAGATAGGCAGCAAAAGCATTAATACGTGCCTCATCGCTCTCTCGCGAACGACTGGCATAGGTCTCGGCCTCGTTGGCGTAGAAATTCAGCGTCGGAGCGTCGCGGGCTGACAATATGCCTCCTGTTTCAGCCTAGCTTCTCGTCCAGCAAACCTGAGATGAAATCGAACAGGCCCGGCCGGCGGTCGCGGCGCAGGCGCTCGGCCGCAACGATCGCCCTGACCTCGGCATAGGCCTGGTTCAGGTCGTGATTGACGACAACGAAGTCGTATTCCTTCCAATGCTCGATCTCTTCGCGCGCATTCTGCAGGCGCTTTTCGATCGCCGCATCGGCGTCTTCGGCGCGACGCTTCAGCCGTGCCTTCAGTTCCGTCATCGACGGCGGCAGGATGAAGATCGAGACGATGTCGACCCGCATCTTGTCCTTGAGCTGAAGCGCGCCCTGCCAATCGATGTCGAAAAGCATGTCGCGGCCTTCGGCCATTGCCGCCTCGACCGGCTCGCGCGGCGTCGCGTAGTAATTGCCGTGCACCTCGGCCCATTCGAGCAGCGCATCGGAATCGCGCAGGCGCTCGAATTCACGCTGCGTCACGAAATGGTAATGCACGCCGTCGATCTCGCTGCCGCGGCGCGGACGCGTGGTCACGCTGACCGACAGGCTAAGTGCCGGGTCTTTCTCCAACAGATTGCGTGCGATGGTCGACTTGCCGGCCCCCGAGGGGGACGACAGCACCAGCATGAGGCCACGGCGGCGAATATTGGTCTCAGCGGCCATAGGCCATTACTCCAGATTTTGAACCTGCTCGCGAAACTGGTCGACGACGGCCTTGAGCTCCAGCCCGATGGCTGTAACAGCGGCGGCGTTCGCTTTCGAGCATAAGGTATTCGATTCGCGGTTAAATTCCTGTGCCAGGAAGTCGAGCTTGCGGCCCACGGAGCCCCCGCCCGACAGCAGCGCCCTGCCCGAAGCAACATGGGTCTTGAGCCGGTCGATCTCCTCGCGGATATCGGCCTTGGTCGCCAGAAACGCCGCTTCCTGATGCAGGCGGCCCTCGTCGAGATTGCTGGTCGCGTCCATCAGGAGCGCTACCTGCTCGGCGATCCGCGCGCGGATGACTGCGGGCTCGCGTGACGGATCGGCCTCGGCCTTCTGTGTCAGCGCCTCGATCGTATCGATATGCCCGCGCAGAAGGTTGCCAAGTGCCTGCCCTTCGGCCTGACGCGCCTGTTCGAGCCCGGTGAGCGCCTTATCGAGCGCACCAAGGATCGCCGCATCGAGACTGGCGCGCGTCTCCTCCGTCTCGGTCGTTTCAGGAATATCGAGCACGCCGCGCAGGGCCAGCAGGCCATCGGCACTTGGCGGTGCCGCGCCGAACTGCTCCTGCAGGCGCTTGGCCAGCCCTGCCAGGTCCTTCAGAAAAGCTTCGTTGACGACGGGCTGGACCATCGTACCGGCAGCGCGGGTGACAGTCAGCGTCACCTGCATATTGCCGCGTGAAAAGCGCTTCTGCACCGCCTGGCGCGCTTGCGCTTCCAGCCTCTCGAAGCCTTGCGGCAGGCGGAATCGCGCTTCGACGGTCTTGCCGTTCACCGACTTCAGTTCCCAGGCGATCGCCGTGCCGTCATGCTCGGCCGAAGCGCGTGAAAAGCCCGTCATGCTCTGCAATGTCATCCCTCGCCCCTTCCGTGCCCAACGGCAAATCGCGGAAATCCGCTTCTGCAAATGCAGCGGGCCGGCAAGCGGCCCGATACAGACTGACTACCGTGTAGAAACAGCTGGTGCCTATTGCGCCGCAGGTGCCGGCGCGCCCTCTGTCGTTCCTTGCGTTTCCCCAGCTTTGGCGGCTTCTTCGGCCTGCTTCTTCTGTACGGCGCGCCACCGCGCCACATTGTCGTTGTGCTCGTCCAGCGACTTGGCAAAAACATGCCCGCCGGTACCGTCGGCAACGAAGTAGAGATCTTCGGTCTTGGACGGATTGGCGACAGCCTCCAGCGAAGCCTTGCCCGGATTGGCGATCGGCGTCGGAGGCAGGCCGTTGATGACATAGGTGTTGTAGGGCGTCGGCTTCTGGATGTCGGACTGGTAGATCGGCCGATCGGAAGGCCGGCCCTTGCCGCCGAACAGACCGTACAGGATCGTCGGGTCGGACTGGAGCCGCATTTTCTTTTCCAGCCGGTTGATGAAGACCGATGCAACGCGCGAACGCTCGTCGTTGCGGCCCGTCTCCTTCTCGACGATGGAGGCCAGCGTGACGAACTCGTTGACGTCGGCCAGCGGCAGGTCAGGCGAACGGCGCTGCCAGATATCTTCCACCAGCTGCTTCTGGTGGGCCAGCATCTTGTCGATGATCTGCTGGCGCGTGGTGCCGCGCGTAAAGCGCTGCGTGTCGGTGGCCAGGCTGCCTTCCGGCGGCAGGGTCGCCGGCATGTCGCCGGTCAGTGCGTCCTGTTCGGCGATGCGCTGGAACGCCTGCTCGACGGTCAGGCCTTCGGGGATCGTCAGCGAATACATCACCGACTTGCCGCTCTTGAGCAGTTCCATCACCTCATGCATGGAAGCGCCCGCCTTGACCTCGTATTCGCCGGTCTTCAGCGCCATGTCGTTGCCATAGGCGCGCACGCCAAGGCGGAAGATGCGTGCGTCGCTGATCAGGCCGCGACGCTCGAGCTGGTCGGCTATGTCCTGGACACCGGTGCCGGGCTTGACCAGAAAGGTCTGCGCCGTGGTGGTCGGGCCGGGCCCTTCAAACTCGCGCTTGCCGAAAAATACAGCAGCACCCGCAGCCAACACCGCCAGAATCACCAGCGAAAGCATGAAGTTGAGGAAAACAACGAACTGATTGCGCGAGGCGCGCGAGCGCGTGCGTTTCGGCGGCGGCGTGCCCTGTTCCGGGCGCAGTGCTTCGCTGGCGCTCTTCGGAACGATCGGTTTAGGCGGCTCGGGACGCCGGCCGAATTCGGCGTCGGAAGGATTGGTGTTCATGGCGCCTCAACACTTTGCAATCAGACGAATCCCCACCGAGATAAGGGTCGAAGGCAGACCCTAGGCACGAATATGTCAAAATTCACGGCGAAACGGCCCTATTGGCCGCCTTCAGCCGTTATAGCGCTGGAAAACCAGCGACGCATTGGTCCCGCCGAATCCAAAGGAATTGGATAGCGCAACATCGATCTGGCGCTCGCGCGCCTTGTTCGGCACGAGGTCGATTGCCGTTTCGCGTTCTGGATTGTCCAGATTGATCGTCGGCGGCGCGATGTTGTCGCGAATGGCAAGCACCGAGAAGATCGCCTCGGCAGCACCCGCAGCACCCAGGAGATGGCCGATCGCCGACTTCGTCGACGACATCGAAATCTTCGATGCAGCATTGCCGACCAGCCGCTCGACCGCGCCAAGCTCGATCGTGTCGGCCATGGTCGATGTTCCATGCGCGTTGATGTAGTCGACATCGGCAGGCTGCAGGTTCGCGCGCTTGAGCGCGGCGGTCATGCAACGGAAAGCGCCGTCGCCGTCTTCGGCGGGTGCGGTGATGTGGTAGGCATCGCCGGTCAGGCCGTAGCCCGTCACCTCGGCATAAATCTTGGCGCCGCGCGCCTTGGCGTGCTCAAGCTCCTCGAGCACGACAACACCGGCGCCCTCGCCCATGACGAAACCGTCGCGGTCTCGGTCATAGGGGCGCGAAGCCTGTTCGGGCGTGTCGTTGCGATCGGTGGAAAGCGCCTTGCAGGCGGCGAAACCGGCCAGCGAAAGGCGTGTCACGGGTGCTTCCGCACCACCGGCAAGCATGACGTCGGCATCGCCGAAGATGATCAGCCGGGCTGCATCGCCGATGGCATGCGCGCCCGTCGAGCATGCGGTCACCACGGCATGATTCGGGCCCTTCAGCCCGTGCCGGATGGAGACCTGGCCGGAGACCAGGTTGATGATCTGTCCGGGAATGAAGAAGGGGCTGATGCGGCGCGGGCCGCGCTCCTTGAGAATGAGCGCATTTTCCGCGATGCCCTCGATGCCGCCGATGCCGGAACCGATCATCACGCCGGTGGCGTGCTGTTCCTCGGGGGTCTTGGGTTCCCAGCCGGAATCCTTGAGCGCTTCGTCGGCGGCCGCAATCCCGTAAAGGATGAAGTCGCCGATCTTGCGCAGTTCCTTCGGCTCCAGATAGGCTTCCGGGCTGAAGGTGGCGTTGCTGCCGTCGCCACGCGGAATCACATGCGCGATCTTGCAGGCAAGATCCTCGACATCAAATTCCGTGACTTTCCTGGCGGCGCTCTTGCCGCTCAGGATTTGTTTCCATCCATGTTCCACGCCAACGCCAAAAGGCGAAAGCAGTCCCATGCCGGTGACGACGACACGCCTCATAGCGATACTCTCGGAAAGCTGACTGCTGGACTGAGCGTCAGGCCGAGGCCTTGTCGATGTACTTGACGGCGTCGCCGACCGTCAGAATCGTCTCGGCTGCATCGTCAGGGATTTCGACGCCGAATTCTTCTTCGAAGGCCATGACGAGTTCGACCGTATCAAGGCTGTCCGCGCCGAGATCATCGATGAAGCTGGCGGCTTCCGTTACCTTGTCGGCCTCGACGCCGAGATGTTCGACAACGATCTTCTTGACGCGCTCTGCGGTGTCACTCATTTGGGCATCCTCGTCTCTTGTTGTTCGTCTTCGTTAACGGCACGACTGCCGCTAATCAAGTTGAAAGATGTTCCCTCCCGGGAACGTAGCGGCAACGGCGGGAAGTTTGCCGAAATCGCCGCGTTGATGGCCGCATTACACGAAAAGACGCCCGCGTCCAATGCGAAAACGCCTTGTTTGGTCATAGCGCGGCATGAACCTTGTTAAGAATTCGCCCTGTCGAGTCAGGTGGCGTGGCTTTCGAGAACCGGAGCGGAGCGTACATAAAGTATGTGAGCACCGGAAGCGCAGAAAACCGCGCAAGATGGCCGACAGGATAGAATTATCAACAAGGTTCTCAGATCATCGCCATGCCGCCGTTGACGTGTATCGTCTGGCCGGTGATGTAGGCTGCTTCATTGGACGCCAGATAGACCACCGCCGAGGCGACTTCCGCGCCCGTTCCCATGCGCCGGGTCGGGATGGCGGCCATGATCGCCTCCTTCTGCTTGTCGTTCAGCTTTTCGGTCATGGCTGATTCGATGAAGCCCGGAGCGACGCAGTTGACGGTGACGTTGCGGGTGGCGATCTCCTGCGCCAGCGACTTCGACAATCCGATCATGCCGGCCTTGGAAGCGCAGTAATTGGCCTGGCCGGGATTGCCGGTGACGCCGACAACCGAGCTGATGTTGATGATGCGGCCATTGCGGCGGCGCATCATGGGATGGGTCAGCTCGCGGGTCAGGCGGAACACCGCCGTCAAATTGACCTCCAGGACCGCGTCCCAATCGGCATCGGACATGCGCACGAACAGGCCGTCCTTGGTGATGCCGGCATTGTTGACGAGGATATCGACGCCTTCGAGATCGGCTTCGGCCTTCTGGCCGAGCGCCTTGACCTCGTCGCGGTCCGACAGGTTCGCCGGAAACAGCTTTACGCGGTCGCCGAGTTCGGCAGCCAGCGTTTCCAGCTTCTCAACCCGCGTACCATGCAGGCCAACGGTTGCGCCCTGCGCATGCAGCGCACGCGCCACCGCCTCGCCGATGCCGCCGGTAGCCCCGGTGACGAGTGCCTTGCGGCCGGTCAGATCGAACATTTTTGACTCCCCTTCCAGCTTCCCGGTTTCCTTCGGAAGCGATAAGCAGACAGCAAGGCTGCCCTAATCCTTGTTATTCGAACAACTCAGCATGAGTTCCGGCCCGAACAAACACAATCTGTTCCCGCGGCCCTTTGCCATCGAGGCGGTAGACGAGCAGGAAATCACCACCAATATGACACTCACGATGAGCCGCCCAATCGCCCGTCAAAGCGTGATCCAGCCACTCTCTTCCAAGCGGCCCGTCATTCGCGACGAGCAGCATCATCGCTTCCTTGATCCGCTTCATATCGAACCGGCCCGAACGGGACAAACGTTCCCAATCCTTGAGAAAGCTCTTCGTATATTCGGATGCCCTCGGTAGCGAGGAACGTTTATCGCTCGCCGGCCTTTTCGAGGTCATCCAATAGTTCCTGAGCGGTTGCGAAGCGGGCACGGCCATTCTGAATGATGGTATCGGCCTCGGCCATCGCCGCGCGCGTTTCCGCATTCGGCATGCGAAGATCGAAAGGTACGGTCTTTTCGCGCGCTATACGCTTGAGCATGACCCTGACCACCCCCGAAACAGACAACCCCATCGAGGCCAATACGGCCGACGCCTCATTCTTCTCATCTTCGTCCACACGCACATGGACCATTCCCGTGGCTGCCATGACGGCCTCCTGATTCAACTCTGTAATACATTGTATCTCATTTGCCGAATATCAAGCAACACGAGATCAACATATTTGCAGCAAAGGCGCCTAGGCCAGCGCCGCAATGGCGGCATCGACATCGGCCGGGTTGTTGACGGCTGCGGTGGCGATTTCCTTGTTGATACGCCGTGCCAAACCGGAAAGCACCTTGCCTGCGCCAACTTCATAAAGCGTGGTCACGCCATTTGCGCCGAACCATTCCACCGTTTCGCGCCAGCGCACGCGGCCGGTCACCTGCTCGACGAGGCGGGCAGCGATCTCATCCGGGTCGCTCAGCGGCCGGACGACGACATTGGCTACGACTGGAACCGAAGGCACGTTCTTCGTCACATCGGCCAGCGCCTCACGCATGGCGTCGGCCGCCGGACCCATCAGTGCGGAATGGAAAGGTGCGGAGACCGAGAGCATCAGTGCGCGCTTGGCGCCCTTTTCGGTGCACAGCTTTGCCGCCAGTTCGACGGCGGCCTTGGCGCCCGAAATCACCAGCTGTCCGCCGCCATTGTCGTTGGCGATCTGGCAGACCGAATTTTGCGCCGCTTCCGCGCAGGCGGCTTCCACGTCGGCCTGCTCAAGTCCGATGATTGCCGCCATCGCCCCCTCGCCTACCGGCACGGCGGCCTGCATGGCATTGCCGCGAATGCGCAGCAGCCGGGCAGCATCGCCAATCGAGAAGGTGCCGGCAGCGGCAAGCGCCGAATATTCGCCAAGCGAGTGGCCGGCGACGTAGGCGACCTTGTCTTTCAGCGAGAATCCGCGCGCTTCCAGCGCCCGGATCGCGGCCATCGACACCGCCATCAGCGCCGGTTGCGCGTTTGCGGTCAGCGTCAGCGTCTCTTCGGGGCCTTCCCACATGATCTGCGAAAGCTTCTGGCCCAGCGCGTCATCGACCTCGTCGAACACCGCGCGAGCCTCCGGAAAGGCATCCGCCAGATCCTTGCCCATGCCCACGGCCTGGCTGCCCTGGCCTGGAAAGGTGAATGCAACGGCCATGTCCCGCTCCCGGATTTGTTTGTCGGAAAGGCCCTGTGGCGCAGGAAAGCCGGCGGAGTCAAGGCCACAGATCATGAAGCGCGGCTGCTATCTACCTGCCGTTCCATGAAAATCCGCAACAGTAATTTACCGGCGGTCTTCCCATTTTGAACACAGACGCTAGATTTTGTGACGGTTCGATGACAGTGAGATGACGGTTTAGTTTCGCGTTCGAGGTTCGTGAGTTGTCCAATCGGCTTACTGTGGCACAAGGGAATACGGTATGTGAGAGTGCCCGCGGCCGTGCAAAACGCCGCGTGCAGGCGCTCCATCTTGCCCGAACCCTGGCGCTTACCGTCATAATATCGGCACTTCTGGTATTTTCCGTCGAACTGATCGTTCGCGGCTCGCTTGAGCAGACATTGCTGTTTTTCCAGCAGCCGTTCCGGCCGGGTTGGACAACCGTCGTGATCTTTGCGCTGGTGCTGGTGTTTCTCGACGCCCTGCTTGGGCGCGCGCATCACGCTTTGCTGCTGGTGGCGCCGCTGGCGCTGCTCCTGGCCTTCATAGGCCATCAGAAATCGCTCTATCTCGGCGATCCACTTTACCCGACCGACTTTCTCTATGCCCGCCAGATTGTCGAATTGACGCCGCTTCTGGTGCGGCAGCGCCCGATGTCGGCGGTTTTCATGGCAGTCGGGGCGATCGCGGCGATTGCCATGCTGGTCTATGCCTGGAAGTTCTGGCGCCGCCGCATACCGGCACTGTCATGGCGCGCGCGCATCACACGCCTCGGCCTGGCGCTGCCGGCCCTGGTGTTCTTCGGCTCTATCATGGACTACGCGACCTTCTCCTGGGCGCGTGACCGTCTCCAGATCATCCCGATTATGTGGGACCAGAAGGAGAATTATAACAGCAACGGCTTCGCCATCGCCTTCGCGCTCAACGTGCCGATGGCAAAGGTGCTGGCCCCGGCGGGCTATTCGGACAAGGCCATCGCCGCAATCACGCGGCCCGAGGCCGATGCCCCGGTGCTGCCCGCTGAAAAGCCCGACATCATCATCGTGATGAACGAATCCTTCTGGGATCCGACCCGGCTGCCGGGCCTTGAGATCACGCCGGACCCCATCGCCAATGTGCGCTCGCTCGAATCCGGCCATATCTTCTCGCCGGAGTTCGGCGGCATGACCGCCAATGTCGAGTTCGAGGCGCTGACGGGCTTTTCCAACGCCTTCCTGCCTTATGGCAGCATTCCCTATCAGCAATATGTGCGCAGCCCGATTCCCTCGCTCGCCACCTTCCTGAAGAGCGAAGGCTACGCCACCAAGGCGATCCATCCTTTCGGCGGCTGGTTCTGGAACCGCACGCCCGTCTATCAGGCGTTCGGTTTCGACACCTTCCTGTCGGCCGACAATCTGCCGCCGCTCGCTTCACGCGGGCCGCTGGTGTCCGACAAGGCATTGACCGAGGAGATCATTCGCCAGGCCGATGCCACGCGCGATCCGTTCTTCATCTTCACCGTCACGCTGCAGAATCACGGCCCCTATGAGCCGAACCGCTATTGGGACACCAGCCACACCGTCTCGGGCAATGTCAGCCAGACGGCGCGCGATTCGGTGTTGAGCTATGCCGAAGGTGCTTCCGACGGCGACAAGGGCCTCGCGCGGCTGATCGAATGGGCGAAGAACCGCGAGCGTCCGACCGTCATCGCCTTCTTCGGCGACCACCTGCCGCCGCTGGGGCCGGTCTATATCGAAACCGGGTTCATGAAAGACCAGGTCGCACCGCGCAAGGCGCCGCTGCCCGAGATGAGCCTGCAGCATGAGACGCCGCTGGTCATCTGGTCGAACCGCACCGGGCCGGCGGAAAACATCGGCTCGATAAGTCCGGCCTTCCTGCCGCTGCATGTGCTGAAAACGGCCGGCATCAGCCACCCCTACTACACCGGCTTCCTCGGCGGCGTGCGCGAGCATTTCCGCGTTGTCGACCGCAACATGCTGGTGACGCCGAACGACGAAGCCCTGCCGGACTGGTCGCGCGCCAAGGAGATCGATCCCGAGATCCGCGACTATCGCCTGCTGCAATACGACATGATGTTCGGCAAGCGACACGCCGCACCGGAGTTCTTCCCCGAAACGACGGGCAAGCCGGTGCCGGCTACCTGAGACTGACGACGGCGATTCCAGGAAAGTGCGCTGCGGTTTTCCGTCCGGAGTTGCGTAAAGAAAAACCGTCAGTTGGTAACGTAAAGGTCCGTAATCGCATAGGCGATGTTGTCGAAGGCGGCCTTGAGCTGGGTCGCATCCTTGGTTGGATAGTAGTTCGCCGGCGTCGAGGCACAGCCGCTGTAGAGCTTGCGGTTTGCAGCCGTGTCGGCACCCAGAACGACGGTGAACACCTTGACGCCCTGGTTCTTCAGGCGCGTGCACATGGCGTCCGTCCAGGTGTTGACGTTGGTCAAGGCAGTGGCCCTGGTCGAGCTGCTCGTGCCCATGCGGTAGGTGTCGAAATATCCGTAAGCGCCGTAGTCGGACTGATTGGCCAGTTCGCTCGATGCGCCGAAAACGTTGTTCTCGCCATCAGTGAACACAACCACGACCTTGGACGTCTGGTCCGAATTGAAAGCGTCACCCTGGTCGTAGGGCTCGCCCGGCGACAGGACGCGATAACCCCACGCTAGCCCCTCGGATACGTTCGTTCCCGAGCCATACCAGTATACCATCTTGCTGATGTCGGTCTTGAGGCTCTCCAGATCGGTGGTCAGCGGCGCGATCGGGGTCGGACAGGCATAGTTCGGTCCGGTTGTTGCCGGAGCTGCCGTGTTGATCACCGCAGTATTCCTGATGCTGACGTTGGAGTATTTGGCCACAGCCATTTGCTGCGTTTTTTGCAGAACCTTCGTCGCCGCTTTATTGCCGTCGCTGAGGTAGCTGTTGTTGAACGCAGTGGCGCTGTTGGGGGAAGCTTTTGCAGCGCCGGGTTCGTCAGGCGCGAAATAGGGCACGAACACAGTCTCGGGTTTTACGTTACCCGTTTGATCGGCCGCGGTATAGACGAGCTTGGCCGGCGGCGTGTCGTCCAGATTTAACGCGTCAGTGGTCAGGTTTGGAGTGCCATCCGCGTTGAACTTCGAAGTGCGGGCTTCCACGCAGCCTTTCCATTCCACCTTCAGCTTGTTGACGAAAAGATCCCAGTGACCATAGCGCCTACCGTCAGCGTAGGTGGCAAAATTGTTTCCGTTGGTGCTTTTGTCGTCCTTCGGAACAATTGTCCGCTTGTCGATCCACTCGTCCTTGAAGCCGACGCCGTTGATGTTCACCGCCGTCACGAACGGCACCAGCGCCACGCGGATTTCGCGTTCCGGCTTTTCCGTCTTGGCTTGCTTGAGAATGTTGACGAGTTGCGTCGCGCCGTCGCGCAGTGCCTTCATATTGGCGTCGCCCATGGAACCGGTGTTGTCGAGCACCATCGCCACTTCCAGCTTTGCTGTCGATTCATAGGCGCTGGCCTTGACTGAGAGATGCCCGCTCTTGCCGAAGACGAAGCTGAAATTAAGGGCGACCTCCGCCGTGGCCGTCGCAGTGGTCTTGATGTAGTTGACGCCCTGCTCCACCGTCAGATGAGCAGACGGGTTGACGAGGCTGCCCTGGCCGTTTGTGTTGGCCTTGAAATAACCGTCGAAAAGATCGTCGCGCGATGTCGACTTGTCGGCCAGCCGGGAAGCGGCGAGCACGGCCGAATCGAGCGCGTTCTGCAGGCTGGATTTGGCCGACATCAGGTTGGAGACGTCGAGCGCAAAGCCGACGCCGGTTAGCATGACGGGCAGCGACACGGCGAACATCATGGCGAAGTTGCCGCTGGTCGAGCGCCAGAACCGCGTGACGAGCATAAAAGTGTACCCCCGGATCGCCCAAATTGGCCAATTACCGTGATTTCTGGGTGAACAGGGTGAAGAGATCGTTGATTTCCGGGGTACCCTTGCCCGCAATTTCACGCGGTGGTTAAGGATGCGTTGGCGCAGCACCAGCAATTTTCTGCGTCCGACGCCTCCGACCTGAAGCCGGCGCCAAAGCGGCGATCGGCTCCCGCCCTTGCCTTCCGGCCAGAATGCTGTATAGACGCCCGCAATCTGCCGGTCCCAGCTGGGGGCTGAACGGAGGGCCGGAGGTTTTTCGCAAGAAGAGCCGCCGTGTGAAGCAAAAAGTGCTTCCGCCTCCCGTGTCTCCGCTCTCGACCGTCTCGTCATGCTCCTTTCTTCCCTGCTCTTGCAGGTCAAAGAGAAGTTGCAGAGGCTTTAGCCGCCGGGAACCGGACAGGGAAACGAAGAAAGGCAAAGAACAATGGCTCTATACGAACATGTGTTTCTTGCCCGGCAAGACCTCTCGCAGCAGCAGGTCGACGCGCTTGTGGAACACTACAAGGGTGTCATCTCCTCGCATGGCGGGTCCGTTGGCCGGGTCGAGAACTGGGGACTGAAGTCCCTCACCTACCGCGTCAAGAAGAACCGCAAGGCGTATTACACGCTTATGGATCTCACCTGCCCGTCGGCCGCTCTCAACGAGATGGAGCGCCAGATGGGTCTTTCCGAAGACGTCCTGCGCTTCCTGACCGTCAAGGTCGAGGCTCATGAAGAAGGCGTCTCCGCCATGATGCAGAAGCGCGAAGAGCGCTCCGAGCGTGGCGACCGCGGCTTCGGCGATCGTGGCGACCGCCCGAACCGCAGCTTCGGCGACCGTGACCGCGGCGATCGTGGTCCGCGCAGCTTCGGCGACCGCGATGGCGGTGGCGATCGTGGCCCGCGCAATTTTGGTGACCGTGACGGCGCTCCGCGCCGGCCGCGCGATGAGGCAGGAGCTGCAGAATAATGGTCGACATCAATCAGATCCCGACCCGGCGCCCGTTCCATCGCCGCCGCAAGACCTGCCCGTTCTCCGGCGCCAACGCTCCGAAGATCGATTACAAGGACGTGCGTCTGCTGCAGCGCTACATTTCCGAGCGCGGCAAGATCGTGCCGTCGCGCATCACCGCCGTCAGCCAGAAGAAGCAGCGCGAACTCGCCAAGGCGATCAAGCGCGCCCGTTTCCTCGGCCTGCTGCCCTACGTGGTGAAGTAATAGCTTTCCGTGGTGGGCGGTTTGCCGCCCATCACACTCTCCTCCGCGACGGGCGCGGATCAGGAGCTGCGTAAAATCCCGAGTTGGGATCGGTAACGATCTCTAACTGCCGCGACAGGCAGGACAGCGACACCGGCGGCAACGCCCTCTCTGCGTCCTGACCTGTTCCGATCATTTCCGGCGAAAGCCGAAACCGAACAAGGATCAGAACCATGCAAGTCATTCTTCTCGAACGTATTTCCCGCCTCGGCCAGATGGGCGACACCGTCAAGGTCAAGGACGGCTTTGCCCGTAACTTCCTGCTGCCGCAGGGCAAGGCGCTTCGCGCCAACGAAACCAACAAGAACAAGTTCGAAGGCCAGCGCGCCCAGCTCGAAGCCCGCAACCTCGAGCGCAAGTCCGAAGCCCAGGAAATCGCAGACCGCCTCGACGGTAAGACCTTCACCGTCGTGCGTTCGGCCGGCGAAACCGGCCAGCTCTACGGTTCGGTCTCGACCCGCGACATCTCCGACATCGTCACCGCCGAAGGCTTCTCGGTCAACCGCAACCAGGTCGAGCTCAACCAGCCGATCAAGACCATCGGCCTGACCAATGTGGCGATTGCGCTGCATCCGGAAGTCGAAGTCACCATCACGCTGAACATCGCCCGCACGGCTGACGAAGCCGAGCGCCAGGCAGCCGGCGAGAAGCTGGATTCGGCCGAAGCCATCTACGGCGACGACATCAACGAGAACGCCCGCCCCGACAACTTCTTCGACCCGAACGAAGAAGAAGGCGAGGAAGCCTGATCACGCTTTAAAAAGCGGATTGTTCATTCGTGAACTGGACCAAAGCCCGGGTGAAAACCCGGGCTTTTTTGTACAAGCTGGAACATTTTCAGCCGTGGCTCTTTGACGCAGAATGATGTCGACCCCATATTGAAATCAGCATTGGGTGCCTTGGCATGAACATTCTGCTTCAACGTGTAATTGAACGTCTCGTTCGCACCGGTAACCTCACCGTCACCGGACCGAACGGCTCCACCCACACTTTCGGCGACGGCACTGGCGAGCCCGTCCATGTCGTCATCAACACGCGCCATGCCGAGCGCGCCATCGCCTTCGACCCTATGCTGGCACTGCCGGAAGCCTTCATGGAAGGCGAGCTGGACGTCGTCGAAGGCGACATTCTCGGCGTGTTGCGCGTGGCTTTCCAGAATATGGGTCCGGGCGGCATCGAGGCATCATGGACGAAGGCCGTCGAGGGCCTGCGCCATGCCTTCCGCCGATTCTACCAGTTGAACACGGCCGGCCGCTCCAGGCGCAACGTGCAACGCCACTACGACCTCTCGGGCGAGCTCTACAAGCTCTTCCTCGACGACGACATGCAATATTCCTGCGCCTATTTCGAGCGGCCAGACATGACGCTGGAGGAAGCCCAGCTCGCCAAGAAAAGGCATATCGCTGCCAAGCTGCGCATCAAGCCCGGCCAGAACGTGCTCGATATCGGTTCCGGCTGGGGCGGTCTCGGCCTTTATCTCGCCCGCACCTTCGATGCGGACGTTCTCGGCGTCACGCTGTCGACCGAGCAGCATGCGGTCGCCACCGAGCGCGCGCATGAAGAAGGGCTGGAAAACCACGTCCATTTCGAGCTTCGCGACTACCGCCACCTGACCGAGCGTTTCGACCGCATCGTTTCGGTCGGCATGTTCGAGCACGTCGGCGTCAACCACTACCGCACCTTCTTCGACAAGGTCGCCACGCTGCTGAAGCCCGACGGCGTCATGGTGCTGCATTCGATCGGCCGCAGCGGGCCGCCCTCGGCCACCAACGCTTTCATCCGCAAGCACATCTTCCCCGGCGGCTACATCCCCGCGTTGTCGGAAGTGCTGCCGCATATAGAGAAGTCGGGCCTGATGGTCTCGGACGTCGAAGTCTTGCGCCTGCACTATGCCGACACGCTGAAGAACTGGCGCGAACGCTTCATGGCCAACCGCGAGCGGGCCAAGGAAATCTACGACGAGCGCTTCTGCCGCATGTGGGAGTTCTATCTCGCCGGCTCGGAAGCCGCGTTCCGCTGGCAGGACCTCATGGTGTTCCAGATCCAGCTCACCCGCCGCAACGACATCGTGCCCCTGACGCGCGACTATATCGGCAAGTGCGAGAAAGCGATCGCCATGCACGAGGCTGCACACCAGCCGGAAGCCGAGACCGTGAAGAAGCCGCTGAGATCGCGGCGGATTCCCGAAGCGGGCGAGTAATCGCGCTTTCCTTCCAGGGTTCGCGCCGCCCCTCATCCGTCTGCCGGCACCGACCGGGGCGAGCCACGGGTCTCGCCCGTCCTTCGGACCCCCGTATAGTGACGGGGGAAGCTCCAACGTTAACGCCCCCTCTCCCCGTCCTTACGGGGAGAGGGTAAGGGTGAGGGGCAGTGCCAACCTCAACCGGAAGCCCCTTATATGACCATTCCCATCTTCATCGCCGCCGCGATCTGCGAGATCGCCGGCTGCTTTGCCTTCTGGGCGTGGTGGCGGCTGGAGAAATCGCCGTTCTGGCTGGTGCCGGGCGTAGTGTCACTCATCCTCTTCGCCTGGCTGCTCACGCTGGTCGACACTGAAGCAGCCGGCCGCGCCTACGCCACCTATGGCGGCATTTACATCGCCGCCTCGCTGGCATGGCTATGGCTGGCAGAAGGCGTTCGCCCGGATCGCTGGGACGTTCTTGGCGCGGCTGTCTGCATCGCCGGCGCCTCGATTATCCTGTTCGCGCCGCGCAGTGCATGAGTTGCCGCATCACCCCTTGATCGGTACCCATATCTCCAGCCCGCCATTTCCGCTGCGCGGGTCGAATTCAGGGCCGTAGCGCTCGAAATTCGGGGCATCAGCGGATTTGTATTGCGATTCCGGCAGCCATTTGCTCCAGATCGTATGCATCGTGCCGCGGATCGCCGAAATATGGTCGCGATGGGTGAACACCGCATATTTCTGCGGCGACACCCTCACGCGCTTGAACTCCTTCGGCATTTCGGAAAAGTCCGTGACCTCGACGCCGCTGACATATTCGAAGCTGGTATCGTCGAAATTGCAGCACAGGCCATACCAGGCATTCGGCACCGCGCCGGGAATGCTTCCTTCATATTCATTGAAGCGCTGCCACAGCGCCGGAATCAGATTGTTGGTCCTGTCGTATTCATAACGCTCGCCAAGGCCGGCGATCAGCATCGCCTTGCCCTCCACGAAGCGGGGTTCTTCCAGTTTGACGGTTGGTTGATCGGACATGATGATCGGCTCCACGAGTTCGATGTTGTCGATATGGCGTTGCGCGCGCAGTGCCTCGGGCGTCAGCCCGAACTGGTCGCGAAATGCCCGCGTGAATGCCTCATGGGAGCCATAGCCGGCATCGATGGCGACGCCGAGAATGTCGGGCGCACCATCTGCCAAAGCCCTCGCCGCCTCGCTTAGCCGGCGTCCGCGCACATAGCGGATGACCGACTGGCCGGTCGCGGCAACGAAGGCCCGCGACAGGTGAAAACGCGAGACGCCACCGACAAGGGCGATATCGTCGAGCGAAATCTCCTTGGCAAAGTGGCTTTCGACAAACCAGAGCGCTTTCGATACCGGGTCCATGTCACTCCCTTCAGGCAATGGCCCGATATGCCCGTTTCCGAAACCGTCCGTTTGATCGTTTTTGCGGTTCAGCGCGTTTTGCCGCCTCAGGGCTTCGCCGGCGTCACGATTTCGTAGGTGCAGGCGAAGGACGCAGCCGCGATGCGGTATGTGTCGCTGACATCATCGGGCACCTGCACGATGGCGTCGCCCGGCCTGGCGACCATCGCCTCGCCCCAGGGTGCGGTGAAGGTGAACTCATCCATCTCCTGCGGAACGATGAAATAGCCCATGTCCGAGCCTTTGGGCGAGAAAGCGCGATAGCCATTAGCGTCGGGTTCGGACTGTGCTTCGCCATAGCGAGTGGGAAACTTGGCCGCCTTGACCAGTATTTCCTCATTGCCGGTCTCCGGGCAGCGGTTGCGCACGACCCAGTCCCCCGCTTCCGCCGGCTTGGATTTCGTCTCCACGCCTTCGCCCTTGATGATGGTGACGACCACCTCCCCGGGCACGGCGGCTCGGGCATCGACGGGTTTGGTCTTGCGGGCGATGCCGGTTTTTCCCTCGCCCTTGACCGTCGCGAACAGCGCAACCTGGTCCTTGGTTGCTGCGGTCTCGGCAATGACTGAGGAAAATCCGGCTACGCTGCCCAGCAACAGGGCGGCGATAAATGCGGTGCTAGCGGCTCTCATGGTGTCGGTTCCCTGACAAAAATCGTCCCGCGCCATACCAGCATGAGCGCGTTGCCGAGCCAATGCCGTATCTAAATGACGATCGTGCAAAACAGCTGGGATATTCCTGTTTTGTTCCCGTCGCACTGCGCTATGATGTCAGCCTGATTCGCGTCAATCGGATTCTCGCCAGGAGTGGGTTTTTTCCGACCCGCTGTGAATCGCGGGCACAAGCGGGATAAGTCGGGATTTGTTCACCGCCCGCTAACGGCATCTGATACGGCAGGGAGCAGGCAAGATCGGGGAAGTCATGGCAGAGGCAGCACAGAAGTTCGGCGTGGCCGAAACACCGCTTTATCGCGAAGCGCCGAACAATATCGAGGCCGAGCAGGCGCTGCTTGGCGCCATCCTCGTCAACAACGACGCCTTCTACCGCGTTTCGGACTTCCTCAAGGCCTCGCATTTCTACGAGCCGCTGCACCGCAAGATCTTCGAGATTGCCGCCGAGATGATCCGCATGGGCAAGATGGCCAATCCGGTCACGCTCAGGAACTTCGTGCCGGCCGACCAGAAGGTCGGCGACATGACGGTCGCCCACTATCTCGCCCGCCTTGCGGCCGAAGCCGTCACCGTCATCAATGCCGCCGACTATGGCCGCGCCATCTACGATCTCGCCACGCGCCGCGCGCTGATCACGGTCGGCGAGGACATGGTCAACATCGCCTATGACGCGCCCGTCGACATGGCCCCACAGGAGCAGATCGAGGACGCCGAGCGCCGCCTGTTCGAGCTGGCCGAAACCGGCCGCTACGATGGCGGCTTCGAAAGCTTCACCGATGCGGTCAAGACCGCCGTCGACATGGCCAACGCCGCCTATATGCGCGACGGCCATCTGTCCGGCGTCGCCACGGGCCTGCGCGATCTCGACAAGCGCATGGGCGGCCTGCAGCCGTCCGACTTGATCGTGCTTGCCGGCCGCCCCGGCATGGGCAAGACCTCGCTCGTCACCAACATCGCCTTCAACGTCGCCCACGCCTATGAGCCGGCGCAGCAGGCCGACGGCTCGTTCAAGGCGGCCAATGGCGGCGTCATCGGCTTCTTCTCGCTCGAAATGTCGTCCGAACAGCTTGCCACGCGTATTATTTCCGAGCAGACCGAGATTCCCTCGTCCAAGATCAGGCGCGGCGAAATCACCGAGAACGATTTCGAAAAGCTCGTCGCCTGCTCGCAGATGATGCAGAAGATCCCGCTCTTCATCGATTCGACCGGTGGCATCTCCATCGCCCAGCTTGCCGCCCGCGCGCGCCGGCTCAAGCGCCAGCGCGGCCTCGACGTCATCGTCATCGACTATATTCAGCTCATGCAGGGCTCCTCCGCCAAGGCCTCGCAGAACCGCGTGCAGGAAATCACCGAGATCACCACCGGCCTGAAGGCGCTGGCCAAGGAACTCAGCGTGCCGATCATCGCGCTGTCGCAGCTGTCGCGTCAGGTCGAAAGCCGCGACGACAAGCGCCCGCAGCTCTCCGATCTTCGCGAATCGGGCTCGATCGAGCAGGACGCCGACGTGGTGATCTTCGTCTACCGCGAGGAATATTACCTCAAGAACAAGGAGCCGAAGCCCGGCACCGAGGAATACATCAAGTGGGAAACCGAGATGAACGACGTGCGTGGCAAGGCGGAAGTCATCATCGCCAAGCAGCGCCACGGCCCGACAGGCACGGTCTCGCTCGCCTTCACCGGCGAATTCACCCGCTTCTCCGATCTCGCGGAAGAGCATCACCTGCCGGAGAGGTTCGAGTAGCGTATGTCGGCGGACGCTGGCGCTGTTGACTTCCAGAAAGTCGATGAGGAGCTGTCATCCGGTCGCCTTTGGCGTGCAAAGGAGATGCTTCAGGGAAGGCTTACGCAGCCACTGTTCGACGAACTGTTGCTCGAAAAGTACGGCAATGTCCTTCTTTTGATGGGCGATCGGCTCGAGGCTGGACGCTATCTATTTGCTTCCGGGAAGCGGAACCCCGAATACAAAAATGCGATAGAGCTTTTCCTCTCCCGCCATAAGAACGCGGATATCGAGCAACTGATAAGTGAAATGCCCTTGATGGTACGTCGCCATCGCGACGTTCTGTCATCGATCTTGTCCAGTTCGGATTTTGCTGAGCATGGATACCCTGAAGCTGTGCGTGCTGCCTTGAGTGAAACCACTCTGCGTCCGGAAAGGCAGGTTCCCGCAACCCCTGCCCGTCTCAAATTTCTTCTTATTGTCATTGGCTTAGGTATCGCGGCCGTCTTTTTAGCGGGACTATATGTGATCCTGCGGTTCCTCATCTCAGCAACGCTAGGCTCCTGAACCATGGCTAAAACCCGCACCCAGTTCATCTGCCAGAATTGCGGCACGGTCCACACGCGCTGGGCCGGCAAGTGCGATGCCTGCGGCGAGTGGAACACGCTCATCGAGGAAGGCACCAACAGCGGCATCGGCAGCGGCCCGGCCTCGATGCGCAGCGCGCGAAAAGGCCGCGCCGTGGCGCTCACCACGCTGTCGGGCGACATCGAGGACGCGCCACGCATCGCGTCGGGCATCGGCGAACTCGACCGCGCGCTGGGCGGCGGTTTCGTGCGTGGCTCGGCCATTCTCGTCGGCGGCGATCCCGGCATCGGTAAGTCGACGCTTCTCACGCAAGCCGCAGCCGCGCTTGCCTCGCGCGGCCACCGCATCGTCTATGTCTCGGGCGAAGAGGCGGTTGCTCAGATCAGGCTGCGCGCCCAGCGACTCGGCGTTGCCAACACCGCCGTCGAGTTAGCCGCCGAAACCAATGTCGAGGACATTCTCGCCACCATCGCCGACGGCAAGCGGCCCGACCTGATCATCCTCGATTCGATCCAGACGCTGTGGACCGACATGGCCGATTCGGCCCCGGGCACGGTCACGCAGGTTCGTTCGTCGGCTCAGGCGATGATCCGTTATGCGAAATCCACAGGTGCTGCAGTCGTTCTCGTCGGCCATGTCACCAAGGAAGGCCAGATCGCCGGCCCGCGCGTCGTCGAGCATATGGTCGATGCCGTGCTGTATTTCGAAGGTGAAGGCGGCCATCACTATCGCATCCTGCGTACGGTAAAAAACCGCTTCGGGCCGACCGACGAGATCGGCGTCTTCGAAATGTCCGACAAGGGTTTGCGCGAAGTCGCCAATCCGTCAGAGCTTTTTCTCGGCGAAAGACACGCGAAATCGCCGGGCGCTGCGGTTTTTGCCGGCATGGAAGGCACGCGGCCCGTGCTTGTCGAGATCCAGGCGCTGGTCGCGCCCTCGCCGCTCGGCACGCCGCGCCGTGCCGTCGTCGGCTGGGACTCACCACGCCTCGCCATGGTTCTGGCCGTGCTGGAAGCCCATTGCGGCGTGCGCTTCGCCACCCACGACGTCTATCTCAACGTGGCTGGCGGCTACCGCATTTCGGAGCCCGCGGCCGATCTTGCAGTTGCCGCCGCTCTGGTTTCCTCGCTCACTGGTCTTGCCCTTCCCGCCGATTGCGTCTATTTCGGCGAAATCAGCCTTTCGGGTGCCATACGGCCAGTTGCGCATGCGCAGCAGCGCCTTAAGGAAGCCGAAAAGCTGGGCTTTGGACAGGCAGTTCTGCCGAAGGGCAGCGAGGAAATATCCGGAGGAATCGGGTCCGGCTCTTTCCAGCCCGCAACGCTCACGGACCTCGTGGTGCGGATTGCGGGGTCGCTTCGCCGGAACACTGACGACGACTGAACGGATCGCCGCCAGCGCGGCCCGGAAAGGCGCAAAGCGCCATCATGGAGTGGGAACGACATGCCGATTACGCTGCTTGACGGAATTCTCGTCGGCTTCACGCTTGTTTCCGCAATGCTCGCCATGGTTCGCGGCCTTTCCCGTGAGGTTCTTTCGATTGCGTCCTGGGTTGCTGCCGCTGCGGCTGCCTATTTCTTCTACCCGCTGGTCCTGCCTTATGTGCAGCCGCATCTCGACAATGAGAAGCTGGCGATGGGCGCGGCAGCCGGCATCGTCTTCATCATCGCGCTGATCGTGGTCACCGTCATCACCATGAAGATCGCCGATTTCATCATCGACAGCCGCGTCGGCGCGCTCGATCGCACCCTCGGTTTCCTCTACGGCGCGGCGCGCGGCATCCTGGTCGTTGCCGTCGGCCTCCTGTTCTTCAACTGGCTCGTCGGCTCGAACCCGCCTGCGTGGATCGCCAACGCCAAGTCGAAGCCGCTGCTGGAATCGATCGGCGCAAAGCTTGAAAACGCGCTGCCGGAAGACCCCGAAAACTCGATCCTCAAGCGCCTGAAGCCGGAAACCGGCACCGAGGCTCCGGAAGCCGGTACGGAAGCACCGACAGCCGACAATGCACCCGCAGAAGCACCTGCGGAGAATGCACCGGCCGACAACGCGCCAGCAGAGGCGCCGCCGGCGAACAACTGATTGCGTACGTCCAGGCGCCCGAAGTGGCGGCCGGACGACATGGCTGCGACATCGACGCCGATGAATTACAGGTGGCATTGTCGACGCCCTTGCCCTATATGACGCTTTTCCGACACCAGAGTCCGTGGCCCTATGGTTGACGCTGATAACTTCCTCTCCGCAGAGGCTGACGATCATTTCCACGACGAATGCGGCGTGTTCGGCATCTTCGGACGCCCGGAAGCCGCCGCGATCACCACGCTCGGCCTTCACGCCCTCCAGCATCGCGGCCAGGAAGCCGCCGGCATCGTCTCCTATGACGGCAGCCAGTTCCATGTAGAGCGCCATGTCGGCCTGATCGGCGACACCTTCACCAAGCAGTCGGTCATCGACCGGCTGCAAGGCACCCGCGCCATCGGTCACACGCGCTACGCCACCACGGGCGGCGCCGGCCTGCGCAACGTACAGCCCTTCTTTGCCGAGCTTTCCACCGGCGGTCTGGCCGTTGCCCACAATGGCAACATCACCAACGCGCTCACCGTGCAGCGCACCTTGCAGAAGCAGGGTTCGATTTTTTCATCCACCTCGGATACCGAAACGATCCTTCACCTCGTCGCCACGAGCAAGGAGCGCGACATCACCGCGCGCTTCATCGAGGCGATCCGCCAGCTCGAGGGGGCCTTCTCGCTGGTCGCACTGACCTCCAAGAAGATGATCGGCGTGCGCGATCCGCTCGGCATTCGCCCGCTGGTGCTGGGCGACCTCGACGGCGCCTGGATCCTTGCCTCCGAGACCTGCGCGCTCGACATCATCGGCGCGCGTTTCGTGCGCGATCTCAAGCCCGGCGAGATGGTCGTCGTCACCGGCAAGGGCATCGAGAGCCATTTTCCCTTTGAGCCGCAGAAATCGCGTTTCTGCATCTTCGAATATGTCTATTTCGCGCGGCCGGATTCCTCCGTCGAGGGCCGCAATGTCTATGACATCCGCAAGCGCATCGGCATGGAACTTGCCATCGAGAGCCCGATCGATGCCGATATCATTGTTCCGGTGCCCGATTCCGGCACGCCCGCCGCGATCGGATTCTCACAGCAGGCCGGCATTCCGTTCGAACTCGGCATCATCCGCAACCACTATGTCGGACGCACCTTCATTTCGCCCGGCGATTCCATCCGCCACATGGGCGTGAAGCTGAAGCACAACGCCAACCGCCGCATGATCGAGGGCAAGCGCGTGGTGCTGGTCGACGATTCCATCGTGCGCGGCACCACCAGCCAGAAAATCGTGCAGATGGTGCGCGAAGCCGGCGCCAGGGAAGTGCATATGCGCATCGCCTCGCCGCCCACCCGCGCCTCCTGCTTCTACGGCGTCGACACGCCGGAAAAGGCCAAGCTGCTGGCATCGCGCATGTCGGTCGAGGAGATGGCCGATTTCATCCGCGTCGATTCGCTCGGCTTCCTGTCGATCGACGGCCTCTACCGCGCCGTCGGCGAAGCGAGCCGCGTAGATGAACAGCCCCAATTCTGCGACGCCTGCTTCACCGGCGAATACCCCACCCGCCTGCTCGACCTCGAAGGCACCGACAATGTGCGGACCTTGTCGCTGTTGGCTACCGGCGGGCAATAAATGACTGAAATTCCAGACCTTTCGGGGCGCGTCGCGCTCGTCACCGGCGCGTCGCGCGGCATCGGCTATCAGATCGCCAAACAGATGGCGGCAGCCGGCGCGCATGTTATCGCAGTTGCCCGCACCGTCGGCGGGCTCGAAGACCTCGACGACGAGATCAAGAAGGCCGGCGGCGAAGCCACCCTGGTGCCGCTCGACCTCACCGACATGGCCGGCATCGACCGTCTCGGCGGCGCCATCAACGACCGCTGGGGCAAGCTCGACATTCTCGTCGCCAATGCCGGCGCGCTCGGCGTCATCTCGCCGCTCGGCCATGTCGAGGCTAAAGTGTTCGACAAGGTGATGGCCGTGAACGTCACCGGCACATGGCGGCTGATCCGCTCGGTCGACCCGCTGCTGCGCAAGTCCGACGCCGGCCGCGCCATCATCCTGTCGTCGGGTGCAGCACACTCCGCCCGCGCCTTCTGGGGGCCGTATGCGGCGTCAAAGGCGGCAGTCGAGGCGCTGGCCCGCTCCTGGGCCGACGAGACGAAAAACAGCGCATTGCGCGTGAATTCCGTCGATCCGGGCGCGACCCGCACGGCCATGCGCGCGCAGGCCATGCCGGGCGAAGACCCCGATACGCTGCCGAAACCCGCCGAGACCGCCGCAAAAATCCTGCCGCTGGCCAGCCCGGCGCTGACCGAGACCGGAAAGCTCTTCCAGGTCCAGCACGGCCGTTTTGTCAGCTACCGGATGCCCGAATAGGCCGCCCGACTCCTAAAGCTTCGCCGTCGGGCGATGGTTTTTCGCCGTCACCGACAGGTCTGGCTTGCTGTTGATGGTCTGGAAAACCACGCAATAGCGTTCGGTCAGCTTGATCAGCGTATCGATCCTGTCCTGCGGCTCGTCCGTGTCGAGGTCGAAGCGCAGCCTGATCGCGCGAAAGCCCACCGGCGCATCCTTTGCCACGCCCAGCGTGCCGCGGAAATCGAGGTCGCCCTCGGCTTCCACCGCCGCACCTTCGAGGCGGAATTCAAGTGCTGTCGCGACCGCCTTCAGCGTCACCCCGGCGCAGGCGACCAGCGCCTCCAGCAGCATGTCGCCGGAGCAGAGTTCGAGCCCGGTGCCGCCCGTCGCCGGATGAAGACCGGCCACCGCCAGCGCCCTGCCCGTCTCCACCTTGCAGGCGATGGATTGCTGGTCGATCGACCCCTTTGCCCGCAGCGTTATCAGCGCCTGCGCCGGGTCGTCGCGATAACCCTGCTTCAGCGGTGCCTGCAATGACTTCAGTTCGTCGGCGTTCATGCCAGCCTCCCAATTGCGCTTTTGACCGGACCATATCACGCCGGCGCGCCCTTGGGGCAGCAAGACGTGACCACGCCCTGCCCCAACGCTCGGCTGCGGCTGGCGTAGCCGGGCGGACGGCGGCAGTCGTATAGCTCGGCTGCTGCTGGTTCACCCGCCGCAGCGCCATTCCGCAGGGCCACTCCATGACCAATGCCGTCGTTCTCGACACGCGCGAAAAGATCTACGCCGGCATCATGCTCACCGGTGTCGCCTATTTCCTGTTTTCGGTGCAGGACGCCTCGATCAAGCTGCTCGTGACGGGACTTACCGTCTGGCAGATCCTGTTCTTCCGCAGCGCCACCGTGCTTGTCGGCTGCGCATTGATCGGCGGGCGCGAACTCCTCGTCCAGTCGGCCCGCTCGCCCATCGTCAAGGCGATGCTGCTGCGCAGCTTCCTGACGCTGCTTGCCTGGCTGTGCTTCTACAGTGCCGCGAAATATCTCCAGCTCGCCGAGCTCACCACCATCTATTTCGCCGCCCCGGTCATCATAACAATCATGTCGATCTTCATCCTTGGCGAGAAGGTGCCGCTGGTGCGCTGGATTGCGGTGCTGATCGGCTTCGTCGGCGTCTATATCGCCTGCGACCCGAGCAAGCTCGGCATAACCCTGCCGGTCGCCATGGTGCTTGCCGCCGCCTTCCTGTGGGCGCTGGCGATCGTCTTGATGCGCAAGATCGCGCTGCAGGAGCGCACGATGGTGCAACTCGTCCTCAACAATGCGTTTTTCCTCGTCATCGCCGGCGTGCCGATGGCCTTCCTGTGGCAGACCCCAACCTGGCAGGAAGCGTTGCTTCTCATGATCGTCGGCTCGCTCGGCGGCGTGGCGCAGTTCATGCTTTTCGAAGGCATGAAGCGCGCGCCCGTCTCCGTCATCGCGCCGTTCGAATACACCTCGCTGATCTGGGCCTTCGCGCTCGGCTACGCGATCTGGGGCGACATTCCCCGCCGCGAGGTCTTTATCGGCGCAGCCCTCATCTTCCTTGCCGGCGTGGTCATCATTGCCAGCGAGCATCTGCGCAAACGCGTATAGCTTCTTCCTCCTGACACTGCGGTGGCAGGGGCGATGCGGTAATCTGCGGTTCGCTGCCGCGTAAGGGAATAATCATGGAACTGGATCAATCGACCGAACGCATGCTCGGCGTGACGCTCGTCAGCGCCTCGGCGGCTGTCTTCGGCCTTGCCGGCGTGCTGACCAAATCGATCCATGCCGACCCACTGACGATCAATTGCTGGCGCGGCTTTGCCGGCGGATTGCTGATCACCGCCTATGTATTCTGGCGACGCCGCAAGGAAACCGCGCCTAAGCCTTTGCGCCTCGGCTGGCGTGGTTGGCTGATGGCCGTGATCGGAGCATTCGCCAGCATCGCCTTCATCGCCGCCTTCAAGAACACCTATGTCGCCAATGTCGCGATCATCTACGCCACGGCGCCTTTCGTGGCCGCACTTCTGGCCTGGCTTCTTGTGCGCGAACGTGTTCGCTCGCAGACCATGCTCGCCGCCTGCCTGTCGCTCGCCGGCGTCGGCCTGATGGTGTTTTCCGGCATCGGCACCGGCCGGCCATTCGGCGACGGGCTGGCACTGCTGATGACCTTCTCCAGCGCGCTCTACATGGTGCTGATCCGGAAATTCCGCGACACGCCGGTGGTGTGGGCCGGTGCGGTGTCGGCCTTCCTGCTTTTCGTGCTGGGCTGGTTCGTCACCGATCCGCTGGCCATTTCCGCGCGCGACGCCCTGCTTCTTGCGGCTTTCGGTGTATCGTTCGCCCTTGCCTCCGTGCTTTGGACCGAGGGCTCGCGGCTCATTCCCGCCGCCGAGGCCGGCTTGCTCGGCTCGGCCGAAGTGCCCTTCGCCATTTTCTTCGGCTGGCTGTTCCTGTCCGAACTGCCGCCGGTCGCAAGCCTTGCCGGCGGGGTCATCGTGCTTGCGGCGGTCTTTGCCCATGCCGGCCGAGACTGGCAGGTGGCGCGCCGGATGCGCGTTTCAGAGATGAAAAGCGCGTGATTTCAGACATTTGCAAGAGCTCAAAAATTTCTTCAAGAAAGATTCTTTTTTTGGGAACCAATTTGCGGAGCGTGCGTTGTTGATGCTGGACGGGCTGTCCCCTTATGCCCAACCCCCCGCCCGTCCCCCTTACTCCAAAGCCGGTCCCTCGTGGCCGGCTTTTCTTTGAAGTGCGGCGCTTCTACAGCGCCTGCGCCCACTCGTGACCGGGATGGGTAATCTCAAGACAGGCTTTCAGCCATGCACGCTCCGATGCTTCCAACTTCGGTACGGCATTCTCAAAGTCGATCTCATCCTTGCTGCGCCTGTGCTTTGCCTTGAACAGCAGGATGGCCGCCGGCTTTAGATAGGGAAGCCCATCACAAGTCATGTTCACTATTTCAGCGCGCGGCCGGGCAATAGCCGGGTCTCTCTTGTAGACCCAACCGTCCGGCGATCCCGGCTCGATCATCATGTCCACGCGCCAGCACCTTTGCTCGACGTCCTGGCACCATATCTGGGAAATGGTCGCCGGCGGCGCTGCATCCGTCTGCAAATACTCAACAATCCCGTCTCCGGCCGTGTAGAATTCCAGGCCCTTCAGCGCTTGCCGGAAGGTCGCGAGGTCTTCACGCAGGATCGTGAACTCAAGGTCCTCATGATCGCGCGTCTGGTATCCATGCCAAAGGTCAAGCGCCCAGCCTCCAACGATGCACCAGGGCCTGGAAACGCCGCTCAGGCAGCTTGCAAGTTCGGTCGGATGCCAGGCCCGCCAGGCGTCATGAGCGAGTGCTTGTTGTGGAGTCATGGAACTGTCCGGGCTTTATCTGCTGTGGCTGATTTTACGCCTGCGTCGCTTCAAAGAGCTTTCAGCCGTACAAGATTTTCGGCGTGAAGGCGTGGAAAGATTTTCACCCAATTTCCACTCAACCCATTGTTCTCATTAGACCTGAACATTTTTTCACGCCCGATTTATCCACACCCCAAACGCTGCCCGCATAATCTCCGCGTCGCCCTCACGGGAACACGGGTCATGAACCGGATGAGCGTGGAGGGGACGGCGTCCGGGCTGGTGGCACTACGGTGGTGCTGCTGGGTGATGAACCCCTAAGCCCGGGTCTTAGCGGCGGCTGGCCACGCGAATGTGGAGGCGACTGAGCGGGACAAGAGCGTCGGCGGGCGCATGGCAAGCGTCACATAAAACTAAAAAGACAGGCGCAAGCCATGCGTCCGCTTTCCCACTTCAATAGCCAGACGCAGAATGCGGGCGTGGTAATGAACAAGTGCGTCGAGGCAATGAAATGCGAGACCGAGACGACCTCATTGACCTTCCCGCAGCATCGTCTAGTTTCCTGATCGAAGCGGTCGGAAAGAGCCGCCCAAAAACATGCGTTGGGAGTGAGGCATGATCCTGACCGCAAAGATCGCCCTTTGCCTGCTTCTGGCCTATCTGGCGGCAGCACTTTGGCAAAAGGTGCGCCTGGGGATGACGTTTCATCAGGCACTGCTCTACCTGCCGCTCAAGCTCATCTATCGGGTGCGCGACGGCAAAATGCGGGCGGCGCGAGATGCGGCAGCACCGGTTATCTACGTCGTCACCCACCAGTCGCGGCTCGATCCCGCGCTCATGCTGGCGCTGCTGCCGGAAAACACGCTGCACATTCTCGACGAGAGGTCGGCCAGATCGCACTGGCTTGAGCCATGGCGGGAACTGGGCCGCACCATCGCCTTCAACGCCGAGCATGTCTTCGTCAGCCGCCGGCTGGTGCGCGTACTGAAAGGCAAGGGCCGCCTGGCCGTCTACATCCCCGCCGATGTCGAGCCGGACGTGAAATCCTTCCGGCTTTACCGTGCCGTGGCGCGCATAGCGCTTCAGGCCGACGCGAAGATCATCCCGGTCTTCATCGACGGCGCGCGCCACCTGCCCTTTTCGCTGACACCGCGTGAAAAAGCGCCGCGAAGCTGGTTTCCGAGGCTGACCGTCAGCACGCTGGAGCCGATGACGATCCAGCAGATGGTCGGCGATACTGACATGCGGCCATCTGATGCGCTGTTCGATCGCGTCGCCGAGGCGCGTCTTGCCGCCGCTGATCCCAAACGCAGCCTGTTTCAGGCCGTCCGCCACGCAGCCTTCCGCTATGGTGCCGGCCACCCTATCGTCGAGGATGTGGTCAGTGGCGCGCTGAGCTACCAGCGGCTGCTTATCGGCGCGCGGGTGCTGGGCCAGCGCTTTGCCCGCCTCAGCGCCCCCGGAGAGGCCGTGGGCGTGCTCCTGCCCAACACCAACGGCATGGTGCTTTCGCTGCTCGGGCTCGTTTCGGCAAGCCGGGTTGCTGCCATGCTCAACTACACCGCCGGACCCGCCAGCGTCACCGCCGCCGTGCGCACCGCCGTCATCCGCACCATCGTCTCCTCCCATGCCTTCATCGAGAAAGCCGGCCTGGCTGACATCGTTGAGGCAGCGGAAAAAGGCGGCGCGAAATTCGTCTGGATCGAAGAGCTGCGCGACAGCACCAGCCTGTTCGACAAGATCGCCGCAAGCTGCCTGTACTGGTGGCCGGTTCACAGCCAGGACGCGGACAAACCGGCCGTCATCCTGTTCACCTCCGGTTCGGAAGGCACGCCGAAGGCGGTGGTGCTTTCCAGCCGCAACCTCGTCGCCAATGCCATGCAGGCCGAGGCCCGCATCAATATCGGCCCCGACGACAAGCTGCTCAACGTGCTGCCGGCCTTCCATTCCTTCGGGCTGACCGGCGGCACGATCCTGCCCCTCGTCTCGGGGGTGAGGCTGTTCCTCTACCCCTCGCCGCTGCACTACAAGATCATCCCCGACATCGCCGCCAAGATACGGCCGACCGTGATGTTCGGCACCGACACCTTCCTCGCCGGCTATGCGCGCAATGCCGATGGCGACGAGTTTTCGAGCCTGCGCTTCGCGGTGGCCGGAGCCGAGCCGGTCAAGGCCGACACGCGGCGCATCTGGCGCGAGCGCTTCAACGCCGAGATCATCGAGGGTTTCGGACTGACCGAGGCCGCACCGGTCGTGTCGGTCAACACGGTCACCCACAATCGCGACGGCACGGTCGGACGGCTGCTGCCGGGCATGCGGATGCGGCTGGAGCCGGTCGAAGGCATCCCGGAGGGCGGCAGGCTCTGGCTTCAGGGGCCCAATGTCATGCTCGGCTATATGACCGCCGACCAGCCCGGCGTGCTTCAATCGCTGGGCAGCGGCTGGCACGACACCGGCGACATCGTTTCCATTGACCGCGAAGGTTTTTTGACCATTCGCGGCCGCGCCAAGCGTTTTGCCAAGATCGCCGGCGAGATGGTGTCGCTGGATGCTGTCGAGATGCTGGTGCAGTCGCTGTGGCCGGAAGAGCATCACGCCGCCGTCGCCGTGCCCGACAAGCGCCGCGGCGAGCGTATCGTGCTCATCACCACCGCAGGCGATGCCGATCCCTCGCTGCTGCGGCAGTACGGCAAATTGTCGGGTGCCGCCGAACTGATGGTGCCGCAGGACATCGTCAAGGTCGGCGAGATCCCGCTGCTCGGTTCCGGCAAGACCGACTATGTGTCGGCCCGCAAGCTGGCGATCGAGCGCCTCGGACTGGAGGCTGCTGCCTGAGAGACCGTTTGCAAACTCTACCCTGCCGGCCATCTGACGCAGTTTTCTGCGCTTCCGGTGCTCACGTACCCAAATGTACGCTCCGCTCCGGTTCTCGAAAACCACGCCATATGACTCGGCAGGGCGAGTTATCAAACGATCTCTACCGCCCTATTCCGTCTTGGGCGGTGCGGCTGCGGCGGCTTCCTTGGCCTTCGCTTCCTCGAGCCGCGAGCGGCGCGAATAGGCGCTGGCGCTGAGCGGCAGGAAGCAGAGATAGGCGATCACCGAGACAGACAGCGTCTGCCACGGGAACGTCACCAGCAGCAGCACGTAAAGCACGACACCGAGGATCAGCGGCAGCACCTTGTCGCCCGGCACCCGCCATTTCTTGCCCGAATAGACCGGCCAGCGGCTGACCAGCAGGAAGGCGATCAGCACCGTATAGCCCGAGCAGATGAAGCCAAAGGTTCGGTCCGGCGCAATCGCGCCGATGAACACCAGATAGATCGGCAGCATGACGATGGCAGCACCCGCCGGTGCCGGCACGCCGACGAAATACTCGGCCTGCCATGCGGGCCGGTCCTGATCCTCGTCCAGCACATTGAACCGCGCCAGCCGCAGACCGCAGGCGATCGCAAACAGAAGCGCTGCGATCCAGCCGAACGATCCGGCGCGATCGAGCAGGTAGGCATAGAGAACCAACGCCGGCGCCACGCCGAAATTGACGATGTCGGCCAGCGAATCCATCTGCGCGCCGAATTTGGACGTCGCCTTGAGTGCCCGCGCGATGCGACCGTCGATGCCGTCGAGGAAGGCTGCGATCAGTACCATGACGACGGCTGTCTCGAAGCGAGCCTCGAATGCGAGGCGGATTCCCGACAGGCCGGCGCAGATCGCCAGAACCGTGATCAGGTTCGGCAGGACCATGCGCAGCGGAATCTCCCGGATGCGCGGTCCGCCCCGGCCGTGCGGCTCGAAATGCTGGAAGGGTGCGGGCACCGTTACGAGACCCGCACGAGCGGGGTCGCGACCCCGCCGCCGAATTCGGCAAGGATGGTTTCGCCGGCAACCGAAGTCTGGCCGACCGAAACGCGCGGCGTGGCGCCGAGCGGCAGGAACACGTCCACGCGCGAGCCGAAGCGGATCAGCCCGAAACGCTCGCCGACGGCGATGTTGCTGTCGGTATCGGCCCAGCAGACGATGCGACGTGCCACCAGCCCGGCGATCTGCACGGCGGCGACCGTGCCATGAGGGCTTTCGATGACGAGGCCGTTGCGCTCGTTCTCGCTGCTGGCCTTGTCGAGCTCGGCATTGAGGAACTTACCCGGGCGATGCTCGATGCGGGTGATGCGCCCGCGCACCGGCGAGCGGTTCACGTGGCAGGAGAAGACGTTCATGAACACCGAGATGCGGGTCATTTCGGCGGTGCCGAGGCCAAGTTCGCGCGGCGGAACCGCAGGCCCGACGGCCGAGACCACGCCGTCGGCAGGGCTCACGACCAGTTTGTCGTCCACCGGCGTCACGCGCACCGGGTCGCGGAAGAAATAAGCGCACCAGGCCGTCAGGATCAGCCCGATCCAGAACAGATTGAGCGAAAAATAGCCGAGAATCAGGGTGGCGGCGGCAAATGCGCCAATAAAGGGATAGCCCTCGCGGTGTATGGGCACGAACGCGTTCTTGACGGTGTCAACGAGGCTCATCGGGCGGGGGCGGCTCCAATTGGATTGCCGGCCTGCTTACCGGAAACGGCCGCCCGCCGCAACGCAACATTGCAGTGATGCGACTTGGCGTGATCAGACTTCGGCGGTCCGCCGGCGCACGACGACGCCAAGTTCGTCGGTTTCGCGAGCAATGCGCAGCCGCTCCTCGGCCTCGGTCGCCTCGCGCTGGCGCGCCCACATCGAAGCGTAGAGCCCGTCCTTGCGCAGCAGCGACAGATGCGTTCCGCGCTCGGCGATCTGGCCGCCCTTGAGCACGATGATCTCGTCGGCGGTGATAACCGTGGAAAGGCGGTGGGCAATGACGATCGTGGTGCGGCCACGGCTGACGAGATCGAGTGCGGCCTGGATTTCCTGTTCGGTGTGGGTGTCGAGCGCGGAAGTCGCCTCGTCCAGCATCAGGATCGGCGGCGCCTTCAGGATGGTGCGGGCAATCGCCACGCGCTGCTTTTCGCCGCCGGACAGCTTCAGCCCACGCTCGCCGACCATGGCTTTGTAGCCGTCCGGCAGGTGCTCGATGAAGGGTCCGATCTGCGCCAGTTCGGCAGCCTTGAAGACCTCCTCGTCGCTGGCATCGGTGCGGCCATAGCGGATGTTGTAGGCGATGGTGTCGTTGAACAGCACCGTGTCCTGCGGCACCATGCCAATGGCAGCACGCAGGCTCTCCTGGGTCACGTCACGAATATCCTGCCCGTCGATCAGGATTGCGCCTTGCTGGATGTCGTAGAAGCGGAACAGAAGCCGCGAAATCGTCGATTTGCCGGCCCCCGAGGGCCCGACGATTGCGACTGTCTTGCCGGCCGGAACGTCGAAGCTGACGCCCTTCAGAATCGGCCGGGCCGGATCATAGGCGAAATGCACGTCGCGGAACTCGACCTTGCCCGCCCCGACAGCCAGCGGCTGCGCATCCGGTCGGTCGAGCACCTCCTGCCTGACGTCGAGAAGATCGAACATCTGCTCGATGTCGGTCAGGCCCTGCCGGATCTCGCGATAAATGAAGCCGATGAAGTTCAGCGGCACCGAAAGCTGCATCAGCATGGCATTGATGAAGACGAAATCGCCGATGGTCTGCGTGCCGGCCATGACCTCGCGCGCCGACATCCACATCGCGACCGCCATGCCGACACCGAAGATGGCGCCCTGCCCGAAGTTCAGCCAGCCGAGCGAGGTCCAGGTCTTGGTGGCGGCGCTCTCGTAGCGCGCCATCGAGCGGTCGAAACGCTCGGCCTCCATGCGCTCATTGTTGAAATATTTGACCGTCTCGAAATTGAGCAGCGAGTCGATCGCCTTGGTGTTGGCGTCAGTATCGGAATCGTTCATCTCGCGGCGGATCGAAATACGCCAGTCGCTCGCCCACACCGTGAACCATGTGTAGAGCGCCACGGTGACGGCGACGACCACCACATAGAGCCAGCCATAGGCGACGGCGAAGATCACTGCCGTCAGTGCAAATTCGAGAATGGTCGGCAAGGTGTTGAGGATGGTGAAACGAACTATCGTCTCGATGCCCTTGGTGCCGCGCTCGATGATGCGCGACAGGCCGCCGGTGCGCCGCTCCAGATGGAAGCGCAGCGACAGATTGTGCATGTGCACGAAGGTGCGGAAGGCAAGCTGGCGCACCGCGTGCTGGCCAACCTGTGCAAACAGCGCGTCGCGCAGCTGGTTGAAGCCGAGCTGTACAAGCTTCACCACATTGTAGGCGATGACCAGCATGACCGGCGCCAGCAGGAAATCCGGCAGCGGCGGTGCCGGCGCCTGGTCGCCGGCGAGCGCGTTCGTCGCCCATTTGAAGAAATAGGGCACCGCGATCAGCACGAATTTGGCGACGAACAGGTAGAACGTCGCCCACACCACCCGGGCCTTGAGATCAGCGCGATCGGCGGGCCACATATAGGGCCACAGATTGAGCAATGTTTTGAACGTTGTGCCGGAATCGGCGGAGACGGTCTTATCGGCCAAGAGTTTTACGCCTTTGAATTTCGGTCGTCGCGACTGGCGCAGCAATCTTCAACCAGAGCAGTCACAAGCCCGGAAAATCCGGCCAGTGCCTGCCGGTCGATCTCATAGCGCGACCGCTGCTTTTCGGGGGAAAACCGCACCAGCCCCGCCTCGACCAGTATTTTCAGATGCTGCGACACCGTCGACTGCGCCAGATCCAGCTGCCCGACGACATCCTTGCAGCAGCATGCCTCGCTGCCTGAGAGGTAGCGCAGGATTTCTATGCGCGTCGGATGTGACAGCGCCGCGAACCGCAACGCCACGGCTTTCGTGGCGGCAGAGCTGCAGGCATGGAAATCGGAAGCAAGAGGAGCATTCATCGTTCATCGTCGATAAACGATGAATGTGGTCCTCACAAGGCTTTTCCCGTAGAAGGCGGTTTTTACTGCGTGGTGGTCGTTGCCTGGTCGCCGATGGTCTTCATGTCGGCGGCTTCGCCCTTGTCGGTCTTTTCAGGCACCTTGAAGACCTGACCCGGCCAGATGCGATTGGGGTCGCGGATCTGTTCCTGGTTGGCGAGATAGATCGTCGAGTATCGCACGCCTAGGCCATAGACCCGGCGCGAGATGCGCCAGAGCGAATCGCCGCGGCGGATAATCACCGCGCTATCGACGCTCTGGAGTTTTGGTGACAGCGCTTCCGGTGCGGCTGCCGCGATCTCGCCGGAGCCGGCAGGCGGCGTAACTTGTGCCTCGGCAGTAGCAGCCGGCGCGGTGCCCTGTGCAGGCGCTGCGGCCGATGTTTCCGGCTGCGCGGGTTTTGGCTGCTCGGCGGGGTCGGTGGGCGCGACTGCCGCAACCGCTTCTCCCGGCTCACGCGTGAACGGCACGGCCGCACGGGCCGCAACCTTTACGCCATCCGGCTCAAGCCCGTCGACACGGACGATGTAATCGCCGACCGGCAGATCGCGCTCGGTTTCGATCAGGAAGCGTCCGCCCGGCGACGTAATCACTTCGCCCAGCAGAATGTCGTTGGCATAGGCGCGCACCTTGCGTCCCGGATCGGCAGCGCCGGCGATGAAGACCTTGCGGCCCTCGATCTCCACGGCTTCAACCTTCACCGTCGGCCCGCTTGCTGGTGCGGGAGCCGCTGCCGGCTTTTCCGGCTGGGGCGCAGCTGCCGCCTGCTGGCTGGCTGGCTGCTCGGTGGTAGGCGCGGCGGCGGTTTGCCCTGCCGGCGCTGTTGCGGGTGGCGTCGGAGCATTTTCCGTCGCAGCGCTGCCGGATTCTGTGGGTTTCGCCGCCGACTCAGGCTCCGGAATCGAGATCAGCTTGCTCGCAGCACCCGGCTGCTCGACGAGTGCCAGAACCTGGCCGCTCTTGTTTTCGGGGATGGAGACGACCGCGGTCTCGGGCGATGTCGCCACGACATTGTCGGGCGTCGTCGAGCGAAGCACGATCTGATGATCGCCGGGCTTCAAAGGCTCTTCGACCACGACGGCGAAATCGCCTTCCGGCCCGGCGATACCGTTGCCGATGATCTTGGAACCGATGACGATTTCCACTTTCGAATTGGGTGCCGCCTTGCCGGCGATCACAACCGAACCATCCGGCTCAGCGCGAACGACGTCGAAGGACGGCACACTAATTCCGGGGGCGACCACGGCACCCGCGCCTGCGGCAGGCGCTTCGGCAGCAGGCTGTTCCGCCTTGGGCGCTTGTGTTTCAGGTGCTGCCGGCTGAGACGGCAATCTTGCCGCCTTGGTATCGGCCTCGGGCGCTTTTGTGTCGGTCAGTGAGGCAGCCATCGGGGGCGCCTTGCCCAGATAGGGATCCAGCGCACCAGACACATAGGCCGTTCCGACCGCAGCGGCCGTGCCGCCGGCCAAAAACAATAAAGCCCTGATCGCTGTAACTGCCATGTTTCCCTACCCTTTAGCCACCTAAGGCGGGTCTACTCTGTTTTCACGAAGCCGACAAGAAAAAGCCCTAAGAAGGTCTTGACCTAAGTTACGCAGGCAATCACCAATCAGTTGCATGAACCCGATTCGATCCATTTGCGTTTATTGTGGCTCATCGCCGGGCCGCAGCGACGTTTACCTCAAGGCCGGTCACACGCTTGGACGCTCAATTGCTGAAGCGGGACTGCGCCTCGTTTATGGCGGCGGCACCAAGGGCATCATGGGAGCTGTGGCCGATGGCGCTATCCGGGCCGGCGGCAAGGTCACCGGCATCATTCCGCGTTTCCTCATCAACAAGGAAGCGACGGAAAACGCTCTGGGCCGTCTCGATGAACTGCTCATCACCGAGAACATGCATGAGCGAAAGCACATCATGTTCGAAAAATCGGACGCATTTGTGGCACTGCCCGGCGGCATCGGAACGGTGGAAGAGATCGTCGAGATCATGACCTGGGCGCAGCTCGGCCATCATCGCAAGCCTATCGTCTTCGGCAATATCGAGGGTTTCTGGAACCCGATGCTGGCGCTGATCGACCATATGAAGGCCGAGGGCTTCGTCCACACCACGCATCTGGTCAATCCGCTGGTCGTGGACCGGGTCGAAGCGATCGTCGCCGCCATACTCGCCGAAGGTGCTGCGGTCGATTCGCCGACGACCGGCCTGCAATCGGTCATCGACAAGCTCTGACGCGCAAGAAAACCAATGGCGGATCGCGCGCAATCGTCCGAAACCGCCAAGACACCGGAGCTTGACGACGAAGGTCTCGTGCTCGCCTTCGATTTTGCAGCTGATGGCTATCAGACCGAGGATGCCGGCGCTGCAAGCTGGAACTGGAAGAACTATTCGCTGACCGACGCGCGCGGCAGGCGCAAGATCGAGGGGCTGGAGAACCTGCCGGCAATCGTCCGCGCCACGCTGCTTGCCGGCGACGACACGCTGCACATGGACTACGACGAGGGCTGGCTGCACGGCGCCATCACCGACACCCGTCACAAGCACTATACCGACGCCCGCGAAATCGGGCAGTTGCGCTTCGCCTTCAACGAAACCCTGCTCATCAGCGCCCGCCGGCACCCGTTGCAGTCCGTCGATGATGTTCGCCGCGTCGTCGAACAGCGCAAAAAGCCATTTCGCTCGCCGAGCGAGCTCATGGAAGCGATCATCGTCAACAGCGTGAACAGGCTTTCGGGCGAACTGATCAAGATTGGCGACGAGTTGGATTCGATCGAGGACAGCATCGTCGGCGACGCCTGGCATGGCGAGCGCGAGCGCCTGACGGCGGTCAGACGGCAACTCGTCTTCATCCACCGCCATGTCGCGACCGTCTCCGGCCTGCTGCGGCATGTCGAGCACATGCATGACGACGAATTGCCGCCTGCCCTATCCAACACCGTCTCACGGCTGGCGCAGCGCTCGATAGCACTCCTGCACGACAGCGAGCAGGTGCAGTCCCGCGCCCGCCTGTTGCAGGATGAGCTGATCGCCAAGCTGGGTGCGGAATCGAACCGGCTTCTCTACGTGCTTTCGGTGATGACGGCTGTTCTGCTCCCGATGACGATCATCTCCGGCCTGTTCGGCATGAATGTCGGCGGGCTGCCCTTCATGGAAAATCCCGAAGGTTTCTGGCTGGTGGCCATCGGCTCGGGCCTGATCGCGGCGATCGTCTATTTCGCGGTCAGGCGGATCGGCGGAAGGAACTAAACCGGCTCGGTTACGGGCTCGGCCCGCCGGAAGAACATCGACCAGGTGTAGATCGCCAGCGCCGCCCAGATCAGCAGGAATGCGACGATGCGCACGCCGCTGAAAGGTTCGCCGAAAATGAATACGGCAATCAGGAAGACGATGGTCGGCGCGATATATTGCATCAGGCCGATGGTGGAGAGCCTGAGCAGCTTGGCGCCAAACGCGTAAAGCAGCAACGGCACTGCCGTGACGGGGCCGCAGCCGAGCAGCAGGGCGATATCGTAAGGGTTCGAGGCCAGGAAATGCCCCTCACCCCGCGTCTGCAGCCAGAAAATATAAGCAAGTGCCGGCACGAACAGGATCAGGATTTCGAGGAAAAAGCCCTGGCTCGGGCCGATCGGCAAGGTCTTGCGCAGATAGCCATAGAGCGCAAAGCTGATTGCGAGCGCGAGCGAAACCCATGGCAGGCCACCGGAATCCACCGCCAGAATAACCACGGCCAAAACCGCCAGCCCGACGGCGGCGATCTGGAAGCGGTTGAGCTTTTCGCCAAGCAGCACCGCGCCCATGACCACGCTGACCAACGGGTTGATGTAGTAGCCGAGCGCCGTCTCCACCGCCCTGTCGGAGGCGATCGCCCAGACATAGATGCCCCAGTTGCAGGTGATGATGGTCGCGGTAAGTGCTGCCATCATGATTGTACGGGGCGAACGAAGCGCGGTTTTCACATCCGCCGTGCGGCCAAGCAGCAGAAGCACGACGCCGGCAATCGGCAGCGACCAGACGATGCGGTGTGCGACGACCTCAACCGCCGGAATGTAAGCAACGGCTTTCATATAGAGCGGCAGCAGGCCCCACAGCAGATAGGCCGAGAGCGCGAAGGCAAAGCCGCGCGTGGCTGCGTTTTCCGAATCCGAAGTCTGCGTGGTCATGCGGCCTCTATGCGCCCCGCAAGCGCCCGGCACCATCGTAAACTTATGATGATCGCTTCAGTTTCGCTTATGCCAGGCGGCAGCTACTCTGCCGCCACCAGCCCGGCCATCTCGCGGTTTTTCATCAGCTTGTAGACGATCGAGTCCATGAGCGCCTGGAAGGAGGCGTCTATGATGTTGTCGGACACGCCCACCGTCCACCAGCGCGCGCCGGTGGCATCATGCGATTCGATCAGCACCCGGGTGATCGCTTCCGTGCCGCCATTGAGGATACGCACCTTGAAATCGGCAAGCTCGAGATCGCCGATCTCGTGCTGGAATTTGCCCAGGTCCTTGCGCAGCGCGATGTCGAGTGCGTTGACCGGACCATGTCCCTCGGCCACGGACATCTTCTCCTCGCCGTCGACCAGCACCTTCACGATCGCCTCGGAGACCGTCTTCAACTCGCCATTGGCGTCGAAACGGCGCTCGATCATGCAGCGGAAGGAGGTAACGCGAAAGAATTCCGGCACGGTGTGCAGCATCTTGCGCGCCAGAAGCTCGAAACTGGCATCGGCGCCCTCATAGGCGTAGCCCTCGGCCTCGCGCTCCTTGACCACGGCGATCAGCGCGTCGAGGCGATTGTCGTCCCTCGGCACGTCGATGCCGCGCCGCTTGAGTTCGGCGACGAAATTGGCCTTGCCGCCCTGATCCGACACCATGACCTTGCGTCGGTTGCCGACGGTTTCCGGCGGGATGTGCTCGTAGGTGGCCGGGTCCTTCGCCAGCGCCGAGGCATGAATGCCGGCCTTGGTGGCGAAGGCCGAAGCGCCGACATAGGGCGCCTGCGCTTCCGGTGCGCGGTTCAGCAGTTCATCGAAATTGCGCGACAGGCGGGAAATGCCGGACAGCGCTTCCGCCGAGATGCCGGTCTCCAGGCGGTCGGCAAAGGCCGGCTTCAGCATCAGCGTCGGGATCAGCGTGACCAGGTTGGCGTTGCCGCAGCGCTCGCCGATGCCATTCAGCGTGCCCTGAATCTGGCGAACGCCGGCATCGACTGCGGCAAGCGAATTTGCCACCGCCTGCCCAGTATCATCGTGGGCATGGATGCCGAGATTCTCGCCCGGAATCCCACTGGCGATGACCTTTTCAACGATGGCGCGCACTTCCGATGGCTGCGTGCCGCCATTGGTGTCGCACAGCACCACCCAGCGCGCGCCAGCGTCAAATGCCGTTCTGGCGCAGGCCAGCGCATAATCGGGATTGGCCTTGAAACCGTCGAAGAAGTGCTCGCAATCGACCAACGCTTCCTTGCCGGAAGCGCGGGCCGCCTCGACGGATGCGGCGATGGCGGCGAGGTTTTCTTCATTGGTGCAGCCGAGTGCGACGCGGACATGATAGTCCCAACTCTTGGCGACGAAGCACACCGCATCCGACTTCGACTGAACCAGAGCGGCCAACCCCGGATCGTTGGACCTCGAAACGCCGACACGCTTGGTCATGCCGAAAGCGACGAATTTTGCGCGCGCCGTCCGCTTCTGGCTGAAAAACGCGGTGTCGGTCGGGTTCGCGCCGGGATAGCCGCCCTCGACATAGTCGATGCCGAATTCGTCCAACATCTTTGCGATCGCAATCTTGTCCTCGATGGAAAAGTCGATGCCCGGCGTCTGCTGGCCGTCGCGCAAGGTCGTGTCGAAGAGATAGATGCGTTCGCGTGCCATCGTCATTTTCCCGCGAAATGGTCGGTCGCCCGGATCAACCGGTCGAGGATACCCGGTTCGGAGAAGGCATGCCCTGCCCCCTCGACCAGATGGAATTCGGACTGCGGCCAGGCCTTGTGAAGTTGCCAGGCGGTTGCCGGCGGACATGCCATGTCATAGCGCCCCTGCACGATAACGCCCGGGATGTCTTTGAGCTTGCCGGCATCGCGGATGAGCTGCCCGTCCTCGACCCAGCCGCCATGGACGAAATAATGGTTCTCGATGCGGGCAAAGGCGAGCGCGTAGTCGTCACCCGCGTGCTGCGCGCTTACCGAGGTGTCGGGCATAAGCGTGATCGTCTGGCCTTCCCAGATGCTCCACGCCTTGGCCGCCTCGACCTTGGCGGCATAATCATCGCCGGTGAGGCGCTTACGGTAGGCGGCCATCATGTCGCCGCGCTCGGCCTCGGGGATCGGCGCGAGAAGACGCTCCCACTTGTCCGGGAAGAATTGCGAAGCGCCGTGCTGATAATACCATTCGAGCTCGACGCGGCGCAGCGTGAAGATGCCGCGCAGCACCATTTCGCTGACACGTTCGGGATGCGTCTCGGCATAGGCGAGCGCCAGCGTCGAGCCCCACGAGCCGCCAAAAACCAGACATTTGTCGAAGCCGGCCATTTCGCGCAGGCGCTCGATATCGGCCACCAGATCCCAGGTGGTATTGTTGTCGAGGCTGGCATGCGGGGTGGATTTTCCGCAGCCGCGCTGGTCGAACAGGATGACGTCGTAAAGTTTTGGATCGAACAGCCGCCGGTGCTTTGGCGAAATCGTGCCACCCGGCCCGCCATGCAGAAACACCGCCGGCTTCGCGCCGCGCGTACCGGAACGCTCCCAGTAAATCCGGTGACCGTCGCCGACATCGAGCATGCCGCTGTCGAAAGGTTCGATCTCGGGATAGAGCGTGCGCAGTTCATGCATCATAGTTTCAAACCCTGTGCCGGCCAGGCGGGTGTTTCGTGATCGGGATGCTGGAAGGAGATAATCGCCTCCTGCCGTGCGTAATAGTCAGTGTCCTGATGCACGGGTTGATCGAAGATCGTCTCGACCCAGGGCAGGCGCGAGCCGAAATTGACCTGGATTTGTGGCGCAAGATCGGAGCGGTCGTCGAAGGCGCCGATGGCGATCTCCAGGCCGTCAGGATGGCGATAGGTCAGCGGCGTGCCGCAGCGCGCGCAGAAACCACGGTCGATATTGACCGAGGACTGGAAGTAGCTCGGCTCCTCGCGGGTCCATTCGACGCCATCCTTCGGAGTGCCGACCAGCGGACCAAAAAACCCGCCAAACGCCTTCTGGCACATGCGGCAATGGCAGATCGACGCGCGCCCAAGCGCACCACGAATGCGAAAACGCACAGCGCCGCACTGGCAGCCGCCGGTTCTAACTGTTTCAGTCATGACTGCTTCTCCGGCGGCCAGGTTTCTGTGTCGTGATCGGGATGCTGGTAGGAAACGAGATCGGCAAGGAAGGGTGCCGATTCCATGTCGGCCATTGTATCCTCGCCCGGCAGTTGCGGTATGGCATCGACATAAGGCAGTTTTGCCTCGGTGCCCCACTGGATGGTCGGCGGTATGCTCGCGGGATCATCAAAGGCAGCGATCGCCAAAGCGATGCCATCGGGCGCTTCATAGGTGAGCGGCGTGCCGCAATCGCCGCAAAAGCCGCGATGCGCGAAGTTCGACGACTTGAACCGCTTCGGCTCGCCGCGCGTCCAGGTGAGCTTTGCCTGACGCACCGAGACCAGCGGGAGATAAAAATTGCCGCTCGCCTTCTGGCACATCCGGCAGTGGCAGATCGAGGCATCGCCCAGCGTGCCTTCGACATGGAAACGCACCGCGCCGCACTGGCACCCGCCGCTATAGACCGGCCTGTTGTCGAGGCTCATGCTTATCCTCCGCTACTCGGGCGCATGACAGACGGCCTCGACATTGTTGCCGTCGGGGTCGAAGACGAAGGCGCCGTAGTAGTCCGCATGATAATGCGGACGCAGGCCCGGCGCGCCGTTGTCCTTGCCGCCGGCTGCGAGCGCTGTCTTGTGAAAGGCATCAACCTCGGCACGCGAGCGCGCGGTGAAGGCGTAGTGCCGGCCCGGTCCGGTGGGCGAGGCCTCATGCAACCAGAACACCGGCCGCTCGCGTCCATAACCGCCGACCTTCTTGCCGCCGGTGTATTCGGGCGGCACCACGTAGAGCAGCGATGCGCCAAGCGGTGCAAACGCCTGATCGTAGAAGGTTTTCGAGGCGTCGAAATTGCTGACGCTTATGCCAAGATGATCGATCATCGCCTTACCTCCCAGGTTGTGATGCGCTCGCCGGTGGCGGGGTCCTTGCCGTCCTTAAGCTGGACGCCCTGTGCCAGTAGTTCGTCGCGGATGCGGTCGGCTTCGGCCCAGTTCTTGGCGGCAATCAGCCCCAGTCTGTTGGCGATCACTTCAGCGACAGCGCTTTCATCGACCTCGGCTACAGCCAAGTCAAATCCGAGGAATGGCAGGGCTGCCCGAAGCGAAGCTGCAGCTTCGCCATTGACGGAGGCTTCCGAAGCCAGTTGCGACAGGATTTGAAACGCTGCCGGCGTGGACAAATCGTCAGCCAGAGCCTCGATGAGCGCAGATGGGATCGCCGCTGCACCGTCCGGTGCAAGATCGGCCGCGCGCTTCCACTTGCGCAGCGTATTCTCCGCCTCCTCCAGCTTACGAACACTGAAATCGATCGGCTCGCGGTAATGCGTCATCAGCATGGCCAGGCGCAGCACCTCGCCCGGCCATTTGCGGCCGCCGAATTTGTCCGTCTCCAGCAACTCGTTGATGGTGACGAAATTGCCGTCGCTTTTCGACATCTTGCGGCCTTCGACCTGCAGGAAGCCGTTGTGCATCCAGTAGTTGGCCATGACCTCGGTGCCGTGGGCGCAACGCGACTGTGCGATCTCGTTCTCGTGGTGCGGGAAGATGAGGTCGAGGCCGCCGCCGTGGATATCGAAGACCTCGCCGAGATAGGCCGCACTCATGGCCGAGCACTCGATATGCCAGCCCGGCCGGCCCCTGCCCCATGGGCTCTCCCAGCCCGGTTCGTTGTGGGAAGACAGCTTCCACAGCACGAAGTCTCCGGGGCTTTTCTTGTGGGCATCGACGGCCACGCGCGCGCCGGCTTGTTGTTCGTCCAGCGGGCGCTTCGACAACTGTCCATAGTCCGGCATCGAAGCCGTATCGAACAGGACTTCGCCTTGCGCTTCATAAGCATGGCCGCGTTCGATCAAGCGTTGAATCAAGGTGATCATATCGGCCTTGCCGTCAGCGCGCGGCTCCACGAATTCCGTGGCGCGCGGCTCGAAGGTCGGCTTCAGGCAGCCCAGCGTCGCGACATCGGCATGAAACTGGTCGGCCGTCTTCTGCGTCACCTTGCCGATCGCCTCGTTGAGCGGCAGGTTCGGGAAGTCGCGCAGCGCCCGTGCGTTGATCTTGTCGTCGACGTCGGTGATGTTGCGGGCGTAGGTGACGTGGTCGGCGCCGTAGAGATGGCGCAGCAGCCGGTAGAGCACGTCGAAGACGATGACGGGCCGCGCATTGCCGATATGGGCGAAGTCGTAGACGGTCGGACCGCAGACATACATGCGCACATTGTTCGCAGCGATCGGCACGAAGTCTTCCTTCGTGCGCGTCAGCGTGTTGTAGATACGCAGGCCTTTAAATCCGTCCGACATTCGAAATCCCAGTCCACAAGAAGATCGCCGCAAGGCGAAAAAAGACTCCAGCCTGCTGGCCGGGGCGTTTGTCCTGTCTGGGGAGAAAAGGCGAAAACGTCCTGACCAGCGCGAGCGCTAGCCGATAATGCAAATGCCACAAATGGCGTAAGGCGTTTTCATGGAAGGCTTTATCGCGCCCGATAGTGTTGCCGTCAAGTCGCATCTTCGCGGGAAACGCGTCGTCTTTTCGATGCCGGGGCGCATCGTAAGTTTTTATTAAACATGTCTATACATGAAATTGGTTAGCTGGCTCGAAATCACGGCACGCGTCACGATTTCGTCCCATTGCACCATCATTGCAGTGCCTTGACGGGACATAACCTTGGGGAAGATGACAATGTCAGCCACCACGAAGAGCGAAGCCGAGCGTATCCGCGCTCAATATGCCACGCTCACCAGCCACTATCGCGCCATCGGTCCGGCGGCGATCCTGGCAGCCGTGCTTGCAGCCAAGAAGCGCAAGCCGGCCAAGTCAGCCGTAGGCAAGGCGGCCTAACAGGCTCAGCCCTATGCCGGCCATGACGAGGCCGATCAGTACGTCGAGTACGCGCCATGCAGCCGGGCGCGCAAATACCGGCTCAAGCAGGCGGGCGCCGTAGCCCAGCCCGAAAAACCAGACGAAGGAAGCGACAACCGCACCTGCGCCGTAAGCGGCGCGGGCCGAGCCTTCATATCTGGCCGATAGCGATCCCAGAAGCACAACCGTGTCGAGATAGACATGCGGGTTGAGGAAGGTGAAGGCCAGGCAGGCCGCGATCGCCGCCTTCAGGCTACCCTCGCCCTTTTTCGCCGCATGCAGCGCTTCCGGCTTCATCGCTCGCCGGAAGGCGATGACGGCATAGGAAAACAGGAAAATCGCGCCGCCGATCGTCACGGCATTGATCAGCATCGGCGAGGTCGCGATCAGCGTGCCAAGGCCGGCGACGCCCGCCGCGATCAGCAAGGCGTCCGACAGCGCGCAGATCAGGCTCAGCACGAAGACATGCTGGCGCAGCAGGCCTTGCCGCAGGATGAAGGCATTCTGCGCGCCGATCGCCATGATGAGCGAGGCGCCGAGAAGAAATCCCGACAGCGCGGCCGGCCAAAGAGCTGATGACATCAGGAAATCCGTCTAGAAAAGTGACATCTGGTCGTCGTTGGGCGGGTTTTTCTTCTTTTCAGACCTGGGCTGTTCCTGCACCAGCGCCGGATCGATGCGGTCCTGGATTTCCGGGCCGGTATTGGCGACCTTGTTGACGAGATCCGACACCGGGATCGCTTCGAAGAAGCCTTGCTCGGCCGGCCGCAACAGATCGGCGACGTCGCGTGGTTCCTGGAACCGGCAATCGAGCCAGCGCGAAAAATCCTGCGCGTGGATGACGATCGGCATGCGCTCATGGATATGGGCTATGTCGCTGTTGGCCTGCGTGGTCAGGATCGCGCCGGTGTCCATTTCCGAGCCGCCGGGTTCGGCATAAGTCTCCATCAACCCCGCAAAAGCAATTAGGCCGCCGTCTCTTGGCCGTATCCAAAAAGGCTGGCCCTTTTTCTTGCCGTCCTGGCGCCATTCGTAAAAACCGGAAGCCGGGATGAGTGCGCGACGATGGCGCATGGCGGTACGGAACGAAGCTTTTTCGGAAGCACTTTCAGAGCGCGCATTGAACAGTAGCGGAAAGCTCCGCGTATCCTTGACCCAGGTCGGGATCAGGCCCCAGCGCACCAGCAGCGAGGTCCGGTCCGGCAAATTGGAACCCGGCTGGCGCGGTTCCCCGGCCATGACCATCAGGATCGGCTGTGTCGGCGCAATGTTGTAACGCGGCGGAAAAGCCTCAAGCTCCGGGAGCGAGAAGGCCTCGTCCACCTCTTTCGGGCTGGAAGTGAGCGCGAAACGTCCGCACATTCTTGGCTTGATACCGTTGATCTTGTGAAATCACTGTGGCGGTGGAAATCCTTTGCCGCAACCTGTATCGATTGGGCCATCCGGCCGATCCCCAATCAATTCACGGCTACGGGAAAGCAGCAGACATGCAGGAAAGGCTGATGATACCGGCGGTTTCGGTCGCGCTCCTGCGCGGTGACCGGGTGCTGCTGGTGAAACGGGGGCAAGCGCCCTCGCTGGGGCTTTATGCCTTTCCGGGCGGGCGGGTAGAGATCGGCGAGAGCGAAGCGGAAGCTGCCGCGCGCGAACTTTTCGAGGAAACCGGAATGCGGGCGCGCAATCTCCAGCCGCTGGAAGTTTTTATGATCGACGCCGAGCGCGACGGCAAAGCCATCACCTATCGGCTCCAGGTCTTTTCCGGCGAAGATATCGGCGGCGAACCGCATCCCGACAGCGACGCGGCGGAGGCCGGTTTCTTCACGCTGGCGCAGATGGAGGCCATGCCGGTGACCGATTCGGTGATGGAGGTTTCCCGTGCATTGCTGGCCGACGTAGCAATAAGCGGGGAATAGAGCGGCAAGCCGCCTTGCAGCCGTCAAATTGTTTCGTCACAAGGGCTTATGAGCCGCGCCACGCTGTTTTTCACCGTATTTCTCGCCGTTGCCTCCTCGGTCGCGACGGTGCCCGTGCGCGCGGTCGAAGCGCCCTTCGAAGGCAGCCTGATGCGCCTGTCCGAAGTGCTCGGCTCACTGCACTTCCTGCGCAACCTGTGCGGCGAGGAAGGAACCCAGTGGCGCGACCAGATGGAGAAGCTTCTGGAAGCCGAAAAACCCGACGCAACGCGGCGCGCAAAATTCATCGCCAGCTTCAACCGCGGCTATCGTTCGTTCCAGGGCAGCTATTCGAGTTGTACGCCGTCCGCGACGGAAGCCATCGCCCGCTACATGAAGGAGGGCGAGACGCTGACGCGCGACGTCGCCGCCCGTTATGGAAACTAGCCACGTACACTTTGCAATGAACGTCGAAACAACCCACCACATCGATGCGTCGGACCCGGACGAGAACGGGTACTACGACTATTTCTACGAGTACGACATCTTCCGGTTTTCCGACGACAGGTCGACGTTCTTCGCCCGATCCTATGTCGACACACCGGATGAAGTGCATTTCCTGAAATGCGGCCCCGGGTCGGAAGAGCGGCTTCTGACGGCCCGCGATTTGCGCGAACCATTGTTTGCCGAAGCATGCGGATATCTCAGGAATCTGGGGAAAACGCAGATCAACTGGCTGGATAGAAAGGACGGGGGCTATCGGTCCGTACCGGACATCGCCAGCATTCGGCCCAAGTGACTTATACCGTTCTAATCCTTTTGTTGGTGGCAGGTTGAATCGTGGCGGATTCGCCACACTTCTAAATCAAAGTTTAACCGCCATTTTGTGGGTTAACTTAAGTTTTAGTTATTCCTGTCGGCACCGTGACGTTTGCGTTACGGTAGCCGTCAAATGACTCGGGGTTTTTGATCTATCGGCCATTTGCAAGGCGCAGACAGTAGAAACATCGCATTTGCAGTGGTCAATTTTGTCCCTTTCTATCGGGACTTCGCAAGGGACAGCTCAAGGTGGTCCGGCCGACAGGGACCATGACTTGAAAGGGTGGAAGATGAGTATGGAGCACACGATCAGCGATATCGACGCGCTGGTCAGGGAAGAAAAGCGCCTGACCGCGGTGGAGTGTCACAACGAAGCCTGGGCCGAAGGTTTGTCGGCCGGCATCGAGGCCGACATCATCGCGGAAGCTGCCCTTTCCACAGCGTTTGTCGAGATTTTGCGCACCAACGGCGAAGCCGCAGCCTTGGCTCTGCTGGATGAGATGCGCGAAAAAGTTATCGCTGGCGAATTCGAGCCTGTTCGCCTGCGACATTGACACGTCCCCAAACCCTCTTTTTCAGTGTAAGAAACTGACGGGCATCGAATCTGTCGCGATGCCTACGGAGAGGACGGGACATGCAGGTATCGACGCAGGCGAAATCGCAAAGCCGCAGAAGTGCGCATATGGCGGCTTTGCTGTGGCTTGCTGCAGTCGGCGTGGCGCTGCCCACTACAGTGCTTTTCGGAACTATTCCCGCCTCGGCCCTCAGCGAAATCAAGCGCGAAGAAACCCCGGCCACCCCGTCACAGGACGAGGCCGCGCCGGAAAATACCGTCCCCTCGCCTGATCCCATACAGAAAACACCGCTGCCGGACGTGCAGCCGCAGGATGACCAGGCCGAGCCCGACGAAGGCCCGGCAGCGCCAAACGGCGCCACGCACCCCAACGAAGACGCCAACGCGCCGCTGCCGGAAATTCTTTACGACGTCCAGTCACTGCCCGAACCGGTGAAGCGCATGCGCCAGCTGCTGCTCGACGTGGCAATGGGCGGCGATATCGAGAAGCTGCGCCCGCTGATCGGCACCGGCGACGAGGCGACGCAATTGTCGCTGAGCGACCTTGAAGACGATCCAATCACCTACCTCAAGGACCTCTCCGGCGACAAGAACGGCGAGGAACTGCTGGCCATCATGGAAAACATCCTCAATGGCGGCTACGTCCACGTCGATGTGGGCAAGCCCGAGGAACTCTACGCCTGGCCCTATTTCTTCGCCATGCCGCTCGAAAAGCTGACGCAACGCCAGCGCGTCGAACTGTTCAAGATCGTCACCGCCGGCGACTACGAAGACATGAAGAGCTACGGCGTCTACAATTTCTATCGCCTCGGCATCACGCCGGAAGGCAAGTGGGCCTTCTTCGTCGCAGGCGAGTGACGGGCCGATAGATGCCGCGCATATCGAGCTGAATCAAAAACACCCGCCAAGCATCTGCTTTGGCGGGTGTTTTCGTTTTCGGAACGATTTTGATCGGACTCAGGCGGGCAAAGCCTCGGAGAAGGCAACGGCCTGGCCCTGCCCCGGCGTGACGATCTCGCCTTCCCACATCACGCGGTTGCCGCGGATGATGGTGCCGACCGGCCAGCCCGTTACCTGCCTGCCGTCATAAGGCGTCCAGCCGGCTTTCGAGCCGGCCTGCGCGTTGGTGATGGTTTCGCGGCGCTTGAGGTCCACGACCGTGAAGTCGGCCTCGTAGCCCGCCGCGATACGCCCCTTGCGCGCCATGCCGAACAGGCGCTGCGGGCCGTGGCTGGTAAGATCGACCAGCCGCTCCAGCGACAGCCGACCCGCGTTGACATGGTCGAGCATGATCGGAACCAGCGTCTGCACGCCGGTCATGCCGGAAGGCGAGGCCGGATAGGGCTTTGCCTTTTCCTCCAGTGTGTGTGGGGCATGGTCGGAGCCGAGCACTTCGACGACACCTTGCGAGATGCCGTGCCAGACGCCGTCGCGGTGCCGCGCGGCGCGAACCGGTGGGTTCATCTGGATCAACGTGCCGAGTGTGGCATAATCATCAGCGGAAAGAGTGAGATGATGCGGCGTCGCCTCGCAGGTGGCGACATCCTTGTGGTTTTCGAGGAATGCGATCTCCTCGGCCGTCGAGATATGCAGCACGTGGATGCGGGCGCGTGCAGCTCGCGCAATGCGCACCAGCCGCTCGGTGCATTGCAGGGCCGCAATCTCGTCGCGCCAGACGGGATGCGAGGATGGATCGCCCTCGACGCGCTCGCCGAGGCGTTCGCGCAGGCGAAACTCATCTTCAGAGTGGAAGGCAGCGCGGCGGCGGGTGTTCTTCAGGATCGAGTACACGCCGTCATCGTCTTCGACCAGCAAATTGCCGGTGGAGGAACCCATGAAGACCTTGATACCGGCGGCGCCCGGCAGGCGCTCGAGTTCGGCAACGTCCCCGGCATTCTCGCGCGTGCCGCCGACCCAGAAGGCGAAATCGCAATGCATGCGGTTCGTCGCGCGCGACACCTTGTCGGCAAGTGCCGCCTCGCTGGTGGTAAGCGGATTGGTGTTGGGCATCTCGAAGACGGCGGTGACGCCGCCGAGCACCGCCGCACGCGAGCCGGTCTCCAGATCTTCCTTGTGCTCCAGCCCCGGCTCGCGGAAATGGACCTGGCTGTCGACCACGCCGGGAAGGATGTGCAGGCCGGTACAATCGATGACTTCGCCGGCGGATGCCTGGCCGAGATCGCCGATCGCCGCAATGCGCCCGGCGCGCACGCCGATGTCGCGCAGGCCGGTGCCATCATGATTGACGACCGTGCCGCCCTTGAGGATGAGGTCGAACGTCGTTGTCATCAGCGTCTCTTCCGGCTCTTGCCCCTGCGATGCGTGCGGCTTACGTAATGGCCAACAGATTTGCAAGATCAGGTCACGTCCGAATGCCCGCAGTTCAGCTCCCCGACCGCATTGTGATTTCCGTCTCCGGCCCGGATGCCGAGCATTTCCTGCAGAACATTCTTACCACCGATCTGGATGCTCTCTCCCCGGAAGATGCCAAACCGGGCGCGCTGCTGACACCGCAAGGCAAGATCCTGTTCGATTTTCTCGTCTCGCGCGACGGCAAAGGTGGTTTGCTGCTGGAGTGCCGCACTGAGATCGCCGACGATTTCATTCGCCGGCTGACGCTCTACAAGCTCCGCGCCAAGGTCGAGATTTCCAAGCAGGAACAATTGCTTGTCTCCGTCTCATGGAATCCTGATTCAAACGCTTCAGTTTCTGATTCAAGTGCCTCACAAACTGATTCAACCGTCAGGCACGATCGGCGCTTTGCCGAGCCAGCCCATGTCTTCCGCATTTATGGCCAAACTGCCTCTGCCGGCGACCAGAGGCAGGCATGGCAGGATTTTCGCCTCGCCTATGGCATTGCCGAAAGCGGACCCGATTATGCGCTGAGCGACGCTTTTCCGCATGACGTGCTGCTGGACCAGACTGGCGGCGTCGGGTTCGGCAAGGGCTGCTATGTCGGGCAGGAAGTCGTTTCGCGCATGCACCATCGCGGCACGGCGCGCAGGCGCGCGCTGCTGGTTTCCGCCGACGCACCGCTGCCGCCGGGCGGCACGGATATAAAGGCCGGCGGCAAGACACTCGGCACGCTTGGCAGCGTATCCGGCACGCAAGGGCTGGCGATCGTGCGCATCGACCGGGTCAAAGACGCGATGGACGCCGGCACCGCAATAACCGCCGGCGAGATTGCGATCTCGCTGACCATTCCCGACTGGGCGAAATTCACTTTCCCGCAGGAGCCGGCTGCTGCGGAGGACGCATAATGGCCGACAAGGCCGGTGCGCCGGCCCGTGCCTGGCAGCGCATGCTGTCGGGCCGCAGGCTGGATTTGCTCGACCCGTCCCCGCTCGATGTCGAGATTTCCGATATCGCCCATGGCCTGGCGCGCGTTGCCCGCTGGAACGGCCAGACCGGCGGCGACCACGCATTCTCGGTGGCGCAGCATTCGCTATTGGTCGAGGAAATCTTTGCGCAGCAGGTAAAAGACCCCTCGCCCGATGCCCGGCTTGCGGCTCTGCTTCACGATGCCCCGGAATATGTGATCGGCGACATGATCTCGCCGTTCAAGTCGGTGGTCGGCGGTGGCTACAAGGCGGTCGAGCAGCGGCTGCAACGGGCGATCCATCTGCGCTTTTCGCTGCCTGCCGATATCAGCGAGAAGCTGAAGAAAGAAATCAAACGGGCCGATCAGATCGCTGCGTACTTTGAAGCCACGGTTCTTGCCGGCTTCACGATCTCGGAGGCGACGCAGTTCTTCGGCCGGCCGCGCGGCATTTCGGCCGACGGCTTCGACCTGACGTGCCGCCCGGCAAAGGCAGTTCAGAGCGCGTTTCTCAAGCGTTTTTCCGCAATCGAACGGATGCGTCCGGCAGGATAAGCCGCTCGGAAATCGCGTTGCTGACCGCCGGCCGCTCCAGACGGTCGAGGAACCATTGCGTCAGCCTGACCCAGACCTCGTCCTTCTCGCCAGAATCCTCACAGCCATGGTCGAGATTGGGGTTGTCGTTCACCTCGATGACGAAGACGCCATCCGCCGTTTCCTTGAGGTCGACGCCGTAGAGGCCATCGCCTATGCACCGCGCGGCGCGCACCGCCGTTTCGACGACATGGGCGGGCGCGTCCTTCAGGGTGAATGACTTGAAGCCGCCCTGATCCGGCTTGCCGTTGGCCTTGTGGTTGACGATCTGCCAGTGCTTCTTGGCCATCAAATAGTGGACCGCGAAAAGCGGCTGACCGCCGAGCACGCCGATACGCCAGTCGTAATCAGTGGGGATGAATTTCTGGGCGATCAGCAGGTCCGAATCCTCCAGCCACAGCGTCGCAAGTTGCTTCAATTCCTCGAAATTCGATGCCTTCTTTACGCCGCGCGAAAACGAGCTGTCCGGGATCTTCAGCACCAGCGGGAAGCCGAGTGTCTGCGCCGCCAGTTCGAGATCGGCCGGCCCGGCGATCATAACAGTCGGCGGCACGGGCACGTTGTTGTAGGTCATCAACTCGTTGAGATAGACCTTATTGGTGCAGCGGATCATCGACAGCGGGTCGTCGATGACCGGCATACCCTCCTGCTGGGCGCGGCGGGCGAAGCGGTAGGTGTGGTTGGAAATCGATGTGGTTTCGCGAATGAACAGCGCGTCGTAATTGGCGAGCTTGGCCAGATCCTTGCGCGATATCGGCTCGACCTCGACGCCCATTTTCTCGGCGATCTTCGCCCAATGACGCAACGAGCTGATCTCGGACGGCGGCAGTTCCTCATGCGGATCGACCAGCGTCGCGAAGGTGAAACGCGCCGGTGTACGCGCCTTGGTGTCGCGCCATTCGCGGTTGGTGTAGGTCGCCAGGCTTTCGAGAAAGCGCGGCTTTTCCTCCGGGCTCATCCGCGCCAGCGGGTGAAAGCCGATCCTGTGGATGGAGGCCCATTGCTGGCTGTCCTTGATCGACACTTCCAGCGCCGGAGCGCGGAACCAGTCGAACAGCAGCTTTGCGAAACGGTCCCATGCCTTCGACGGGCCGATGCCGAAGAAGAACGTGGCCTTGGTGGGAAAAACACCGCCAAGATCCTTGCGGCATTTGTTGAGCGCCAGTTCCAGTTCCGGCAGTGCGTGCTCGTAGAGCTTGTGCTCGGACAGGTCGATCATCGTCTCGACGGTCGGTATGACCTTGTGCCCGCGCGAACTGGCCAGCAGCGAGGCGTAATAGCCGCGGCTCTGGTAGCTGTAGCTGTTCGACAGGTTGATGACTTTGGGACGCTGCCCGCGAAACAGGGCCGGATGCGCCAGATAATCACGGTTGGTGATGATCTTGTGCGGTGTCGCCACCTGGTCGAGATCGCTTTGCCTGCCTGTAAGAATGACCCAGGTCATTTTTGCTCACGCTGTTTTCGGATGGTGATGTTGGCGGCGTCCGGCTTCCCGCCGGGCCAAGGACAATGAACTCATGGCTAACCGGTTCCGGCTTTTTTAGGCAGTGGCTGGTCGTCATCCGAGGCGGACCTGACCAGAGGCTTTTCATAGCGCAAGGCATCCGCCCCATCGGCATAATAGGCGGGCTTGTGCCCGATCTGCCGGTAGCCGTTCTTCTCGTAGAGATCGATCGCGCGGGAATTGTCCTCGCGCACTTCCAGGCGCATTGCCTTCCGGCGTTTGGCGGCAGCGGCGTTTTCTGCTGCCTCTAGCAAAGCACGCCCCAATCCGCCGCCGCTGTTTGGCGCGACGGCCAGCGAATAGAGCCTTGCCTTGTTGCTTCCGGCGCGCAGGAGAATGACACAATGGCCGGCGAGCAAGCCATCGCGCTCGGCAATCAGGATCGAGGCGCTCTTGCTGACGATCATGCGGCGGAAGGCGTTTCTGGACATGCGATCGGTCTCGAAAACCGCGTTTTCGAGCGCCACGAGTGCGCCGATGTCAGAGGCGCGGGCCGGGCGAATGTCTGCGTTCATGGCAGCCGGGAAACCTCGATCGAAAGCGTGCTCGAAGGTGGCAGAACGTCTCTGACCGAGGCATTGGCGCGACGGCATCGAAAGCGCTATCGCTCCTCGAATTGGGCCGAATTGTGACTCCTTACAACGTATGGCGAAGCGCGGAAACTTTGATGACACGGATGGGCGTTCTTCATCCTGCCATGGGGAGAATCACCCCTTCATGCCGTCGAGAAGCTGACGGTAGGCCGAGTTCGCAATCTTCATCAGCGCTTCCTGCGGAAGCGTGCCGGTCACGGCGCAGCCATAGCCGTCATCGAGCCAGTAGAGCGAGCGCGTGCCGCCCTCCTCCAGCAGCCGGAAGCCGGTTTCCTTGGTCGTGGCGTCGCTGATGATGTAGAGCGACACGCGGTTTCCCGTACGGTCCTGATACATGAATTGCGCTGCCGCCTTGCTTTCGGCCGGCAGCAGCCGCCCGCCGACGAGCTCGAAGCCCTGCGCGGTCAGGTCGGGTGCGATCAGCTTGACGCCGACACGCTTGGACAGCCAGCCGACAAGATGATCCTTCTGGTCGGCTCCGACCTCGACGACGTGCAGCTTCTCGGCGGCGTAGAGCGTATGCGCGGCAATCGCACCGTCGGCCAACTGGCTGGCGGCCGCATCTATTGAGCCCCAGCCTGTGACGCCGAGCAGATAGCCGCCAAGCCCACCGGCCACGAAAATTGCCGCAGCAGCAGCCATGCGCCAACGCTGGGGGGCAGCGCTACGGGGTTTCGTCTCGCCTGATACCAAGCGCTCGAAGCGCTCCGGAACCGGCTCGGTCAGCACACCGGCAACTGAATTTTGCAAAGCCGCAAGATCGGTCGCGAAACGCTGGCTGCGCGCCTTCATGTCGGGATTGGCTTCCAGCCAAAGCTCGTAGGCCGCACGCTCCTCGGCCGGCAACTCGCCGTCAAGTGCCATGTGGATGTCGCGTTCGGTGAAATCGCGTGCGGTCATTTCTCGATGACCCTTATGGCCCGGCGCCGCGATCCGTCCTCCAGTATCGTGCGCAATTCTTCACGGCCGCGCGCGATGCGCGACATCAGCGTGCCAGCTGGCACGCCAAGCACATTGGCGGCTTCGGCATAGGAAAAGCCTTCGACGGCAACCATCAGCAGCGCTGCCCGGCGATCCGGGCTGATCGCCTGAAGCGCATCGAGTATCTCATGCGAGGCAACGCTTTCGGCCTGATGGGCAGGAACCGCCATCGCCTCGCTTGCCTCGATCGGCAGCATGGCAGCTTCGCCGCGCCGCTTTTCCCTTCGCATCTGGTCGACAAAAAGATGATGCATGATCGTAAACAGCCACCGCCTCGGATTGTCGCCGGTTCGCCACCCCTCGAGCTTGCCCAGCGCGCGCTCGAGGCAGTCCTGGACCAGATCGTCGGCGGAATCGCGGTTGCGCAGCAGTGCGCGCGCATAGCGGCGCAGGCGCGGTATTTCGGCGAGTATCGCTGCCCTTCTCTGGTCCATGATGCGGCCGGTATTGCCTTCGTTCCAGTCCGATTGAACTCCTGTTCAGCGAGCCCGACAAGGCGGAACCGAACCGTTCGTACAATTGCTTCAGTCCTATAAGAACGTTCGGAACCGCGCCTTTATTCCCGCCGATCCATCAGCATCGCTGAACCTTCGATGCGACCAATTCATTTTGCGAAAACCTGTCGATCCGATAAAAACGGAACATGACTCGGGAGAAACGATGATGACGGCTGCAACGACAAATACCGGCACCCGGGCAACCGTTCCGTGGCTGATCATCATATGCGGCTGCCTGATCGCCGCCCTCACCTTCGGCCCGCGTTCGGCCATGGGCTTCTTCCAACTGCCTATGCTCGCGGAAAAAGGCTGGGACCGCACCACCTTCGGTCTCGCCATGGCGCTGCAGAACCTGTTCTGGGGCCTCGGCCTGCCCTTCTTCGGCGCCATTGCCGACCGCTACGGCACCTGGCGCGTGCTGGCGCTCGGCGGCCTTATTTATGCCGCCGGCCTCTACATGATGGCGACGGCGACTTCGGTCGGAATGCTGCATATCGGCGGCGGCATACTGGTCGGCCTCGGCGTTGCCGCCGGTTCATTCAGCATCGTGCTTGCGGCCTTCGCGCGCCACACGCCGCCGGAACGGCGCTCCATCGTCTTCGGCATCGGCACGGCTGCCGGGTCAGCCGGCATGTTCCTCTTTGCACCGCTCAGCCAGGGCCTGATCACCGCCTATGGCTGGTCGGATACGCTCGTCTATATGAGCTTGATGATGCTCATCATTCCGGTTCTGGCGATCCCGCTGGTCGGCAGTTCGCACAACCCGAATTCCGCCGCCGCCATCGATCACCAGTCGGTCGGTGCAGCCTTGCGCGAAGCACTCGGCCATCGCAGCTACGTGCTCCTGGTTTCAGGCTTCTTCGTCTGCGGCTTCCAGGTCGCCTTCATCACCGCGCATTTCCCCGCTTACATTGCTGATATCGGTATCGACGCGCGCTACGCGGTCATCGGGTTGGCGCTGATCGGCTTCTTCAACATCATCGGCTCGCTGGCTTCCGGTGTGATCGGCCAGAAATACTCCAAGCCGATCTTCCTCGCCTGGATCTATATCGGCCGCTCCATCGCGGTCGCCGCCTTCCTGCTGTTGCCGCAGACACCGACCAGCGTTGTGATTTTCGCCATCGTCATGGGGCTGTTGTGGCTGTCGACCGTGCCGCCGACTAATTCGCTGGTCGCCATCATGTTCGGCACCCGCCATCTCGGCATGCTCGGCGGCGTCGTGTTCCTGTCGCACCAGATCGGCTCGTTCCTCGGCGTCTGGCTCGGCGGCTACCTCTACGACCAATTCGGTTCCTACAATCCGGTATGGTGGCTCGGCGTGGCGCTCGGCATCTTTGCGGCGATCGTGCACTGGCCGATCAAGGAACGCCCCGTCGACCGGCCAGCACTGGTGCCAGCCGAGTAGTCTCAGGCCGCCGTATCGCCCGGAACGTCTTGCGCAGCGGCATTGCGTTTCCTCAACGCGTTGAGGAAACCGGCGCGAGCGTCGGGAGCCTGTATCCCGCGCGGTTCATAGACGTGGCGCGCGAAAAAGAAGTCCGTCAGCCTGAAAGCCTGTTCGATCGTCGTAATGTCGACCTGAGGGCTGGAGCCGCGGAGAAGGAATGCCGGCAGCACCAGCATCTTGTCGTGCCACGGCAAACCGGCCTCGCGCGAAACGGCACGGCCTGATTTCGGCGAGACGTAAGTGAGCTCGTCGCGCCGACCGGTGGCTGCGCATTGGGTGAGGTCGAGGCCGAAGCCCAGCTCCTCCAGCACCATCAGTTCAAAACGCACGACGAGCTCGCCGGCGGTGGTGGCATCATCCAGATGCTCGATCAGCAGCCCTAGCATCTCGTAGAGCCCGCCATGCGGGTCGCGCTCGGGCAGGAGGCGCAGATGCGCGGCCAACGTCTGCAAGCCGTAGACGGCGCAGGCGCTTTCGAACAGGCGCGCGGCGTTGAGTTCCAGCGCCTCGGCCTGGAACATGCCGAGATGCTCGTCGAGCCGCGCACGCCAGATGAGATCGACGCGGTTGCCCGCCTGCAGCAGTGGCTGGGCCTTGCGCGAGCGCCCGCCGCGCACCATGCCGAGATGGCGGCCGTGGGCGCGCGTCATCACCTCAAGTATGACGCTGGTTTCGCCATGCTTGCGGGTTCCAAGGATTATGCCCTCGTCGCGCCATTCCATGGCTGGAGCTTCGGCCGCTCAGTGCGGGAATTCAAGACCCATTTCGCGGTAGCGCTCGGGGTCGTCGCCCCAGTTCTCGCGCACCTTCACGAACAGGAAGAGATGCACCTTCTGCTCGAGGATATCGCCGATATCCTTGCGGGAGGATTGGCCGATGGAGCGGATCGTCTCGCCCTTATGGCCGAGCACGATCTTCTTCTGGCTGTCGCGCTCGACATAGATGACCTGCTCGATACGCACCGAGCCGTCGGGCTTTTCTTCCCACTTTTCCGTCTCGACATGGGACGAATAGGGCAGTTCCTGATGCAGCCGCAGATAGAGCTTCTCGCGGGTGATCTCGGCTGCGAGCTGGCGCATCGGCAGGTCCGAGATCTGGTCTTCCGGGTAATACCACGGGCCGACCGGCAAGGCTTCGGCGAGATGATCGAGGATCGCCTGGCATCCTGCCCCGGTCAGCGCCGAGACCATGAAGGTGCTTTCAAACTTCACACGCTCGTTGCAGGTGGCGGCGAGCGCCAGCAGGCTTTCCGGCTTGACCCGGTCGAGCTTGTTCAGGATCAGGATTTTAGGCTGGCGAACGCCTTCGAGATTGGTCAGCATCGCGTCGGCGTCGCCCTTGATGCCGCGCTCGGCATCGATCAGCACCATGACCATGTCGGCATCCTTGGCCCCGCCCCAGGCGGTCGTGACCATGGCCTTGTCGAGCCGGCGGCGCGGCTTGAAGATGCCGGGCGTGTCGATGAAGACGATCTGCGCATTGTTGTGGGTGGCGATGCCGCGCACGATGGCGCGCGTCGTCTGCACCTTGTGGGTGACGATCGACACTTTGGCGCCGACCAGCTGGTTGACCAGCGTCGACTTGCCGGCGTTTGGAGCGCCGATCAGGGCGACAAAGCCGGAATGGGTTGCGGGGGCGTCTTCGCTCACTGTTCGTTTCCTTCCTGGCCCCAGACGCCTTCGCGCTGGAGGATTGCCGCGGCAGCGGCCTGCTCGGCCTCGCGTTTTGAGCGGCCTGTGGCGGTCGCCGGCTCGAAATCACCGACACGCACGCTCACCGTGAACAGCGGATCGTGGTCGGGGCCTTCGCGGCTTTCGATCTGATAGGCAGGTGTAGCACTTGCCGCCTGATGTGCCCATTCCTGCAATTCGGTCTTGGGGTCGCGGCGGGCCGCACCGGTAACCTTGGACCGCGGCTCCCAATAGCGCAGGACGAAGCGTTTTGCCGCTTCCATGCCGCCGTCGAGATAAAGCGCTGCGATCAGCGATTCCAGCGCATCGGCGCGGATGTTCACCCGCTTGCGCCCGGCAAGCGTCTTGACCTCACTGCCGGCGCGGATGAGGTCCGGCAGGCCGATCTCGTCGGCGATTTCGGCCAGCGCCTCGGCATTGACCAGCGCGTTGAGCCGCACCGAAAGTTCGCCCTCGGCAGCGTTCGGAAAGGCATGGAACAGCATGTCGGCAATGATCAGGCCGAGCACGCGGTCGCCGAGAAACTCGAAGCGCTCATAGTCCGTGCCGGCCCTGGCGCCACGCGCGCTCGCATGCGTCAGCGCGCGCTGAAGCCGCTCATGGTCGCGGAACACATGGCCGGTGCGTTCCTTCAACGCCTCGGCAATGTCTTTTCCGGTCAGCCGTTTGAACGCCATCCTAACGAACGAAGTTGAACAGGCGCGAGGCGCGCATCTCGGACGGCCACTTCCAGATTTCAAGCGGGCTTGCACCATCGGCGATCGAGAAGAAGATGATGTTGGCCTTGCCGACGAGATTTTCGGCCGGCACGTAGCCGACATTGAAGCGGCTGTCGGTCGAGTTGTCGCGGTTGTCGCCCATCATGAAGAAGTGGCCTTCCGGCACAACGAACTCACGGGTGTTGTCGCCGATGGAGTTCGGCGTCAGGTCGAGCGTGTCGTAGGAAACGCCGTTCGGCAGCGTCTCGCGATAGACGTCGACCGGGCGGTTGACCTCGGTGATGTCGGGATTGTCGATCTCGCCGACCTTCTCGCGCGGCACGGCCGTGCCGTTGATGAAGAGCTGGCCGTCCTTCATCTGGACCTTGTCACCCGGCAGGCCGATGACGCGCTTGATATAATCCAATGACGGGTTCGGCGGGAACTTGAAGACCACGACATCGCCGCGCGCCGGATCACCGCCCCAGACGCGGCCCGAAAACAGGTCCGGCCCGAAGGGCAGCGAGTAACGCGAGAAACCGTAGGACCATTTGGTCACGAACAGATAGTCGCCTTCCAGAAGCGTCGGCCGCATCGAGCCTGAGGGAATCGAAAAAGGCTGAAACAGAAACGTGCGGATGACCAGCGCAAGCAGCAGCGCCTGAACGATGACGCTGACGGTCTCGCCAAGCCCGCCGGATTTCTTCTCGGATTTATCAGCCACGCTCATGTCGTCCTCAGTTTCTGCGTCGGGTTGGTATAAGGGCTCGACGCGCGCGGGGCAATCTTTGCCCTGATCGAAAAAACGCCACGAGCGCCATGAAAATGGCGGTTATTCGGCAGGCAAGGCTTCTATGATCACAAACGCTTGCGCGAGCGGAAAATCATCGGTGATCGTCAGATGGATCGCCGCGCGATGGCCCGCCGGCAGCATCTCGGCCAGCCTTGCAGCGGCTCCACCGGTCAGATGCATGGTCGGCTTGCCGCCCGGAAGATTGACCACGCCCATGTCGCGCCAGAAAACGCTATGCGAAATGCCCGTGCCCAGCGCCTTGGAGCAGGCCTCCTTGGCGGCGAAGCGCTTGGCGTAGGAAGCGGCGCGCTGCTTGCGCCGATCGGATTTTTCCTGCTCGACCTCGGTGAAGATGCGGGCCGTGAAGCGTTCGCCGTAGCGCTCCAGCGACTTTTCGATGCGCCGGATGTCGATCAGGTCACTGCCGATGCCGATGATCATCCAGCCGTAATCCTCAAATATTCCGGCTTCCGGGCTTTATCGCCGGGATTGCCGCTAGTTCTGGCGGAAGCTGGTCGGCAGGATAGGCCGGAACCTCATATTCGGCGAGCGCGACCAGCGGCACGCCGACATCCGTCTTGCCCGCAGAGCGATCGACGATGCAGGCGGCAGCGACAACCTCGGCGCCCAGCGCGCGCAGGCAGTCGATGGTCTCACGGATCGACAGGCCGGTGGTCACGATATCCTCCACGATGACGACGCGCGCGCCCTCTTCGAGTTCGAAACGGCGCAGGCGGAAGACGCCATTCTCACGCTCGACCCAGACGGCCGGTACGCCGAGATGCCGCGATGTCTCATAGGCCGGAATGATGCCGCCGATCGCCGGGCCGACGACATAGTCGATCTTGCCAGGCACCTCGGAGCGGATTTTCTCCGCCAGAGCCCGGCACAGCCGCTCGGTCTTGTCGGCATGCATGAAGACGCGTGCCTTCTGCAGGAAAACCGGACTGCGCAGGCCGGAGGTAAGGATAAAATGGCCTTCCAGCACTGCGCCGGCTTCGCGAAAAATGTCCAGTACCTGGTTCGTATTCATGCCGTTCCCGTCTTTAGAATGATCAGCCATTGACGCGCCGCGCATCGCTGACGCTCGAATTTTCCTTGAGCTGAGAGATCAGCCGGTTGAGATGCTTGAGATCCCAGACTTCCAGGTCGATCAGCATCTCGGTGAAGTCTGGCGCAGTGCGCACCATGGAAAGCGTATGGATGTTGGCATCGTTTTCGGCAATCACCTGTGCGATCTCGGCAAGCGATCCCGGTGCGTTGATCGCCACGACCGAGATGCGCGCCGGAAAGCGTTCCTTCGTCGCCTCGTCGATATCCCAGCGCACGTCGATCCAGCGCTCGGGCTGATCGTCGAACGCTGTAAGCGACGGCGACTGGATCGGATAGATGGTGATGCCGGAACCGGGCTGCACGATGCCGATGATGCGATCGCCGGGCACTGCCCCTTCGGGCGCAAAACGCACCGGCAAATCGCCGCGCACGCCGCGGATGGGAACCGCGCCGCTTTCCTTGGCCGCCAACCTGTCCTTGCGCGAGGCCCGGCCCGGAATCTGGAACAGCATGCCAGCGGCGTTGCGGATTTTCGACCAGCCCTCTTCGCGCGGCTTCGGCGGCAGCGTCACGCGCTCTTCCTTGAAATCGGGATAGACGGCCTTCATCACGTCCGTCGAAGACAACTCGCCACGGCCGACGGAGGACAGCACATCCTCGATGTCCTTGCGGGCAAGGCGGTGCAGCACCGGCTTCAGGCCGTCCTTGGAAAAGGTCTTTCCCGAGCGCTCGAAGGCGCGCTCGAGAATGCGAACGCCAAGGCCGGAATACTGCTTGCGGATCGCGTTCTTGGTCGCCCGGCGGATGGCGGCGCGCGCCTTGCCTGTGACGACCACCGATTCCCACGCCGCCGGCGGCACCTGCGCCTTGGACCGGATGATCTCGACCTCGTCGCCATTCTTCAACTCGGTCATCAGCGGCATGATGCGGCCATTGACCTTGGCACCGACGCAAGTGTCGCCGACGTCGGTGTGGACAGCATAGGCGAAATCGATGGGAGTCGCACCGCGCGGCAGCGCAATCAGCATGCCCTTGGGCGTGAAGCAGAACACCTGGTCCTGGAACAGCTCCAGCTTGGTGTTTTCCAGGAAATCCTCGGGATTGTCGCCCTCGGAAAGCTGCTCGATGGTGCGCCGCAGCCAGGCGTAGGCGTTGGTTTCCTTCGAGATGGTGTGGCTGGCGTTCACCTTGCCGCCGGTATCCTTGTAGAGCGCATGCACGGCCACGCCATACTCGGCGATCTTGTTCATCTCGCGGGTGCGAATCTGCAATTCGATGCGCTGGCGAGACGGGCCGACGATCGTGGTGTGGATGGAGCGGTAGTCGTTCTGCTTGGGCGTCGAGATGTAGTCCTTGAAGCGGCCCGGAACCATCGACCATGTCGTGTGGATCGCGCACAGCGCGCGATAACAATCCTCAACGCTGTCGACGACGACGCGAAAGCCGAAAATGTCGGAAAGCTGCTCGAAGGACAGCGCCTTGGCTTCCATCTTGCGGAAGACGGACCATGGCTTCTTCTGGCGGCTCTTGACGGTCGCGTTCAGCGCGTATTTCTCGAAAAGAGCCGATAGCGAGTTCTCGATCTCGACGATGACACCGCGATTGCGCTCGGAAATGTCGGCCAGGCGCGCCGTCACGGTGCGGTAGGCTTCCGGGTTGATGTAGCGGAATGCCAGTTCTTCCAGTTCCTCGCGCATGCCCTGCATGCCCATGCGACCAGCCAGCGGCGCATAGATCTCCATCGTCTCTTCGGCAATGCGCAGACGCTTGTCGTCGCGCATGTGGTCCAGCGTGCGCATGTTGTGCAGCCGGTCGGCGAGCTTGACGAGAAGGACGCGGACATCCTCCGAGATCGCCAGCAGCAGCTTACGGAGATTCTCGGCCTGCTCGGCCTTTTTCGAGACGAGATCGAGCTTCTTGAGCTTAGTCAGGCCCTCCACAAGCTTGCCGAGATCAGGCCCGAAGAGCTCGTCGATTTCCTGGCGGGTGGCGGTCGTGTCCTCGATCGTGTCATGCAGGAGCGCAACCGCGATCGTCGCCTCGTCCATATGCATGTCGGTCAGGATCGCGGCGACCTCAAGCGGATGTGAGAAATAAGGATCGCCGGAAGCCCGCTTCTGATGACCATGCTTCTGCATGGCGTAGACATATGCCTTGTTGAGAAGCGCCTCGTTCACGTCGGGCTTGTAGCGCTGAACGCGCTCGACAAGCTCATATTGACGCATCATGGGCCAAATCTCACAAATCGATAAAAATCATGCGCCGCATCGGTCGATACGGCGCATGATAGATAGCCACGAAACGGCCGGCGCGAAAGTGCCGACAGTACCTCTAAGGGTCAGTAATCGTCGCTTTTTTCCGGGGCGACGAGACCTTCGATGCCGGCCAGCAGATCTTCTTCGGTCATGCGGTCGAAAGTGACGTTGTCTTCTTCGCGATCTTCCTCGGCGGTGGCCACGGTGGCGTCGGCCTGGTCGATCAATTCCTGACCGTCCGATTCCGGCTCATCGACCTCGACATGCTTCTGCAGCGAGTGGATCAGATCTTCCTTCAGGTCGTCGGGCGACAGGGTCTCATCAGCGATCTCGCGCAGCGCCACGACCGGGTTCTTGTCGTTGTCGCGGTTGATGGTGATCGCCGCACCCTGCGATATCTGACGGGCGCGATGGCCGGCCAGAAGCACCAGTTCAAAGCGGTTGTCGACCTTGTCAATGCAGTCTTCAACGGTTACGCGGGCCATGGATTGCCCCTTTCATACGTGGATGTGATGGAAAACAGGCGCGCTCATTAACCTGAAAGCCCACGAAATACAAGGGCGAAGCCTGTGTCGAGAGAGTAGCCGAACCAGTAAGACCGCGATAGCACGCACTGTCCACCATTCTTTTGTCCCAAAGATAATATCACATTTTCTTGCGATAACGTCCCGGCCCCTTGGAATGGCCGCAGTCGAGCGATATTTTCTGAAGTAATGGCTTGTGAAGTGATTTTCCAACGCAACCCGGCGGGCATCATCCGCGTATTTTATGAGATTGCCTATTTTTCCAAAGGATATTTCACATGTTTGATCCCCGTGAAAAAATTGCGCTCTTCATAGACGGCGCCAATCTTTACGCGACATCACGCTCGCTCGGTTTCGATATCGACTATCGCAAGCTGCTTTCGAGTTTTCAGAAACGCGGCTATCTGCTGCGCGCCTACTATTACACCGCGCTGGTGGAGGATCAGGAATATTCCTCGATCCGCCCGCTGATCGACTGGCTCGACTATAACGGCTTCAAGGTCGTGACCAAGCCGGCCAAGGAGTTCACCGACTCGACCGGCCGCCGCAAGATCAAGGGCAACATGGATATCGAACTGACCGTCGATGCACTGGAGCTTTCCGATGTCGTCGACCACTATGTGATTTTTTCCGGCGACGGCGATTTCCGCACGCTCGTGGAAGCGCTGCAGCGGCGTGGACGAAAAGTCAGCGTGGTCTCCACCATGGCGTCGCAGCCGCCGATGATCTCCGACGATCTGCGCCGGCAGGCCGACCATTTCATCGACCTGATGACGCTGAAGAACGAGATCGGCCGTGACCCGTCCGAAAGACCGGTCCGCCGTCCGGAACCCGCCGAAACCGACACTGACGACGACGATTATTGATGCAGACAACAGCTGTCGAACCGTCGCGCGACTGCTCGCTCTGTCCGCGCCTTCATGATTTCATTGCGCTGTGGCGCCAGCGAGAGCCGGGCTGGTTCAATGCGCCGGTGCCGACATTCCTGCCACCGGAAGGCGAAGACGCCGTGCGCTTCCTCATCGTCGGGCTGGCGCCCGGCGTGCGTGGCGCGAACCGTACCGGCCGCCCCTTCACTGGCGACTATGCCGGTGACCTGCTCTACGAGACGCTGATCCGTTTCGGACTGGCGCGCGGGCGTTTCGAAGCACGCCCAGACGACAGCCTCGAACTGATCCAGACCGCGATCACCAACGCAGTCAGATGCGTGCCGCCCGAAAACAAACCGGTCGGCGCCGAGATCAACACCTGCCGGACGTTCCTGAAGCCGACGATTGGACGTTTCAAGAATCTTCGGGCGGTGCTGACCTTGGGCACCATTGCCCATCAATCCACCGTGCGCGCGCTCGGTGGACGCGTCGCCGCGCATCCCTTCAGACATGGCGGGCGGCAGGAAATCGGCGGCGTCACCGTGTTTTCGAGTTACCACTGCTCACGCTACAACACCAATACAGGACGGCTGACGACCGAGATGTTCGTGAGTATTTTCAGTGAGGTAGCGGAGTTTTTGGCCAAGTAGATTCATGCGGCCGCCAGCCCTTTCCGGCGACCGTCACTGTCACGCGACCGGACGGCCAGATCTTAATATCTCGCTCCGCCCAACATGATTTCAACGCCGAAAGGTCGGGACGCCGCCAAATGATGCGGGTTGCTTATGGGCGGAAGATCATAAAAAGCGCGCCCGATCGCCGCGCTGAGCGGCTTTGAAACCGTCGTCCTCACAACGCGAACGTCTTTGATCGATCCATCCGGAGCAAGCCTGAAAGCAACACTCAGGCGCCTCGGATCGAAACGTTGCGCTGCCTGTTGTACCGACGGGTTGTGACGGATCATGTCGACATGCCGGGACAATCGTTTTGAAAACGCCCCTATGGATTCCTCTGCGAAGGAAGGAACCGAACTCGTCAACAAGAAAGCAAAAACCAGAAAGAATCTCATGATGCACCCCCACCACCAAACAAGCGGAAGGAGCCAAGGTCGTCAACCAGTGTGAGCCTGTCTTTGAATGGAATTTCTCGCTTCGGTTGCAAAAACTGCGACTCGAAAAATACCTTCTTATCGTTTGGAAAGCACCGTCGGCCTTTGCCACTACGCGAGCAGCGCCCTCACCCCCGCTCCTTGAGCAGGCGTCCCTTCTCGCGGTTCCAGTCGCGCTGTTTTTCGGTCTCGCGCTTGTCGTGCAGTTTTTTGCCGCGGGCGATCGCCAGCAGGAGTTTGGCGCGGCCCTGGTCGTTGAAATAGATCTTCAACGGCACCATGGTCATGCCTTCGCGATCGACGCTCTGGCTCATGCGCGCCATTTCGCGCTTGTTGAGCAGAAGCTTGCGGCGACGGCGCGGCTCATGGTTGAAGCGATTGCCCTGCAGATATTCAGGCAGATAGGAATTGATCAGCCAGAACTCGCCACCCTCCACCGAGGCATATGACTCCTGGATATTTGCATGCCCCTGCCGCAGCGACTTGACCTCCGTGCCGGTCAGCACGATGCCGGCCTCGACGGTGTCGAGAACCTCATAGGAAAACCGCGCCTTGCGGTTTTCCGCGGCGATCTTGTTGTTGGGGTCGGATTTCTTCTGGTTCATGGCATCACGGCTTATCTGTTGCGTCCTTCGAGGCTCGACAAAGACGCACTCAAATGGCCCTGCGAACCAAATTCCGCAAGAGCTCTAATGGCTTAGTTGAGCAATCCGGCGTGCTTCATGGCAGCCTCGATCTTTTCAGCGGTCGCGTCTTCGACGGTCATCAGCGGCGAACGCAGCACGTTTTCCATCTTGCCCAGCCGTGACAGCGCGTATTTCGCGCCGGAAACGCCGGGCTCGAGGAAGATCGCCTTGTGCAGCGGCATTAGCCTGTCCTGAAGCTCGATCGCACGCTCCTTGTCGCCATTGAGCGTCGCTTCCTGGAATTCGGCGCAAAGCCGCGGCGCGACATTGGACGTCACCGAAATCGCGCCGACACCGCCATGCGCGTTGAAGCCGAGGGCGGAAGCATCCTCGCCCGAAAGCTGGATGAAATCCTTTCCGCAGGTGATGCGCTGTTCGGAAACCCGCTCGACCTTGCCGGTGGCATCCTTGACGCCGACGATGTTCTTGAAGTCGTGGGCCAGCCGTCCCATCGTCTCCGGCGTCATGTCGATCACCGAGCGCGGTGGGATGTTGTAGATGATGATCGGCAGGCTGGTCGACTTGGCGACCGCCGCGAAATGCGCATAGAGACCGCGCTGGGTCGGCCTGTTGTAATAGGGCGTGACCACCAGAACGGCATCCGCACCAACCTTCTCGGCGTGCTCGACCAGCCCGACTGCCTCGGCCGTGTTGTTGGAACCAGCGCCCGCAACCACCGGCACCCTGCCCTTTGCGACCTCGACGCAGGCCTTCACGACCAGGCGATGCTCTTCATGGGAAAGCGTCGGCGACTCGCCAGTGGTGCCAACCGGAACCAGGCCGGTCGTGCCTTCGGCTATCTGCCATTCGACGTATGCACGAAAGGCTTTCTCGTCGAAGCGCCCGCTCTTTTCGAACGGTGTAACGAGCGCGGTAAGCGAGCCTCTCAGCATTTCATTCTACTCCCTGGAACCACCCGGTTCCGCAATAGTGTGATTGACGCCGGCTTTCTAACCGAAAGCTGGGCCGGGCACCATAGTCTTGACATCAGCTTGCGGCAAGGATCGAGCAAAGCAGAAAGCGGACAAATCAAGGAGCTACGATAACCTTTCGTTAACCCGCCCTTCACTACCGGCGACTAGGCTTTTTGTAACCCGATCCCATTTGTATCCTGTATGGACAGGGAATAGAAAAGAGCATGCCAGGCAACAGGCAACACCGTTTCGCGCTGATCGGCGCGATTTTCGCATTGACGCCCGCTCTCGCGATCGGCGCGAGCGTCGACGCGCAGACCACCGCAGCGATTCCCGCGCAGCCGGGAAATTTCGTGAACGCCGGCTCCATGCCGGCGGGAAGCATCGCCAACCTGAAGAGTGGGCTTGATGCGCTGTCGGCACAGGAGGTCGGCCGTGCACGCGCCGTGCGCGACAGCCTTTCAGAGAATTCGCTCGACCGGCACATCCTCGCCTGGGCCATCGCGCTTCGCGGCGGCGATCTCGTGCCGAGCGGCGATATTGCCGCGGCGGCACAAGCGCTGCCTGGCTGGCCCGGCATGGCCGCCCTGCGCCGCAACAGCGAAAAAGCGCTGTTTCGCGAGAACCCCGCCCCGCAAACGGTCGTGCGCGCCTTTGGCGGCTCGCAGCCGCAAACGCTCGAAGGCGTCATTCTGCTTTCGCGAGCCTATGTAGCGCTGGGAAACCGCGATGCCGCTCGCTCGGTCCTGTCGCCGTTCTGGCGCGTCGAAAAGCTCGAGGCCAAGGACGAAGTCTCGATCATCAATGAATTCGGCAGCCTTATCCCGGCGGCGGATCATCGCTTTCGCATGGAGCGCATGCTTTATGCCGAGCGCGTCAACTCGGCCAAGCGTGTATCCGGTCTCGCCGGTGCCCAAGCGCTTGCCGGTGCCTGGAGCGCCGTGCTCAAGAATGACAAGAACGCGAGCAAGCTGCTGGACGCGGTACCGGCGGCGCAGCGCTCGGCCGGCTATATGTTCGCGCAGGCGCGATACCTACGGCGCGGCGAAAAGTTTGCGCAGGCAGCAGCCGTCATGCTGAAGGCGCCGACTGACAAGGCTTCGCTCGTCGATCCGGATGCCTGGTGGGTCGAGCGCCGCATACTGTCGCGCGAACTGGTCGATCAGGACGATATGAAGACCGCGTATCGCATCGTCGCAGCACATGCGGCGGAAAGCCCGACCAATGCCGCCGATGCCGAGTTCCATGCCGGTTGGTATGCCCTGCGCGGCCTGAACGATGCAAAAACCGCTGAAAAGCATTTCGTACGCATCGCGGACCTTGCAGAGGGATCAATTTCGAAGTCGCGCGCCTATTACTGGCTTGGCCGCGCCGCCGAAGCCGGCGGGCCGGGAAACTCGAAACCCTATTTCGAACGCGCGGCAGGCTACGGCACCACCTTCTACGGCCAGCTTGCAGCCGAACGCATCGGACAAAGCGCAATCAAAATTGCCTATCCTTCGCCGACCGCAGCCGACCGGCGCGATTTTGCCCAGCGCGAAGCCGTCAATGCCATCAAGCGGCTGGAAGACGCCGGCTATGCAAGCCTGGCCGACACACTCTACCGCGATCTGGCCGGGCAGTTGACCAGCCCCGGCGAACTGGCGCTGCTCGCGGTCATGGCGGAAAAGCGCGACAACCATTTCCTCGCGTTGAGGGTCGGCAAGATCGCCGCGGCACGTGGCATCGAAATCGGTGCCTTGTCGCACCCGATCGGCGTGATACCGGCGAATGCCAATATTTCCGGCTCGGGCAAGGCGCTTGCCTACGCTATTGCCAGACAGGAAAGCGAGTTCAATGTCGCCGCGGTTTCAAGGGTAGGCGCGCTCGGCCTGCTGCAGTTGATGCCGGGCACTGCCAAGGATCTGGCGAGAAAGAGCGGCCTGCCCTATTCGCAGGCGCGCCTGACCACGGACGCCGGCTATAATGCAGCGCTCGGCGCGACCTTCCTCGGCGAACAGCTCGGCCGCTTCAACGGCTCCTATGTGCTGACCTTCGCCGGCTACAATGCCGGCCCGCGCCGCGCTCAAGATTGGATTACCCGCTACGGCGATCCGCGCGGCAAGGATGTGGACACCGTCGTCGACTGGATCGAGCGCATCCCCTTCTCCGAAACGCGCAGCTACGTCCAGCGCGTGATGGAGAATTATCAGGTCTACAAGATGCGCCTCTCGGGCAAATTCGACATTGTCGCGGATCTGGTGAACGGACGCGACTGACTTCGCACAAGCGTAGATTGAGAGTTGCCCGCCGCGCACGGCTTGCATCATGCCTCGTGGCGGGTAATCCTGCCGGCGCCGCCCTCACGCTGCGTGTTTCCGACAGGTGCCAATTGAATTCCTCTCCCGATTTTTCTGACTTCTTCTATTCCGCGCCGGATGGGCTTCGGCTTCATGCTCGAATCTATGGCGCAGACATCACCGGATCGACGCCGGTGATCTGCCTTCCCGGCCTGACGCGCAACGCCCGGGATTTCCATGAGCTGGCGCTGTTTCTTTCACGCAAGACAAAAACACGACGTAAAGTTGTAGCGTTCGACTACCGCGGTCGCGGTGAGTCGGCTTATGACAAGGACTGGCAGAACTACAATGTCGCCGTCGAGGCTGGCGACATCCTCGCCGGACTGGTCGCGCTCGGCATCGAACACGGCGCCTTTATCGGCACCTCGCGCGGCGGGCTTATCATCCATGTTCTAGGGGCGATGCGCCCGGCGGTTCTGAAAGCGGTCGTTCTCAACGATATCGGCCCGGTACTTGAAGGTGCCGGCCTTGCGCACATACGCGCCTATCTCGAACGCGCGCCGAAGCCGAAAAGCATGGCTGATGCGATCGCTATCCAGCGCGCGACGCATGGTCAGGCCTTTTCGGCTCTGACTGACGCAGACTGGGAGCGCTTTGTCGGCGCGCTCTATCGCATCAATGGCGCTGCACCAGTCGCGGATTTCGACCCAGCATTGCTGAAGACCGTCACCGGCATGGATCTCAGCGTGCCGCTTCCGGTTCTCTGGCCGCAATTCGAGGGTCTGAAGAGCGTGCCGATGCTCGCCATTCGCGGCGAGAACTCAAAACTTCTATCAGCAGAGACGCTCAAGGAAATGGCTGCGCGTCATCCTGCGATCAAAACCATTACCGTCGAAGGCCAGGGCCACGCACCGCTGCTGGAGACCGGCAAACTGCCCAGGCAGATCGCTACGTTTTTGGAGAAAGCAGACCACGGCGCTTAATGCGCTGGACACGTAAACTATTGCTATTGCAACATATTTTTATCCAACAAAAAACCCGGCGATTGCTCGCCGGGTTTTTCGCGTTCAGCTTTGAAGCCGATCAGAAATTGCGCTGGAAGCGCAGGAAGCCACCGAAGCCATCGCCGAGCTTTTCCTTGGTGACGTCGTCATGCCAGGAATTCCAGGCCACTTCCGGGGTGATCTTCAGGCCCGGAACGAGCTCGTAAGCCACGTTGGCGACAATCGCCACGTCCTTGTTGTCGGCATACTGTGCCTGCAGGTTGAAGGTAGCCTTCTCGTTCAACTTGGCTGAACCGCCGCCCCAGACACCCCAGTTGCCGCCCCAGGTCTTGTAGAAGCTGCGGGTGACATTGTCGTCAGTGCCGTAGCCAGCCATGATGAAGAGCGAGATGGTATCAGTTGCATTGACGTCCAGGCGAACCTTGCCGGCCCATTCTTCATAGACCGAGTCGTAGCCGACGACGCCTGTGATGCCGCCCCAGCCCTGGGTGTAGCCAGCGCCGACGACCACGTGCGGAACGTAGGAGTCGATCGTGTAGTCGTCCGTGCCTTCTTCGAGGCCGACCGCCGCCGAGAAGCCATTGGTGCCGGTGTAGGTGTAGACGATCTGGTGGGTGTCGAAGGGACCGTAGCCGCCGTTCAGATCGTCCTCGATCACGTCCGCACCGTAGTTGGTGAAGGTCGAGAACAGCGAGTCGGTCTTGCCGATGCGGAAGCCGCCGAGTTCGATATAGGCATGCTCCATTTCGACATCGGTGCCGCCAGCCACGCTATCGTTCGCGTCGTTGACACCATTGTCCCAATTGAAATGAACTTGGAAGTAGGCGCGCAGGGTGCCGAGTTCGGTTTCCGAACGGGCGTCCAGTTCCAACGAGGCGCGGGCGCGCTTGTAATAGGTGTCGTTCAGGCCATCGCCCATCTTGTCGTTTACGTCGTTGAGGCCGCCGTAGCCGCCCTCGCCGATGCCGATGTCGTAACGGACATAGCCGCCGACCCGCAGGCAGGTCTCGGTGCCCGGGATGTAGTAGAAGCCGGCACCGTAAACGTCGCAGACGCGGACATATTCCATGGGTTCCGGCTCGGCCACGACGACAGCGTCAGCCGCACGGGCGCCAGAGACTGCTGCGAGGGCTGCAGCGGAGCCGAGAAGAAGGCCCTTGATGTTCATTTTCCGCTCTCCAATCAAAATCATTAAGTCCAGTCCGGGTTTCGTTGGGAGCCCACCCGGACGGAGCCGACAGGAATAACACGCCTGTTGCAGTCAGCTTTCGCGCAACTTCGTCCGGCATTCAACTGCGACTGGAGATTTTAGCTGGCGAAGTCGAATTGAGATTCGCCGCTGTGATGGAAAAGACACAAAATCAGGGATGCGATTCATCTTCCGTTAACGGATGAAGCCCGGCATGCAGGCAAATGCTCGCATTTTCATCATCGACCGAACATCTGGCAACTGTGCAATGGAAACAGCCGGCGATTCGAGATCCGTAGCAACCTAAGATATTCCACAAAAGAAAACCCGGCAGTTGCCCGCCGGGTTTTCCTCAAATCAGCTTTGAAGCCGATTAGAAGTTGCGCTGGAAGCGCAGGAAGCCACCAAAGCCGTCGCCAAGCTTGTTGCCGTCGTCATCGTGCCAGGAATTCCAGGCCACTTCCGGCGTGATCTTCAGGCCCGGAACGAGCTCGTAAGCCACGTTGGCGATTACAGCAGCGTCCTTGTTGTCGGCATACTGTGCCTGAAGGTTGAACGCAGCCTTCTCGTTCAGCTTGACAGTACCACCGCCCCAGACAGCCCAGCTACCACCCCAGGTCTTGTAGAAGCTGCGGGTGACGTTGTCGTCCGAACCGTAACCAGCCATGATGAAGAGCGAGATGGTGTCGGTCGCATTGATGTCCAGGCGAGCCTTGCCGGTCCATTCTTCATAGACCGAGTCGTAACCGACGACGCCGGACACGCCGCCCCAGCCCTGCGTGTAAGCAGCGCCGACGACCACGTGCGGAACGTAGGAGTCGATCGTGTAGTCGCCCGTGCCTTCTTCGAGAGCCACGCCAGCCGAGAAGCCGTTGCCACCGGTGTAGGTGTAAGCGATCTGGTGGGTGTCGAACGGACCATAACCGCCGTTCAGATCGTCTTCGATCACGCCGCCGGCATAGTTGGTCATCGTGGTGAAGAGCGAATCGGTCTTACCGATGCGGAAGCCACCGAGTTCGATGTAGGCGTGGTTCATCTTGGCCGTCGTACCGCCAGCGTTGCTGTCGTTGTTGCCGTCGATGAAGCTATCCCAATCGAAGTTGAGGTGCATGTAGGCGCGCAGGGTACCGAGTTCGGTTTCCGAACGGGCGTCGAGCTGCAGCGCAGCGCGAGCACGCTTGTAGTAGGTGTCGTTGAAGTTCGTCTCGCCGTTCAGCGCATCAAGCTTGTCATTGACATCGATCAGGCCGCCGTAGCCGCCTTCACCGATGCCGATGTCGTAACGGACATAGCCGCCGACGCGCAGGCAGGTTTCGGTGCCCGGGATGTAATAGAAGCCGGCGCCGTAAACGTCGCAGACGCGGACATATTCCATGGGTTCCGGCTCGGCGACGACGACAGCGTCGGCCGCGCGGGCACCGGATACTGCAGCGAGGGCCGCAGCGGAGCCGAGAAGCAGGCTCTTAATGTTCATTTTCTGACCTCCAGTCAAAGTTAAAAAACGGGTCTGGGTTTTATTTGCTGAAGGACAGCTTCCCTGCCCCATCCCCAATACTGAAAAAGACACGAACGTTCGCCCCTTCCTCGAATCTGACATTACCCACCGTGCGCCGCCGTTCAACCACGATCGTATGCCTGCAACAGCTCCTGGCGTGTGATCCCGTAACGCTGTGGCACAAATGACACGATTTGATACCCCACGGAAAGGTCTCATTAACTTCTCAACTCCGTGGAAGGCCAGGGAACCATGGGAATCCAGGGAAACGCCATGCCGAGGCTTCGTCACGATTCGCAAAACACCGCGACGGGGCATGCCGAAGCTGATCACCCGTCTCTTGCATATATAAAGGCGGGCCGTTTTCCGATTGCCGGTCTTTATTTCATCAAACAGCGTCTCTCCTTATTGCGTGCGCGCGTCCTTTTCTTTATCCAGCGACCCAACGGAGAGGTGGCCGAGTGGTCGAAGGCGCTCCCCTGCTAAGGGAGTAGAGGTCAAAAGCTTCTCGTGGGTTCGAATCCCATCCTCTCCGCCAGTGCTCAGCACTGCTCTCAAATTTCCCCAATCCTTTCAGTTGATTAGAAGATTCAAGCTTCGGCGTGAGCGTTCTTTTTCGACCTCCTTTTTCGATTCTGACTGGAGGTCAGAAAATGAACATTAAGAGCCTGCTTCTCGGCTCCGCTGCGGCCCTCGCTGCAGTATCCGGTGCCCGCGCGGCCGACGCTGTCGTCGTCGCCGAGCCGGAACCCATGGAATATGTCCGCGTCTGCGACGTTTACGGCGCCGGCTTCTATTACATCCCGGGCACCGAAACCTGCCTGCGCGTCGGCGGCTATGTCCGTTACGACATCCGCGCTGGTGAAGGCGGCTACGGCGGCCTGATCGACGTGCGTGACAAGCAGGGCGACGGCTTCAACGACACCTACTACAAGCGCGCCCGCGCTGCTCTGCAGCTCGACGCCCGTTCGGAAACCGAACTCGGCACCCTGCGCGGCTATTTCCACCTGAACTTCGACTACGATACCTCGGCTCCGGGTGGCTTCACCACTGCTGGTGGCACCGTTGCCAAGATGAACCACGCCTACATCGAACTCGGTGGCTTCCGCATCGGTAAGACCGATTCGCTGTTCACGACGCTCGTTGGTTATGCCGGCGGCGTGATCGAGGACGACATCATCATGTCTGGTCCTTATGATACGCACCAGATTTCATACACCTACAAGGGCGGCAACGGCTTCTCGGCTGCTGTAGCTCTCGAAGAAGGCAATGGTGGCTACACGATCGACTCCTACGTTCCGCATGTGGTCGTCGGCGCTGCTTACACGCAGGGCTGGGGTGGCGTGTCCGGCGTCGTCGGTTACGACTCGGTCTATGAAGAATGGGCCGGCAAGGTTCGTTTGGACGTCAACGCAACCGAGACCATCTCGCTCTTCGTGATGGCCGGCTACGGCACTGACGACGCAGCTACTCTGCGCCAGAACTTCTACAAGCCTTGGGGTGGCAAGTGGGCAGTCTGGGGCGGTGCGTCGGCCAAGCTGAACGAAAAGGCTACCCTTAATCTGCAGGCTTCTTATGCCGACAACAAGGATACCGCGATCGTTGCCAACGTGGCTTACGAGCTCGTTCCGGGCTTCAAGATCACCCCGGAAATCGCCTGGAATTCCTGGCACAGCTACAATGGCACGAAGCTCGGCGACGGCTTCGGCGGCATGATCCGCTTCCAGCGCAACTTCTAATGCGACTGGTTTAAAAACCTAGTAGACGGCCTGGGGTCTTTCGGTCCCGGGCCGTTTTTTTCTTGAAATGAAGCGTTGGCGGGCGGCCGGAAGACAGGGGAGACAACTGCACTATCGCAAGGGGTTGACGTAAGGATCGGAGAAATTCACCGGTATGAATTTCCGGAATTTCGTTCCGTTTCGAGAAATAGGGTTTCCAACGTCCCGCGAAATATGTTTAGCAGCATATGGGCGGGATATTGACCATAGGTCACTATCGACTTGGGGACTGAAAAGTGAGCACACAGGAAAGCGCGAAAAGCGAATTCTCCAGCCATGTCGTCTCGTATTCGACGAGTTATGGAGGGAGTCCGACCTTTAATGCCAATCCTTTCAATGTCGTAAGCACCTTTTCGCTCGCCGAGCTTTTCGAAAAATACAAGAATATTTTGTGGGAAGACGGAAACCACAAATACAACGTCACCTTCTTCATAGGCGAGTTGAATGAGATTTTGCTCGGGGAGCGCTTCAGCACCTTCGACCAAAGTACTCTCGATGACCTTGTCGGCAAGCTACGTGAACGCGGCAACAGCAATGCAACCATCAACAGGAAGATGGCTGCGCTCAGCAAATTGCTGCGAAAGGCGAGTCAGATGGGGGATATCCACAGCCTGCCGGAGTTTCGGCGGCAGAAAGAGCGGGCTGGACGCATCCGCTTCCTCGAACACGACGAGGAAGATCGCTTATTCGGCGCCATCAAGGCACGCTGCGAAGACAGCTACCGGCTCAGCCTGTTTCTGGTCGACAGCGGCTGCCGCCTGGGCGAAGCCCTCGGCCTGATCTGGAACGACATCCAGGAACACCGGGTAAGCTTCTGGATCACCAAATCCGGACGCAGCCGCACTATCCCCATGACCATCCGGGCCGAAGAATCGGTCGACGTCAGCGCCGAGGGCCTGAAAGGCCCCTTCTCCATGCTTACCGGCGTTCGCTACCGCGCCATATGGAATGATGCGAAGGCGGAAGTCGGCCTCGGAACCGACACCCAGGTCGTGCCGCATATCTTGCGCCACACATGCGCGTCGCGCCTCGTCCAGGGCGGCATCGATATCCGCCGCGTACAGATGTGGCTCGGGCATCAGACCCTGCAGATGACAATGCGCTATGCGCATCTTGCGACGAACGATCTGGACTCCTGCGTGGTCGTACTCGATCGCGATCGCCTTCGTCCGCGCAAGACCAAGGCCGCAGGGAAATAGGCCAATCTGCCTTTAGCGCCTGACATACTGACGCGTTGATCGTTGTCAGGCGGTAGAGCCACTGCTTGCCGCAGATAGCGAGCCCGTTTAGCCGTGCCTTTTCAGCATCGCTCGTCATTTCCTATGAAATGATGATGAAGCTGTTCTATAGCGATGAAACCATGACGACCATGCGCTCGGACGACGAGATCAAGGCGGCCTGGGCTGCAATGTCGGCGGATAATCAGAAAACGATGAAGGACGACGACAGCGGGCGTTTGGCCCTCCGCATTCTTTTATGTTCGGGCATGCGGTGTCAGCCCTGCCCCCAAATCAATCGCCCTTCTCCAAAGTTGCCCCCAACGACGCAATCACTGCGTCTTGCTCGACGGGCGACAAGACATCGATATCGAAAAGCCTGAGGCTTCTCATCCCTTCGAGTGCAAGAAAGAGGATCAGCGCGTTGGCTTCATTTCTTGAGCTTGCCTTGAGCCGGTCGAGCAACGTGCGATTGAAGCGCTTTATCGGCGTCAGGAAACCGGGATCCTCCGCCATCGCTGCGAGCAAGCCCGACGGCGGCGGCTGGCGCTGTTCCAGGTCGGTCACGAAAAGTTCAAGATAGGCAGCCCCCAGACTGTTGGGCCGCCCCTCCCACTGCTTTTCCTTCGCCTCCAGGGCGGCATTGAACTCGCTCAGATGCTGTTCCACCAGAGCTTCGAGCAGCTTGGCCTTGCTGGGGAAATTGTAGAGAAGTCCGCCTTTTGAGACCCCTGCACGCTGCGCAACCGCGTCCAGCGACAGGTGGCCCGGCCCGACTTCACCAGCCAGTTCAGCGGCCGCAGCCAATATCTTTTGTCGGGAATTCATTTTGCCGTTCGTCATCTGGGAAATCCTCTCAGAGGGTCCATATAACGCAATTGACAATACCGTCCAGACGGTACAGTAAGCAACCCCGCAGTTTTCAAACTTCGTGTTTTGGTTTAGCGCGTTGGTTGAAACGGAAATTTTTAAACGTCACGCTCATCTCACGCCCGGTGCCATCCATGATCAAGCGCTTCATCATTGCGTTCATTCTTCTTGTGCTGGTTTGCGGCGGCATCGTCGGTTTCAACATGTTCCGCGACAATGCCATCCAGCAGTTTTTCGCCAACATGCCGGTGGCCAAGGTCACCGTTTCCTCCTCGACGGTGGAACCGATCGACTGGACGCCCGGCATAGAGGCCATCGGTACCGTCAACGCTTCGCAAGGCGTGGACCTGACCGTGGAAGCCGCCGGCATCATCAAGGAAATCCTGTTCAAGGCCAACGAGCAGACCAAGGCCGGCGCAGTCCTCATTCAGCTCGATGATGCCGTCCAGCAGGCTGATCTTGCAGCTGGCAAGACTCAAGCAGCGCTCGACAAGGTGACGCTCAATCGCGCCGCCGAGTTGCAGAAGCGCGGTGTCGGCACGGACGTCAATGTCGATTCTGCCCGCGCCGCCGCAGAGGCCTCGGCTTCGCAGGTCGCCAAGCTCCAGGCCGTGGTAGACCAGAAGCAATTGCGGGCGCCATTTGCCGGCACGATGGGCATCCCCAAGATCGATATCGGACAGTATCTCGCGCCGGGAACGATCGTCGCGACGATCCAGGATCTTCAGACCATGCGTGCGGATTTCTCGATCCCCGAACAGCAGTTGGATCTGCTGAAGATCGGCGAGCCCGTCAAGTTCGGCGTCAATTCGGACGATATGCCTTTCAAAGGCACGATCACCGGCATCGAACCCAAGGTCGACCCGACCTCGCGTCTGGTCGCTGTCCGCGCCGAGATCACCAATCCCGAAGGCAAGCTCAGCCCCGGCCAATTCATTCAGGCGCAGGTTGTTCTGCCTGAGGAAAAGGATGTCCTGGCAATTGCGCAGACATCGGTGATTGCGAGCCTTTATGGCGACTATGTCTATGTCGTGCGTCCCGCCAAGAAGGCAGATGCCCCGGCAGAGGCTGCAAAGCCGGCAAAAGCCGATGACGCGGCAGCAACCGACGCGGCCAAACCCGCGGCAGAAGCCGAGACCACCGAGGCTCTTGAGGTTCATCAGGTCTTCATCAAGACGGGCCGGCGTTCCAATGGCCTCGTCGAGATTCTCGACGGCATCGCCGCCGGCGACCAGATCGTGACCGCCGGCCAGAACCGTCTTTCGAACGGCACGCCCGTGACGATCGACAATACGATCAACCCCGCCAATCCGGCGCAACCCCAGCCGGCCGCAAAATGAGCTTCTCAGACATCTTCATCCGCCGCCCCGTCCTGTCGACGGTGGTTGCCTTCATGATCCTGCTGCTCGGCTTCCAGGGCATCTTCAACCTCTCGGTGCGCGAGTATCCGGAGGTCGAGGAAACCGTGATCACCATCACGACGCCCTATGCTGGCGCCAGCGCCGATCTCATCCAGGGCTTCATCACCGCGCCGATCGCTTCTGCCGTCTCGACGACGGAAAACATCGATTACGTCACCTCGCAGAGCCGCCCCTCGGCCAGCGTCGTAACCGTGCAGATGAAGCTCGGTTCCAACCCTGACGTGGCGCTCACCGAGGTCATGTCCAAGGTCCAGCAGGTCAAGAGCCAGCTTCCGTCAGCTGCCGAAGACCCGACGATCGTCAAGGGAACCGGCCAGCAGTTCGCCATCATGTATCTGGCGCTGCAGAACCCGAACATGACATCGGAACAGCTCACCGAATATATCGAGCGCGTTATCCGCCCCCGCGTTTCGACCATCCAGGGCGTTGCCGAAGTGCAGGTTCTGGGCGCGGCGAACTATTCGATGCGCATCTGGATCGACCCGATCAAGCTGGCCGCACGCGGACTGACGGCTGCGGAAGTGCTGAGCGCCGTCAACTCCTCGAACTTCCTTGCCGCCCCCGGCAAGACCAAGAACGAATATGTCGCCTATTCGATCACGATGAAGTCGACGCTGCAGACGCCGGAAGCCTTCGGCGCCCTGCCCTTGCGCTCCGACAGCAGCAGCGTGGTGCGGCTGCGCGACGTTGCCGACGTGGAACTCGGCGCTGAAAGCACCGACACCGTCGTCAATTTCGACGGCAAGCCCGGCACCTTCATCGGCATCTTCCCGACGCCGGCGGCAAACCCGCTCGACACGGCGGCTGCCGTCACCAAGGAACTGCCGGCACTTCAGGAGAGCCTGCCGCAGGGCATGACCGTCACGATGGTCTATGATGCGACCCAGACCATCAGCGCTTCGATCGAGGAAGTGTTCAAGACGATCGGCGAAGCGGTGCTCATCGTCATCGTCGTCATCCTGCTCTTCCTCGGCTCGTTCCGCTCGGTGCTTATGCCGGTGGTCACCATTCCGCTCTCGCTGATCGGCGTGTGCGCCATCCTTCTGGCAATGGGCTATTCCATCAACCTTCTGTCTCTCCTGGCCATGGTTCTCGCCATCGGCCTCGTGGTCGACGACGCCATCGTCGTGGTGGAAAACATCCATCGCCATATGGAAGAAGGCCTGTCCCCCATGGACGCGGCATTCAAAGGCATGCGCGAGATTTTCTCGCCGGTGGTCGCCATGACCATCACGCTTGCCGCCGTGTTCGCGCCGCTCGCCTTCACCGGCGGCCTGACCGGCTCGCTGTTCCGCGAATTCGCGGTCACGCTTGCGGGCGCTGTGGTTATTTCCGGCTTCGTTGCCGTCACTATCACGCCGATGATGGCGGCGCGCATCCTGAAACCGGGCCACAGCCGTTTCCAGGGTTGGGTTGACGGAACGTTCGAAAACATCGCCAATCGCTACGAGCGGCTGGTTTCCGGTTCGCTGAAATACCGTCCGGTGACCTTGATGATCGTCATCGCACTGGTCGCTGTAACCGGCTTCATGTTCATGAAGACATCCAGCGAACTGGCGCCGGAAGAGGATTCAGGCGCGCTGTTCTCGCTCGTCACCGCACCGCGCTACGCGACGACGGAATACACCAGCCTCTACACCGACCAAATCCGCGACCTGACCAAGGATCTGCCCGAAGTGCGGGTGAACTTCTCGATCGTCGGTCTTGGCGGCGCCACCAACAGCGCCTTCTCCATCTGGGGCCTGAAGGACTGGGCCGACCGAGACCGGTCGCAGAACGAGATCAAGGCCGATATCCAGAATCGCCTGACGAAGGTGGCCGGCGTCGAAGCGCTCGTCTTCGCACCGCCGTCGCTTCCGGGCGCTGGCGGCGGCCTGCCGATCTCGATGGTGATCCAGTCGACCGGCGATCCGAGCCAGGTCTACGAGATCGCCGAGCAGATCAAGCAGAAGGCGCAAGCCTCCGGCCGCTTCATCGTCGTCCAGAACTCGCTGAACTTCGACGCACCGCAGGTGACCGTCACCGTCGACCGTGATCGCGCGGCGGCACTCAATGTGCCGATCAGCGATATCGGCACGACGCTCGGCCTGCTTGTCGGCGGCGCGAAGATCGCCCAGTTCGACCGCGATTCTAACAGCTACGACATCATCCCGCAGGTGCCGGACAAGTACCGCAACAATCCCGAAAAGCTCGGCGAGTTCTACATTCGCAGCATGTCGGGCGAGATGGTGCCGCTTTCGGCGGTGGTGAAGATCACGACCAATGCTTCACCGTCGTCGATCGATCAGTTCAACCAGTTGAACTCGGCGACGATCTCCGCGCTTCCAGTGCCGGGCGTGACGACGGGCACGGGCCTGCAGACGATCGAGGACATTGCCCGGCCGCTACTGCCGACCGGCTTCTTCACCGACTATTCGGGCCAGTCCCGTCTCGAGAAGGAGCAAGGCAGCACGATCATCATCGCCTTCGCACTGGCGGTCGTGGTGATCTATCTGGTGCTCGCAGCACAGTTCGAAAGCTTCCGCGACCCGCTCATCATCATGATGTCGGTGCCGCTGTCGATCTTCGGCGCCATCATCCCGCTCAATTTGGGGCTTGGTACGCTGAACATCTACACGCAGGTCGGACTGATCACGCTGATAGGCCTGATCACCAAGCACGGCATCCTGCTGGTGGAGTTTGCCAACCAGCAGCGGGAAGAGCATGGGCTTTCGCGGAGCGAGGCGATCATCGCTTCGGCCAAGGTGCGCCTGCGTCCGATCCTGATGACCACGGCCGCCATGGCGCTCGGCGTCGTGCCGCTGATCCTCGCCGCAGGCGCGGGTGCTGCCGCACGCTACTCGATGGGCCTGGTGATCTTCTCCGGCATCCTCATCGGCACGACCTTCACCCTGTTCGTGGTGCCGATGTTCTACACCTTCCTGTCGGCGAAGGACGTCGTTCACCGCGACGGCCTGGAACACGCCCCCGCCGCCGAACCGGTGCCACACGCCTGATCAATAGGCACAGGCAGGCCCAATAAAAAATCCGCGGCAAGTCCGCGGATTTTTGCTATGTGGCGGCAAATATCTTTTAGACGCAATTCCGGACGGAAAACCGCTACACACTTTTCCTGGAATTGCTCGGACAAACGCCTGAAATTCAAGAGTATCGCCATGCCGAAACGCCCGCCGCTCACCCCGCTCATTGCCACCCTGCCCTCGACGGTTCCCTTCGTCGGCCCGGAGGCGCAGCAGCGCGCCAGCGGGCGCAATTTCCGCGCCCGCATCGGCGCCAATGAAAGCAGTTTTGGTCCCGCACCCAGCGTCATCGCGGCGATGGACGAGGCCGCGCCGGGCATGTGGATGTATTGCGATCCCGACAATCACGATCTGAAGGTCGCGCTGGCAAAGCATCTCGGCGTCGAGCAGAAGAATGTCGTCGTCGGCCAGGGCATAGACGGCCTGCTCAACATCGTCGTGCGGCTCTATATCTCGGCGGGCGATGCCGTCGTCACCTCGCTCGGCGCCTACCCCACCTTCAATTTCCATGTCGCGGCCAGCGGCGGGCGTCTGGTGACCGTGCCTTACGAGAACGACCGCGAAAGCCTCGATGACCTTCTGGAAGCCGTGCGGCGCGAAAACGCGCCGATGGTCTACCTCTCCAACCCCGACAACCCTATGGGGACATGGTGGGAGGCAGCCGAGATCGAACGCTTCATAGCGGCATTGCCTGAAACGACGATGCTCATTCTCGACGAAGCCTATGGCGAGACCGGCCCGGTGTCCGCCCTGCCGCCGATCGATGTTGCGCGTCCCAACGTACTGAGGATGCGCACTTTCTCAAAAGCCTACGGCCTTGCTGGTCTGCGCTGCGGCTATGCCGTCGGCGAGGAAGAAACCATCGCCGATTTCGAAAAGATTCGCGATCATTACGGCGTCAGCCGCATGGCCCAGATCGCCGGCGTGGCGGCACTTGCCGATCAGGATTATCTCAAGTCCGTGGCTAAAAGGGTTGCGGCGGGACGCGACCGGATTTCCGCCATCGCGCGCGACAACGGGCTGGCGCCGATACCGTCGGCCACCAACTTCGTGACCATCGATTGCAAGGCCGACGCCGATTTTGCCCTGCGCGTGATGCAGAACCTACTCGCCCGCGACGTCTTTATCCGCAAGCCGATGGCGCCAGTTCTGAACCGTTGCATCCGGGTCAGCGTCGGGCTGGACCACGAACTTGATGTGTTTGCGGAAGAACTGCCCAAGGCGCTGGCGGCAGCGCGAAACGGGTAAGCACTTCGCTGCAAAAAAGAGAGGCGGCCGAAGCCGCCTCATTTCATATCTAAGCGTAAACAGCCCCTCACCCTTACCCTCTCCCCGTGAAAAACGGGGAGAGGGAGGTGTCAGCGTTGGAGCTTCGGCCCTTACTTCTGCCAGCTCTTGACCAGTTCGTCGTAGTTGATGGTCTGCGGCTTTTCCTTTTCGTTCTCGATCTTGAGCTGCGGCGCGAGGTTGCCCTTGGAAACGGCATCCTTGTTCCAGTATTCGAGATCGTGCTCTTCGGCCATCTTGGGTCCAATATCGCCCTGAACGCCTGCGCGTTCGAGGCGCTCCATCACCTTTTCCTGCTCGCCGCAGAGCGAATCCATCGCTTCCTGCGCCGTCTTGGCACCCGACGATGCGTCACCGATCGCCTGCCACCAGAGCTGCGCTAGCTTCGGATAGTCCGGCACGTTGGTGCCCGTCGGCGACCACTGGACGCGCGCCGGCGAACGGTAGAACTCGATCAGGCCGCCGAGCTGCGGAGCGCGTTCGGTGAAGCTCTTGTCCTGGATGGTGCTCTCGCGGATGAAGGTGAGGCCGACATGGGCCTTCTTCACGTCCACGGTCTTGGAGGTAACGAACTGCGCGTAGAGCCATGCGGCCTTGGCGCGGTCGTCAGGCGTCGACTTCATCAGCGTCCAGGAACCGACGTCCTGGTAGCCGAGCTTCATGCCGTCCTTCCAGTAGACGCCATGCGGGCTCGGAGCCATGCGCCATTTCGGCGTGCCGTCCTCGTTCATCACCGGCAGGCCGGGCTTGACCATGTCGGCGGTGAAGGCAGTGTACCAGAAGATCTGCTGGGCGATATTTCCCTGCGCCGGCACGGGGCCGGATTCGGAGAAGGTCATGCCCTGGGCTTCGGCCGGTGCATAGGCCTTCAGCCAGTCGAGATATTTCTGGATCGAATAGACAGCCGCCGGGCCATTGGTGTCGCCGCCGCGCGCGACGCAGGAGCCGACCGGTCGCGAATTCTCGTCGACCTTGATGCCCCATTCGTCGACCGGCAGGCCGTTCGGAATGCCCTTGTCGCCATTGCCGGCCATGGACAGCCAGGCATCGGTGAACCGCCAGCCGAGCGACGGATCCTTCTTGCCGTAGTCCATGTGGCCGAAGACCTTCTTGCCGTCGACGTCACGGCCGGTGAAGAATTCGGCGATGTCCTCATAGGCCGACCAGTTGACCGGCACGCCGAGGTCGTAACCGTATTTCGCCTTGAAGTCGGCTTTATTCGTCTCGTCGTTGAACCAGTCGTAGCGGAACCAGTAGAGGTTGGCGAACTGCTGGTCAGGAAGCTGGTAGAGCTTCTTGTCAGGTGCAGTCGTGAAGGACGTGCCGATGAAGTCGGCAAGGTCGAGGCCTGGATTGGTGACATCCTTGCCTTCATTGGCCATGAAGTCGGTCAGGTTGCGCACCTGCTGATAGCGCCAGTGCGTGCCGATCAGATCGGAGTCGTTGACCCAGCCATCATAGAGGTTTTGGCCGGTCTGCATCTGCGTCTGGATCTTCTCGACGACATCGCCTTCCTGGATCAGGTCGTGCGTCACCTTGATGCCGGTGATGGCCGAGAAGGCCGGAGCCAGCACTTCGGATTCGTAGGAATGGGTGGTGATGGTTTCGGAGACGACCTTGATCTCCATGCCGGCAAAAGGCTTGGCAGCGTCAACGAACCACTGCATTTCCTTTTCCTGGTCGGCGCGCGAAAGCGACGAGAGATCGCCGATTTCCTTGTCCAGGAAGGTCTTGGCCTCGTCCATGCCGGCATAGGCATTGCCTGCGCCGAACAAGAGGACAATGGCGGTCGTAGATGTCAGTAAGTGCCGTCGCATGTGTTTCCTCCACAAAACAGGTTTCAAAGTTCCCTGGAGCGGCCGCCTGAATACGGTCGTTCCGACTATTTCCCCCTCTATACGTAGCGGAACACCCCCACGGCGTAGACTACGGAGAGAGCGAGAGCCCACCACAGGTTGGGACCGACAAGGCCCAGCCATGCGATATGGATGAAAGCGCTGCCGAGCAGCGAAACGAAGAGGCGATCGCCACGCGTCGTCTCGAAGCGCAGGATGCCGACGCGCGGATTTCCGCCGGGCGAAACATATTCCCAGACGCCCATGCCGACGAGCATCAGGAAGATCGTTGCGAAGAACGCAGCGGTCGGCCAGGTCCAGGCCATCCATGAGAAATCGACGTTCATGGGCGTGGCACCCCCGAATTAGCCAAAGCCGAGGTCAAGTCGCCATCGAGGTCGGCTTGAGCGACGAACTTCATCAATCCAGACAGGTGCTCGAACGCATGCCAGGCGATGAGCGTCGTTTCCGATGACTGACCCACGACCTCCGACCTCAGATCGGCTAGGTCGTCCAGAACGTCGCTCATGGTTGCCTGTGGTGGCTCAGCCGAACCGAACGCCTCTGAGACAAAGACTGTCCAATAGAGATTTTGCTTCACCGGGATGCGATCGATGCCGGCTTGCTCGAGCGATTCAAAAAGCCGGTTGGTCAGCGCCTTCAACTCGCTCAACTCAATCGACTTTTCGTTTGGTTTCATGGCGTCCATCACACCCTCCCCAGGGCATGGATGACAGCCCAATTGAGAGAAATGATTGCACCCCAAAGGCCTGCGGTCACACCCGCAACGACGAATGGGCTGCTCCGCAGCTTGATACGCCCGGCGAAGTCAAGCGTCAGCATGACGATGGCAAAAATGCCGCCATGTGCGAATAGCGGAACAACGGAATCCTCGGCCGTAAATATGTCAAAGAATAGGAACGCTGCGACGATTGGAAACAAGATGCCACCTACGACAAACGTTCCCACCGAAGCCAATACGAACGCTGGCGCGGCGGCACTATCGATCGAGCCAGATGAGACAAGCTGCCTTCCGAAAAGCACAACAGCAGGCAACAAGGACACTCCTATCGTTGACAGCAACCAATTGCGCCCGGGCCTTTGCCCATCCATCTGCAACTCGCTATCTGTGTTTTCCAAATTCATCACACCCTCCCCAGGGCAAAGCCCTTGGCGATGTAGTTGCGGACGAACCAGATGACGAGCGCGCCGGGGATCAGCGTCAGCACGCCGGCGGCGGCGAGCAGTCCCCAGTCCATGCCCGAGGCCGACACGGTGCGCGTCATGACGGCGGCGATCGGCTTGGCATCCGTCGTCGTCAGCGTGCGGGCGATCAGCAGTTCCACCCATGAGAACATGAAGCAGAAGAAGCAGGCGACGCCGATGCCGCTGGCAATCAAAGGCATGAAGATCTTCACGAAGAAGCGCGGGAAGGAATAGCCGTCGATATAGGCGGTCTCGTCGATCTCCTTCGGCACGCCCGACATGAAGCCTTCGAGGATCCATACCGCCAGCGGCACGTTGAACAAGCAATGCGCCAGCGCAACCGCGATATGGGTGTCGATCAGCCCGAAGGCCGAATAGAGCTGGAAGAACGGCAGCGCGAACACCGCCGGCGGCGCCATGCGATTGGTGAGCAGCCAGAAGAACAGGTGCTTGTCGCCCAGGAACCGGTAGCGCGAGAAGGCGTATGCCGCAGGGAGTGCCACCGCGACCGAGATCACCATGTTCATGACCACATAAATGATCGAGTTGATGTAGCCGGAGTACCAGGAGGCATCGGTGAAGATGATCCGGTAATTCCGCAGCGTCGGCTCATGCGGATAGAGCGTCAGCGACGACACGATCTCGGTGTTGGTCTTGAAGCTCATATTGACGAGCCAGTAGATCGGCAGCAGCAGGAAGATGATGTAGAGCGTCGGCACGATCCACCACCAGCGCGACTCCTCGCCCCGCCGGCGCATGCGCCGCTCGATCTCCTGCTTCGACAGGTTGCTGGAAAGCCCGTTTGCCGCGCCGTTGTCGCTGGCAACGCTTTCCCGCGCGCTGGTCGTCCGTTCGTTCACGCCCGTCATCTCAACGCCCCGAATCGTAGTTGGTCATGACGGTGTAGAACACCCATGACAGAAGCAGGATGATCAGGAAGTAGACCAGCGACATCGCCGCCGCCGGCCCGAGATCAAACTGGCCGAGCGCCATCTTGACCAGGTCGATCGACAGGAACGTCGTCGAATTGCCGGGCCCGCCGCCGGTGACGACGAAGGGCTCGGTGTAGATCATGAAACTATCCATGAAGCGCAGCAGCACCGCGATCAGAAGCACGCGCTGCATCTTGGGCAACTGGATGTAGCGGAAAACGGCCCAGCGCGATGCGCCATCGATCTTGGCGGCCTGATAGAAGGCGTCGGGGATCGAGACCAGCCCGGCATAGCAGAGCAGCACGACGAGGCTCGTCCAGTGCCAGACGTCCATGACGATGACGGTAACCCAGGCGTCGATCGGATTCTGTACGTAATTGTAATTGATGCCAAGCGCATTGAGATAGTAGCCCATCAGGCCGATGTCGGTGCGCCCGAAGACCTGCCAGATGGTGCCGACGACGTTCCACGGGATCAGCAGCGGCAGCGCCATCAGCACGAGGCAGACCGGCACGCCCCAGCCTTTCCTTGGCATGTTCAGCGCAATGAGGATGCCGAGCGGCACTTCGATTGCGAGGATGATCCCTGAAAATACGAGGTTCCGGCCAATCGCGGCCCAGAACCGGCTCGACGCCAGCAGTTCCTGGAACCATTCGGTTCCGGCCCAGAAGAACTGGTTGTTGCCGAAGGTATCCTGCACGGAATAGTTCACGACCGTCATCAGCGGGATGACCGCGGAGAACGCCACCAGCACCAGCACAGGCAGAACCAGGAACCAGGCCTTGTTGTTCAAGGTCTTTTCCACGGGTTACGCTCCCATCTCGACGCGCCAGGAATCGGCGTAGATGTTTATCCCGGCCGGGTCGAAGCGGACTTTTGGCTCGGCCGGAATGTCGTCATCCTCGCCGAGGATCGCAGCCAAACTGCGCCCTTCGAGTTCAGCGCGCACGATCTTGTGGCGGCCGATGTCTTCCACTTTGGTGACCGATATCGGCATTCCCTCGCGGCCCAGCCGCACATATTCCGGCCGGATGCCAAGTTCGACCTTGCTCTCCCCGGCCGTCTTCGGCGCGCCCGGCAGCGCGATCGACTGGGTGCCGAGCCGCGCATTGCTGCCCTGGATATCCACCGGCATGAGATTCATGCCCGGCGAGCCGATGAAGTAGCCGACGAATGTATGCCGGGGACGCTCGAACAGTTCTGCCGGCGTATCGATCTGGACAATCTCGCCCTCGAACATCACCACCACCTTCTGCGCGAAGGTCAGCGCTTCTGTCTGGTCGTGCGTGACATAGATTTCGGTGTAGCCGAAGCGCTGGTGAAGCTGCTTCAACTGCGAGCGCAGCACCCATTTCATATGCGGGTCGATGACGGTGAGCGGCTCGTCGAACAGGATGGCGTTGACGTCGGAGCGAACGAGACCGCGGCCGAGCGATATCTTCTGCTTCTGGTCGGCGGTCAGGCCCCGCGCCTTGCGGTCCGCCCAATCCGCCAGATCGATCATCTTCAGCGTCTCTCGAACCTTCTTGTCGACCTCGCTCTCGGTGATGCCACGGTTGCGCAGCGGAAAGGCGAGATTGTCGTAGACCGTCATCGTGTCGTAGATGACCGGGAACTGGAACACCTGCGCGATGTTGCGCTCCTGCGTCGACAGTTCGGTCACGTCGTGGCCGTCGAAACGTAGGCGGCCATGCGAGGGGTGCAGCAGCCCGGAGATGATGTTGAGCAAGGTCGTCTTGCCGCAACCGGACGGCCCGAGCAGCGCATAAGCGCCGCCATCCTCGAATGTGTAGTGGATTTCCTTCAGCGCATAGACGGTCGCTGCTTTCGAAGGCCCTGCGTAGGCGTGGCGGATATGGTCGAGTTCGATGCTTGCCATGAAACTCTCCTAAGCCGCCTGCGCCTGCACGATTTCAGCAGAACGGCCCGCCTCATCGAACACCATCAGATGCCGCGGATCGATGAAGACCTCGATTACCTGGTCCGGATCGAACACCTGGATGCCATGCGCCAGCATCACCCAATGGACGTCTGCGAAATCGAGATGGACGAAGCTTTCCGAGCCGGTCACTTCCGTCACCTTCACTTTGGCCGTCACCGACACCGCCTCGCGGTTCGGACGTTTCAGCGAGAGGTGATGCGGCTGGAAGCCGACCGTGTATGTCGCATCCGCAATGCCCTTGAGCTCGGACGGCACCGGCAGGTTGACGCCGCCGTCGAGCAGGAAGCTAGCCCCGCTCTTGCGCAGTACGATGGTGTTGAGCGGCGGGTCGGAAAAGGTTCTGGCCGTCACCAGGTCGCGCGGCCGGCGGAACACGTCGATCGTCGGGCCGAATTGCGTCACCCTGCCCTGCGACAGTGTCGCGGTGTTGCCGCCGAGAAGCAGCGCTTCGGACGGCTCCGTCGTTGCATAGACGAAGATCGCGCCGGATTCGGCAAATATCTTGGGCAGTTCTGCGCGCAGTTCCTCGCGCAGCTTGTAGTCGAGATTGGCGAGCGGCTCGTCGAGAAGCACCAGCCCGGCATTCTTGACGATGGCGCGCGCCAGTGCGGTGCGCTGCTGCTGGCCGCCTGAGAGGTTGAGCGGCGTGCGGTCCAGATAAGGCGCGAGCTTGAGAAGCTCGGCGGCGCGGCGAACCTCCTTGTCGATCTTCGCACTGTCAACACCGGCAACGCGCAGCGGCGAGGCGATGTTCTCATAGACCGTCATCGCCGGATAATTGATGAACTGCTGGTAGACCATGGCGATCCGGCGCTTCTGCACCGGCACGCCGGTAACATTCACGCCGTCGAACCAGATAGAACCGGAGGTCGGCACATCGAGGCCCGCCATCAGCCGCATGAGGCTCGTCTTGCCCGAGAGCGTCGGCCCGAGAAGCACGTTGAGCGAGGCATGCTGAAGCGTCAGGTCGACCGCATCGATATGCGTGTCGGCGCCGACGACCTTCGTTACCCCTTTGAGTTCCAGCATAGTCGCCACGTTCCTCCCTGCGGCAGGCCATTTTTCGATCATGTTTGATCTTCGAACGTTTTGCAATTCGTTTTCGCTTTTGTTTCGTTAATGGCTCAAATGAATTGCATATCGGTTCAGTTGACGCAGCGTATTGTTCTTCCAGCCGGAGCGCTGGAGACGCGCCGGCTGGCTGAAAACAGGCTGGAAATATGAGAGCGCAGACGCCGGGACGCTCACCAAGGAGCGCTCCGCGAAAAGCTGGCGCCGCGTGGTGCGGCCGAATCAATTGCGGTCGGAAACCATAGCGATGACCGGTATGGCGGCGATCGCGATCACGCCGGCGGTGGCGAAGAATATGCCGTAGCCGAGATATTGTGCGACATAGCCGGCGACGATGCCGCCGACCATGCTGACCAGCGCATCCATGCACTGGAACAGCGTGAAATCCACGCCCGCCTGTTTCGGATCGGACCAGCGCATGAATTGCGCGTAGAGCGCCACGAAGCCCAGCGCCATGATGCCGGACGAACTGGCGACCGAAACCGCCATCAGCACAGCCTTCGGCATGGCATCGAATTGGTGGAAAGCGGCAAAGAAGAACAGTGCCGCCGCCTGGAGCACAATCGCCAGGATCAGAACGGCACGTATGCCCCACAGCCTGACGAGAGCACCGCCGAGCAGTGCTGCCGCAAGGCCGACGAACATGCTGCCGACGCTGTTGAGCAGCCCGACGGTGGTAAGATCCAGCCCGGCATCGATCAGGAACGGGCCGACCATGCCGAGCGCAGCCTTTTGCGCGATGACATAGACCGCCGCTGCCAGCAGGCCCTTGCGTATTTCCGGCCGCTTCAGCGCGGAGCCAAGCGACGGCACATGCTCGCGCGTTTCCACCAGCGTAGCTCTTCTGGCGCGCAGCATGAACGGCAATCCAAGCAGGATCAGCAACACCGCCATCGTCCAGACACCGGCCTGCCAGCCATACCTGTCGACAATGACGAGAAACAGCCCAGCCCCTATCGCCGAACCGAAATAAGCGCCGCCAACCTGCGCGGCATTGCCCCAGCCGTGGTTTTCCTTCGACAGGCTTTCGACGGCATAGCCGTCGCAAGCAATGTCCACAGTCGAGGCGGCGAATGCCACCACCGTCAGGCAGGCCAGAACCGGAAACAGTATTCCCGGACCGAGCGCACCGACCGCGAAAAGACCCACCACCGAGATAAGCCCGCCGATCAGGACGATGGTGCCGGAGCGGTTGCGCCCCACCGGCGGCAGGCGAAACCGCTCGACCGCCGGCGACCACAGGAATTTCAGTGCCCAGGGCAGCGCGATCAGCGAAAGCAGCCCGATATGGTCGAGCGGCATGCCCTGGTCACGCATTACAGCCGGCAGGCCTGCCCAGGTGATTCCGCCGATGACGCTTTGCGCGACGTAGAGCCCACCGATCGCCATGAAAATGGCGACCGGGGACGACGACGCGATACCGGTGTCGGTCTTTTTCAGCATCAGAAGCGGTAGCGCAGGCTGCCCATGATCGAACGCCCTTCGTCACGGTAGCAGTTGCCGGCGCTACAGATCACCTTGCGCTCGTCGAAGACGTTCTTGGCATTGATCTGCAACTTCACGCCCTCAAGATTGTCAAAGCGCCTGCCGAAATCATAGGACAGCGCCGCATCGACAAAGACCCGGTCTTCATTGTCGATCGTGTTCTGGTCGTTGCCGAAGCTCTCGCCGACGTAGCGCACGCCAGCGCCCAGGCCGAGACCGGCCAACTGACCGTCATTGAACTGGTAGTTGCCCCAGAGCGAGAAGATGTCGTTCGGCGTCGCCGAAAGCTCCTTGCCCTCGGTGTCTGCCAAACCTTTGTCGATCGTCATCTTGAGATGCGTGTAGGAGGCGATCAGGCCGAAGCCGTTGTCGAAGGACGCGTTGGCTTCAAGCTCGATGCCGCGCGAATGGAGGTCGAGCTGGCGCTGACGCTGCTGGCCATCCTCGTCGAAAGTTCCATCGTAAACAACGCCGTCCTTTTGCTTGATATCGAACAGGGCGGCGCTGATCAGCAGGTTGGTGTCCGGAATCTGGTACTTGACGCCAATCTCCTTCTGCTCGGCCGCGGTAGGCTTGGCAGCGCTACGAATATTGGTGCCTTCCGCCGACACGAAGCCGATATTGGGTGCGAAAGAGCTTGAGTAGTTGAGATAGGGGATCAGGCCCCACGGCGTCTCATAGGACAGGCCGATGCGGCCGGAGAAATGTCCATCCTTTTGGCTGGTCTCGACTTCAGACGTGTTAACAGCCTTGGTATCGACCCAGTCATAGCGTGCGCTGCCGAACAGCGTAAACGCGTCCCAGGTAAGCTGGTCTTGGGCATAGATACCGACATTGCTCATTTTCTGACTGCCGGCGAAGGCCAGCGGCGTGTTCTTCATATCGTCCGCAGAAATATATGAGACACCGCCGGCTGAATCGTAATCGGCATAAGTGTAGTCGATGCCGGCAATCGCGACATGGCTGACGGGGCCGGTATCGAAGTTGAACTGGGCCATATTGTCGACCGTGAAGGTCGCGACATTTTCGTTATAGTGTCCCCAGTAGCGGGCGAGGTCTGCTCCAACTGGATAGTGGCCGCTATACTCAAGATCCGCATCTGCCTTGGAATAGCGGAGGTTCTGGCGCACCGTCAGCAGGTCATTGAACCGATGCTCGAATTCGTATCCGATACGGCCCTGCCCCTGAGTGTAGTCGTTGTAAGCCGGGTCGCCTTCATAGAGGTCGGAAACCTCGCCCGGAGTTGGATTGTAAAAGAAAGCGGTTCCGCCGGTCTTGGTGCGCGACAGTTCGCCGAGGATCGTCAGCTTGGTGTCTTCATCCGGCTTGAAAGTGAGCGCGGGAGCTATGTAAAGCTTGTCATCCGAGTAACCTTCAAGAAAGGTATCGGAATCCCGACCAAGACCCGTCAGGCGATAGAGAAGCGTTCCATCCTCATTGGCCTTGCCGGAAAAATCAAAGCCGGTCTGGTAGCGATTGTTCTCACCGAGAAGAACCTCGACCTCGCGAAAGGTTTCTTCCTTGGGCCGCTTGGTGACAAGGTTGACGATGCCGCCGGGGCCGCTGACGCCGTAGAGCGAGGAGGCCGGTCCCTTGAGGATCGTGATGCCCTCGAGGCCGTAGGGCTCTGTCTTGAACATCGCCGTCGGCGCATTGTATTGGCGCAAGCCGTCACGGAACATGCCGTTGTAGTAGGCCGGAAAGCCGCGCAGGAAGAATGCATCATTGCGGGTATCGTAGCCGAAGCTGTTGGGGTTGGCGCTAGCCGTGTAGCTCAGAGCCTCGTTCAGCGTGCGCGGCTCCTGATCCTCGATCTGCTTCTGCGTAACCGTCGAAATGGCCTGCGGGATCTTGGCGATCGGCGTATCCGTCTTGGTGCCGATACGGTCCTGCTTGGCGACATAGCCTTCCTGTTTCAGTATCTCGTTGCTCTGCGCCTCCACCGTCACCGCGTCGAGGACGATCGCATTCTGATCCTCCTGCGCATAGGCGCCCTGATTTGAAACGAAAATGGCTGCGCCTCCCAAAAGCAGCATTCTCAGACGATATGTTCTCGGCCCCAACTGCACACTCACACTCCATAATTAAGCAATGCGCGAAATTCGCGTGTCACGCGGTCACAAATATGAGTGTTGGAGTCAAGTAATATTCCATGCTTGGAATTCCTCTCCTGGCGAACCGCATCCTTGGTGTGGCTGTAATTCAACAGTCGTCCAAAACACCTCCCTGAGCAGGTGGAGGAACAAAGAAACTCTCCATCGCTGTCACCTCTTGAATTAATTGAACGTTCGTTTTATTATCAATCTCTCACGCTGGAAAAAGCAAAAAGCCATGGCGCGCACGATTGGTTCAGATGGCGGCAGGACGGAAGCGGCAATACGCGAGGCTGCGATCAGCCTCATGGCCCGTTTCGGCTATGAGGCTGTATCGATGCGCCAGCTTGCGGCAGAAGTCGGCGTGCAGGCTGCCGCGCTCTACCGCTATTTCCCGACCAAGGAGGATTTGCTCTTCACGCTTCTATGCGAACATATGGACGGGCTGCTCTCCGCATGGGAGGCCGCGCGACCGGCCAACGCCGATCCACGCGAGCGCCTTACCGCTTTCGTGCGCAACCATATCCATTTTCATGTCGCGCGCCGGCACGCCACCCATGTCTCCAACATGGAACTGCGCGCCCTTTCGCGCGATAATCTCACGCAAATCCTGCGCCTGCGCACGGCTTACGAAAAGGAGCTGCGTCAGATCCTGCGCGACGGCGCGGAGGCCGGGACCTTCGTGATCGATGACACCGGACTGACGGCGATCGCCATCATCCAGATGATCACCGGCGTGATCGTCTGGTTCCGCCCGGACGAGCGGCTTTCGGTGGAAGAAGTAGCCGAGACCTATCTCGCAATGACAATGCGCCTGACAGGCGCGGAAAACGCCAGGGAGAACACCCATGTACGCGCACACGCTTGATTTCGGGCACGGCGAGGACATTGATGCGCTGCGCGACATGGTGCGCCGCTTCGCGCAGGAGCAGATCGCGCCGATAGCCGCCGAGATCGACCGCTCCAACGAGTTTCCCGCGCATCTGTGGGAAGAGATGGGCGCGCTCGGCTTGCTCGGCATGACCGCCGACCCGGATTTCGGCGGCACCGGCATGGGCTATCTCGCGCATGTCGTGGCCATGGAGGAGATTTCTCGCGCTTCCGCTTCGGTCGGCCTGTCCTACGGCGCGCATTCCAATCTCTGCGTCAACCAGATCAACCGCTGGGGGACCGCGGCGCAGAAGGAGACATACCTGCCTGCGCTTTGCTCCGGCGAGAAGGTTGGCGCGCTTGCCATGTCTGAGCCGGGTGCGGGTTCGGATGTCGTGTCGATGCGCCTGCGCGCCGATAAGCGCAACGACCGTTTCGTGCTCAACGGCAACAAGATGTGGATCACCAACGGGCCGGATGCCGGCACGCTGGTGGTTTACGCCAAGACCGAACCCACAATGGGCTCTCGCGGCATCACCGCCTTCATCATCGAGAGCAAGATGAAAGGCTTCTCCGTAGCTCAGAAGCTGGACAAGCTGGGCATGCGCGGCTCCAACACCGGCGAACTCGTTTTCGAGGATGTGGACGTGCCGTTCGACAATGTGCTCGGACAGGAGGGACGCGGCGTCGAGGTGCTGATGTCGGGGCTGGACTATGAACGCACGGTGCTTGCCGGCGGCCCGCTCGGCATCATGTCGGCATGTCTGGATGTCGCGGTGCCTTACGTGCAGACCAGGCGCCAGTTCGGGCAGGCTATCGGCGATTTCCAGCTCGTCCAGGGCAAGCTGGCCGACATGTACACGACGATGAACGCCGCTCGTGCCTATGTCTATGGCGTGGCCTCCGCCTGCGACCGCGGCAAGACGACCCGCAAGGACGCGGCCGGCTGCATCCTCTTTGCCGCCGAAAAGGCGACGTTGATGGCGCTCGATGCGCTGCAACTGCTTGGCGGCAATGGCTACATCAATGACTACGCCACCGGCCGCCTGCTGCGCGACGCCAAGCTCTACGAGATCGGCGCGGGGACGAGCGAGATTCGACGGTGGCTGATCGGGCGGGAGATCATGGCGGAGGGCGCGTGAGATGCTTTGGTCACGGACGTTTCCAATGTACAAGAAGGCGGCATGCGAAGAGATATTCTGACCAAACTTGTAGTCGCGAGCGCATTCGGACTGTTGGTATTGTTCGACGTGGTGACGAATGTCTCGAGCGTCGCGTTGACGACGACGTGGCTCTTTCTTGCACTTTCGGTGCTTATCTACGCAACCGGCCAATTGGCATGGACGCTCTTAGGCGCGTTCATACAGGAGGGAGGCCGATCAGATCTGGACACCCCCTTCTGGATCACATTTCTAGCGCTGCCGTTCTGCTTCACACTCCTCTACGTTGTGATCTGGAACCTGATAGAATTACACGGTTCCAACCTGTGAGCCGTCGTCCCTCTCAATACATCCGTGACCGCACTCGCAGTCATTATGGAAACCTCTGATGCCCGTAATCCAATCCCAGATCTCCCCCGCCTCCGACGCCTTCAAAACCAATGCCGCGCGCATGCGCGAGCTTGTTGGCGACATTGCCGAGAAGGCCGCAACCGTCGAACTTGGCGGCTCGCAGGAAGCGCGGGAGCGCCATGTCTCGCGTGGCAAGCTTTTGCCGCGCCAGCGACTCGCCCAGTTGATCGATCCCGGCTCTCCCTTTCTCGAGGTCGGCCAGTTCGCCGCGTGGAACATGTATGACGGCGATATTTCGGCCGCCGGCATGATCGCCGGCATCGGCCGCGTCGAGGGCCGCGAGGTGATGATCGTCGTCAACGACGCCACCGTGAAGGGCGGCACCTATTATCCGATCACGGTGAAGAAGCATCTGCGGGCGCAGGAGATCGCCATGCAGAACAATCTCCCTTGCGTCTATCTGGTCGACAGCGGCGGCGCCAACCTGCCCAACCAGGACGAGGTGTTTCCCGACCGCGACCACTTCGGCCGCATCTTCTATAACCAGGCCAACATGTCGGCGGCCGGCATTCCGCAGATCGCCTGCGTGATGGGCTCGTGCACGGCAGGCGGCGCTTACGTACCGGCGATGTCGGACGAAACCATCATGGTACGTAACCAAGCCACCATCTTTCTCGGCGGCCCGCCGCTGGTGAAGGCTGCGACAGGCGAGGATGTGAGCGCCGAAGACCTTGGCGGCGCCGAGGTCCACACGCGCCAGTCGGGCGTGGCCGACCACTACGCCATGGACGACGAGCACGCGCTGGCGATCACGCGGCGCATCGTCAAAAACCTGAATCGGAACAAGAACGTAAGCCTGAACTTACAGAAACCGATTCAACCGCTTCACGATCCGCATGAGATCTACGGCGTCATTCCCGCCGACATTCGCCAGCCCTATGACGTGCGCGAGGTCATCGCCCGTATCGTCGACGGCTCGGAGTTCGACGAGTTCAAGCAGAATTATGGCACCACGCTGGTCACGGGCTTTGCCCATCTCTACGGCATGCCGGTCGGCATCATTGCCAACAATGGCGTGCTGTTTTCTGAAAGCGCGCTGAAGGGCGCGCATTTCATCGAGCTGTGCTGCCAGCGAAAGATCCCGCTGATCTTCCTGCAGAACATCACCGGCTTCATGGTCGGCCGCAAATACGAGGCCGGCGGCATCGCCAAGGACGGCGCCAAGCTGGTGACGGCAGTGGCGACCGCGCAGGTGCCGAAGGTGACGATGATCATCGGCGGCTCGTTCGGCGCCGGCAATTACGGCATGTGCGGCCGTGCCTATTCGCCCCGCTTCCTGTGGATGTGGCCGAACGCGCGCATTTCGGTGATGGGCGGCGAGCAGGCGGCAACCGTGCTTGCCATGGTCAAGCGCGAGGGCATCGAGCGCAAGGGCGGCGAATGGACGGCGGAGGAAGAAGCGAAATTCCGCAAGCCGATCCTGATGAAATACGAGCATGAAGGCCAGCCGCTCTATTCGTCTGCCCGGCTGTGGGACGACGGCATCATCGACCCGGCGCGGTCGCGCGAAGTGCTGGCGCTGTCCTTGAGTGCTGCGCTCAATGCGCCGGTGGCGGACACCAAATTCGGCGTGTTCAGGATGTGACGACAGCCTCACGCGCCGCAGCATCGACACCATCAACAGAACCGCGAGATACCATGTCCCTTTCTCTCTACGACATTTCGATACCCGTCTTCATCACGGCGCTCAAAAACCTGTCGCACAATCTGCGGAAAGGCGAAGCTTATGCTGCCGAGCAGGGAATCGCGGAAGAAGAGCTGACCACCGCCCGGCTCTTTCCCGACATGCTGCCGCTAACCGGCCAGATACAGCGCGCCTCGGATACGGCCCGTTTCGTGGCAGTGCGCGTAGGCCAGATTGAGCCGCGCCCGATGGCGGACAACGAAGTTTCCCTCGCCGATCTTCAGGCCCGCATCGCGGCCACGATCGACTATCTCGGCGCTGTCGCACCCGACAGCATGGATGGCCGCGAGGCCGCCGCGGTGAGCTTCAAGGCCGGAACACGGACACTGGATTTCACCGGCACGAGCTACATTCTGAGCTTTGCGCTGCCCAACTTCTATTTCCACGTAACGACGGCCTACGCCATTCTGCGGCACAAGGGCGTTCCACTCGGCAAGACGGACTTTCTTGCCGGCGGAACCCCCCGTTCATAGACGCCGGCTCCGAGGGATCGCCATGTTCACCAAAATCCTGATTGCCAACCGCGGCGAGATCGCGTGCCGGGTCATCCGCACGGCGCGGCGCATGGGTATTGCCACCGTCGCGGTCTATTCCGACGCCGATGCCAGATCGCTTCACGTCTCGCAAGCGGACGAGGCGGTGCATATCGGCCCCTCGCCCGTCGGTGAAAGCTATCTGCGCGGCGAAAAGATCATCGCCGCCGCCATGGCGACGGGCGCCGAGGCCATCCACCCCGGTTATGGTTTTCTTTCGGAGAACCCGGCTTTCGTCGATCAGGTGACGGCGGCCGGCCTCGTCTTCATCGGCCCATCGGCAGCGTCGATCCGCGCGATGGGCCTGAAGGACGCAGCCAAGCGGCTGATGGAAAAGGCCGGTGTGCCGGTCGTCCCCGGCTATCACGGCGAAGCGCAGGAAATCGTCATTCTCGCCTCCAAGGCGCGCGAGATCGGCTATCCCGTCTTGATCAAGGCGCGCGCCGGCGGCGGCGGCAAGGGCATGCGCAAGGTCGAGCGTCCGGAGGATTTTGCCGAGGCGCTATCGGGTGCACGGCGTGAAGCCAAGGCAGCCTTCGGCGACGACCGGGTGCTGGTGGAAAAATATGTCGACAAGCCGCGCCATATCGAAGTGCAGGTGTTCGGCGACAATCACGGCCACGCGGTGCATCTGTTCGAGCGCGATTGTTCGGCCCAGCGCCGTCACCAGAAGGTCATCGAGGAAGCGCCCGCACCCGGCATGACCGCCGAGATGCGCAAGGCGATGACCGACGCGGCAGTGAAGGCGGCGAAAGCCATCAGCTATTCGGGTGCCGGCACGATCGAGTTCATCGTCGATGCCTCGCAAGGTCTTAAGCCCGACCGCTTCTGGTTCATGGAAATGAACACGCGCCTGCAGGTCGAGCACCCGGTGACGGAGATGATCACCGGCGTCGATCTGGTCGAATGGCAGTTGCGGGCCGCGGCCGGCGAAAAGCTGCCGAAGACGCAACCCGAGATCAAGCTCGACGGCCACGCCTTCGAGGCGCGCATCTATGCCGAAGACCCGGCAAAAGGCTTTCTGCCGGCCATCGGCACGCTGCACCGTCTCGGCTTTCCCATGGCGCCGCCTGCGGGTGCGGAAATGCGCGTAGAGACCGGCGTGCGCGAGGGCGACGCTATCTCACCGTTCTACGATCCGATGATCGCCAAGCTGGTGGTTCATGCAGCGGATCGCGCCGCCGCGTTGAATGCGCTGGGCGAGACGCTGAAGGCCACGGAAATCGCCGGCTCGGTCACCAATGTCGCGTTTCTTGCGGCTCTGGCGGCGGATACGGATTTTGCCAGCGGCGATGTCGACACCGGCCTGATCGAGCGCAAGCAGGCGGCATTGACGGTGATGGCCGTGCCGGACGGTTGCACGATTGCGCTGGCGGCACTTGCCGCATCCGGCATGGGCGAGCAGCAGCCGACCGACGATCCTTGGTCAGCGCTTGCGGGGTATTCGCATTTCCATCCGCTGGCGCGGCGGACGACGCTTCGGTTTGGCGAGGAGGAGTTTGCGGCGAGCGTTTTGGTGAAGCGGGACGGGCGAGTGGCGGTGGAGTTGGACGCACCGGCGCATCCCTCCCCCTTGAGGGGAGGGTCGATCCGCGAAGCGGATCGGGGTGGGGTCGCTGCGGCAGTGCTCGACGTTGGGGCGGTGCCTTCTGATGTAACCCCCTCTGTCGCCTTCGGCGACATCTCCCCCTCAAGGGGGGAGAAAGGCCGCGCCTTCACCCGCTGGCCCGGCCACATCACCGTCTTCGAAGCTGGCCACGCCTTCACCTTCGTCGTTCCCGACCCCTTCGCGCATGCAGCGGATGCCGGCAGCAGCGGTTCCATGCGCGCGCCGATGCCTGGTCTGGTCAAGGTGGTTCGGGCGAGGAAGGATGATGCCGTGATCAAAGGCCAGCCGCTGCTCATCCTGGAGGCGATGAAGATGGAGCACACCATCGCCGCACCGCATGACGGCATCATCGCAGAGATCGCGGAGGAAGGCTCGCAGGTGACCGATGGGACGGTGTTGGTGCGGTTTCAGGAAGAGGCAGGAGCTTAGAGCTGTCTCAGCCTTTGTGCGTCCTTCAAACAAAAATGGCCGGGACAACCCCGGCCATTTTCATTGCATCTGTCCGATAGGTATTTATTGCGCGATCGGCGCGTACTTGCCGTCGTGCCACTGGTTGATGTCGTAGCTGGCGTTCTTGAGATCGCCCTTTTCGTCGAAGGTGACGTCGCCAACAACGGTCTGGATCGGCTGGCCGTTCTTCAGCGCCTCGGCAACCTTCATCGGATCGTCGCTGCCGGCACGCTCGATGCCCTGCGCGAAGGCCTGGATGGTGGCGTAGGAGAACAGGGTGAAGCCTTCCGGCACGAAGCCGCCGGCCTTGATCTTCTCGACGGCTTCCTTGGCTTCAGGCTTGGCCTGCGGGTCGGACGGGAAGACGAACATGGTACCTTCACCGGCCGGGCCTGCAATCTGCCAGAATTCCGGCGAGGCGATCGAGTCCGGCATGATCAGCTGGAACTTGAAGCCCTGCTCGGCCGACTGGCGCAGCATCAGGCCGGCTTCGGGGTGGTAGCCGCCGAAATAGACCACGTCGGCCTTCATTTCCTTCATCTTGGTCACCAGCGCGGAATAATCCTTCTCGCCAGCGTTGATGCCTTCATACATGACCTCCTTGAGGCCGCCTTCGTTCATGGTTGCCTTGACGGCATCCGCCACGCCCTGACCGTAGGCGCTCTTGTCGTGCAGGATGACGACGTTCTTGCCGGCATATTTCTTAGCGATCCACGGGCCGATGAAGGCGCCCTGCGCGTCGTCGCGTGTGTAGAGGCGCATGATCGTCGGCCAGCCCTTCGCTGCCGCATCGTCGGTCAGCACAGGGTTGGACGAAGCCGGGCTCATCATCAGCGCGCCGCTTTCGGCATAGACGGCCGAAGCCGGGATGCTGGAGCCGGAGCAGGCGTGGCCATCGATGAACATGATGCCGTTGGCGACAATGCGGTTTGCCACCGACACGGCCTGCTTCGGATCGCAGACGTCGTCCTCGACCGAGATCTTGATCTGGCGGCCCATCACGCCGCCCTTTTCGTTGATCGCCTTGGCGGCAGCCTCGGCGCCCTGCCGGAACTGATCGCCGATATTGGCAAGCTGGCCGGTCATCGGTCCGACGACAGCAAAGGTGATGTCGTCAGCGTAAGCCGACGCCGACATCATGAGGCCGGCAAAGACCGCGCCCAGAAGTGTTTTCTTGATCATTTTCGTTTCCTCCACGGCGTCGCCCTCGACGCCGAAAGGCAATCTGATATCTCAGGCGAATGGCAAAGGCCACTCGCCAGATCGGCGATCCGGCAAGGCCAGCGGAGAAGATCGTGGAAAAATGAAAAAGCCGCGCCAGTGTGTTTCCACCGGTCACGGCTTTTGCTGGTTCGCATTGCGGTCCCTGTTTTACCACAAAACGCTGTAGTCGCCCGTTTTCGACATGCGCGGCTGGCCCGCCTCCAAGCTGCCGCGTTCTTTCTATTGAGACCCAGCCGTCTGCGCGGCTTGAGCCCTTGAATTCATATCCTGGCCTGCACTTATCAGTGCATGGTCATCCATTCGCGAGCTTCGCGAAGGGCCCTGGCGATTTCGAGCTTCGACATCGAAGCCGAAAGTTCGGAGCGCAGTTCCGCGGCGCGGGCCGAGCCCTTGATCGCGGCGATGTTGAACCATTTGTGGGCGGCGATGGTGTCGACTTCACAGTCGCGGCCAGTCGCATACATCATGCCCAGTTCAAAAAGGATATCGGCCTGGGCGGTTGTTCCCATCGTGCCGAACCCGGCTTCAAGCATTTCAAAACGTGCCATTTCGAAGGTCCCTGTCCGTTGCTGGAAGCCCGCCTCTTTTGTCGTCCTGGGCTGCTCTTCCGATGCTTCGTAGAATGAACCTGAGCCTTGAATCCGTCGTTAAATCACGTGCTTAATTTGGCGCAAACAAAGTTCAAACAAGAGGTAAACGCCTGAATTTGTTAAGGATAGCGATGCGGGAATTCCGGGCTTTCTCAGAAAATTTGAAGAAAATGCGAGTGGTGGAACGAAACCCTTCCGTAACCACGAAAACCGGTCGCATCAGAGCGGAAGATGAAAATCAGGCAGTTGCGGGCCGTTTTGCCACCGCAAAAAACCTGCTTTCCTTCCGCAAGGACACCGCTTTTGTTTTTCCGGCGACTGGATTAGCTTACGTTTGCGTAAGCGGCGGAATGGCGGGAGAGAGCAGGCCGGACCGATAGACGCTCAAAAAGGGAGGACATCTATGTTTCGTAAGATGAGCATGGCAATTGCGGCGACGCTTTTGATGGCTGGTGCGGCCTATGCCGATCCGATCGAAGGCAACTGGAAGACAAAGAGCGGCGACACGGCGGCGATCGCCAGCTGCGGCGGCGGCTTCTGCATCACGTTGAAGACAGGCAAATATGCCGGCAAGTCGATCGGCAAGATGAGCGCCAGCGGCAGCAATCAATATTCCGGCTCGATCACCGACCCGGCAGACGACAAGACCTATTCCGGGTCAGGAACGCTTTCGGGCGCGAAGCTCAACATGACCGGCTGCGCGCTCAAGATTTTCTGCAAGACGCAGGTCTGGTCGAAACTCTAGGCTTTTCCAGAATGTTGCGATCGATGCCGGGAACGTCCCGGCATCGATGCGACAAAAATATCAGGCGCGGGCTTTCTGCCCAAACAGCACTTTCTGAGCTTCCTTGTCGTCGGCGAGATTGCGCCGATGATCTTCACCGACAGTTATCGCCTTCTGGACGGCGGGCCGCGCCAGAATGACATCAAACCAGCGCTTCAGATTCGGGAAATCCTCGATCTCCTGGCCCTGGTTCTTATAGGGCCTCACCCAGCCGATGCTGGCCATGTCCGCGATCGAGTAATCGCCGGCGAGGAATTCGCGGTCAGCAAGGCGCTTGTTCATCACGCCGTAGAGCCGGTTGACCTCATTCGTGTAGCGGTCGATGCCGTACTGGATCTTCTCCGGTGCATATTGCCGGAAATGATGCGCCTGGCCTGCCATCGGCCCGAGACCACCCATCTGCCAGAACAGCCACTGATCGACCTCGACGCGCAGGCGCTCGTCGGCGGGGTAGAACTTGCCGAATTTCCGGCCGAGATATTGCAGGATCGCGCCAGACTCGAAGACGGAGATCGGCTCGCCGCCGGGTCCCTCGGGATCGACGATGGCCGGCATGCGGTTGTTGGGTGCGATTTTCAGGAATGACGGCTCGAACTGCTCGCCCTTGCCGATGTTCACATATTTGACCGTGTAGGGAACGCTGAGTTCCTCAAGCATGATCGTGATCTTCCAGCCATTTGGTGTCGGCCAATAGTGGAGTTCGATCGGCTTGGTCTGCGTCGTCATGAGAGGGTTCTCCGTTTCGGGAATGCTTTCAGCACATAGGCAGACAGCGGCGAAACACAAGCCAACAAACCGAACACGTCGATTAATAAAATTGAACCGAAGATGAACGCCCGTCTCAGAGGTCGTTCAGCCGCGCTCGGGCATTCTCCGCGTCATTGAAGGAGACACCCAATGCTTGCTCGCCGGTTCACCATAGTCTGCCTGCTGATGACCCTGTTCGGAATGACCTTTTCCATCCTGGTTGCGCAGGCAAACCGATCGACCCGGTCCTGGGAACAGGGAATGACCAGGCTCTGCTCGAACGATCCGACCTGCATCACAAGCTTCCGTCCGTAACCAGACCACCGCACCAGAAAAGCGCCACGTCCATGAACAAGATCGCCGCCACCTCGATGAATACCCTTCGGCTCCTGCCGCGGGCGGCGCTCATCCTGGCCATGCTGGCAGCTCCGGTGCTGGCCGTTCCTGCAGCCCGCGGCTCGACCGGCACGACGATCGAAGCCCCGGCACACAAGAAGGTCGGCGCGGGGTTCGTCCTGCTCCTGAGCCTGCAGCGCGGCTGACCAATAAAAAAGTGCAGGCTGACCCAGTCGTCCCCCTCCCAAGGTTGGAAGAACTCTCTATATTGGGTCATGGAAAAGAGAATCTACCCAGAACCCATTGAATTGATTGCCAGCCCGGAACCTTACGGGCTGCATAGCTTTAACGATGCCAACGAGGCCGTTGCGGCGCTCCAATTCCTTTACAGTCGAAACACCGCATTTTTGCGGGACTCCTTCACCGCCCTTGCAAATGGCGGTGATCTAAACAGGCGATATCGCGCCTTCTACCCCGAAGTCGGGGTAACGACGGCTTCCTACACGCAGGTCGATTCCCGCCAGGCCTACGGACATATGCCCTTGCCGGGCCATTATGCGACGACCATCACCCGCCCCGATCTGTTCGAAAGCTATCTCCTCGAGCAGCTTGGCATGATCATGCGAAACCACGGCGTGGTGATCACCGTATCGGAATCGGGAACGCCGATCCCGTTGCATTTTGCATTCCTCGAGGGCACCCATGTCGATGGATCGATTGCGGACCGCATCAAACGCCCGATCCGCGACCTGTTCGATGTGCCGGACCTCGACGGTACCGACGACCATATCGCCAACGGCACCTTCGAGTCCTTGCCGGGCGACACGCGCCCGCTTGCGCCTTTCACCGCTCAGCGCATCGACTACTCGCTGCACCGCCTGTCGCACTACACGGCGACGGCGCCGAACCATTTCCAGAATTTCGTGCTGTTCACCAACTACCAGTTTTACATCGACGAGTTCTGCGTCTACGCGCGGGACCTGATGGCTAGCGGTGGCGGCGGCTACGAAGAATTCGTGGAGCCCGGCCATGTCATCACCAAAGCCGGGGAAAACAGGCCATCCGAGGGCGCGACGCCCCCGCGCATGCCGCAAATGCCGGCATATCACCTGAAGAAGGCCGGCCATGCCGGCATCACCATGGTCAATATCGGCGTCGGACCCTCCAACGCCAAGACGATCACCGACCATGTCGCGGTGCTGAGGCCGCATGCCTGGCTGATGCTCGGCCACTGCGCCGGCCTGCGCAACACGCAGGCGCTGGGCGACTATGTGCTGGCGCATGCCTATGTGCGCGAGGACCACGTTCTCGACGACGATCTTCCGGTCTGGGTTCCCATCCCGCCGTTGGCCGAAATCCAGGTGGCGTTGCAGGAAGCGGTCGCCGAGGTGACTGGGCTTTCCGGCTATGAACTCAAGCGCATCATGCGCACCGGCACGGTCGCGACCATCGACAACCGCAACTGGGAACTGCGTGACCAGCGCGGGCCGGTTCAGCGGCTGTCGCAGTCACGGGCGATCGCGCTGGACATGGAATCGGCCACGATCGCGGCGAACGGCTTCCGGTTCCGCGTGCCCTACGGAACGCTGCTCTGTGTTTCCGACAAGCCGCTGCATGGCGAGCTGAAACTTCCCGGCATGGCCAGCGAATTCTACAAGCGGCAAGTGGCACAGCATCTCACCATCGGCATCCGGGCAATGGAGAAGCTGGCCGAGATGCCGATGGATCGCCTGCATTCGCGCAAGCTTCGCAGTTTTTCGGAGACAGCATTTCAGTAGGAAATCGAGGCCGGAAGGTCTCGGCCACGCCACCTAAAGAAAAATTGCGATAATCCACCCGGGCGAAGGGCCTCGCCCGATTGCATATCTTGAATGAGCCGCATTCTTGTCGATAAGGACGGGAATGAGCACAAACGACATACGAAACAAGCTGACCACGGGGGCGTTCATAGCCGTCCTCGCGCTTTCGCTTCCCCTGATTGCCGGCTTCTTCGGGAGGCTGCATCCGGTTTTCGATTCCTTCGCTCATTTCCGCGTCCATCTTGCGGTGCTGATGGCGATTGCCGCGCTTCCCTTGCTTGCGAGCAAGTATCGGAAGGAAGGTGCGACAGCATTGCTGCTGGCGGTTGCAGCTTTCGCGACGACATCGAGTTCCCTCGGTCTCGGCACGGTGCACGCCGGCGGCTTCCAGCCCAAGAGCGACGAGCAACCGACCTATAAATTGCTGCAGCTCAATCTTCGCTACAACAATGCCGAGCCGAACAAGGTGCTGTCGCTGATCGGACGCCTCCGGCCGGACGTGGTGACGCTGGAAGAAGTTTCCGACATGTGGAAGGAGAAACTGGCGCTGCTGTCGTCAGCATATCCCTACAGCATCATCTGCCCCTACCCCAACCGCGTCTTCGGCGTTGCGATCCTGTCGAGCCGGCCGATGGCCGACGGAGCCGAGGCGAATTGCTACGAACGCGGCTCGTTCGCGGTCGCCCCGGTCAATTTCAGCGGCAAGACTGTGGAGGTAGCGGCACTTCATCTTGGCTGGCCGTGGCCGTTCGAACAGTCGCGGCAGATTTCTGCAGTGGCCCAGCCGTTGTCGCTGCTTGGCGGCACCGCGTTGCTGGCCGGTGATTTCAACGCGACGCCGTGGAGTGCCGCGACCGCACGCGTCGGAAAACTCGGCGATCTCACCATGGTACCGTCAGTGGGGCCGACATGGCAGTCATGGCGGCTGCCGGAGTTTCTCCGCTTTGCCGGACTGCCAATTGATCAGGTTTTTCACAAGGGCGACGTGATCGTGAACTCCGCCCATACGCTGGCGGAGGCAGGCTCGGACCACCTGCCCGTTCTGGTAGAGTTCTCGCTTAAGCCGACTGAAAAAGAGCAGGAGACCGTTACCGCGACCGTCTCCGCCGGAAAAACCGACCTGCCGAACGGCTGAGGTCCCGAACCTTATTTCTGCTTGGCAGTCAGCAATGCGAGCATGCCATCGACGTTGCCGCCATAGTGGTGTTCTTTGGCGTCGAACTGCCGTTGCTTGCCTTCATACGCTGACTCGACACCGCGGACACGGCGCAGCCGCTCCAGGTTCGACTTCGAACAATCGGGATCGTTGTCGTTGGCGATACCAGCCACCGCTTTTTCCGCGGCATCGACCATTTCACGCGCTATGCGGCCGTGCGTTTCTTCATGCATGCGCACGCTGTCCATGAATTTGGCCCAGCGTTTCTGCAGGTCGGGCGACATCCCGCCCTTCACCCAGGGATAGCGATACGTGATGTAAAGCGTCGCGCCTGGGTTCGTCACGCGGCATCCGCCGCCTGATTTGTCCCACCTGGTGTTCCAGCGAAGCGAGTAGCGCGTCTGCGCCATGGCATGCACCATGTAGCCCTTCTTGGGGCCGGTTCGCTTCATGGCTGCAAGCAATTCTTCCCCGGTCTTGCCGGTGATCGTGTAGTTTTCCTTCATGACGACTACGTTCGACCCCGCCGAGGCGGCATTGGTGAGGCCGAAAAGGGCGGCAAGCACTGCTACTCCAACACAACGCATGGCTTTGCTCCAGCAAGGAGCCAAGCCAAGCACATCGCCAAGGCGATTTCAACAATTTGTGAACCATAACGGCACAATTCATGTTGCGCCGTTCGCACCGCCGTCATTTACGGCGGTTTCCCACAGTCACCGAAATATGACCGTCACATGCTGGTATAAACCGGACCCTCTCCGCCCTGCGGCGGCACCCAGTTGATGTTCTGGTTCGGGTCCTTGATATCGCAGGTCTTGCAGTGGACGCAGTTCTGCGCGTTGATGACGAAGCGCACATCCTTCTCCGCCGGGTCGGCGGCAGCGTTGCCATCCTTGTCGACCCATTCGTAGACGCCGGCCGGGCAGTAGCGCGTCGACGGACCGGCGAAGACGTCATGCTCCGAGCGCTCCTGCAAGGCCATGTCCTTGACCTGAAGATGGACCGGCTGGTCTTCCTCATGGTTGGTGCTGGACAGGAACACGGAAGACAGACGGTCGAAGGTCAGGACGCCGTCCGGCTTGGGATAGGCAATCTTCTTGTGCTTGGCAGCGGGCTCGAGGGTGGCATAGTCGGCCTTGCCATGCTTTAGCGTGCCGAAAGGCGAGACGCCGAACAGCGTGTTCAGCCACATGTCGAGACCGCCGATGCCGACGCCGATGATGGTGCCGAACTTCGACCACAGCGGCTTGACGTTGCGAACGCGCTTGAGATCCTTGCCGATGTCGGAGGCGCGCCACTCGTTTTCATAACCGACTAGTTCGTCATTGGTGCGGCCCTCGGCAATGGCGGCAGCCGCATGTTCGGCGGCCTGCATGCCCGAAAGCACGGCGTTGTGCGAACCCTTGATGCGCGGCACGTTGACGAAACCTGCGGCGCAGCCGATCAGCGCGCCGCCCGGGAAGGAAAGCTTCGGCACCGACTGCCAGCCGCCTTCGGTGATCGCACGCGCACCATAGGAAATGCGCTTGGCGCCCTCGAAGACGCCACGGATCGCCGGATGCGTCTTGAAGCGCTGGAATTCCTCGAAGGGTGACAGATAGGGGTTCTTGTAATTCAGGTGGACGACGAAGCCGACGGCGACCTGATTGTCTTCCAGATGATAAAGGAACGAACCGCCGCCCGTCTTCATGTCGAGCGGCCAGCCGAAGGAGTGCTGCACCAGGCCGGGCTTATGGTGCTCCGGCTTGACCTGCCACAATTCCTTGAGGCCGATGCCGTATTTGCCAGGTTCACGGCCTTCGTCGAGCTTGTATTTGGCGATGACCTGCTTGGACAGCGATCCCCGAGCACCCTCGCCCAGCAGCACATATTTGCCGAGCAGCGCCATGCCGGGCGCAAAAGCGGGCCCATGCGAGCCATCGCGCTCGACGCCCATGTCGCCGGTGATGACGCCGGTCACCGCGCCGGCATCGTTGTAGGTCAGGCTGGCAGCGGCAAAGCCCGGATAGATCTCGACCCCCAGCGCTTCGGCATGACCGGCCAGCCAGCGGCAGACATTGCCGAGCGAGACGATGTAGTTGCCGTGATTGTTCATCAGCGGCGGCATCAGGAAATTCGGCAGGCGGACCGACCCGGCAGGTCCAAGCACCAGGAAATGGTCGTCGGTCACTGCGGTCTTGAAGGGATGGCCCTCTTCCTCGCGCCAGCCGGGCAGCAAGCGGTCGATGCCGATCAGATCGACGACAGCGCCCGAGAGGATATGCGCGCCGACCTCACCGCCCTTTTCGAGAACGACGACGGAAAGCTCTGGATTGATCTGTTTCAGCCGTATCGCAGCGGCAAGGCCAGCCGGCCCTGCGCCGACGATGACCACATCGAATTCCATGCTTTCGCGTTCGATCTCGCTCATCCAAACCTCCGCACTGGCTTTTGCCCATCAGGCAATTCTTGCTGGCTTCAGCGTTCCCTTAGCGCATCCGATAGCAACGCGAAACCGCGCAACTGTCATATTCACATTGCGGATTTTGCCAAGCGTCGCGATTGCCGCAGTCAAATTATATGACGTTAACGTAAACGTCAATTATTGCGTCGAGATGCTTTGCAACAAAGCACTGAACATCGCTGCTTTCATGGATTTTCGTCGGCGCAGTTCTCGGTCATACTGACCGGATGCGGAAGGCTGAGATTTTCCGGTCCGTATCGTGGTTCCTGAGCGCGGCTTGCCGTGATTTGCTGTGCATTCTCGCTCCTGCCCTGCTTCTGTTGTGTGTCGGCGCGATCGGGGCCAATGCGCAGGAGGAAAAACCGGAAGCCAAGCGCTGGCTTGCCGGCGCCTACTCCTTCTCCGACGAACTCGGCGGGTTCAAGATACGGGCGATAGGCGGAACGGGAACCCGGGAAGACCCGATCGTCATCGAAGAGGAACTGGTCTCGGCAAGTCCGGTGACGATGGTCATCCGCACCACCAAGCCGATCCGCCCGTTCGACTTCTCCGGCAAGTATGCCAACGGCTTCATGCATCTGAAACTGATCATCTGGAACGGCAGCGAGCAGGCCTGGATCGAGGTCGAGTTCGAACTTCAGGAGATACTCGGTCAGGCGAGCCTGTTCGGCGACGGGCTCTCCTTCGATCAGAGACGCACCGATTCCAAGAACATCTATTCGGACAGCTTTGCAGACTTCAGCCGGGACTTCGAGCCTTATGACCGGCTGCTTTACCGGAACGGCAAGGTGGACCCGCGCCAATCTGCTTCATTCGGCTTCCTCATCAGCGACTATACGCCGAAGCGGCAATTTTATCTGGTACAGGACCCGCGCATTCCCTCGACCTGACTTGCTTTCGCAGCCGCCACGGAAGAATGTAGGACATGACTTCCATCGCCAGACAGGATCCGCCGGGACTTGCCGAGCTTTTCGCCTTTTATGCGGAGGCAGGCGCTTACGACGCGCTGACGGAAGAACCCGTTGACCGCCTCGCGGAGGGCGCTCGGGCGGCGCAAGCCGCGCAGCCACCGGCACAAGCCGCCGCACGACAGGCTGCCGATTCCGAGCCCGCTCCCTCGGCTGCTCCACGCGCACCGTTTCGCGACCAGCAGGCAAGCCCGGCCCCCCGGCCGGCAGCGACCGCCGCCGTGCCTGACGAGGCGCAGGCGGCACTTGCCCGTGAACTCGCCGGCAATGCAGCCACGCTCGACGAATTGCGCCAGCACATGGCTGCATTCGATGGCTGCAATCTGAAATTCACCGCCAAGAGCATGGTGTTTGCCGATGGCAACCCGGACGGCGCGGTAATGCTCGTCGGCGAGGCGCCGGGACGCGACGAGGACATCGAGGGCCTGCCCTTTGTCGGGCGTTCGGGCCAGTTGCTCGACCGCATACTGGCCGCAATCGGCCTCGACCGGACAAACGTCTATATCGCCAATGTCATTCCCTGGCGGCCGCCCGGCAATCGCACGCCGACGCCGCATGAAACCGAAATCTGCCGCCCGTTCATTGAACGGCAGATCGAACTGGCCAATCCGAAACTGCTGGTGACGTTGGGTGGCCCGTCCGCAAAGACGCTGCTCAACACCACCGAGGGCGTTTTGCGGCTGCGCGGCAACTGGCGTTCGCACACGACGAAAGCCGGGACGGTCATTCCCGCCATGCCGACGCTGCACCCGGCCTATCTCCTGAGAAATCCCGCCCACAAGAAACTTGCGTGGCGGGACTTTCTCGAAGTGAAAGCCAGGCTTGCAGCGACGGCGCATTTCAAATGAGCTTAGGAGCGGTACTTTCGAGGCGGTCTTTGGTGACGGCAAGTCTTGCCGTTGCCGTCAATTTGCGCACGGCTGGCTTCGCGAGAAGCGGAAGTACGATATTTACGATTATGAGAGCCACGTCTGCATTCGACAGCGGCGCCGGCTGGAACGTCTTGGAAATTGAACTTCAGGACGGAAAAGCCTTAGCGGAATTCACCGGTAGCAATATTGGCAAGAAAGTAGTCATTAGCTTCAATGGCGGACATTTGGCATCGCCATTCGTATATGAACCTATCAGCGACGGTAAGCTTTGGCTTTCTCCCTTTGAAAAAGAGGAACTAGAGCGGCTGGTAGAGCAGCTTTCACGGAAAGGGGCAGCACTCCAGATTGAAGTGCTGCCGAACTGACGACGAGGTTCCGCAGCTAGGCTGCCTTCATACTGGCGCGGCGCATTCCGATGAACTGCAATTCGGCGAACAGAGCCACGGCAACCGCCTGGGCGCTGACGAAGGCTATACCGAGTGCCGTGGGCGAGACCAGACCGGAAACAAGCAGACCAAAGCTGGCTACGACCCAGAGCACGTTGATGCCGATGATGTCGATCAAGGTCATCCGCGCCAGCGTCTCGCGCCGGGCCGCCACGACCAGAAACGCAACGAACGGCACGAGCACCGCACCCGACCAGAAAAGAAGGTCGGCAGGCAGGCCGAGCCACGGCGAGAGAAAAGAAGCCCCGCCCATCGCCAGAATGGCCGTCGCGCCACTGGCGACCGCATCGAGCAGCAGGGCATTGCGAAGGAAGGGCGAAACAGTGATGGTCATGGTTCTTCTCCAGCTTTGAAAGCGTTGGTGCTTCGGACGTCCATCGCCCTGAGCTGACCGAACCATGCCCGCCGGAAAGCCGCCCGGCGATTACGCTGGAGGTAATAGAATTGCCAACGCGCCTCGCCTAAGGTGACGCCATGACAACGCAACAACCTTCCACCGCCGGCTCCCTCATTCGCGAATGGCGCACCCGCCGCCGCATGAGCCAACTCGACCTCGCCGCAGAGGCGGATATTTCGCAACGCCATCTGAGCTTTGTGGAGAGCGGCCGGGCCAAACCTTCGCGCGAGATGGTGCTGCATCTGGCGGAGCAACTCGATATCCCGCTGCGCCAGCGCAACCAATTGCTGCTGGCCGCAGGCTTTGCGCCGAGTTTCAGCGAAAGGGCGCTCGGTGACACATCCTTGGCTCCGGCAATGGCGGCAGTGGAACTGGTGCTGAAAGGGCATGAGCCCTTCCCCTCTATAGCGGTCGACCGAAACTGGAATCTGGTCGCGAGCAATGCCGCCATCGCGCCGCTTCTGGCAGATATTGCGGATCAGACTTTGCTGACGCCGCCGGTCAATGTGCTGCGGCTAAGCCTTCATCCAAAGGGGCTCGCGCCGCGCATCGTCAATCTGCATGAATGGAGCACGCATCTGATCGAGCGCCTCAAGCATCAGGTCGATGCTTCCGGCGACGCGACGCTGGCCGAACTGGAGCGCGAACTGCGGACCTATCCAAGCGGCCCGCCGAATTCGCGGCCGACCCACCCCGACATTGCAGCAATTGCTCTTCCGCTGCGGCTGCGGATGGGCAGGGACATACTGTCGTTCATCGGCACGATCACCGTGTTCGGCACACCACTCGATGTGACGCTGTCGGAACTGGCGATCGAATCCTTCTTCCCTGCGGACGAGGAGACAGGCGCCCTCCTCCAGAGGCTGGCGGCGGAGCGCGGTGCCGCGCCAAAGCCTTCCTGAATCGATCAGGCCGGCGGCGGTGAAGCCTTGCTTGCCGCCTTGCGCTCCAATCCGAGCCGCTGTTCGCGCCAGATGATGAAAATGCCGGCACCGACGACGATCAGGCCGCCGATCAGCATATGGATCGTTGGAACATCTCCGAAAGCGAAATAGCCGACAGCGATGCCAAGGATCATCGAGGTGTATTCGAACGGAGCGACCGTGGAGACTTCGGCGTGGCGATAGCCTTCGGTCATGAGCAACTGCGCGAGACCACCGCAAAGACCTGACCCGATCAGGAGCGCGGCCTGCGTACCGGTCAGCGACGCCCAGCCGAAAGGATAAGTCACAAGCGATATGACCGTGGCCGTCAGCGAAAACCAAAGCACGATTGTGCCGGTTCTTTCGGTGTGGACAAGGCTGCGCACCAGGATCAAGGCCACCGCCGAGACTGCAGCGGCGGCAAGGGCCGCGATCACGCCAAGCGCCTCTTCATTGCCCATGGCTCCACCGCCGCTGAAAAGCGTGAGCGTGGGCCAGGAAATGATGAGCACGCCGACCAGGCCGACGACGACCGCGCTCCATCGGAAAACACGTATGGTCTCGCGGAGGAAGATCGCGCTGAACACGACAACTAGCAATGGCTGCGCATAGTTCAACGTGATCGCTTCCGGCAGCGGCAGGCGGGTGAGAGCAAAGAAGCCCAGCGCCATGGACGTAACGCCGACCATGCCCCGCGCCATATGGTTGAAAGGGCGCGCGGTGTGAAAGGCAGTGCGCAACTCGCCGCGAAACCCCAGAAAAACGAGGATCAGCAACATGGCGAAGAACGAGCGAAAAAAGACGATCTGCCCGCTCGGCAACGGCCCTGCCGCCTTGATCAGCGACGACATGGCCACAAAGACAGCGACCGACGAAACCTTGAAGGCAATGCCGGTCAGCGGGCTGCTGGCCCGCCTCCCCCCAGATGAATTCACTTTGTAGCCGATGCTTCCTGAATTGTTGCCCAGATACGCGCAGGCGTTGCCGGCATCTCGATATGACCGATGCCATAAGCCCGGTAAAGAGCATCTGCAACGGCATTGAGCGCAGCCGGCGTCGAACCAATGGTGCCGGCCTCGCCCGCCCCTTTGATGCCGAGTGCATTTGTGGTCGAGGGCACGTTGCGGGTTTCAAAATGGAAGGATGGCACGTCGTCGGCGCGGGGCACGGCATAGTCCATGAAGCTCGCGGTCAGCAACTGGCCGTCCTCGCCATAGACGGTGTTTTCCGTCAGCGCCTGGCCGATGCCCTGGACCACGCCGCCATGGACCTGGCCGGCAAGCAGGATGGGGTTCACGGTGACGCCGAAATCGTCAACGATGGTGTAGCCGACGATTTCCGTGGCGCCCGTATCGGGATCGATCTCGACCTCGCAGATATGGGTGCCGTTGGGATAGGTGCACTCATCCTGAAGGAACTCGCCAAAACCCTTGAGATCGTCAGGTTTCTTCGCCGCCTTGGCGACGGCGGAGAAATCGATCGTGCGGTCGGTGCCGACGATGCGGGCGAAGCCGTCGGCGAGCTTGATGTCTCCGGCGGAGGCTTCCAGTTCGTCCGCCGCGATGCGCTTGATCTTTTCGGCCAGATCCTCACCCGCACGTGCGGCCGATACGCCGCCGAGCGGAATGGAGCGCGAGCCGCCCGTGCCGCCACCCGCTTTCAACTCGTCGGTATCGCCCTGCCGAACATGGATCTTGTCGATGTCGAGGTTGAGCTTTTCGGAGATGAACTGGGCGTATGCCGTCGCATGGCCCTGCCCGTTGGTCTGGGTGCCGATCTTCAGCGTCACCGTGCCATCGCCGTTCAGTTCGACGAAAGCCGGTTCCGAGCCCGGAAAGGCGCAAGCCTCGATATAGGTCGCCATGCCGACACCGCGGATTTTTCCGTTCGCCTTCGACTGATCGAGGCGTTTGGGGAAAGTCTTCCACCCGGCCCGCTCGATCGCGGCATTCATATGGCCTTCGAACTCGCCGGTATCGTAAAGCCGGCCGGTGGCCGTGCGGTATGGCATCTGTTCGGGACGGATGAAGTTGCGCCTGCGGATTTCGGCGGCCGAAATGCCGATCTCGTTTGCGCAAACGGAAACCAGCTTCTCCAGAAGGAACGCGGCTTCCGGCCGGCCGGCACCGCGATAGGCGTCCACCGGGCAGGTGTTGGTGTAGAGGCCGGTCACGGAAACATCGAGCGCCTGGATATCGTAGACGCCGGTCGACATGGTGATGCCGACATAGGGAATGAACGGGCCGTATTGCGAAATGTAAGCGCCGATATTGGCCAGCAGATTGACGCGCATGCCGAGAAAGCGGCCATCCTTGTCCATCGCCATTTCGGCGGTTACGACATTGTCGCGGCCTTGCGCGTCAGTGAGGAAATGCTCGGTGCGGTCGCCGGCCCATTTGACCGGGCGGCCAAGCCGCTTTGCCGCTTCCAGCACCAGCGCGTGCTCGCGGTAGACGAAACTCTTCGGACCAAAGCCGCCGCCGACGTCCGGCGTGACCACGCGCAACTGGCTCTTTTCGATGCCGAAGAGGTTCGCAAGGATGTACTGCATCGAATGCACGCCCTGCGAGCCCGTGGTCAGCACGAAGCGGTTTTCGTCGGACTTCCACTCACCGATAGCAGAGCGAGGCTCCATGTAATTGCAGACGAGGCGATTGTTGACGAAGTCGATGCGCGTGAATTTTGTGGCCTTGGCGAAAGCCGCATCGCTCTTGGCCTTGTCACCCATGTGATAGCTGAACGCCCGGTTGGAGCCGAGTTCCGGCCAGACCAGCGGCGTTTCAGGATCGAGCGCGGTCGCTGTCGCGCCGGCAGCGTCCTCGCCGTCATAGTCGATCTCGATCAGTTCGGCCGCGTCCTGCGCCAGCGCCCGGCTGTCGGCCACGACGAAGGCCACGGCATCGCCGACATAATTCACCCGGTCGCGGCAGAGGATCGGGATATCGCGGGTCGGCGCGCGCGTGCCATCCGGCTGCGGCTGCATGACGCCGGATTTGAGATCGCCGAGATGGGCGAGGTCTGCGCCGGTGAGCACGAGATACACGCCCGGTGCAGCTTTGGCAGCTTCCACCGACGCTATCGTGAACGTCGCCTTGGCCGTGGGCGACCGCAGCACGTATCCATGCAGCAGGCCCTCCGGCGCGATGTCGTCGGTGTAGCGACCGGCCCCGGTGATGAAAGCCCGGTCCTCGACGCGCAAGACAGATGCGCCCATCCCGAATTTCGGAGTGACGATGGTCATGATTGCCCCGCAATGTTCGGTGGAGAATGTCGGCCTGAAATAGGCTCCCTCGTAGTTTTGTCGAGGGAACCTTTCGTGTAAAGAGCACAGCCTTCATTTTTTTGGGCCAGATTTCGCCGCCCAGTCCGCCAGAACACCGGAATTTTGACAGGAAAGTCAACGAAATGCGCACAGATACCGGCCAGGTCTTCCGCCTCGAGGATTACCGCCCGAGTGATTATCACATTCCGCTGACCGACCTTACCTTCCGACTGTCGCCGGACAGCACACGGGTGATTTCGGAGCTGACGATCGAACGCCGCGAGGGCATTTCCGACACGCTGCCGCTTGTTCTCGATGGCGACGGGCTTGTTCTCAAGCGCGTCGAGCTCGACGGGAAGGTGCTTGCGCCGTCGTCCTATCAGGCCACGCCGGAAAGTCTTGTGATTGCAAATCCGCCGGCGGCCAAGCGGTTCCGGCTTCTCATCGAAACCGAGATAGCACCATCTCAGAACCAGGCGTTGATGGGCCTCTATCGCTCGAACGGCGTCTACTGCACGCAGTGCGAGGCGGAAGGCTTTCGGCGCATCACCTATTTCCTCGACCGCCCCGACATTCTGTCGGTCTACACCGTGCGCATCGAAGCCAGACGGGACGAAGCGCCGCTGCTTCTGGCGAACGGCAATCCCGGCAAGCGGGGCGATCTTGGCGATGGCTGGCACTTTGCCGTGTGGCACGACCCCTTTCCCAAGCCGTCCTATCTCTTTGCTCTGGTCGCTGGCGATCTTGGTCTCGTCAGCGACAGCCTTGTCACTGCATCCGGCCGTGAAGTCGCGCTCGGCATCTATGTCGAGCATGGCAAGGAAAGGCTGGCGTCCTACGCCATGGACTCGCTGAAGCGCTCGATTCGCTGGGACGAGGAGGTGTTCGGGCGGGAATACGATCTCGATGTCTTCAACATCGTCGCCGTGTCCGACTTCAATATGGGGGCGATGGAAAACAAGGGCCTGAACGTCTTCAACGACAAATATGTCCTTGCTGACGAGGAGACGGCGACAGACGCCGATTTCGCCAATATCGAGGCGATCATCGCGCATGAGTATTTCCACAATTGGACAGGAAACAGAATCACTTGCCGCGACTGGTTCCAGCTTTGCCTCAAGGAAGGCCTGACCGTCTTCCGCGACCACGAGTTCTCGGCGGACCAGCGTTCGCGCGCGGTCAAGCGCATTGCGGAAGTGCGTACGCTTAGAGCGCACCAGTTCCCGGAGGACCAAGGCCCGTTAGCACATCCAGTGCGGCCGCGCCGTTACCGCGAGATCAACAATTTCTACACGGCGACCGTCTACGAGAAGGGTTCGGAAGTGGTGCGGATGATACGCACCATCCTCGGCGCGGGTATGTTTCGCAAAGGCATGGACCTCTATTTCGAGCGCCATGACGGCGACGCCGCCACGATCGAGGATTTCCTGCAGGTTTTCGAGGATGCTTCCGGCCGCGACCTTTCGCAATTCGCGCTCTGGTATCATCAGGCGGGTACGCCGAATGTGACGGTCGCTGCGTCGCATAATGCGGCAGCGGCCGAGTTTACGCTGGAGATCGAGCAGTCGGTGCCGCCGACACCTTCGGAAAGCCGCAAGCGGCTGATGCATATTCCGCTGGCTTTCGGGTTGGTGGGGAAGGATGGCAAGGACATCGCTTATACCGCGGTCGATGGCGCAAGCGTCGAGGATGGCGTGATCCATCTGCGCAAACGACGTCATGTCGTGACGTTCTCGGGCGTTGCCGAGCGGCCGGCCATCTCGCTCAACCGCGGTTTTTCCGCGCCGATCACCCTGTCCATCGAGCAGAAGCCGGAAGACCTGATGTTTCTGGCACGGCACGATGGCGATGCCTTCTCGCGCTGGCAGGCTTTCAACACGCTCCTGACGGACGCCCTGATCGCTGCAACCCGCAATGTGCTCGGTGGCAAGAAGCCCGCATTCGCAAACGAGCTTGTCGAACTGGCCGGCATTATTGCCGGCGATGAAACGCTTGAGCACGCATTTCGAGCACTGGCGATCAGCCTGCCGGGTGAAGCCGACATTGCCCGCGACATCGGCGCGAACATCGACCCCGACGCAATCCACGCCGCCCGCGAGGCGCTTGTCGGCGCGATCGCCGAGACGAACCAGAGTCATTTCAAGGCGCTATACGAAAAACTTGGCGCTTCAGGTTCATTCAGCCCTGATGCAGCCAGCGCCGGGCGCCGGGCGTTGCGCAACGTGCTTCTCGACTATCTCTCGATCCTGCCGAAGGGAGAGACACTTGCGGCCAGTCACTTTGCTGCCGCTACCAACATGACGGATCGTGCGGCGGCGCTGATGGTGCTGGCGCATCGCCATGCGAAGTCGGCGGAAGCCGTGAACGCGCTGGCTGCTTTCGAAGAAAAATACCGCAGCGACGCGCTCGTCATGGACAAATGGTTCCAGATCCAAGCGGCAACGCCCGGCCAGGATGCCGTCGATCTGGTGCGAAGGCTGACGGCTCACCCGGCCTTCTCGATGGCCAATCCCAATCGCGTGCGCTCGCTGATCGGCACCTTCGCCAGCGCCAACCAGACTGGCTTCCACCGTGCCGACGGGACAGGCTACAAGTTCTTCGTGGAAACTGTTCTGGCGGTAGAGAAGCGCAACCCACAGGTCGCAGCCAGATTGGCGACCGCCCTGCGGTCATGGCGCTCGCTGGAACCCGGAAGACAGGCCAAGGCGCGAGAGGCTCTTCTGGCAATCAGCGCGGCGGAGAATCTATCCGCTGATCTGCGCGACATCGTCGAGCGGACATTGGCCTAAATAGCGCTTGTGAGAGGCTATTTACGATCTTTTCACACCCGACCTCTGGACAAGGCGAATCACCTCTGATTCCTTATGGATGATTCGGATGTACGGTGTAGCCGGATCGTTTTAGGGGAAAGATTTCGGGGAGCCTTTTTATGGCGAAGACGGACGCGTGGCGCGCGCCCGGAGGCAGCGCTTTTGTCAAAAACAAAAGCGGCAGCCTGGCAGGGAGTGCGAGGATTATAGCAGAGCCGGCTTACCGGCGTCTGCTTGCCGCCGAGCCGCTGTTGCGCCGCTCCATTCCCGTCCTCATCGTCATCTTCCTGCTTGTCGTGGCCGCTGCCCGCTTCCTGTCGTTGATGGCGTGGCATGACGACGTGGAGCGCAACGCCAAGGCCATACTCGGACTGGGCGCTGCGGAGCTCGCCAATTCGGTCACCATCACCGGCATGGGTGGCTCCTTCGCGCAGGAAAGCCAGGACCTGCTCGAGCGCACCATGCAGCAGGGCGCCATGAGCAGCCGGCATGTGCTGGCAATCATGGACGGAAAATTCAACGTCGTTGCCGTGTCGCCGGAATCCACGCGCTGGCAGGGCCGGGCGCTGGACGGGATCGTCTCGGGCGGACAGCCCCTGTTCATGTTCGGCGAGCGTGCCGGCGTCATCGAGGTTCGCGTCAACGGCGAGGACTGGTATGCCGCTCTCAGCCTGACAAACGACCGCAAGGCAGCCGCTGCCGCATTGATTCCGCAGGACGCCGTGTTTGCTGAGTGGCGCAAGACGGTGTCACTCAATGTCACGCTGTTCGTGCTCACGGCCGGTGTGCTGATCATCATTCTCTACGCCTATTTCAGCCAAGCGACGCGGGCGCAGGAAGCGGACCGCATCTACCTCGAGGCTCATCAGCGGATAGACCTTGCGCTGGTGCGCGGCCGCTGCGGCCTGTGGGACTGGGACATGGTGCGCGGCAAGATGTACTGGTCGCGCTCGATGTACGACATGCTCGGCTACGAGCCCTGCGACACGATGCTGTCCTTCGGCGAGGTCGACGACATCATCCACCATGAAGACGGCGACCTTTTCCAGCTCGCCAACCAGATCGTTTCGCGCGAGATCGACCATATCGACCAGGTCTTTCGCATGCGCCACGCCGATGGGCGCTGGGTCTGGATGCGGGCCCGCGCTCAGGTCATCGATCCGGACGCGCCGGAAATCCAGCTCATCGGCATTGCCGTGGACGTGACCGAGCAGCGTCATCTGGCGCTGCGGTCGGAAGCCGCCGACATGCGCCTGCGTACGGCCATCGAAAACATCAACGAATCCTTCGTGCTGTGGGATGCCCAGCAGCGTCTCATCATGTGCAACAGCAAATACCAGCAGGACAACGGCCTGTCCGATCGTGACGTCGTTCCGGGTGTTTCGCGCCATGTGCTTGAACAGCGAATGGCTGCATTTGCCTCCGAGCGCCGCCTGCCCTCTCCCAACGGCAATCGTGGCGGCGCGACTTATGAGCGGCAGTTGAACGACGGACGCTGGCTTCAGGTCAACGAACTCAGGACCCGCGACGGCGGCATCGTGTCCGTCGGCTCCGACATCACGCCGATCAAGCAGCATCAGGACAAGCTTGTCGACAGCGAACGGCGCTTGATGGCGACCATCCACGATCTCAGCGTCGCGCGACGCGCCGAACAGGAGCGCGGCCGCGAAATGGTCGAGCTCAACAAGAAATACATGAAGGAAACCGAGCGCGCCGAGGCGGCCAATCGCGCAAAGTCCGAATTCCTGGCGAACATGTCGCACGAATTGCGCACGCCATTGAACGCGATAATCGGTTTCTCGGAGTTGATGGAATCCGGGCTTTTCGGGCCGCTCGGCTCGGACCGCTACGAGGAATACGCCAAGGACATCCTCAGCAGCGGCAAATATCTGCTCGGCGTCATCAACGACATCCTCGACATGTCGAAGATCGAGGCGGGACAGTTCTCAATCGACAGCGAGGAGATCAATCTCTGCCCGCTCATCAGCGAAACGGTGCGGGTCATCTCGCTGCAGGCGGCGCAGAAGTCGATCACGGTGGAGACGCAGATCGCAGACTCGCTCACCCTGTTTGCCGATCGCCGCGCCATCAAGCAGATCGTCATCAACCTGCTGTCGAACGCGGTGAAATTCACCGGGCAAGGCGGGCACATATCGGTGCGCGCGCGCAATGCCTCGGGCGCGCTGATGATCACCATCGAAGACACCGGCTGTGGCATTCCAAAGGGCGCGCTGAGCAAGCTCGGGCGGCCATTCGAGCAGGTTCAGAACCAGTTTTCCAAGAACCACACGGGGTCGGGTCTTGGTCTCGCCATTTCGCGTTCGCTGGCCGAGCTTCACGGCGGCGCGTTGAAAATCCGGTCCAACGAGGGTGTCGGCACCATCGTTTCGGTTCGGATTCCAATGCGCAAACCGCCAAAGCCGATGCAGCAGGCGGCCTGACGGCTGCGAGTTCCCAGATGCCGGGTGGCATCTGGGAAAATCTTCATTCAGCGTTGTTTTTACGCCAGCTCTTGCGGATCGGCATTTCGTCTCGGCGTCACTTTCGTTTCGCGTGCAACAACAGGTCGAAATGCGTTCTGACCCTTTGTGATGTCTCCTTGAGGTGTGCCTCAAGGACGCTGAAATCCGGAAGGTCGGTAATCGCCAAAAGCATATCTGAAAGGCCGGGCGGCACATCCTGCCGCTCGAAATGGCCGGTCAGGCAGAGCCTGATCATCTGCGTCAGCGACAGATAGAGCGTATAGGCTTCAACAAGTTCCTGCCGGACCTGTGCGTCGGCAAAGCGGGGCGCAAGCCGCGCCAGAATTTCTCCGGTGCCGGTGGTGCGGTCTCCGGCCACCACCGCGCCGGTCAGAACGGCAACCTGGGCGATGAATTCAAGATCGATCTGGCCGCCAGGAATGAGCTTGATGTCCCAGATATCCTTTGGCGGCTTTTCCTCCTCGATCATCTTGCGCATGTCGCCCGCTTCCTTGGCGACTTTGACTGCATCGCGTGGCAAGGCGATGATTTCGGACACCTCCGCCTCGGCCGCGAGGCAAAGGGTTTGGTCGCCGGTCACGGCACGAGCACGCGTTAGGGCCATATGCTCCCAGGTCCAGGCTTCTCCACGCTGATACTTGCGGAATGCATCGATATGGGTGGCCACCGGGCCCTTGTTGCCCGAAGGCCGCAGCCGCAAATCGAGCTCGTAGAGAACGCCCTCGGCAGTGGGCGCGGAAACGGCGGCAATCAGACGTTGGGTCAGGCGTGTATAGTAATGCGAGGGCGCGAGCGGCTTTTCGCCATCGGATTCATCAGCATCGGCGTCATGGTCGTAGAGCAGGATAAGATCGACGTCCGAGCCGGCGGTAAGCTCGCGGCTACCAAGCTTGCCCATGCCGAGGATCGCAGTCTTGCCGCCCTTCACTTTGCCGTGGCGCGACGAAAACTCCTCGATCACTGCATCGAGTGCCGCGCCAATCGTCAGGTCGGCGAGATCGGAAAAGGCCCTTCCGGCCCTCCCGGCGTCGATGGAGCCTGCCAGCAGGCGCACGCCGATAAGAAATTTCTGCTCGGCGGCAAAGATGCGCAGCCGGTCGAGCGTTTCCTCATAGGTCTTCGCGGCTTCCAGGAAGGCTGCAAGCCGGCCTGCCAGATAGGCCCTGTCGGGCAGTTCGGACAAAAGAGCCGGATCGAGCAGGCCGTCGAACACATGCGGCCGCCGCGTGATGATGCCCGCCAGCCGGGGTGCGGCGCCCATGATCGTCGCCAGCAACTTCAAAAGTGCCGGATTGGATTGCAACAGCGAAAAAAGCTGAATGCCGGCTGGTAGCCCGACCAGAAAATCGTTGAAGCGCATCAACGCTTCGTCCGCGCGCCGCGTCTTGCCGAAGGCTTCGAGCAGGGCCGGCGTCAGTTCGGTCAACCTTTCGCGGGCCTCGGCCGATTGCGTGGCGCGATAGCGCCCGAAATGCCAGGTGCGGATTACGCGGCAAATGTCGCTGGGCCGTTCGAAGCCGAGCCGGTGCAAGGTTTGAAGCGTGTCGGGATCGTCGACATCACCGGTGAAGACAAGATTGCCGATGCCGGAGGACAATTCCGGGGCAGTTTCAAAAAGAGCCGCGTAATGCTGCTCGACCTGCTGCAGCGACGCCCGAAACTCCTTCGAGAATGCCTCGGCGTCCGCAAACCCCAGCATATGGGCGATGCGCTCCAGGCCCTCATCATCTTCGGGCAAAGTGTGCGACTGCTCGTCGGCCACCATCTGGATCGCGTGCTCGACACGGCGCAGGAACCAATATTGGCGCGTCAGCGCGTCCCTCGCCTCGGCGGTGATCCAGCCGCGCGCGGCAAGCTGGCCGAGCATGGGAACCGTCTCGCGGCCACGCAATTCCGGAAAACGCCCGCCCGCGATCAATTGCTGGGTCTGGACGAAAAATTCGATCTCGCGAATGCCGCCGCGTCCGAGTTTGACGTTGTGCCCCTTCACCGCGATTTCGCCGTGACCCTTGTGGGCGTGGATCTGACGCTTGATGGAATGAACATCGGCGATCGCGGCATAGTCCATATATTTGCGCCAGACATAGGGCTGCAATTCCCTAAGGAAGGCAGCACCCGCTTTCAAATCGCCGGCAACCGGGCGCGCCTTGATCATGGCGGCGCGCTCCCAGTTCTGGCCTCGGCTCTCGTAATAGAGCAGCGCCGCTTGAACCGGGATCGCGAGCGGCGTCGAGCCGGGGTCCGGCCGCAGCCGCAGATCGGTGCGGAAGACATAGCCATGCTCGGTTCGGTCCTGAAGAATGCGCACCAGACGCCGCGTCAGCCGCGCAAAAAGCTCGGACGCGTCGAGCGGATCGATAACCGCCGGAGCCTCAGGCTCGAAGAACACGACCAGATCGATATCGGACGAAAAATTCAGCTCATGCGCCCCGAGCTTGCCCATGCCGAGCAGTATCCAGCCTGACCCTTCGGACGGGTTTTCCGGATCTGGCAGTTTCAGCTTGCCCTGGAAATGCGCTTCGCGAAGCAGGAAATCCACTGCTGCGCTCGTGCACGCATCCGCCAGGTCGCTCAGGCGGCGAACAGTGGTCGCGGTGTCGGCTTCAACCGCAAGATCGGCGAGCGCGATCAGGAAATGCGCTTCCATCTTGAGCTTGCGCAGCGCCATCATCAGCGTCTTTTCCGAGACATCCTCCGCGCGCGCCGCGGCGTCGATAGCGGCCCGGATCGAAAGCAGACGCTCGTCAACGGTCTCGTCGAACAGCGCATCGAGGATGTCCGGCCGCTTTCGGGCGCAATCGCGCATAAAACTGGAAAGGTCGAAAACCGCTTCCAAAAATGCGGCCCGCCTGCTTTTCCCGGCCAGTAATTCTGCGACCCGCGGAAAACCTTCATCCTCGGCGGCAGAGGCAATCTCGGAAAGTTCGCGTCTGGCCCGCCCGCGATCCAACGGCGCCAAGTTTGCAACCGGTCCTTTGAACCAGCTCCCGGTTTCCGCTTTCACCGTCTTCGCCGCCGACCCTGCCGTCATTTACCCGCCTCCCTCTGTGGGAAGGTCATAATGACAGATAATCCCGGATTGGCTGACGAAAGTTCGAGCCGGCCATGGTGAAATTTCATGATTGCCTTGGCGAGGCTGAGCCCCAAGCCGGAGCCCGGTTGCGAGCGGCTCTTTTCCAGCCGCACGAAGCGTTCGGTCACGCGTTCGCGGTCGCCATCGTCGGGAATGCCCTGACCATTGTCGATAACGTTGAGCCTGATTTCGGCGGCCACTCTTTCAAGCGTTACCCGAACCATGGGCTTTTCGGTCGAGTCCACCGAATATTTAATCGCATTGTCGACGATGTTGGACAGCGCCTGGGCAACCAGTTCCCGATTGCCATCGACAATGAAGGAGCCGTCGACCGCTGTTTCCAGCCCGACGCCCGCTTCTTCGGCCACCGGCTCGTAAAGCTCGACCACGTCGCAGACGGCGGCGGCAAGATCGACCTTCGAAACCGCCTCGGCGGAATAGCCGGCTTCCAGCCGCGAGATCATCAGTATGGCGTTGAAGGTCCGGATCAACTGATCGGATTCGGCGATCGTGCCTTCAAGTGCGGCACGATATTCGGTCGGCTTCTGCTGGCCCGACAAGGCGGCCTCCGCGCGATTGCGCAGCCGGGTCAGCGGCGTCTTCAGGTCATGGGCGATGTTGTCGGAGACCTGTTTCAGCCCCTCGTTCAGATTGGCGATGCGCGCCAGCATGGTGTTGAGGTTTTCGGACAGACGGTCGAATTCGTCGCCGGCGCCGGTCACCGGCAGACGGCCTGACAGGTCGCCACCCATGATACGGCGGCTTGCCTCCGAGACGTTGTCGATGTGGCGCAGCGCCGTTCGACCGACGAAATACCAGATGAGTGCCGCACCCAATCCCATCATGCCGAGCGCGACCATCAGGGCTCGGCGCACGACGGCACGGAAGCGTTCCGGCTCGCCAAGGTCACGGCCGACCATCACGATCATCTGGTTGGGCAATCTGAGCACGACGGCGATCGCATTGTGCCGCGCCTCGACGTCCATCTGGGCCGGCTCGGGATCGGCCGAGTTGGTACTGCGCCGGTCGGTGCCTTCCCCGAATCGCTGGTAGGAAAACGGTATCTCGGTCCAGCCATCGGTGTTGAGCACGCCGGGCTGCAGGCTCTGGACATTGCCCGAAAGGATGCGGCCATTGGCGTCGGCAATCAAATAGAGATTGGCACCCGGCTGGCGCGAGCGCCTCTCGATCGTGCGCACCAGCAGCGGCAGCCCGCCGCGTTGATAGGCGCTGCCAAGGCCCTGCACTTCCTCGTTGATCGTCTCCATGGTCTGCCCCGTCAGCATGCGCGCCGACAGGGACGTCATGTAGAAGACCAGAAGAACCGCACACAGCGTGAAAAGGATCAGATAAAGTGCCGACAGCCGGGCTGCCGTCGTTTTCATGATGGCAGGCAGTCGCAAGGCCATGTGTTATCCGGCCTTGAGCATGTAGCCCGCACCACGAACCGTATGCAGTATCGGACTGTCGAAGCCCTTTTCTATCTTGCCGCGTAATCGCGAGACGTGCACGTCGATGACATTTGTCTGCGGATCGAAGTGATAGTCCCAGACATTTTCCAGCAGCATGGTGCGCGTAACCACTTGGCCGGCGTGGCGCATGAGGTATTCGAGCAACCTGAATTCGCGCGGTTGAAGCGTAATGTCCTGCGAAGCGCGGCGAACGGTGTGGGAGAGACGGTCGAGCTCCAAATCGCCGGTCCGATAGACCGTCTCCGCCTCGCGGGAGGCAGCGCGGCGGTTGAGGACTTCGATCCGCGCCAGCAACTCGGAGAATGCGTAAGGCTTTGTCAGGTAGTCGTCACCGCCGGCGCGCAGGCCCGTGACCCGATCGTCGACTTCGCCCAGCGCTGATAGGATAAGCACTGGCGTGGTGTTGCCGCGCGATCTAAGCCCGGCGATCACGGAAAGCCCGTCACGGCGCGGCAGCATGCGGTCTACGATCATGGCATCGTAGTCACCGGAATCGGCCAGCGCGAAGCCTGTTTCGCCATCGCCGGCGACATGGGCCGTGTGCCCTGCCTCGGCAAGCGCCTTTTCCAGATACTCCGCCGCCTCGCGGTCGTCTTCGATAACGAGAATCTTCATCGCACCACTATACGCGATTTCTGCCTGTTCCATGATGTTAGCGTTCATTCGCGATCTCCGGAAGTTCGCGGCAACAGGCCGATGGGAGCCTGTTGCCGCTGGAGCCGATGCGGACTGACAAATCGCGCCTGCCCCTTTTTCTCCGGCGCAGCGCCCGGGGGTGTTGAAATCGCCGCGCCGAAGGAACTCTATCTGCGGGTCAGCCCTTCGCTACCGGCAGTGTAACGAAGCGATTGGCATCGTCACGCGTGACCTGCACCAGCACTGCCTTGCGGCCGGCCTTGGAGGCATCGGACATAGCCTTGGTGACATCGTCGGCGCTCTTCACCTCGACCGAGTTCACCGCCATGATGACGTCGCCAGCCTGGATGCCGCGCTCGGCAGCGTCGCTGTCCGGTTCGACGGCGGTCACGACCAGACCCTTGCCGTTATCCGCACCGGTGACGGTCAGGCCGAGATCGGCAAGCGCATCCGCCGGCACTTCAGGCGCAGACTGCTGGTCGTTCGACGCCTGCTTGTCGGAGCCGGGCAATTCGCCAAGGTCGAGCTTGACGGTTTCCGACTTGCCATTGCGCCAAAGCGTAACGTCGACCGAACTGCCGGGCGCGAAGCCGCCGATGAGACGGGCGAGCTCGCGGGGCGAGGCTACGTCCTTGCCGTTGATCTGGGTGATAACATCGCCGGCTACGATGCCAACCTTTTTGGCCGGGCCATCATCCTGCGCCTCGGAGACCAAAGCACCCTTGGCGCCACTCAGGCCGAGCGACTCCGCGATTTCCGGGCTGACAGGCTGGATCTGGACACCAAGCCAGCCGCGCTGCACGGAGCCGTTCTTCATCAGGTCCTGAACCACGACCTTGGCCGTGGAGGCCGGAATCGCAAAGGCGATGCCGACATTGCCGCCTGAAGGCGAGAAGATGGCCGTATTGATGCCGACGACCTGGCCACTGAGATTGAAGGCAGGGCCGCCGGAGTTGCCACGGTTCACTGCCGCGTCGATCTGGATGAAGTCGTCGTAGGGGCCGGCGCCAATGTCACGGCCACGCGCCGAGACGATGCCCGCCGTAACCGTGCCGCCCAGGCCGAAGGGATTGCCGATCGCCACGACCCAGTCACCAACGCGAACCTTGGAGTCATCGGCAAAATCGACATAGGTGAACTTACCATCGCCTTCGACCTTCAGAACAGCGAGGTCGGTACGCTGATCGGAACCGATCAGCTTGGCATCGAGTTCCTTGCCGTCATCCATCACCACGGTGAAGGATGAGCCTCCGTCGACAACGTGATTGTTGGTGACGAGATAGCCGTCTTCGGAAATGAAAAAGCCGGACCCTTGCGAAACGGGTCGCGGGCCACGCTCACGGTCCGGGCGGTTGAAACGCCTTTGGCCGCGCTGTTCGCCTTCGCCATCGCCACGGAACTGGCGAAAGAAGCGCTTCATCGGATGATCGTTGGGGAGATCGTCGAAGCCGCGCTGTCCGGGCGTGAAATCGCCACCGTCATCGGAGGTCGGCTGGATTTTGGCCTTCACCCGAACGCTGACGACTGCGGGCGTTACACGCTCGACCACATCAGCAAAACCGGGGGCCTGGGGGGCATCGACGCGCACAGCTTCGGCAAAAACCGGAGCGGTGCCGGAGGTGACCGCGCCAATGCCGATCGCGCCGGCTATGGCGAGCCAAGCAGCGGCGGCCAACAGCCGGCTGCGGGTCTTCGAAACGGGCTTGGGGGAGTTGGTCATGAAACTATCCTCTTCAAAGGGATGCGTCTGAACCGCATCCTCCAAGAGATGGATAGAGAAACCTACATTACAACGCTCTTTCCGCCGGATGAAACTTTCGTAATGTTTCATCAGAGCCTAGCGGCTTTCAATCCTTGCGTAGTATTTCTTCGAGCGCTTCGTTTTCCCTGGCCGTAAGCGCCGGCACCTCGGAAACGCGCCGGTTTCTGGCGGCATAGAACATCACCACGCCGCCACACAGAAGCAGGATCAGCGGCGCCCCCCACAGCAGCGCATTGCGCAAGCTGAAACGCGGCTTCAACAGGACGAACTCACCATAGCGGGCAACGACATAATCCAGAACCTGCACGTCGTTGTCGCCGGCAACCAGGCGCTCTCTGACCAATACCCGCAGATCATGGGCAAGTTCGGCATCCGACATATCTATGGACTGGTTCTGGCAGACCATGCAGCGCAGTTCTTCGGAAAGCAGGCGCGCACGTGCCTCAAGAGCAGGGTCCTGCAGAACTTCGTTGGGCAACACCGCATAGGCCGCGCCGCTCCAGACCATGGCCAGCAGCAGCGCGACGGCGGCGAAAGGCGACGCGCGCTTCATGAGGTCGCAGGGCTCGGCCTGACAGGCTTCGCCCGCCGTGCCGGTGCGCCGACGCGCAGCCGCCGGTCGGTCAACGATATGGCGCCCGCTATCATCATCACCAGCCCGCCAAGCCAGATCAGCGTGACCATCGGCTTCCACCACATACGAACGACCACGGCGCCATCCGTCGTCTCGTCGCCCAGCGAAATGTAGAGCTGACTGAAACCCATCGTCTTGATGCCGGCCTCAGTCGTCGGCATGCGGCGGGCAGGATAAAAGCGCTTGGACGAGATGATTTCGCCCGTTGCATTTCCGCTCGCACCAAGAATCACGAAGCGTCCCTGATCTTCCGTATAATTCGGTCCCTGGGAAGGATGCAGGCCTTCGAAGCGCACCGTATGGCCGGAAAGCTCGACAGTCTCGCCAGCACGCATGGTCAATATCTTTTCGGTCTCGAACGAGACGACTCCAACGATCCCAAGTACGGAAAGCCCGACACCCAGATGAGCAAGAGTGGTGCCGAACACCGATCGCGGCAGGCCAACAAAGCGGCTCAACATGACGCGCGGAGGAACAATGCCGAAGCCGGACTTCAGGACGATATCAGTGAGCGCGCCAAGAATGAGCCAGAACGCCAACCCGATGCCGAGGGCAGCGAAAACCGTTTCCCCCTCGACAGCGAGCATCGTGACCAACACGGCCAGCAACGCGCCGCCGAAGGCGAACATCAGCCTTTGAGCCGCACCGAAGATGTCACCGCGCTTCCACGCCAGAAGCGGCCCGAACGGGACGAGCATCAGCAGCGGAACCATCAGTGAGCCGAAGGTAAGGTTGAAGAAAGGTGCGCCGACCGAAATCTTGTCGCCGGTAATCGCTTCGATGACCAGCGGGTAGAGCGTACCTATGAGAACAGTGGCGGCAGCCGTCGTCAGGAAAAGATTGTTGAGGACGAGAGCGCCCTCTCGGGAAACCGGCTGAAACATTCCGCCGGTGGTCAAGCTGCCGGCCCGCAGGGCAAAGAGCGTCAGCGAGCCGCCAATAAACAGCATCAGGATGCACAGGATGAAAACGCCGCGGCTCGGGTCGGTGGCGAATGCGTGAACCGAAGTCAGCACGCCCGACCGAACAAGGAAGGTTCCGAGCAGCGAAAGCGAGAAAGTCAGGATCGCCAGAAGCAGCGTCCATATTTTCAGGGCCGAGCGCTTTTCCATGACGATTGCTGAATGGAGCAGCGCTGTTCCGGCGAGCCACGGCATGAAGGACGCATTCTCGACCGGGTCCCAGAACCAGAAACCGCCCCAGCCAAGTTCGTAGTAGGCCCAATACGATCCCATCGCGATGCCGCCGGTCAGGAACAGCCACGCCGCCAGCGTCCATGGACGCACCCATCGCGCCCACGCAGCGTCGATCTTGCCTTCGATCAGGGCCGCAACCGCGAAGGAAAAGCAGACGGAGAACCCGACATAGCCGAGATACAAAAGCGGCGGGTGTATCGCCAGGCCGATATCCTGCAGGATCGGGTTCAAGTCCCGTCCTTCGATAGGCGCCGGCACCAGCCGTGCGAAAGGGTTGGACGTCGCGAGGATAAACAGGAAGAACGCCGCGCCGATCCAGCCTTGAACCGCGAGGACATTGGCGCGCAGCGTGTTTGGAAGGTTGGTGCCAAACACTGCGACCAGCGCGCCAAAGAACGTCAGGATCAGCACCCAGAGCAGCATCGAGCCTTCGTGGTTGCCCCATGTGCCGGTGATCTTGAACAGCATGGGTTTGAGAGAATGCGAGTTCTCCCATACATTGGCGACCGAGAAATCGGATTGCACATAGGCCATGGTGAGAGCGGCGAACGAAAGCGCCGTCAGTGCAAAACCGGTAACCGCGACCGGGCCGCCTACAGCCATCAACCGCTCATTGCCGGTGCGCGCGCCAAACAATGGAACCAGCGACTGAACCAGGGCCAGTGCAAAGGCCAGAACGAGCGCAAAGTGACCGGTTTCAACCATTACGAACCGCCCCCTGCCTGTTCATCCTGCCAGACGCCCTTGGCTTTCAGGCTGTCGGCGACTTCCTTCGGCATGTAGTTCTCGTCATGCTTGGCAAGCACGCTGTCGGCGACAAAGACGCCGTCGGCGCCAAAGGTACCTTCGGTGATCACGCCCTGATCTTCCCGAAAGAGATCGGGAAGAATTCCGGTGTAGGTCACTTTAACCGAATTTTCCTTGTCGGTTACGCCAAAGCTGACCTGTGTACCCTGCCCTCGAATGATCGTGCCTTTTTCGACAAGGCCGCCGAGGCGAATACGCTGACCGGGTTCAAGTGTGGCCGTCTGAAGGTCGGCGGGCATGTAGAAATAGGATGCCTTCTGGCCGAGCGCATAGAATGTCAGGCCGGTCGCCGCGATCAGAAATCCGGCACCCGCTGCGATGATCGACAATCTCTTCTGTTTGCGCGTCATGCCAGCTACTCCGTGGCCGAAAGGCCAAGGGTGGCCGCAAATCCGGCGAATTTCCGACCGTCCTCGCTCGAAGCGCCCAAAGCGGCCAGGCCGCGATTGAACGCTGCGCGCGCATCGTCCTTTTTGCCGAGTACGAGATATGAACGAACAAGCCGCATCCAGCCTTCCGGATCATTTGGATTCTCGCGCAGCTTTTCGTCCAGCCCTGCCACCATGGTTTCAATCATGGCGTTCCGGTCCGTCTGCGACATTGAAGCCGCGGCATCGATCTCGGTCTGGGTAGGGCCGACGGAGGGCTTTTGCGGGCCAGCTTCCGCAAGGCGCTTCCTGGTCTCGGCCAGCGCCTGTTCTGTCGGGCTCCGCCAAGGTGAATCACCGGGAAGGAGCGTAAGCATGGCCTCCCAAGCCTTGGCGGCCTCGGTCATCTTGCCATCCTGAACCAGCGCAGTGGCCAGATAAAAGCTTGCTTTCGGTTGCATAGGCTCGAGCTTCAGCGCCCTTTCGAAAGCACGCTGTGCGTCTGAAGACACAATTCCTTCACCGGCATCGGTAATCGCTTCGCCCAAGCCTGCTTCACGCGCGGCGGTGGAGCCCTCCAGCCGAATGGCATTGCGATAGGCCGTGGCGGCTTCGTCGAAACGACCCAGCCTCAGGTACACCGGCGCCAGCACATCCCAGCCACGCCCGTCCTGTGGGTTGGCAGCGAGATGGCCCTCCGCCCGAGCAATCAGCTCATCGACCGAACTGTCGGCCGGGCTTTGCGCCAATCTTCCCCGAAGCGGTTGAGAAGGGAGATCCGGCGACCCGATAGCCGCATAGAGCCCCCAGCTTATCAATGGAATGGCAAGGACGGCCACACCGCCGAGCATCCGACCGCTCGCCGCAAAGCGCGGCAGAGAAACACTTCCGCCTTCGTTGCTTCCGGCCCGGATGATCCTGCGCGCAATCTCCGCGCGAGCCTGCTCCGCATCCGCGGGAGCGATCAGACCCCTTACCATATCCCGGTCAAGTTCCGAGAGCTGATCCCTGTAAACCTCAAGATCATGCTCATTGCCGCCAGAATCGCCCTTCGGCCGGCTAGCAAGCGGCAATAAAACCGCGAGGCTCGCACCGAGCGTGAGCAGGGCTGCAACGATCCAGAACATCATGCACTCTTAATAGACGCCACCAGATTCCATGCCAACATCATCCGCCTGCGGCGGATTAGCGTCCAACCCTACCTTATGCCAACACGCTGAAAGGGCGTCAGGTCAGCGGAGTCCAGCTGCCGTCGGTGTTTCGGCAGGCTGTCCCACGCGCGGTTCGGGTCTGCCCGGAAGCGTAAACGGTATGGGTATACTGGCGGCAATCCTGGGATCCGACGCGGTAAGGTTGCGCCGCGACCACCTGACCCGAGAAACCCGACCGCTCGCTTTTCCAGGAAACGGGCTGGCCACTTTGCGTGTATTCAAGCGCTTTGTATTCGGCTTCGAGCGCGCTTCGACGATCCCGATCGTCCATCCCGGCACCGGCAGTGCCACCAATCAGCCCATTGCCCATCGCAGCGAGGATCGTCGAGGCGACTTTTCCATTTGCCGAACTGGCCTGATTTCCGGTCACACCGCCCACAATGGCGCCGGCAGCAGCGCCCACTTTCGTGTCGGACAAACCGGTCGTCGTACACCCTGAGACGGCAAGCAGTCCGGCAACCAGTGTCACGCGAAATTTCATGCTTACCACCAGCTCCGAATTTGCAACCATGATCAAGGGCTTGGACGTTGCGTTAGTGTTGATATTTGGCCGAAATTTGGCCGCTTGCCTATGGCCGAACGGCGCATTCTTCCTATTGCACACTGCGAAGTTGAACAATGGCACAAAGACCACCCATGGCAGATCGTTCGAGCATGAGCTTGCCGCTGTATTCGTCGACGAGATCCGCAACGATCGCAAGGCCCAAACCCGAGCCTGGCTTGGTTTCGTCGAGACGCCGACCGCGTTTAAGCGCTTCGCGCGCCTTTTCCTCCGGTATGCCCGGTCCATCATCCTCGATCGTTATCGAGAACATGCCCAGCGCATCCTCGCCGTGGGTTGCCTGGTCAACCGACACGCGAACTGCGCTCTTTGCCCATTTCATGGCATTTTCCAGCAGATTGCCGACGATTTCCTCCAGGTCTTCCCGTTCGCCACCGAATACTATCTCGGATGGCGGTTCGACGAGCGTAAGCTGGTTTTCCGGCTTCAGCTTCTCCATCACCCGCACCAACCGGTGCATAACCGGGGAAATGGGCGTCCGGTAGACGACACTATCGCGTTGCGCGGCCACGCGAGCGCGCTGGAGATAGTGATCGACCTGGCTTTGCATGGCTGTCGCCTGACCGGAGATGAGCTTTCCTTTCGCTCCACCCAGAGCCCGCCCCTCGTTGATGAGTACGGCAAGCGGCGTTTTCAGCGAATGCGCCAGATTTCCGACCTGCGTGCGCGATCGCTCGACGATACGCCTATTGTTATCGATGAGCGCGTTGGTTTCGTTGGCCAGCGGTTCGATCTCGGCGGGGAACTTGCCGTCCAGTCTTTGGGCGGTCCCCTCGCGCACCATCGCCAACGCCTCACGGACCCGACCAAGCGGTCTCAGGCCCAACAGAATTGCGATCGCATTGATTGCGATCATCCCCACGCCAAACACCGAGAGATAGGTAACGAGCCGTCGTTCGAAGACGCCGATTTCATTTTCCAGTTCCGTCCGGTTACCCATGACTCGAAAGCGCGCAATCCGATTTTTCGCGTCGAGCACGAACTCGCTTTCAAACACTTCGAGGTCTTCGCCGGCGATGCCCTGGGTTTCGTAGTTGCGCTGGAAGCTGGAATTGAACGGAACTTCTTCGGCCGTCGGCGACGGAATCGGCTCCGTCATCGACAGCGAACGAAGCGAACCGCTCAGGCCGGGCGAGGCTGGCTCGACCACCCAGTACCAGCCCGAATTTGGCTCGGAAAACCGGAGATCGCCGAGATCAGGGCCACCGGTCAGAACGCCGGGCTCCGACACGCCAACAGACCCGATCAGGTTGAAGAGATGCGCAGACAGAAGGCTCTCGAAACCCCGTTCGCTCGTCTGCTGATAGAGCGTGGCGATCACCGTGTAGATGGCGATGAGAGCAAGAACCGCCCAGATGGTTGAAAAGGCGACGACGCGAAATGCCAGCGAGCGGGGTCCGACGGTCATCTGCTATGTCCGCCGGACAAAATCGATGGCTGGAGACGTCCGGGCCTCACACGCTGGGCTCACGCATGCGATAGCCCATACCGCGCACCGTCTCGATCATGTCGATGCCCATCTTCTTGCGAAGCCGGCCGACGAAGACCTCGATCGTATTGGAATCCCGATCGAAATCCTGATCGTACAGATGCTCCACCAGTTCGGTGCGCGAAACGACCTCTCCCATGTGATGCATAAGATAGGCAAGCAGCCTGAATTCGTGGGAGGTCAATTTGAGCGGCACGCCATTGACGTCCGCTTTCGAGGCCTTCGTATCGAGCCTCAACGGACCGCACGTCAATTCCGAGGAAGCGTGCCCTGCGGCCCTGCGAATGAGCGCACGCACACGCGCCAGGATTTCCTCGATATGGAAGGGCTTCGTCACATAGTCGTCGGCGCCTGCATCGATGCCGGAAACCTTGTCGCTCCAGCGGTCGCGCGCGGTGAGAATGAGCACAGGCATCTTGCGCCCATTGCGCCGCCAGCGTTCGACCACGCTGATCCCATCCATCTGCGGCAGACCGATATCGAGCACGACGGCGTCGTAGGGTTCGGTATCACCGAGGAAATGTCCTTCCTCTCCGTCGAATGCCGTGTCGACGACATATCCGGCATCGCTGAGCGCCTCTGACACCTGACGGTTCAGGTCCTTGTCATCTTCTACGACCAGTATGCGCATGATTTTATTCGCCTGTTACCGCAACCGAGGGTCAGATATAGGCCGATTCCAAGTTGTGGGGAAACAACGCAAACCGGAACTCAGTTCTGCGGAACAACGAACTCGGAACGCCGCGGCCGCTCGCCATCCTTGCCGGGCACCAGCACAACGATCACGCAGACGGCCTGACCGCCACGGGTTGCCGAGCTTGCCTTGGCAAGCGTGCCGCCATTCTGGGCCGCCACCTGCTGGCCGATCGAATAGCAGTCGGCAGCAGCCACGATCAGCGGCTGATCGCCGGAAATTTCGTCCGCTCTTGCCGGGAGCGAGGAAACCGCCGACAACAATACGCCTGAGGCGCTGAGCGCCAGGGCAGCAGACCGGAATTTTGAGCGAAGCGTTTTCATGCGTGTCGTTCTACCCAATGACTGCTGAACGTGAAATGAACGATAGATCAGCAGTATTGGAGCAGGCTGGCAAGCCTGCGACTATCCCTGTCGTTTCAGCCAATCCGGTCCCTAGCCGACAGTCGTGCAATAATGGCAACAATGCCCGCCAGTCCTGTAACAACCTGAAGTATCGTGTCCGTCAGGACAAGCTGATCGGCATCGTCGACCGAAAGGCCAATCAGTCCGGCCGTTGCGGCCATGACGGTTATCACCGACGCCCAGATCGTGCGCGAAAGATACCAGGGTTTGCTTTCGTTCATATCTTGCCTCTTTCTTTTCAGGAGAAACCGAATTCTAGTTCAGCGCAAACCGCCGGCTGGCCGGGTTGCCCCAACCAACCGCTACGCTGAGTTGCCTCACGGTCACGTCAATCTCACCCGACGCGGCACCCAGATCCGATGCGATGGAGGTTGCCGCATAAAGCCATCTCGGCTCCGAAACAGTCACGGTGCGAAGTGCAACCCCGTTCGGCCTGGCGATCTCGATCTGATACTCCTCGCGTTCTTCGCCGAGCGGAATTTCGCTCGGTGACCAGCTATCGGCATCGATGCGACCCCGCCGCACCCAAGAAATCGAGAGGTCGCCATTCGCCTGTCTTGTTGCGCGCAGATGGACTGGCGACAACGGCAACTGTGCGCGCAATCCTCCACTTGCTGATTGCGTTACAAAACTGGCGCTCGAAAAATCCGCTCCCACGGGCCCGGCGCGCCAGTTGAGAGGAAGGCCGATTTCGCTGGCCAACAGACCCGCTGCCTGAACCGCATCGTCCAGCATGACGAAACTGGCGCCGGCAGCGGCGCCGGCTTTCATCGCGTCGTTCGTTCCCAACTGACCGCGCAACAGATCGCCAAGCCGCCAGACATCGGGAGCTATCTCCTCTGCCGTCCGGAACTGCACGATCTCCCAGATACCAGCCGTCGACCTGATCGCCGCTGCATTCGCGCCGTTCAGATATTGAAGGCGGCTGACGCTGGCCACTTCCGCATCGAACAATTCAACGACGATGGAGCCTACCTGATCAACGCGCCCCTCAAATCCCGGCGCTAGTGCTTCGACCAAACGGCCGACATCGGCCGGGCGGGAAACCGATGCGCGTTGCACGAAGCCGGTCTCTTCCGGGGATACGAAGAGTAACTGGCTCTTCCAAGGCTTTTGCCAGATCGCGACCTTGAACTGATCTTGAGGCAGACCGCCGGATAAGGCAGGCAAGTCGAGGAATTCCACATGCGGCAGGCCGACGAGTTGCGCAGCCACCGGTTTTGCCTCGATCTTTGCTGATTGCCATGGCACTGGAGCCGAGCGCACTATCTGCCGCGCAGCAACCTTGCGGACCAGCCCCTCCTCTATTCCTGTGACCAGAAACTCAGAGCCGCCGGCCAAGGACGGCAGACGCACGATTGCGCTCGGAACAATGTCCACCGTTTGCGCGGCAACCGCGAAGGTCACGGTCTCACGTTCGCACCAGACACGCCGCATCCAGTCTGCCAGAAGTGCTTGGCCCTGCCCCTTTTCCAGCACGCCCGGGAACGAAACGGTCTGCTGCCGGCTGCCCGGCGCCCCGAAGCGAGTGGTTCTAACGGATGCCGCCTGGTATTCCGTCAGCGGATCTCGAAACGCGAGGATGCCTTCGACCGGCAGTTCATGGTCGGGCACGCGAACGGTTTCAACCACGGCATCCCTGTTGTTCCAGACCAATTCTTCGATCTCGACCGGCTCCGAAGCCTGCGAGCCGGCATTGCGAAAGACGAGCCGATCGGGCTCCTCGCTGACGGAAAGATCAAAGAGTTCGACGATTGGCTCCAGCACCGAACGCGCCGTAGTCGGGTCGGAGATGACATAGCCGTGAATAGTGCCATCGGCATTTGAGACTTCGGCAGGCGGGAGACCATGATCTTTCAGTATCTGGTTCACCAGAGCGCCAACGCCCGGGTTTTGAAGCCGCCCGTTCAGCCAATGGCCACGCTGCCAGTTGTCGCCATCTGACCAGATATCGGTGCGAAGCGGGAACGCCGGAAATGGCCGCGCATCCCACGCCCATAGATACATGCGCGACGGATCGACCATGCGCCCGCCATAGACCGGGGAGATCGGGTTCCTGTCATCCATGAAATCCGGCCCTGCCGGATTCCAATGCCGAAAGTGAGCATCCAGAAACCGTTGCTGTGCCAGATCCGACCGGCCGCCGTTTGAAAAATACGGCTCCGCGGTTTCAGCGGATTTAGGGTCTGGAAAGACGTTCGGCTGGTTCGGCCCCTTGTCCACCGCGGGGCAGCCGAGTTCGGTGAACCAGATCGGCTTGGAACACGGCACCCAATCGGTCGGCGTCGGGACCTCCTGTCCGGCCAGGCGATCGTAATGCGGATTGCTCCACCAGCTTACGAGATCCTTGTATCGATAAATCCACGGCTTTCCGTAGGCTCCGTCCGTGATGGGCGAGCGGGCGCGCAGCTTTCGCGCCTCATCAGAGGCATAATACCAGTCGTAACCCTCGCCGCCGGCTATAGCAGCGCTCATCCTGCCTTCGTCGTAAGGCCCTGAAAAACCGTCGGGATTTTGCGAGAAATAGTCCGAGTCATGCCAATCCGATAGCGGCATGTAGTTGTCTATGCCGATTGCATCGATGGCCGGATGCGCCCACAGAGCGTCCAGATGAAAGCAGACGTCACCGCTACCGTCGGCCGGGTGATGGCCAAAATATTCACTCCAATCGGCGCCGTAGGTGATGCTGGCGCCAGGGCCGAGGATTTCACGCGCATCGGCTGCCAACGCGCACAGCGCCTCGACGAACGGGAATTGGTCGTCTCCGTCGCGCAGCGCGGTCAGTCCGCGCAGTTCGGTTCCGATCAAGAAGGCATCGATCCCGCCGGCAGCCTGTGCCAGATGCGCGAAGTGAAGCACGAACCGTCGATATCCCCAGTCATCCGCCGATCCCGAAAACAGGATCGTCCCATCTGAAGCCGTGAACTGATTTCCTTGCGCGCTGCCGCAGAATGCCGACACCTGCGTTCGCGCCACCATCGTCTTGTCGGCGGTATCCGGCCGCATAGCAGCCGGATAGCCCGTAATCCTGCCGCGCCATGGGTAACTGGCCTGAGCAGCATCTCCATAAGGGTCCGGCAAGGTGTTTCCGGCCGCAATGTCCATCATGATGAATGGATAGAGCGTCACTTTCAGGCCACGCGCCTTGATCTCGCGGATCGCGGAGATGATGCTTCGGTCGGATGGCGTACCGCCATAGGCAGCACTCCCGTCAACCGACGACACAAGCATCGCAGCGTCGCGACTGACGCCCGAAGCCCTCCAGCTTTGGGAAAAGCCTGCCGAAAGCCGGCTGGTCACGCCCGGACGAACCTTGCAGTTCCCCGCCCGCAGATCATCGCCATACCAGGTGGCGACGAGAGCCACGCGCTCGAGATTGGGGCAAAGCATCTGGAGTTCATCGAGCGATGCCGCCAGATCCGTTCCGGCATGAAGAACATGGCGGTTCTCGGCCGCAGTCTCACCGGGTCGTTTCTGACGCGTCACCAGTTCCGCTGAAAGGCCGTATTCGGTTGCCCCGGGAATGAGCGAGATCGCCCGAACGTTTCTGGTCGTATCCCCGACCGGCCGCAGGATTTCAAACTGGAATTGCGGTATCCGGTTCCCGTATTCGCCTAGCGCAAAGCGATCGATCACAACATAGGCAAGACCGCGATAGGCTGGCGCATTGCCGCTGCCCTGCTTGGCTTCTATCAGCGGATCGACAGGCTGATCTTCGGTTCCGCGATAGATCCTGATCTCGAAATTGCTCCGGTCGATTTCGCGGCCATCCGCCCAGATACGGCGAACGCCAGCGATTTCACCTTCGCACAGCGCAAAGGCGACATTGGCGAAATAGGCGTACTCGGTGACGCGTGCCCCGCCCTTGGAGCCTTGCCGTTTCGTGGTGCGGGTTTCCTCGAAATGGGTTGCCCAGATCAAGGTACCGCCCAGGCGCGCCGCACCATAGACGCGCGGGATCGAAGCCCCCTCCTCCGCCGTGAAGGGGCGAGCGCCCGTCACGCGCGGTCCTTCCACGTTGCGGGTGCTGCCGATCAAGGCCCGGTCGATGGCATAGCCGGCCAGAGCGCCGGCGGCCGACCCAATCGCGCTTCCAACAGGACCGAGCACACCGCCAAGAAACGCCCCGGCGGCTTGCAGCAGAATGGTCGCCATAAAGGCCTCCGGAGGTCAGTTTTTCTTGGAATACTCGGGGAAGGCGAACACGCCGGCGATGCGGCGTCTCCACTGCGGCACAAGTGCCGAAACGACCACCGCGCTGCCCTGATAAGCGTGAATGAAACGATCCTGCTCGAGCAGAATTCCCGCGTGCTTTGCCGGCATATGCGGACGCCAGCGAAACAGGATCAGGTCGCCGGCCGAAAGCTCATCGACTGCTTTTTCGAAAGAATGCCGCCGTGCCGCCGAGAGCAGCAAGTCCTGCTCACCCGCCTCCGCCCAGTCCGGAGCATAGGGCCCGGGTAGCTCCGGCTCTGTCCCGTAAATCTCGCGCCAGACCCCGAGCACTAGGCCGAGACAATCGCAGCCGACGCCTTTGCGGCTGCCCTGATGGCGATAGGGCGTACCAAGCCAGCTTCGCGCCTCGGCCAAAACCGCCGCCGATATCTCTTCGGCGCTCATGGTACGACTGGACGTCCATCGAACTGGCCGCCCTCCGTGACATAGCCATAGGCGGCGTCGTTTCCAGGAAGATGCGGAAATCCACGGAAATTCAGAGAATTCGAGAACTTTGCCTTGCAGGTCGCGAAGGTCTTGTCGCAGCCGGCCTTGATCGAAAAGCTGTCACTCGAACCGATCGCAACGCCGTTTCCGGGGCGTAGCATCAACACGATACCGCGCATGTCGCATCGATGATCGTCCACCCGATCGGTTCGTCCGGCTCGCGCGCCACCCGTCCAGGTCAGGACGCCATGGGAGAACCAACCGGCCTCGAATGCTTCAAGCCCGGAAACGACAATCGTGTCGGCACCATCCAGGGATACTACCGTACCTGTTCCGCCGTATCCGGGGCGGGTGAGCAGAAATTTGCAGCGCCCGTCGCCCAGTTCGGCATCGCAGGACCGGGTCACGTAGCGCCCGTTCGGCTGATCCAGCGCATGCGTCATGCTTTCGAGCTCGGCAACAAAACGCTGGTCGCTGCGGGTGATCTTTCCGATCGTCGCCGTGCGCAACAAGGCAAAATTGCCGGGCTCGCGCCAATCGACAAGAAAAGTCTCGACTTTCGCACGATCATAAAGTCCGGCGGCAACATCCTCATCGCCGATGAGCGCGGACGACAGCGCACCCTCGATATCGACGGTGTCGACAGCCAGCCCGATCGTCTTTCTCGCTTCGCTCGCGCTGAAACCTGATTCCGGTTCAAACAAGGTTCCATCGAAGCGCAAAGCACGGTCGTGGTCCGTATAGCCGGTGACCTGCCCATCGACCCGCGTCAACCGCCAGCAGTTGCAGACGGTGGTGACCTCACGCGACAGATGTTCGGCAAGTACCTGCGGATAGATGCTCAAAGCTGCACCTCGACCATGGGAATGGACGGTATCTGCCCCGCCTTGAAGGCGGTCAGGCTCATCGACATGCGCTCTGTATCGAACCGCACTGGAACGTCGAATTCGTAGCCGGCTGTAACGGCAGCACCCGATGGCGGTATCGCATTGCCTGCAAAAACGATCTCGCCTGTTTCATCATCGAAGGTAAAGGATGCCGCCGACACCTCGACGCCAGCCACGGCGACTTTCAGTGTGCCAGGCGCGGGCTTTCGCACGAAGCGAAGATATGCCTCGTTGCCGGTCCCATAACGTTTTACCAGCGCGTATCGAGCCGCCGCGCCATTGCCGCTTCCCAATGCCTGATCCCGCGCCGACGGCGTATCAGCCGGGCGGCAGGATTTCATGTCGAACGGATCGCGAAAACGAAATGCGTGTAGCGACCCGCGCCTGGCCTCGAAGAAAACCAGCACGTCGTGAAGATCCTCCAGCGATCTCACGCCGGTCCCGGCGTCGTAGTGATGCCGTGACTGCGAGAACCGGGAATTGCGTTTTTCGCGCCCGGAGGTCAGTGCGACGATCTCGTTTCGTCTTTCGGGCCCGCCGGTCGCACCGAAGGAGATCGCAAGCGGAAACCGCACGTCGTGAAAACCGGAAAGTTCCGTCATGCTTGTCCTCAAAAAGTTCTTGCGCCGCGCGATACGGCACGCGCCAGCATGCCGGTTATCTGCGCTTCGGATTTGCGGAACGAGGCCGCGTCCTGGGCCGTGACATTGAACACGACATTGACCGGCGAGCCGCCTCCCGAAGCCGCGACCCCCAACCTGCCATCGGCCGATCTTTGCAAAGGCAGGATCGCCTCCGATCCCGCCTCTCCCATCAGGCCGATATTGCGGCCCATCGGAAAATAGCTGGGCGTGGAAACCACGCCACCGCTGGCGAACGGCACCACATGACCGGGAACACCGCCCTTGGCGAAGGGCAAAATCCCGCCAAGTCCGCCGAGCAGTCCGGAAAATAGCGATCCGGCCAGCGATTGAAGCGGCTTCAATCCTTGCTCAAGCGCCATCCCCGCCAGGTTCAACCCGACGCGGCGCAGAACATCGTCGAGCTCCCGGCCGTTGATCGCGGCGTTTTTCAGCGCTCCCGTAAGCTGGCTGCCGAAGCGGCCTGACATTTTCTCCAGATTCTCCAGCGCCGTCTGGAACGGCGTCGTGTCGGCATTTATCGAGACGATCACGTCTTCGGCCATGCTTCCTCCTGTAAGGATTTGTCGGGAAAGGCGCGCATAAGCGACGCGAGATCCTTCCGTCGCGGCGCATCGCCTCTGCTCGGCGACAGCGCGCTGATGGCGCGTTCAAACTCTCGCGGCGTCATCGACCAGAATGTCTTGGGAGAAAGCCGCAGCAGGCCGAAACCCATGGCCATGACGCGGTCCCACGGGAATTCGCTTTGTTCTGCCGCTGCGGCCTTCAAGGGTTTGGAGATGGCTCACCCTGCGCGGTGCCGAATGTCGTCGTCAGCAGATCCGAGACGATCCCCGCAAAGCCTGTCGCGCCGTTTGCGGCCTGCATCCCACCGACATCATCGTCCGATATGTCATTGCCAGCGCCGCGCAATCCCGCCCCGATGATGCGGATCATATCGAGCGCCGAAAGACGCCCGCGGGAAAACCGCTCGACCAGCGCGCCGAGATCGTCGGCTGCATAGGCGGCTTCCAGTTCTGCCAGCGCACCGAGCGTCAGGCACAGCCGATATGTCTTGCCGTCGAGTTCCGCCGCTATCTCTCCGCGCCTTCGGTTTGCCGTCATGGCGTCACCGTGAAGCTGACCGGACCTGCGGATTCGAGAGACATTTCGAATGTCACCTCGCCATCGTGGCTGCCGGTATATTCGAGCGAAGTGATCTGGAAGGCTCCCTGGACAGTCCCGAAATCCGGGACCAGAAACTGCCAGTTGGAGATTTCCCCGGCGAAGAAGCGCTGCCGGATGGTCGCGTCGGACTGCGCATCCTTGAAAATACCGGAGCCACCGATGGAGGCGCGCTGCACGCCGCTTCCGGCAAGCAGTTCGCGCCAGCGCCCGGCTGAATCGGAATCGGTGATGTCGACGGTTTCGCTGTTGAACGCGATCCGCTTGGACCTCAGGCCTGCGACAGTTACGAAACTGCCCGCTCCATTGGAGTCGAGCTTGAGAAGAAGGTCCTTGCCCTTCTGTGCGACCATGGTGGTCTCCTGATTGTTTGTTGGAAGTGTGCGGCCGCGCCGGAGCGCGAAATGCTCAGGCCGCTTATTCGGTCACCGCGCGATAGCGCAGCAAGCCGTGATGGACCGAAAGGTCCTCGTCATATCTGGCCTCGGCGAATTCGAGGCGCATGTTCACAAGGTGATGCTCGTCGAGCGCAAGCGAACCGCCGTCCAGACACGCCCTGGCGGCTTCCATGACGTCGAGCGTTTCCTTCTTGCCCTTGGCCTTCGACCAGACGTGCAGCGTGAAAAGCTGCTCGGTTCCGCTTTCGGTTCCGGTGCTCCAGTCGTAGATGCTCGTGCGCCCGAAGGTGATGTAGGGAAACGCGACATTGGCAGGAGCGTGATCGTAGATCTTGCCGCCGCCAAGAAGCACCGTCAGGGCCGGGTCGCCGCCGAGCGCGACAAAAATCGCCTTCTGCAATTCAGCGGCTGGTGCGGTCATCGTCCTGGTCCCCCATCCTTCGAGCCGCGCGATCGGGGATGTCCTCTCCGATCAACGTGGTTCGCGGTTGCGTACGGTAGCGGCGTTCGGTGTTCTCCGCCAGATCATGCGCCTTCCAGCGAAGGGAGCGCAAAAGACCGTCAAGCGTCATTGCCATCGCCACCTTCATCGACCCTCCTCCCGCACCCTGCAGACGAGATATCGACCGGTCTCGTCCGGATCGTGAACGGTGACGATATCGAACACGCGCTCCTGCCTGACGAAGCGCATGCCGCTTGCCACGCCGTCGCGCCGCCTGATCGTGACGCGATGGGTTACCGTCTCCAGCGACTGCCCTGCCCCAAAGACGCTTTGCGCCGCCACCGGCTCGACCATCGCGAAGACGGAGGCAATTTCTGCCCAGGCCTCGCCATGCCCGCCCAGACCATCGGGCGTCACAACGCATTCCTGCAACGACAACTCGGTTCTCAGTTTGCCCGGGTCGATAAAGGTTGCGTTCATCACAGCCTCCGCTCGCGATAGCCGGCAATCAGCCGGTCGTAGCCCGCCGGATAGGAAACCGGCTGATCCGCCGCCCCATAGCTGGCGCGAAACTCGTACCAATGGGCAACCAGCATCGTGACCGCGCGCTTCAACAGGTCCGGCACGTCCGTGCCGGCCTCGCCGAAACCTGCGGAAAAATCGATCTCGATGCCGTTCATCGCCCGCATCGGCTCGGGACGCCGTTCGAAATGGATGCGTGCGGGCCGCGAAAGCGTGTCGACCTGATAGTCCGCCGGATCGACCAGCGAAGCTTCTCCTTCGCTGCCGAAGACCGTCACGGAAAGGATTTCCTGCACCGGATAGCGCGCCAGCACCACGCGACCGCTGGGCGGCCAGCGATCCATAGCCAGTCGCCAGCTCTGGCTGATCATTGCAACGCCGGTTGCCCGCTCGACATCCTCGCGTGCCGCCTTGATCAACCCCGACAGCAACTCATCTTCGGTGTCGTGTGATAGGCGCAGATGGCTTTTCACCGCCGTCAGCGTCACCGGTTCGACGGCCGGATCGACCGTTCGGAAAAGCGTCATTCGCGCACCTCGTTTTCGGATTTCAAAAAGAAACGGCCCCGGCTGGAGGAACCGGGGCCGCCGCGACAATGCCAGCAGCGAGAGGGGTGGCTCGCCGCTTAACATTGTCGATCGGGAGGTCAGAAGATCTTAGTTAGTGCCGAATTTGAGCAGTTTGATCGCGTCGAAATCCTGGACGCCGCCGCCGACGCGCTTGGTCGTGTAGAACAGCACATAGGGCTTTGCGGAATAAGGATCGCGCAGCACACGAACGCCCGTGCGATCCACGATCAGATAGCCGCGGGCAAAGTCGCCAAAAGCGATCGGCGTCGCATCGGCGCCGGCATCCGGCATGTCTTCGGCTTCGACCAACGGAAAGCCCATCAGCATTGCACGCTGGCCAGGGGCAGCAGGCGGCTGCCACAGATAGTTGCCATCGGCGTCCTTAAGCTTGCGGATTGAGGCTTGCGTCTTGCGGTTCATCACCCAGTTGGCATTCTGGCGATAGCCGGCCTTCAGTGCATAGACCGTATCGATGAGGACATCGGACGGGTCGTCGGCCGGCAGTTCTCCCGTGTCGCCGGTCAGCGTGTAGCCGATCTTGCCCCAGGCCCAGTTTCCCTCGGCCACCGTCGTGTAGTCGAGAAAACCCTTGGGTTTGTTGATACCATCGCCATTGACGAAGGCAGCACCTTCCTGCTCGGCGAATGCCGCTTCGACTTCGCTCGAAATCCACTGGTCGAGATCGACCACGGCATCTTCCAGCAGCGAAGGCGTCGCGGCCGGCATGGCGTAGAGCTCCATGGTCGGGAACTGCAGTTCCGCAAGCGTCGGCGCTGCCGTCTGCGGCCGCGCCGCCGTCTCACCAACCCAGCCGACTGCCGGGCCGTTGATGGCGAATGGCTTCTTCAGGACCGCCGCAGACACCTGCCGAACCGAAGCGATCGAGCGGATCGGCGAAAGTACGGAAAGGCGCCGGCCAATTTCCATCTCGGTTTCATCAGGCACCAGATAGCCGCCGTCCTGACCGGAGCCGTAAGACATGGCCTTGGTGTCGAGGGCGCGAAGCTGGCGATCGTCACCGTTTCGCACATAGGCCTCGAACGCGCTCTTGTGTTCGCTGTATGCAAGCCGGCCGCCTTCGCGTCCAAGCACAGGGCGGACCTTCTTCAGCGAGAGATTGTCGAGGGCGCGTTTCTGCTCGTCCAGCGCCCGTGAGATGCGATCGACCTTTTCAGTCGTCACGACATCGGTGCCGCGCCGTTCGAGCTGCGCCAGCCTTTCATTGTTGCTGTCCTTGAACGCCTCGAAGGTCGTCATGAACTCGCCGAAGGCATCGGAAAGATCGAGATGCTCGCCCGAAGCCGACTTGGTTTCGAGCGCACCGCAATTGTGTGCATTCATATGAGGGATTTCCTTGTTTCGTTGATCATCCGCGTCGCCTCGCGGATCGTGGCCGCGAGGCCTGTGGGTGTTCCCGCCGCGGCATCCCGCCCGCTCACGAGATTGGCGAAGCCCTTGGCGATTACCGCCCTGGCTTCGCTCCTTGTCAGCCCCGCATCCCGCGTGAGCCAGCATTCGAATTCGCGTATTGTCGGCAGCGGGCGTCTTCGCCCCTTCACCGTTTCGATGCGCGCCTCTGGCAGCATCGGAAAGGTGACGACCGATATCTCCCAAAGATCCGCCTCGAAGATGTGGCGGATGCCGCTCGCCGAATCTTTTTTTGCGCGAACAGCGCGAAATCCTATCGACAGGCCATCCAGAGCGCCGCCACGCATGAGGCCGAGCACGTCGCGAGCCCGGCCGACATCCTTCGCCAGCCGCCCGCGAACGAACAGGCCGCGCGCATCTTCCTTCACCTCGGTCCAGACCCCGATCGGCTCGTTGGGATCATGCTGGAAAAGCATCCGGATGCCGGAGGCTCCGCGTGTCCGAAGCGATTTGGCGAAAGCGCCTCGCTCGACGATATCCTTGCCGAGATCGACCCGACCGAACAGGCTGGCATAACCGGAAAAGGAGCCGTCCGTTTCAACTTCGTCGAGCACCAGATCGACGAATTTCCGTTCGCAAAACCTTGCGGCATCATTGCCTGTCGGCATTCATCCTCTCCTGTCGTTTTTCGATGAACCGTGCGAGGCTGCTGTGCTGGAAGGCGCGCATGACGAACCCCAGCGCCCACCAGGCGCAAAGGCTCGCGATCGCCGATCCCATCAGCACGAGTTCGCCCGGCGCGATCATGTCCTGAACGCCGAGTTCGGCCGCGACCTTGAGACCGGCGGTTCCACCGAACACCAGGCCGCACACCACGCCAACCGCAAAGCGCGCCGCCGCGTCGTGCCGCCCATGCGGCAGAATATAGGCCAGCGAAATCGCCGAGCCCGCGATGGCGCCGGCTCCCTTGGCGAACCATATCCAGGCCGTCTGTGACATCTCGGTCATGATGAACCTCCTTGTTTGGAGCGAACGATCACGCCAGATCGCGCGGCTGATAACCCACCGCGTCGCGCTTCTCGTCATCGCTCAGGAATGTTGCCGCCCCCACCCGCGCCCACAGCGCATCGCGCTCTCCAGACAGCCCGTCGACCCGGTCGGCGTCGTACCAGAGCCGCAATTCCTCGCCGAACACCGGGCCAAGCCAGCCGGAAAGCTCTTTGGAAATTCGGGCCACCAAAGGCAGGATCGTCAGGCGATAAAATGCCCGGTTTGCCTCCTGGTAATTCGCATAGGTGTTGTCGCCGGGAATGCCGAGCAGCATCGGCGGTACACCGAAGGCCAGCGCGATATCGCGGCTTGCCGAGTGCTTCGCCTCGATGAAGTCCATGTCCTTCGGCGTCATGCCCATGGCCTTCCAGTCCAGCCCGCCCTCCAGCAGCAGCGGCCGGCCGGCACGAGTCGTGCCCGAATAGCCTTCCTCAAGCTCGGTCTTCAGCCGCTCGAACTGCTCGTCGGTGAGGTTGCCGCCCTCTTTCGGCGCATAGACCAGCGCGCCGGAGGGGCGCGCTGAATTGTCGAGCAGCGCCTTGTTCCAGCGTCCGGCCGCATTGTGGGTATCGAGCGCCATCAGGGCGGCCTCGAGCGGCGGAAAACCGTAGTGATCGTCCAGCGGATGGAACAGCGTCAGATGCAACGCCCCACCGCCCTGCAGGATTCCCATGGGCGCCTTTCGCTTGCCCGTCCCTTCGCGGTATTCGAGTGCTGAAGGCCATCCGGAGGCATCCGTCAAAACCGTCACGCGATCGGGCCGCAGCAGATGGAGTTCCCGCGCGCCCTCGCCGGCCTCGATCAATTCGACATAGGCGTTGCCCGCCAACAGGAGATGCCCGTAGAGCGCCTCCAGAAACGATGCGCCGGCCTGCCGCTGGTTCGGTCGCTCAAGCAGCCTCAACAGCGGATGCTCGTCGAGTTCGGCCACGCCTTCGTAAAGCAGCCACGGTATCGCGGAGGCCGTCTCGGAGATCAGCCGGACCGCCCGGTGCACCACCGGATTGCGCATGAAACCTTCGCGCGACAGCGTCGCATAGTCACGCCGTGTCCAGCGCGCTTCGCCCTGGGCGTGGATGGCGACGAAGCCACCCGGATTGCCGCTTTTGCGTTCGGGCCGCACGCTGCCGTTCCCCGCATCGCGAGGCCAGGGCCATTTCCAAGCCATATGTCCATCCTGTTTAAATTTGGGCCGTCTCGACGCGTCTGACGCGTTGCGCGCTACAAAAGGTCCCGGATACGCGGTCGCGCCATTTGATCCGGCATCAGTTCATTTATCGCCCAGACGAGCGCATCGACACGGTCCGGCGACCGGCTGCCCGAAAGTCCGTTCGGGCCGAAGTCACACATCTCGTCTTCAAGTTCGACAAAGCGCCCGGCGTGCCACACCCTGCCTTGCTCATAAAGCGCTGCAACCGGCTCGGCGCGCAGCCATTTCCCGCGCATCGCCCGCACCGCCTTTACCGGGATGGACGGGTCGACCGTACGGATCACCGCCGTCACCATGTCGCCACCCTGATTGACCTCTGCAACCAGGCAATCGGCCTCAAGACGGTGAAACAGCGCAACTGCTGCAGCGGCCCATTCATGTGGTTTCGCTGCCCGCACCGTCGCATCGGCGAGCACGATAACCCGCCCTTCCTGATCCAGCCCCGCCGCGACGATGCCGCAGGCGTCCGACGTCTTGCGCGCGCTTGCAGGCGGATCAACGGCAACGACGATGCGGCAAAGCTCGGGCGGTTCGGCAATCCTGACATTTTCAATCATGCCGCGCGACCAAAGAGCATCTTCCCGGTCTTCGATCAGCTCTCCGTTCAGCTCCTGCCTTCCAAGAGCGGTGCCGACATAGCGCCTTTCCATCATCCGCAAAAACGCGGCGGACAGATTGCCCGCATTCTCATCGGTTCTCATCCGCTCGATGACAACACCAGGTTCCGCAAGGAGACGTTTCAGAAGTTTGGTCGGCCGCGGTGTCGTGGTGATGAGCTGCCGTGGCTGGTCACCAAGCCGCAGACCGAACTGCAGCATGTCGAAACAGGCTTCGGCGTTTTTCCATTTGCCGAGCTCGTCGCACCACGCCGCCTCGAACTGCGGCCCCCTCAGGCTTTCGGGATCTTCAGAGGAAAAAATCTGCGCGACCGCGCCGCTGTCCCAGACCAGCCGCCGCCGGCTCGCCTCGAACCGTGGCCGGTCGTGCCGCGATATGGTGATGATGCCGGAAGGGCCGTCGATCATCACCTCCCGCACATCGCCCAGCGTTTCGCCGATCAACGCAATGTGCTTATGCGACCTCTCGGAAAACGGCGAAAAACCCCGAACGAGGCTGTTCACCCATTCAGCGCCAAGCCGCGTCTTTCCGGCACCGCGCCCGCCGATGACAAGCCAGGTCGCGGGTTGCGGATCCAGCCGATACTGGGCAAGCCGAGCGTGAAAAATCCATTCGTTTTCGATCTGCTCAACCGATGGGCCCTTCAGGTTTTCGGAGGACCAGTTGCCTTGCGTATCCCTCAGCCAGCTCGATGATTCGTTGGTCGATTCGACGGAGAATTCCGGCCATGTCTGCATCTCGTTTTATCTGGTTCTCTTTCGCGCTTTCGCTGCCGCGCGTGATTTCGCCGATTTTTTCGAGGGTACGCGTCAACGCAGAGATCGCATCGATGCGGGCTTTATCCAGAAGCGCCGCGCCCTCAGCAGTGCCCATCCCGATGGCTTCGACCTCACCGATCAGCCGGTCCACCACTTTTGCCAGGCGTTCGTTCTGGCTGGCGGGCCGGGTGCTTTCGGCGGCGCGAACCCATTTTTCCCGCACGATGCGTGCTTCTATGGTTGCAACCTTCCAGCCCGTTACCGCCGCCAGTTGCTCGACGGTCGCCCGCGTATTTTCATAAATTGCGCGCGCCGCAATCCACCGTTTATGGGTGCGTGTTAACATCCAGCTCTCTTGGGGTTTGTGTGTGCCGGAGAAAAGCACCGCCAATCTCACGCGGTGTTTACCGCCTGTTCAGGCCCGCCGGTCACACTTTTCTGACGATATAGAGATACTATCAAAGCACCGTTACGGTGTCAAGAATATATTCCTATTTTGGGTGTGATTTTTGTCGCCTTGACGGGAGCCTTGGATTTCCGGCGCCTCATCCGGTAAGATCAAGCACAAAACAATGTCGGACAACGAGCCGGCATGGCATCTGGGACGTCTTGAAACGCGCATTCGGGCTACAGTCGCATGGAAGACCCTTTCGAAAAGCGAAAATCAAGAGGCCCGCGCGCCGGCAGGTTGCTGGCTATCGATGCCTGGATCGATTCGTCCCTGTACGAGGCAGGTTTTAAGGCACGCCAGTTCTGGGAGACGATGACGATCTTCTTCCGGCGGTTCCGCGTCACCGGCTGGCGGCGCGGCATCATCGAGCTTCTGAGCGAAGGCTTCACCATGGGTGCGGCCGGTTCGGTCATCCTGCTCGCACTTGCTTTGCCGGCATTCGACGAAACAACCGGCAACTGGCGCCAGCAGGACGATTTCGCCGTCACCTTTCTCGACCGCTACGGCAACGAGATAGGGCAACGCGGCATCATCCAGCGCGATTCGGTGCCGGTCGACGAGATGCCGGATTTCGTCATCAAGGCGGTTCTGGCGACGGAGGATCGCCGTTTCTTCGAGCACTACGGCATCGACTTCCTCGGCCTTTTCCGCGCCATGTCGGAAAATGTGCGGGCGAATTCGGTCGTCCAGGGTGGCTCGAGCATTACCCAGCAGCTCGCCAAGAACCTGTTCCTCACCAATGAGCGAACGGTGGAACGCAAGATCAAGGAAGCCTTCCTGTCGGTCTGGCTCGAGACGAACCTGTCGAAGAAGGAAATCCTGCAGCTCTATCTCGACCGCGCCTATATGGGCGGCGGCACATTCGGCATCGCAGCTGCAGCGGATTTCTACTTCGGCAAGCAGGTCAAGGACCTGAACCTCCCTGAGGCCGCGATGCTCGCCGGCCTGTTCAAGGCTCCGTCGAAATACGCGCCGCACGTAAACCTCCCGGCGGCGCGCGCCCGCGCCAACGTCGTCCTGACAAACCTCGTGCAGTCGGGCTTCATGACGGAGGGCCAGGTTCTATCGGCTCGCCTTCATCCGGCCGATGTCGTCGACCGCGGCGACCGCAAGAGCCCTGACTATTTTCTCGATTGGGCCTTCGACGAGGTCAAGCGCGTTGCCGCAAAGTCCGGCAACCACTCGGTCGTGGCGCGCACCACCATCGATATGAACATCCAGCGCGCCGTGGAGGAATCGCTGGAGTTCCACCTGCGGCAGTACGGAAAGCAATATCATGTCACCGAAGGCGCGGTCGTCGTGCTGGAAAACAATGGCTCCGTGCGCGCCATCGTCGGCGGACGGGACTATGGCGCGAGCCAGTTCAACCGCGCGACCAAGGCGCTGCGGCAGGCCGGTTCCTCCTTCAAGCCCTATGTTTACGCAACGGCGATGGAGCACGGCTTTACCCCCGATTCCGTGATTTCCGACGGGCCGATCTCATGGGGCGCATGGTCTCCGAAAAACTATGGCCGCTCGTTTTCCGGCAGGCTGACGCTTACAACTGCCCTGGTGAAATCCGTCAACACCGTGCCTGTGCGCCTGGCGAAGGACTATCTGTCCATCCCGCCGATCAAGGCCATGGCCGTAGCCATGGGCGTCGAGTCCCCTCTCGAAGCCTACAAGACGATGGTTCTCGGTACGTCCGGCATGACGGTCATGGATCAGGCCACCGGCTACAATACCATGGCCGACGGCGGCTTTGCCGGAACGCGGCATGGCATAACCCAGCTCGTGACACATTCCGGCGAACTCATTTATGACTACTACAAGGACGCGCCCAAGCCGAAGCGCGTGCTTTCCGAGCAGGCGATGTCTTACATGAATTCCATGCTGGTTCAGGTGCCGGAAATCGGAACCGCCCGGCGCGCTGCCCTCCCCGGCATCCGCTCCGCCGGCAAGACCGGAACGACGCAATCGTACCGCGACGCCTGGTATGTCGGCTTCACCGGCAACTACACAGCCGCCGTCTGGCTCGGCAACGACGATTTCTCGACCACGAAGGACATGACCGGCGGCTCGCTGCCGGCGATGGTCTGGCAGCGTTTCATGGCCTACGCGCATCAGAACATCGATCTCAAGCCCATTCCCGGCATCAAGGACCCGTTCGTGGACGCCAAGGTCGCGGCCAAGGCCGCTGAAACTGAAAAGAAGAACGCAGACGAAGCAGCCGCGGCTGCAGAGATCGAGCGCCCGCCGGTCTTGTCCAGCACCACGACAAAGGCGCTGCGGCAGATGAGCGATTTCTTCCACGCAGCACCCGTGCTGGAAGCGCCAGCCGAACCGAAAACGCTATCGGCCCTGTGACGGTAGCTCCCGAAATCGCATCTGCAGCCATCTTGCGGGCACCGGTGATTGTTCTCGCCGCGCTTGCCTTGCCTTGCCACACCGCGATATGGCGGTACGGCATCCTTCCTTCCGGGGCATCATGCTCAAAAACTCTTTCCTCATAGCGCTCGCCCTTCTCATCGCCGTCGGCGGCGGTGGCGCCAGCGTCTGGTACGCGCTCAAGCTGCAGGAAGGCGTGGGAGCGGTATCGATCAGTGGATGGACGGCCTTTCCAGAGATCGGCACCGTCGACGCCGATCCCTATTCCAAAGCGCGCGTCGCTCGTGAAGGGGTTCTTGCGCTCGGCCGCGCCGAGGGTCTTTCCTTCATCGCCCAGCGCGATGCTTCAGGCGATGTCCTGCAACGCAACTGCACCTACACCGTCGAGGGCGTGGTTCCGCCTGCCCGCTTCTGGACGCTTTACGCCGCCGACGAGACGCTGAGTGCCATCAAGGATGACAGGCAGCCGGCGGCCGCGCTGCATTCCTATGAGGTGCTCAGATCACCGGACAATTCCCTGTCGATCTCCATCGGCAACCGCCCACAGCCCGGCAACTGGCTGGCAGTGCGCGGCTCAGGTGCGATGTTCTTCGTGCTCACCCTTTTCGACACGACGATTGCAAGCAGCACAGGTATCGCCGACGTGGCATTACCGCTCGTCAGGAAAGCCGGCTGCGATGCTTAGGCTCATTCACGCAATCATCCTTGGCCTGATCGGTGCCGGCATCGTTCACATCGCAGTCCTGATGATGATCCCGGATTTCTCCGAAAGGGACGCGTGGTCGCGCCTGGCCATGGCGGCTGATCTCTACACGGCCACTCCCTTTGCCGCCGAGACCGGTCCGACATCGACCGTAAAGTCGGTCGACCCGCTGTTTGAGGCGGCAGCCTGCCGTTTCGACCTGACCGACGGCGTGGTACAGGTGCGCGCGCAGGGAGACATGCCGTTCTGGTCGGTCTCGGTCTACAACCGGGCCGGTCAGAATATCTACAGTTTCAACGATCGAACGACGACGGACCGTTCGCTAAACTTCGTCGTCCTGACGCCCGCCCAGATGATCGAGGTCCGCAAGGATTTGCCGGAGGGGTTTGAGAAGTCGATCTTCGTCGAGGCCCCGATCGATGAAGGCATCGTCGTGGTGCGAAGCTTCGTTCCGGATGACAGCTGGAAGCAGGTCGCCGCCAGTTTTCTTGGCAGCATCTCCTGCGAACCGCAGTAGCCCCTCGCCTCGAAAGCCCCTCAATGATGAGGGGCGGGCTTCTTATGGTTCGGTCCGACGTAGCTCGATATCGTACTGACGCCGGACGCCTCCAACATGGCCCGTCGCTCGTAGCGAACCCCCGGAAAAATGATCACGGACGCCTGAGTTTCTGCTGGACGATCCGTATGGCTGGTTGCCGCTTTCCGCGGCACGAAAGACAGTATGCTGCCCATGACACGCGCTTTCCCTCTCGGTATGACCGGAGCAACTACGCAACGCCTCCATGCTTGATAAGGCCAGCAGAGGGTTAACAGACTGCTAAGGTATTCTGACGCATTCGAAAAAAATGCGCACAAGCGAACCGGCCGACGCCAACGGTTCATCTGACATTCAGTCTTACTGCCATAATAACAGCGTTGTTAGGTCCGCTTGGGGGCTGGTAAATGGGGAGACCAGATTTGATTAAGTATAGTTCTATTTTGATTGCAGTCGGCATGATAGCGCTGGGTGGTGGGGCCGCCAGCGCTCAGACGGCAGGTGATTGGGTACTCGGAAACTACAAAAACGCTGGTTACTGGTTTCCGGGCATTGCCGAAAAGGTCGAAGGCGGAACGGTCACGATCCGTTACGACGACGGCGATCGGGAGACTGTAAGTCTGGACAAGGTTCGCCCCTATGACTGGATGATCGGCATGAAGGTCCAGTGTAACTACAAGAACGCCGGTGACTGGTATCCGGGCACAATCGCTTCGTTGGCTGGCGAGAAGATCGGCATCAACTATGACGACGGCGACAAGGAAACCACCAAAACCGGCCGTTGCCGGACACAGTGAAAAGCAAGGGCAGACCTCGTGCCTGCCCAGACCGCTGACAAAACCCGTCGATTTTTCGGCGGGTTTTGTTTTTTCAGGACGTTCCGGCTTCGAACCGATTCACTGACGCTTAACCAAGGATGTGTAGGATTTGATAAGAATTGGAGTTGGCCGCGCGTTATGCTTGTTCGCTCATATTTTTCAATGCGTTATCGCTAGCGCAGAAAAGTATCTAGCGCACACTGGACCGGCGGATCGACGCTAGCTTTATCGCCAGACCATCGAATTTTCGGTCAGGCTCCGGCAGGTTGTTTTGTAAGTGCGCGTTTTGAGTAAGGCCTAGTCCTCGTGTCATCCTCAGACTTCAGGCAACTCGCCTTGAAAGGCGAAGCGGGGCGCAGCGAAAGACTGTTTCGCGCTGCCGTCTCGGCCTTCTGCTCGCTGACGCGCCCGTCGCGGCGCGACATCAAGCAGCTTGAGGATCTGGTGCTGCCGCTTTTCGACGCGGTTTCGGTCGAGGCGCGCCGCTTCGCCGCCGCCGCACTTTCGGAATGTGCCGATGCGCCCGGCGCACTTATCCGCCGCCTCTCCAACGAAGCCGTCGACATAGCCGCTCCTCTGCTCATTCGCTCGAAGGTCCTTAGGGATGTCGACCTCATCGCATTGATCGGCCGCCATGGATTGCCACATGCGCGTGCCATCGCACGCCGCGCCGACCTTAACCCGGCGATAGCCGATCTGGTCTGGGCGCTCGAAAATCCGAAGCTGGTGCGATTGCCCTTGCCGAAGGAGCGTCAAGCTCAGGTAGAAGCGGCCAACAGGGCACAGGCTTTGAGCGACGGCAATCCCGAACCTGTCCCCGGCATTTCCGCCGATAATGCGCGCAGACGTTTGCGGTCCATGATGCTATCCGCACAAACGGCACCCGATGCGACGACCGAACAGTCCACCGGATCGCTGCGATACGCGAAACTTCGCGACATGGCCCTGACCGGCAATCCGGCTCTCTTCCAGACAGCGCTCGCCGACACCAGCGACATCGACTTTCCGACAGCGAAGTCGATAATCGAAAAAGCCAACTATCCCGAACTGATCGCGGTTCTCCGCTCTCTCGAACTGAGCGAAGAGCAGGCGTTCCTCATCGCTTCCTGCGTCTATCCCGGAAAATTCGCCGACCCGGAATCAATCCGGCTGTTTCTGAACAGCTACCGAAACATGCAGTTGGACGCCGCTCACCAGAGCACCAAGACCTTGAAGGCCGGTTCGCCATCCGCTCCCGTCTCATCGCAGACTGTAACCCGAAGTGCCGCTGGCTGAAGACGCCGAGCGCACACGGCTCAAAGTTTCGTGACGGATATCAGATCTTCGACCGGCGTCTGTCCCGCCTCGATCTCGACCACCCAGATGTCAGGATCGAAACGCTTTTCCTTTTCCAGGCGAGCCTCCAGAGCGGCTGCGTCCTCGCCGACATTCAGCGATGAAAAATGCCTCTCGTCCGGGCGGGCTGAATCGTAGCTGGTCTGCGGCGCAGGCCCGTATAGAGCCGTTTCGCCAAGGCGGTTGCGCGACATGACGAAGACTGCACCGGCTTCCGTCGCCCCGCGCTTGACGATCGCAGCAAAGCCGCCGGCGCTGAAAACCCGGCGCAGGAGTGCGGAAACCCAAAAGTCGGTGGTGACGCGCATGGAGATGAACGGCTCACGCTGATAAAGGAGGGCAACGCTTATCCGGTCGCCCGGATATGCGCCAGCCTCATTTCGTCAGGCCGATTTCCTTCATCTTCACATAGACGGCTTCGTCCGGCTCGCCGGTCTCGGGCAACCCGAAAAGCGACTGGAATTCCCGGATAGCCGACTTCGTCCGTGCACCGACCAGCCCGTCAATCTCGATGCCGTCATTGCCGAATGCCTTCAGCCCGGCCTGAATCTTCGAAACCCGAGGGCTGGGCGCGGGCGCAGAAACTGGCTGCACCGCCGGAATTGGCGTTGGTGTTTGCTGCACCGGTTGCGGACGAGGCGCTGGCGCCGGCGTTATGCCGGCCGTGGTCGGATTTGCGCCCAGCTGACTCAAAAGCTGCTGATCGATCTTGCCGGATGGCGTCAGGCCCATCTTTCGCTGATAGGTTTCTATCGCCTTTGTCGTTGCCGGGCCCGATATGCCGTCGACCGTGCCGGCATAGAAATTGAGATCCTTCAGGATAGCCTGAACCTGTTCAACCGCCGGATCGCTCTTCGGTCGCGCAGGCGCGGCGGGCACCTCTTCGGGACGCTCGATATGGATTGTCGTTTCCGGCTCAAGCAAAGCGGACTCACTGCGCGCTGGCAGAAGACTGAATTCCCGCGTCGCGAAAAACGCACTGGTGTGAGCATGGGGCTGGTACCACAGCGCATTGGCCGACACATAGAACAGCGCAACCAGAAATGCGGTCGAACCGCCCACTAGTACCGGATTTCGCGAGATCATCCCGCCGAGAGCAAGCACGCTCCCTTCAAGCGGACCTGGCTTCGGAGCGCGTTTCTCAGGCCGTTTTGCGGAGCGCGCCATGCCCGGTCTCCTTTTTCCTGCCAGCCTCCAACGGCAGCAATGCCCCCTTCTTCGCCGGCTCCTTTTTAGCCGGACCGGCGACGGGAAGGGTTATGGTCACAGTCGTCCCCTCGCCCAGCGCGCTTTCGATGGACATCGTTCCTTCGTGGAGCGTAACCAGCCCCTTCACCAGCGAGAGGCCAAGACCTGTCCCTTCGAACTGGCGGGTATAGTCGTTCTGCACCTGTGTAAAGGGCTTGCCCAGCCGGCAAAGGTCGTCATCGGCGATGCCGATGCCGTTGTCGCTGACCCAGAAATGCAGCCGCGAGCCGAGTCGCTTGCCGCCGACGGTGACACTGCCGCCATTCGGCGTGAACTTGATGGCATTGGATACCAGATTGATCAGCATCTGCTGGACCGCGCGCTGGTCGGCGTGAATTTCGCCTGCTTCCGGGGCGATCTGCGTTGCAAGCGAAATCGACTTGGCTTCAGCCTGGAGGCTCATCATCGAACGGCACATCTCAACGGCATCGGCAAAGCGGAACAGTTCCGGGTTGGTGGCATATGCACCCGATTCGATCTTCGACACATCGAGTATCGAGTTCACGACCGACAGCAGGTGGTGGCCGGAATCGCGCACCAGCGTGACATATTCCTTCTGCCTCGTATCTTTGAAGCCGCCGAACATCTCGTGGATCAGCATATCAGAAAAGCCGATGATGGCGTTGAGCGGCGTGCGCAGTTCGTGGCTGACCGCTGCCAGGAAGCGTCCCTTGGCGAGTTCGAGCGTTTCAGCCGCCTCAGCAGCCACGGTCAGTTCGGCACGCAGGCCGGCCAGTTCATCATTCTCGCGGACGAGCAGCGTAAAGCCATTGCCTTCATCCCCGTCATTCATCAGTTCGATCAGGAAAGGCCGGTAGTTATCGCTCGCATCGCTGCCGTTGCGCTGCGGCAGGCGAATACGGGCTTCAACGGTCTGTCGCGCGGCGCCATCGCGCAGATCGGCGAGTGCGCAGAGGTAGCCGACCCGGTCGGAAATATGAATGCGATCGAACAGCCCCGTTCCGAGCAGAAGCTCCGGAGCGAGGTGCAATTTGGTCCGAGCCTGCGCCGAGACATCGGCAACATCGCCGCTTTGCGCCATGCGAAACACCACGGCGTCGACGATATCCTCAAGCCTTGGATGGCTTTCGTTTTGCTCGCCTTGATTCTGCACGCCGACAAATCCACCGATCCGAGGCAGCAGCGATGCCAGATAGGCCAGCGGAACCAGCCAGTGCCAAGCTGAAACCGACGCGGTTTCGGTGAAAACGGCCGTACTGAGAATCGCCTGCAGCGGCAGTACCGCCAGCGCAGCCGCGCCACTCCACAATGCCGACCGCACTGTGCGGCGCTGCCAATAGGCTTCCAACGGCAGCGCCAATATCATGGCAGTCATTGGAGACGCCGTACCACCGGCGGCAGATATAAGAACTGAAAGCGCAAGGCAGCCGACGACCAGCGAAACGCTGCCAGCAACTTTATCTTCAGCGGTGGAGCCGATCAGCACGATACCGGCCCAGGCGACGCTGAAGGCGGCGCAAACCACGGTCAGCGTCGTCGCAGCGCCCAGCGAAGCAGGCAGGAAAAAGGCGGCAGCGACAGAAGCGAAAAACGGAGCTGCCAGCAGGATGCCGACCATGCGCTGTTGACGGGCGCGCGCAAAGGCCTCGGCCACCGAAGGGTGCACCAACCGGTCGCAGGCGGCGGCAATGGCGCCGAACACTTCGCTGGATCTGGTGGTAAACAAACTCACTCAACGCACTCGCATCTGGTCCGCTTCGCGGATCGCTTATTGATTGGCTTCGAAACTCGCATCCAGCCTTTAAAGAATGGATAAGGCAGGCCCTTTCAGTACCCTGCTGATGGCGAATATCGGTACGGCGGCTGCGAAAACCGCTGCCAGTTTGTTGCATAGTAAACAGATGGTTAGGTCGCCAAATGCCTCGAAAACACGACGCCCGGCGCAGGCCGCATCCTTGTCAGTCGGAAATATCGATCAGGAACAGCAGCTTATATGGTTAGCCAAAGGTTACCGCTTTTGCAGAGACGCTATCTGGGAACGCTGGGCATCCGATCGTTTAAAATTTTAGCAAAATTTGCCGAAAATGCCGTCGAGTTCTGCAAGCCGTCCTTTGGGCGGCCATGTCAATCTCCCCTCAACAAAACGAGTCGTGCCGGACAAGACGCATGACCGACGTTAGCAGAGGGCAAGGACATGGGCTTTCTCATAAAGACTGCATTCTGGTTTTCACTGGTTCTTCTGGTGCTCCCGTTCGATTTCGGTGAGACAAAGAGCGACCAGCCGAATGTAAATGCCATTCAGGCGTTCCTTGCCGCCCGGGAAGCGGTCGGCGATGTCAGCGGCATCTGCGAACGCAAACCGGAAGTCTGCGAAGTCGGCAAATCCGCCATGCACACGGTCGGCATAAGGGCTCGCGAAGCGGCCAAAATCGCCTTCGAGATGCTCGACAGCAAATTCGGCGAGCCCGACACCGCGACGAAAACCGGCAGCGTCCCGCCGGTCGCGCCGGAAGCACCGGCTGCCAACTAACGATTTCTCTTTGCCGCCCAGCGAGGCGGCCACACCGCAGGCCAGTCTGCCCTCTCGGCGCCTGCGGTGTCTTTCTTTTTCCGTGACGTCGCGCGGCCGCGGCATTATATCGAGCGCATGAGCGCAACTATGCAAAGCATCCGCGAGGACTTCGCCTTCCTTGACGAATGGGAAGATCGTTACCGCTATGTCATCGAGCTTGGTGAGGCCCTGCCTCCCTATCCGGACTCGGCACGCGACGATGCCCACAAGGTTCAAGGTTGCGTCAGTCAGGTCTGGCTCCTTACCGAGCCCGCCGAAGGCGTCGATCCGGTCATCAATTTCCAGGGCGATTCGGACGCTCATATCGTTCGCGGGCTCGTTGCGATCATGCTCGCGCTTTTTTCCGGCAGGCGCGCCAGCGAAATTATCACGACGGACGCCGAGGCCGTTTTGCGTTCTCTCGGCCTCGACGAACATCTGACGCCGCAGCGGGCAAACGGGCTTCGCTCTATGGTGAAGCGTATCAAGCGCGACGCCGAGGCAGCGCTGCAGCCGGCATGAGCCGCTGCCAGCCGTCACCTGTCCAATGAGGGGCGATAGTCTTCACTTCCCCAATGCAGCATTCTTTTCGCCTGGCTCGGCATGACTGATTGCGGACGATAATGCCTGCTCAGCACACCGAGCGCTGTCTTCAGGACAATCTTGGCCGACCGTACCGGCCATCCGCGTTCCAGTTCCACTTGCTCCAGCCCTTTCAGGAAGCAGCATACGTCGATGAGAACGCCTGAAAGCTCCGGGCCAACGACGACGATTGCCCGATCAACCCGCTGGCGCGCGGCGAGTGCCGAGTCGGTCAACTCAGCGATCCCGTTGCCGCCGCCGCGTTTGCCGGAAGCAACGCTGGCTACCCAGTTCGCGCCCAGCCGCGGCATGATCTGACCGCGCGTGTAATCCGAGCGCAGGCGCTCGCCCGCCTCGAATTCGGCCAGCGACAGGAAGGGCGCGCCATTCCTTGTCTTGCGACGCATCAACTGCCCAAGCGGCGATTCGGAAAGATTGACCGTAGCCAGCGCAGAAACACCGTCGATTTCAATCACCCTCGTTTCAAAATCGCACTGCCGCTGCTGACAGGCGGTTTCGGTTACCGCTGCGGCCTGAGCTCCAGCCGGATAATCCATCGCTAGCCTCACCTTGTCATCGCGCCGGGCAACGACACCACGACCGATCAGATCGACAAGAGCTTCCCGATCCACGGCGATCGTCCCGTGCTCTTCGCTTTCGAGCAGAAGTTTCCCGTCGACCGCCGTCTCCTGAACCACGGCGGGGCCTTTGGACAGAAAGCTCGAGATCCGCCGGCAGGCTTCATTCTCTTCGATCGTGCTTTGCGTCATTTCAAAAGCTCGCTTTGTTGCCGAATGCTGCCAGTGCGACCCGCTCGGTAAGCGCAACCATGCGATCGAAGTCCGCGTCGTCCCGCAAATCCTCGACCAGATGACAGGCGTACATAACCGTGGTGCGGTCGCGCCCGAAACCTGTCCCGACGTCGCGCATCGTCACGCTCAGCGCGACATGCGTGACATACATCGCGATGTGCCTGACCCGAGAGACGCCGAGGCCACCACGACCAGGATTGCGCAATTCCTTGCTCGACACGTTGAACAAGGCAGCCGTGATATCCATCATGCCTTCGCACAATTCGATAATGCGTTCTTCCTGCCGCCCACCGGTCGACGCCAGCGAGACGCGTGGGGGCTCCGTCTCTTCCTGGTAATTTCTGGATACTGCCGCCGTGAGATGCACTGAACTTTTCCCTCCGCGTGTAGGAATAAGTTCTTATATCTGCACTCAGCCGGATTGTGAACAAAAGAGGAACATATTTAATGGGCAAAAATACTCATCGCATTGAAATAGCGTTGTTTTTTTCTCATCGGAAAAAATAAAAAGCCGATTTTTATCCCCCTCATTGGGAGGCGGCGGATAGTGCGTTCAACCGGGTAGAAAAAGGAAACCCACTTGAATGAACGACATTCGCGCTGAATCACAGGCGTTCCGTGCCCGCCAGATGGCCGAGACGGAAAACGCCCGGCAACTTGCAGCACTTCACCTGGCCTGCGGCATCGATTTGGCGACGGCGCTAACCGCCGCCCCCGAACCAAGGCTACGGCTGATACTTCGCCTGGAAAGGGCGATCGAACGTGAGCGCCTTAAGGGCATGCGCAGGCATTGGACCTACGACCTGAACCGCCATATCGCGTTGAAACAGGTGCTGGACCGGTTTCGCAATGCCGGGCTGCCGCCCCGAATGGTTGCGTCCCCCGCCCCATGCCGGACGCAGAAACGCAGACGGCGCCCGAAGGCGCCGCCAAAACTGTATTGATTGCAGTTTATTTACTAGCCGTCTTGCGCTTGCGGCCCAGGCCCATCTTCTTGGCCAGCTGCGAACGAGCTGCCGCATAGTTCGGCGCTACCATCGGATAGGCAGGGTCCAGGCCCCACTTCTCACGATACTGGTCGGGCGACAGGCCGTAATGGGTCATCAGGTGGCGCTTGAGCGACTTGAACTTCTTTCCGTCCTCAAGGCAGACGATGTATTCTTCGTGAACCGAACGCTTCGGGTTCACCGCAGGCTTCTGCTTGTCGGTCTGCGGCTGTTCGACAGCTCCACCGACACGACCGAGAGCTGCATGCACGTCGGCGATAAGATTTGGCAGTTCGCCAACCGGAACTGGATTGTTGCTGACATAAGCAGCAACCACATCGGCCGTCAGCTCGATCAGCATTTCGGAATTCTTGGTAGACGTATCGGTAATGTCCATATTCTTCTGGCCCCAGGGATAAGTTTCAAAAACGCCCCTTTTTTTGATTTTGTGGGGCTTTGCGGAATTTCACGACAGGCAAGACCATTACGACTCGCGTCGATCCTTCTTAATGACCTTCACCGCAAAGTAAGTCAATTAAATATTTTCTCATCTATTGTTTTTGACCTTGGTCAGTCCAGATAATCACACTAAATATCTTTAGGATACTGACATCTCGCACGCTGAAGTAGGTGAAAGCTCAATGGCATCGATAAATGCAGCTTCCGCACTATAATCTTTATTGCCAGTGGATCAATTTCGCGTGATTTTTTTCGTCTTCTGCACGAAACCTTCAATATCATCCCTAACCGACTTGTCCCACATGCGATAACCGGAAGCATGTGCAGCCTTTGCAAGCAGATGCGAAGATATCGGAACAGTTAACAGGAAGAATATCACACCCGCGAGCGCCCTGGTCGATATGGCCAGATCCTGTGACTGTACTGCCAGTGCAATCAACATCACGCACGATCCCAACGTGCCGGCCTTGGAGGCCGCGTGCATCCGCGTATACAGATCCGGCAGCCGAAGCAGGCCTACCGATGCGACCAAGGCAAAAATAGCGCCGATCACGATCAGAATACCTGCAACATAATCAAGCAACGGTTCGATCATCGCTTTCCCCTCCTGGCCCGGCTTTTGGTGCCCTTCGAGCCGTCAACGTCTTTGGCCCCTCGGCTCAACACGAAACGCGCAAAGGCGACCGTGGCAAGAAAACCGACGAGCCCTAGCGCGATAGCAATATCGACATGAAAGGCATAGCCGGTCTTGATGCCGAGAACCGCGATGAAGCCGATGGCGATGGCCACCAGCATGTCTAGCGCGAGAATACGATCGGGGAGCGTCGGTCCACGCAGCACCCGCAAAACGGTCAGCAGAAAGGAAAGGCTGAGCAACGCGAGCGCAGCCGTCACGCAATAAGACAGGAAGTCTTCCCCGGAGATCATCGGAACGCCTCCAGTATCTTGCGCTCAAAACCCGTCTCGATGTCCTTGATCGCCGCTTCCGGGTCCGAGCAGTCGATCGCATGGACGTACAGCAGGCGCTTGTCGTCCGACACATCGACCGAGAGCGTCCCGGGCGTGAGCGTGATGAGGTTTGCCAGCAAGGTTATCTCGAAATCGCGGTCCACCCTCAAAGGATAGGCGAATATGCCGGGGCGCAGGTCCATCCTGGGGGAAACGACGAGCCTGGCCACACGCCATGCCGAAAGAATCAGTTCCTTCACGAACAGCAGAGCCAGCGAAAGCACCTTGCCTGGCCGAAAGGCGCTGCGAAACGGCCCCCTTTGTTCACGCACGAGATAGAGCGTCAGGCTTCCGAGAACCAGGCCGAACACGAGGTTTGGAAAGGTGAAGGAGCCGGTGACAGCCGCCCATGCGAGAGCAAGCAGAATTACGCCGAGGTAGATCGTCATCATCCGCCTCCCGCCGGAAATACCGCGCTGATATAGCCGGCATTGTGCAGCAGTCCGCTGGCGGCTATGTCGGCTATTTTGATGAATGGTTCAGGATATACGCCCAAAACGACGATCGGCACCATCAAGGCCAGCAAAACTCCGTAGCCAAGAATCGGTGACGCCGTATTGGTTGCCAGCACCTTTGGGGCACTTGCTTCCCGATCCCGCCAGAACGCCAGAATGAACACGCGGCCCAAGGCGATGGTGGTTAGGAAACCGCTCAGCAGAACCGCGCCGGCAAGCAACCATTGATCTGCCTCCAGCGAGGCCTTTACGAGCAGAACCTTCGGCCAGAGGCCCGAGCCCGGTGGCAGACCGGCAACGGCCAGCGCCAGCACCAGCGCAATCGCAGTCAAAAGCGGCGTGCTTCGATAGAGCCCGGCAAGTTCGCGCAGTGAGAAACTGCCGCCGAGTTCCTTCATCATTCCTGTCAGCAGATAAAGCGCCGTCATGACCAGCATGGAATGCACGGCATAGAGGATCGCGCCGGAGAGGCCCGTCTGCGTGCCGAGCGCCAACCCGGCCAGCATCACACCCACACCGGAAATCACCAGGAACCCGAAGATGCGCCTTGTGTCGGATTGCGCCAGCGCGCCCATGACACCAAGCACCATGGTCAGGATCGCAACCCATCCAATGAGGTCCGCCAGCACACTGCGCTCCACCGGAAAAAGCATCACCAGCGTCCGCAGAAGCGCGTAGACGCCGATCTTGGTCAGCAGGCCGCCGAACAGGGCAGCCGTCACGATGCGCGGCGTGTGGTAGGAAGCGGGCAGCCAGAAATTCACCGGAAATGCCGCCGCCTTCATGCCGAAGGCCAGCAGATAGAGCGAGGCCAGCGTCATCAAAGGAGCTGTCGCGCGCAAGCCCTCGGCTTTGCGGGCGATGTCGGCCATGTTGAGCGTGCCGAAGGTACCGTAGAGATAGCCGGTGGCGATCAGGAACAGCGTCGTCGCTACGAGGTTCAGGATCGCATATTTGGTCGCGCCGTCGATCTGCGCTTTTTCCGATCCAAGGATCAGCAGCCCGAATGACGAGATGACGAAGACCTCGAACCAGACATAGAGGTTGAAGATATCGCCAGTCAGGAACGCCCCGCTGACGCCCGCCATCAGCAGCATCAGGAATGGGTAGAAGCCGTAGCGCCGGCCGGAAACATTGATGTCGCGTATGGCGAAGATCGCGCAGATGAAGGCTACGATGCCGGATGTCAGCGCAAATGTCGCGCCCAACGCGTCGGCAGTGAAGGAAATGCCGAAAGGCGGCAGCCAGCTTCCCATCGTCATCGAAAGCGGGCCGTTTGCAAGAACGTGCTGCAGGAGCGCCACTTCGGTGCCGACCATGGCGCCAAGACCGATCAGCGCGACGATGCCATGCCAGCGCATTTCGTGGCGGAACATCAACAGCAGTGCGCCAAATACGATCGGAATGACGACCGGCGCAATCACGAGCCAATCCGTGGCCGTCACCGGCGCGGTGATCATGGCAGCCGTCACATCGACTATTTTTCCGGGCTCAACCGCCATCGCTCAATACCCCAGCGGCGGAAGGCTCTCGCCTTCCGGTTCGGCGACGCGCATGCCGTCCGTATCGTCCGTGCCGATCTCCTGATAGGCGCGGTAGGCAAGGACCAGCAGGAAAGCGAAGAAGGAAAAGGAAATCACGATTGCCGTCAGGATCAGCGCCTGCGGCAGCGGATTGGCTACCGGTCCCGGCGGCACGTCGAAGCCAAGCGGAATGATCGGCGGCACTTCACGCGTGATCCTGCCGACCGTGAAGATCAGCAGATTGACGGCGTTGCCGAAGATAGCGATGCCGAGAAGAATGCGGATCACGTGTTTCGACAGCATCAGATAGATGCCGACGGCAAAGAACACTCCGACCAGTACTGAAAGAACCGTTTCCATCAGTCCTCCTCCCTTTCTTCAAGGGCAAGGGCGATGGAAGTGATCGAGCCGACCACGACCAGATAGACGCCGATGTCGAAGAACATCACGGTCGACAGATCGACGGTGATGCCGAAGAGGCTTGGCGACGTCCAAATCCCGGTCAGGAACGGCACGTGGAACACATAGGACAGCAGTCCGGAAAGGGCCGCCAGAAACAGGCCGAAGCCCGAAATCGCCATGGGGTGGAAATACATCGACCGCCTGACCTCCGGCACGCCGAAGGCGATGCCATAGATCGCAAAGGCCGAAGCGGCGATCAACCCGCCGATGAAGCCGCCGCCGGGTTCGTTGTGGCCGCGCAGCAGCACGAACATCGAAAACAGCAGCATCAGGCTGGTCAGATAGGGCGCGGCGGTGCGGAAGATCAGCGTTCGCATGTCAGCGCCTTCCTTTCCGTTTGGTGGGGACCGTCTGGTCCTTGGTGCGAATACGGATCAGAGCCAGAATCGCCAGTCCGGTGATCATGACCACGGCGATCTCGCCCAGCGTATCCAGTCCACGGAAATCAACGATGATGACATTCACGACATTGCGGCCATGCGCGATGACCAGCGAATAATTCTTGAAGAACGTGCTCAGCGTCTCGTCGAAGGGAAGCTGCGTGACCTTGAGCAGCAGCATGCCAAAGGCCAGGCCGCAGGCGCCGGCCACGCTGATATCCAGCACCTTCTGACCCGTCGGCCGATGGTCGGAAACGCTGAGCCGAAGCCGCGTCATGACGAGCGCCAGGATAACCACCGAGAGCGTCTCGACCATGAATTGCGTGAACGACAGGTCGGGCGCGCCCATCAGCATGAACAGAAGCGCCACCGCAAACCCCTGAATGCCGAGCGAAACGATCGCCGTCAGCCGATCCTGCGCATAGACAACAGCCCCAAGGCCGATAACCGCGATGGCAACCACGGTCCATTCATAGAACCACAGATCGGGAAACGCCGGCATGGAAGGCAATTCGTCGAACAGCACCATCGGCACCAGGAGCGTCAGTGCCACCGCGATGAAGGTCACGGTCATGTAGATGTCGAGCCGACCGTTCTGGACAATTTTCGTCACGCCGAACGACAGCCGCAGCAGTCCACGTATCGCCTGGTCGAAGCCGCGATCCGGCCCCCAGCCGATCGCCTGCAGAACCGAAGCCATGCTTGCGCGAAGCCTGTCCAGCGCCAGATACGCAACGATGCCAAGCGCTATGGTCAGCGCGGAGAGCAGCAGCGGGATGCCGATATGCGGCATGGTCGAAATATCGATCTGCAGGTCCTGCCCTGCAACCGCGCTTGCCATCGGACTGGAAAGCAATCGATGCGCAACGGTCGAAAACAACCCCGCAAGCAGACCCGAAAGAGCCAGCACAACGGGGCCAAGCCAAAGCAGGACAGGACCTTCATGCGCGTGCTTGGGCGTCTTGGCGGGTGCGCCAAAAAACGGCCGCAAGCCCACGGCAAAGGCGATGGCAAACATCAGCGTATTGCCGACGATTGCTACGATGGTGACCAAAAAGGCCCAGCCGCCGCCCACCGCGGTAGCGGCGTAGATCTCTTCCTTGGCCAGGAAGCCGAAGAAAAGCGGCAAGCCACCCATGGAAAGCGCTGCGAGGATCGCGGCTGCGAAGGTAATCGGCATCGCGCCGCGCAAGCCGCCCAGCGAGCGGATGTCGCGGGTTCCGCTTTCATGATCGATCAGGCCCGCGACCATGAACAGCGCACCCTTGAACATGGAATGCGCGATCAGGTAGAGCACCGCCGCCTCAATGGCCTTTTCCGAGCCGAAGCCGGTCAGCATGACAAGCAGGCCGAGCGACGCCACCGTCGTATAGGCAAGCATCAGCTTCAGGTCGGTCTGGCGAACAGCCAGCAGCGTTCCAACCAGCAGTGTCACGCCGCCGAACAGCGGCAGTATCGTCTCCCACGCCACCGTGTCGCCCATCACCGGGTTCATGCGCATGACGAGATAGACGCCGGCCTTCACCATCGTCGCCGAATGCAGGTAGGCCGACACCGGCGTCGGCGCCTCCATGGCGTTGGGCAGCCAGAAATGGAAAGGAAACTGCGCGGATTTGGTGAATGCGCCGCCCAGCAACAGAATAAGTGCCGCCAGATATAGCGGGCTGTTTCGCATGAGATCGCCCGACGCCAGCAGACCCGAAAGGTCGTCCTGGCCGCTCACGGCTCCAATCACCAGCAAGCCGGCCAGCAGCGACAGGCCACCGAGCCCGGTGACCACCAGCGCCTGCAGCGCGGCACGGCGCGAGGCTTCGCGGGCGTGGTCGAAACCGATCAGAAGGAACGACGTGATCGAGGTCAGTTCCCAGAAAACGAAAAGCATCAGGAACGAGTCGGCAACGACCAGTCCCTGCATCGCGCCCATGAACATCAATATGAATGAGAAGAACCGGCCCTGATGCGGATGGCCTTTGAGATAGCCGCCGGAATAGAGAACGATCAGCGTGCCGATGCCCGTGATCAGCAGGGCGAAGGTCAGCGACAACCCGTCGATATACCAGGAGAAACGGACACCCAGGCTCGGAATCCAGTCAAAGCCGCCGGCGATCGCCGCGCCCTCAGAAACAGGCCCCAACATTCCAGCGAAATGGGAGAACATCCAAAGCGGTGCAAGCGCCAGAACCCAGGCTGCGTTGTGCTTCAGCAGGCGGGTCAGGAGCGGTGCCGCCGCAGCGGCCAGAAACGGCAATATCAGCGCAAAAAATGTCAGCAGCCGTTCCCCCGTTCCCATCCCGTTGCCCGGCGCGGGCGACCTCGATATGCCAGTGCAGATTTGTGGATGACAGTGGAATAAACGGGGGGCAGCGTCCGGGCAAGTCTTTCCCGGCAAAACTCCGCCATCATCCCGCGTTCATTGTTTGAAGGCCGGGTTCTTCATGTCTACCTATCGCAGGACGCACGTAAATCTGGAAAAGACCTTTCTTCTGGCTCTTGAACGCAGCCTGTCAGCCGTGTTCAGTCCTACCTGAGAATCCCATCAAAGCGAGACGCAATGACCAGCTCCAGCATATTCCCGAAAATTGAGGCACCGCAGACCGACGAGCGACCGGTGACGGACACGCGCCATGGCGTGACCCGAACCGACGAATTCGCCTGGCTGCGCGCCGACAACTGGCAGGAGGTGTTTCGCGATCCGTCCACCCTCGATCCCGCTATCCGCGATCATCTCAATGCCGAGAACGCCTATCAGTCGGCCTTGATGGAAGACACGGTCGAACTGCAGAAGCGCCTGTTCCAGGAGATGAAGGGCCGCATCAAGGAGGACGATTCCTCCGTGCCGATGAAGGACGGGCCGTTCGCCTACGGCTCATCCTTCAAGATCGGCGGCGAGCAGCCGCGCTATTTCCGCACGCCGCGTGACGGCGGCGCCGAGGAAATCATCCTCGACGGCGATGCCGAGGCCGAAGGCAAACCCTATTTCCGCATCGGCGGGGTGGATCACTCATCCGATCACAAGCGTCTGCTCTGGGCATACGACGACAAGGGTTCGGAATTCTTCAAACTCCATGTACGCGAATTATCGACCGGCAAGGACATTTCAGACCAGATCACCGACACCGGCGGCTCGGGCGTGTGGAATGCATCGGACGATGGCTTCTTCTACACGCGCCTCGACCCGAACCACCGGCCGTCAAAAATATTCTTCCACGCTCTCGGCGACGATCCGGCCAATGATCGCCTCGTCTTTGAAGAGACCGATCCCGGCTTCTTCATGAATGTCGGTGGTTCGCGCCGCAACGACTGGATTTTCATCGGCATCAACGACCACGAGACATCGGAATACCGGCTTCTCAGCATGGCCGACCCGCATGCCGAGCCGCAACTGGTGGCGGCGCGCGAAACCGGCCTGCAATATGATCTCGAGGAAGGCGGCGATATCTTCTTCATCCTGACCAATGCCGACGGCGCCAAGGATTTCAAGATCATGACCGCGCCGGTTACCGCTCCGGGCCGCGCCAACTGGAAGGAACTGGTGCCGCATGAGCCCGGCCGGCTGATCCTGTCCGTCCTCGGCTACCAGGATTTCATGGTTCGCCTGGAGCGCAAGGAAGGCCTGCCGCGCATCGTCGTGCATGACCGCAAGACCGGCGAGGAGCACATGATCTCCTTCGAGGAGGAAGCGTTTTCGCTCGGCCTCGGCGGCTCCTATGAGTACGACACCGATGTCATCCGCTTTTCCTATTCGTCGATGACCACGCCTACCCAGCTCTTCGATTACAATCTGCGCACGCGCGAGCGGGTTCTTTTGAAGACGCAGGAAGTTCCCTCCGGCCATAATCCCGAAGACTATGTGACCCGGAGGCTGATGGCGCCGGCGCATGACGGCGAACTGGTGCCGATCTCGCTTATCTACCATCGCGATACGCCGCTCGATGGTTCGGCGCCTTGCCTGCTCTATGGCTATGGTTCCTACGGCATTGCCATCCCGGCGTCCTTCAACACCAACTGCCTGTCGCTGGCCGATCGCGGCTTCGTCTATGCCCTCGCCCATATTCGCGGTGGCAAGGACAAGGGCTATGCCTGGTATGACGAAGGCAAGCGCGAGAAAAAGACCAACACCTTCCTCGACTTCATCGCTGCCGCGCACCATCTGGTGGCCGAGCGCTACACCAGCCACGACCGCATCGTCGCGCAGGGCGGTTCGGCTGGCGGCATGTTGATGGGCGCCATCGCCAACATGGCGCCCGAAGCATTCGGCGGCATCATCGCAGAAGTGCCTTTCGTCGACGTTCTCACCACGATGCTCGACGACACACTGCCGCTGACCCCGCCCGAATGGCCGGAGTGGGGCAATCCGATCACGTCGGAAGCCGACTACAAGACGATCGCCGCCTATTCGCCCTATGACAATGTCGGCGCTCTTTCTTACCCGCCGATCCTGGCCGTGGCCGGCCTCACCGACCCGCGCGTCACCTATTGGGAGCCGGCAAAATGGGCGGCGCGCCTGCGCAAGCTGAAGAAGGATGAGAATCCGGTCCTGTTCAAGATCAACATGGATGCCGGTCACGCGGGTGCTTCGGGACGCTTCTCGCGATTGGAAGAGATCGCCTACAACTACGCCTTCGCGCTCAAGGTAACCGGCAAGGCAAAAGCCGAACCGGCGTAAGCCTCAAGTCCAGCCGGCGAACGGATCAGTTCGCCGGCTGCTTGCGTGGCGGATAGCCGTTCGGGTGCGGCGGGATCGCTTTCAGATAGGCGGCGATCGCCGCGCGATCTTCCTTGGTCAGTTTCGCCATATTGCGCTGGACCTCTGCCATGGTGCCGCCGGCGGAATCGAAATCCGGCGTGAAACCGGTTTCGAGATAGTCGGCGATTTCACTCTCTGACCATGTGACACCGCCCTCGCCCGATGTGAGGTTCGGGACGATGCCGTTCCCCTCCGCAGCTGTCGCGCCCGCCAGCCATTGGCTCTTCCTGGTCCCGCCGATGAGGTCGCGCGGTGTATGGCATTCGCCGCAATGTCCCGGCCCCTCGACGAGATAGCGCCCGGCAATCTGCGCTTCCGTCGCGCTATCGTTGAGCGCGACGACAGGCTCCGGGCTGACATAGAGCTGCTTCCAAAGGCCCAGCCCGCGGCGGATGTTGAAAGGAAAGCTCAGTGAATGGTCCGGCGCTTTGCCGGCAACCGCCGGCAGCGTCTTCATGAAGGCATAGAGGTCGGCGACATCCGAAGTCTTCATCCGCGCATAGGAAGCATAGGGAAACGCTGGATAGAAATGCTCGCCGGAGGGAGAAACACCTTTCAGCACGGCATTGACGAAATCCTCGGCGGACCAGGCGCCGATGCCGTCCGTCTTGTCCTGCGAAATGTTGGGGGCAACAAAAGTGCCGAACTGCGTCTTCAACTCGACGCCGCCGACGAGTTCGAGCTTGGCGTCCCCTTCGGCCTTGGGGCGGGCGTGGCAGGAGGTACAGCCCCCTGCCCAGAATATGCGCTCGCCCTTGACCGGATCGCCCGATTCGACGGCAGCGATTTCTGCCGCGTCGAGCCGCACCGGTTCGGTCAGGATCCAGAAAGCAGCCGCCCCGACACCGCAAAGCAGAACGGCTCCGACGGCCAGCTTTCCAGCGATACCCATCCGAAGGCGATTAGCTCTTCTTTATACGGAAGGTTTCGTGGCAGGTGCCGCAATTGGAGGTCACCTTGCCGAATGTGGTCTTGAAGGAATCCATATCGGTCGGTGGCGCAGCGACGGCTGCCGCCGTGTCGGCCTTGAACTTGTCGACCGCAGCCTGAAAACCTGCAGTGTCTTCCCAGATTTTCGGAGAAACCGTCGTCTTCTCGCCCGTTTCGCTTCCTTTCGGGAACATGGCGGCGACGTCGATCTTCTGGGCATCGTCGCTCAGCGTCTTCAGGGCTTCCAGCACAAGTGCTGCATCGAACGGCTTTTCGCCCTTCATGATCGGCGCGATGCTTCCGACAGCCTTGCCGTTTGCCTTCATGAGGGCCTGGCGGTCGGCGATCGGATCGGCAAAGGCTGCCGTAGCTGCGAGCGCGAGCGCCGATACGGCGAGGATAAGCTTCTTCATCAATAGTCCTCCGGGTTGCAAACTGGCTGCCTGGGTTTTTCAACGCGCAAGGTGGACGAAAACATCCCGCCATGCTCTTCACGCTTGCGTGATATTGCCGTGACCGCATGATTGCGATGAAGCCGGCAAACATAAAGAAAAACCCCGGACAAGCCGGGGTTTTTCGGAACTCTAAGAGCGGTCTCTAAGGCTTATGCCTTTTCGTACAGTTCGAGGACGTAGTCCCAGTTGATGAGGCTATCGACGAACGCTTCGAGATACTTCGGCCGAGCGTTGCGATAGTCGATGTAATAGGAATGCTCCCATACGTCGACGCCGAGGATCGGCGATGCGCCGTGCACCAACGGGTTTTCGCCGTTCGGTGTCTTCGAGATGGCGAGCTTGCCGTCCTTGACGGAGAGCCAGGCCCAGCCGGAGCCGAACTGCGTCGTGCCGGCAGCGATGAAATCAGCCTTGAACTTGTCGTAGCCGCCGAGGTCGCTGTCGACTGCCTTCTGCAGCGCGCCGGGCAGCTTGTTGCCGCCGCCGCCCTTCTTCATCCACTTCCAGAAATGGACGTGATTGTAGTGCTGGGCTGCGTTGTTGAAGAGGCCGGCATTCTTGCCGAACGACTGCTTGACGACTTCCTCCACCGACAGGTTTTCCATGCCGGCTTCGGCGGCAAGCTTGTTGCCGTTGTCGACATAGGCCTTGTGATGTTTGTCGTGATGATATTCCAGCGTCTCCTTGGACATGAAGGGCTGGAGAGCCTCGTAGTCGTAGGGCAATGCGGGCAATTCAAAAGCCATGGTCGTACTCCTTCGTTGGCAATTTCCGGCGATCTCTTACCGGACAGACATATGGTGGAATTGTTTTCGAACAACCCCTGAACTGGTGTGCGGTTCCTTCTAGATCATCGCGTTCGAAAGTGGCAGCCTGTTTTCTTCATGAAACCCGTTTCAGCCGGAAAAATATGCTCACTTGGCGGGCGTCGAATGCGCCCACTCCCAGTAAAGCTCGCGCGCCTTCTTCGCCACCGGTCCCGGCTGAAGATTACGATCCTCGATCCGGGTGACGGGCACGACCTTGGAGTGGTTTCCGGTTGAAAATATCTCGTCGGCCTGGAGGAAATCGCGCACCGACAAAGCCTTTTCGGTGGTGCGGAAGCCATATTCGGCCAGCAGCGAAATCGTGCGGGCGCGCGTGATGCCGGACAGGAATGTTCCGTTGGCCGCCGGCGTGAAGACGTGCCCGTCCTTGACCATGAAGATGTTCGACGAACCGGTCTCGGCGACATTGCCGAGCATGTCGAGCACGAGCGTATTGTCGAAACCGCGCATCTTGGCCTCGAGGATCGCGCGGCCGTTGTTGGGGTAGAGGCAGCCCGCCTTTGCGTTGGTCGGCATCGTCTCGATCGTCGGCCGGCGGAAGGGCGATACGGTGAGCGAAAATCCTTCCGGGGGGATCATCGGCGATTCGTAGAGGCAGAGGCAGAAGCGGGTCGAAGCGGGATCGGCCGGCACCCCCATATAGCCGCCATGCTCGGCCCAATACATCGGACGGATATAAACGGCGGTCTTGCCGTCGAATTTCTTCAGGCCGTCCAGCGTCAGGCCGACGATCTCGTCCTGGCTTTTCGACGGCTTCAGCCCCAGCGAGATCGCGGAAGAATTGACCCGTTGCGAATGCAGGTCGAGATCGGGCGAAACGCCTTCAAACCAGCGCCCGCCGTCGAAAACACTGCTTCCAAGCCACATCGCATGGCTGCGGGGCCCGAGAATCGCAACGTTGCCCTCATGCCAGTCGCCATCGACATAGGTCCAGGTCTTGCTCTGCGCGGCAGCTGAAAGTGACATGAATTATCCGCCTTCTTGAAAAGTGTGCGGCATGGAAGACGCTTTGCTCGTCTCCGTCAACCGCCGCACTGGGGGAAATGTTGATGCCAGCCGACCCGCACCGTAAGGTGACTCGCTGCGTTGTCGCGGCATTGGAGAATGAGAGCATCGATGCGCCACCACGCCTACGTCTTCGACGCCTACGGCACTCTGTTCGACGTGCACGCCGCGGTACGCCGTCATGCCGACAAGATCGGCCCTGATGGACAGCAACTGTCGGAGATATGGCGCGCCAAGCAGCTCGAATATTCGTGGACCCGCACGCTCATGGGATCCTATGCCGATTTCTGGCAGCTGACCGAACAGTCACTCGATTTTGCCTTTCTCAAGGTGCCCTCTGCTGACAAGAAACTCAGGCAGGATCTTCTCGACGCCTATTGGCGGCTCGATTGCTATCCGGAGGTTCCAGCCGTCCTGAAGGCTTTGAAAGCCGACGGTGCGCGGCTTGCCATCCTGTCCAACGGCTCGCCTGCCATGCTTGAGGCTGCCGTGAAATCCGCCGCGCTCGATCAGGTGCTCGACGACATCTTCTCCGTCGACATCGTGCGCCGGTTCAAGACCGACCCTTCGGTCTATGATCTCGTCACCACGGGCTGGCGTCTTTATCCGGATGCCGTTTCCTTCCAGTCGTCGAATCGCTGGGACATCGCCGGTGCGGCCAAATTCGGTTTTCGCACCGTATGGATCAACCGAACCAACCAGCCGGACGAATATCGCGACCTTGCCCCCGCCCTTATCCTGCCATCGCTCAAGGGGCTGTTGACCGTAGACTGACGGCCTCGCCGTGGCCGATATGCCACATGGCGCCCCCGTCACATCTTCGCCCTTTTTTCTTCACCGTCAGGCCAGAATCGAAACCGCTTATCGCGCTCGAACTTTGGGGGATGGAAAGCGTTCCGCTCGCGGAGCGTTCACGGAATTTTGCGACGCTGTTAACTATCCTTTTCAGCGCCGGGATTTAAAAGGGCATCATGACTGACACACTCTCCTCCATTCGCTTGAATCGCCGCGGCTTTCTTGGAGCAGCGGCCGTAAGTGCCGCCTCATTGGCCGTATCTGCCTGCAGCACCGTCTCGCGCGGCGCTTATGTCGACGGCCCGCCGCCAGAGGCTCCGCAGCTCAGCGTCGATTCGTCTTTCGGCGACTACGCGATGATGTACGGTCCCGTCACTGACGAAGGTTACGAAGTCCCGGGTATCCCGCTCAAGAAGATGAACAAGCGTTTCCTGCGGCAGGTCGTGCAGGACCCGACGGGCGAGCGCCCGGGCACAATCGTCGTCGATACGTCGAATCACTTCCTCTATCTGGTCCGCGAAGGCGGCGAAGCCATGCGCTACGGCGTTGGCCTTGGCCGCGCCGGTTTCGAATGGTCCGGACGCGCCGTTATCCAGTGGAAGCGCAAGTGGCCGACATGGACACCGCCGGATGAGATGATTGGACGCCAGCCGGAACTCGCCAAGTACAGCGCTGCCAATGGCGGCATGCAGCCCGGCCTGATGAACCCGCTCGGCGCGCGCGCGCTCTATATCTTCCAGAACAATCAGGACACGCTCTATCGCCTGCACGGCTCGCCGGAATGGAGCTCGATCGGCAAGTCGGTTTCGTCCGGCTGCGTACGCCTGATGAACCAGGATATCATCGATCTCTATGATCGCGTCCCGAACAAGACCCCGATCCTGGTTACCGGCGGTCTCGGCGGCGTCGCCTGACAGCTCTGAACCGAGCACTCACTTCAAAGGACCGGCCTTGGCCGGCCCTTTGTTTTTGGATCACCGCTTCAAGCTTCCGAGAATGCCGCGCACCAGCGCCCGGCCTAGCGAGGAGCCGACCGACCGCACCACCGACTTGATTGCCGCTTCCGCGACCGTCTGCCGTCCGGAAGCCCGTGGTTGCCCCGTGCGGCGTCCAGTGGTTTGCTGCGAGCTACCGCCGCCAAAATCCGGCAATGTCCAGCCGCCGCCGCTCGCCTGCGTTTCGCCCTGAGGCTCAGTCTGTGCCTGCTTGGCTCGAGCGAGCAACATTTCGTAGGCGGACTCGCGATCGATCATCTGGTCGTACTGACCTGTCACCGGGCTGGCATTGATCACCTTGCGCCGTTCTTCCGGCGTCAGCGGCCCGATGCGCGAAGACGGCGGGCGGATCAAGGTCCGCTGGACCATCGAGGGAACGCCCTTGTCCTCGAGCGTCGAAACCAGCGCCTCGCCGGTGCTGAGATTGGTTATCGCTTCGAACGTCTTGAAATCCGGGTTTGGCCGGAAAGTATCGGCCGCGACCTTCACAGCGTTCGTTTCGCGCGGCGTATAGGCGCGCAATGCGTGCTGGAGGCGATTGCCAAGCTGGGCGAGCACCGTTTCCGGTACGTCCAGCGGGTTCTGAGTGACGAAATACACGCCCACGCCCTTGGAACGGATGAGCCGAACGACCTGCTCGACACGGTCCAGCAACGCTTTCGGCGCTTCATTGAACAGCAAGTGCGCTTCATCGAAGAAGAACACGAGACGCGGCTTTTCCGGATCGCCCACTTCCGGCAGTTCCTCGAAGAGTTCGGAAAGCAGCCAGAGCAGGAAGGTGGAATAGAGCCGCGGATTGGTCATCAGCTTGTCGGCTGCGAGCACGTTCACCGCACCGCGTCCGTCGGGTGTCGTGCGCATGATGTCAGGAATCCTCAGCGCCGGTTCGCCGAAGAAATTCTTGCCGCCCTGCTGTTCCAGAACAAGCAGCGAGCGCTGGATCGCGCCGACCGAGGTCTTGTTGACGTTGCCATAGCGCGCCGAAAGCTCTTCCGAGCGTGTGGCCATATTGGCCAGCATCGACTGCAGGTCCTTCATGTCGAGGAGGAGAAGCCCCTCCTCGTCGGCGATCTTGAAGGCGATGTTGAGAACGCCTTCCTGCGCGTTGGTAAGGTTCATCAGCCGCGACAGCAGCAGCGGTCCCATTTCGGTGACGGTCGCCCGGATCGGATGGCCCTGTTCACCGAACAGATCCCAGAAAATCACCGGTGTTTCGCGGAACTCATAAGGATCGAGTTTGATCGCTTCGGCGCGCTTGAGCAGAAAATCCTTCGGCTCGCCGACCGCCGCAATGCCCGACAGATCGCCCTTGACGTCGGCGCAGAAGACAGGAACGCCGGCGTTGGAAAAGCCTTCGGCGAGAATCTGCAGCGTCACCGTCTTGCCCGTACCCGTGGCGCCCGTGATCAGGCCGTGCCGGTTTCCGTATCTCAGGAGCAGACTTTCGGGCCTTTGATAGCTGTCATCAGGCTTGCGGCTGGCCCCGATGAAAATGCTGTCTTCCTGCGCCATATTTTCCAGCTCTCCAAAAACCAAGTCGACCGCCTAGCCCGAAAACGCCAGGAACTCCGACAAAGGTATAGTGGCGTGGTTGCAGCGTCACAATGGCAATCGCGCAAATTGACGGATTGAGGGTTGCAGTCGGCGTTATGGTTTGGCAATCGGAAAAGCCATTGTGCGTGTGCTTGCATTGCGACACAACGCCGGTGGCCATAATATTCGGGCTCTGCTCGGATAAGGTTGGGAGAACAGGGAAGACGCATGGACGCCCGAGCGATTTTCAGCGATGTCGAATTCCAACCGGCTGACCGCGAGCGCTGGACAGCGCTGGCGCAAAAAGCGCTTTCCGGCGCGTCGTTCGAAGAGACGCTGGTTTCGCACACCGACGACGGCATTCGCATCGAGCCGCTCTACGAGCGCGCGCAAAGTGCGGAGTTCCTGTCGCGCCAGAATGCGGAAGCGCCGTGGATCATCACGCAGCGCATCGACGATCCGGACCCCGTTCGGGCGAACAGACAGGCGCTGGAAGAGATAAACCAGGGCGCGACTGGCCTTTCGCTTGTGTTCGACGGCGCGCCTAACGCATTCGGCTACGGTCTGCCCGGAACCGCCGAAGCGCTCGATGCGGTTCTGGAAGGCGTCGTATTGAACCGCACCTATCTGCGGATCGACGTGCATCCTTCCAGCCGGGCCATGGCCGACTGGCTGGTTGCGATCCTGACCAAACGGCGCGCCGATCCGGCAAAGCTCAATCTCTCCTTCGGCATCGACCCGGCAGCGATCTTCGCCGGCACGGGGCGTCTGCGCATGTCGATCGAGGCGCTCCAGGCATCGATGCCGCAATCGCTGGCGCATTTCTTCGCGCTTGGCGTTCCGGGCGTGCTTCTGGAGGCGGATGGCCGCGTCCTGCACAATGCGGGTGCCACCGAAGCGCAGGAACTCGGCGTCATGCTGGCTTCAGCCGTCGCCCACCTTCGGCTGTTCGAAGAAGCGCGCCAGGCTCTGCTCTACGCGGCCCCGCATATCGGCTTCTCGCTCAGCGTTGATCAGGATCAGTTCCTGTCGATGGCCAAGATCAGGGCGTTGCGAAAACTCTGGGCACGGGTCCAGCAGGCCTGCTCGATTGCGCCTTCGCAGGCGGCCATTCACGCCGAAACGTCCTACCGGATGATGACCGTGAAAGACCCGGAGACCAACATCCTGCGCACCACGTTGGCCAGCTTTGCGGCCGTTGCCGGAGGTGCGGATTCGATTGCCATCCTGCCCCACACCATCACCCATGGCTTGCCGGAAGGTTTTGCACGGCGCATTGCGCGCAACACCCAACTCATCATGGCTGGCGAAAGCCACATCGGTTTCGTCGGCGACCCCGCATCCGGCTCCGGCGGTGTCGAGGCTCTGACTGCGGCATTGTGCGAGGCGGCCTGGCAGGAGTTTCAGGCGATCGAAGCTGAAGGCGGCATACTCAGAAGCCTCGCCAATGGGCTTATCCAGAAGCGGGTCATCGAGTCGCGCAACAAGCGGATCGCCGAATACAAAGCCGGGAAACAGGCAATCGTCGGCACGACCGTCTTCCCCGTGAAGTCCGAACGCCCCGTCGAAACCATCAAGGCAGATCGTCATCCGGCACCAACGGATGGCACTGTGTTTTGTGAAGCATTGCCTGCTGCAAGGCTCGACGAATTGATCGGAGCCGCATCATGATACCCGATTTCTCAAAACTCGCATGGTCCGAGCCGACATCCGGCAAGTCTGGCGCGGATGCGAAAATCTGGCAGACGCCGGAAGGCATTCCGATCAAGCGCCGCTACGGCCCCGAAGATCTCGCCGGCTTGCCTCACCTCGACGGCTATCCCGGCAGCGCTCCCTACATCCGCGGCCCCTACCCGACCATGTATGTCCAGCAGCCATGGACGATCCGGCAATATGCCGGCTTCTCGACGGCTGAAGAATCCAATGCCTTCTACCGGCGCAATCTCGCGGCCGGCCAGAAGGGCCTTTCGGTCGCCTTCGACCTCGCCACCCATCGCGGCTATGACAGCGATCATCCGCGCGTTGCCGGCGATGTCGGCATGGCTGGAGTCGCGATCGATTCCATCCTCGACATGCGCCAGCTGTTCGACGGCATCCCGCTCGACCAGATGACCGTGTCGATGACCATGAATGGGGCAGTCCTGCCGATTATGGCGCTCTATATCGTGGCCGCAGAAGAACAAGGCGTTGCGCAGAAAGATCTCGCCGGAACCATTCAGAACGACATTCTGAAAGAGTTCATGGTGCGCAACACCTACATCTACCCGCCGAAGCCCTCGATGCGGATCATTTCCGACATCTTTTCTTATACTTCGCACCATATGCCGAAGTTCAACTCGATCTCGATTTCCGGCTATCACATGCAGGAAGCAGGCGCGACGGCCGACCTCGAGCTCGCCTACACCATCGCCGACGGCATTGAATATGCCCGCGCCGGCGTGGCTGCCGGTCTCGACATCGACAAGTTCGCACCGCGCCTGTCGTTCTTCTGGGCGATCGGCATGAACTTCTTCATGGAAGTCGCCAAGATGCGCGCGGCGCGCCTGCTCTGGGCCGGCCTGATGCAGAAGAATTTTTCGCCAAAGGACCAGCGCTCGCTGTCACTGCGCACCCATTGCCAGACCTCCGGCTGGTCGCTGACGGCGCAGGACCCTTACAACAACATCATGCGCACCATGATCGAGGCGATGGCCGCGACCCAGGGACATACCCAGTCGCTGCACACCAACTCCTTCGACGAGGCGCTGGCGCTGCCGACCGATCACTCGGCGCGCATCGCCCGCAACACGCAGCTGATCCTGCAGAAGGAATCCGGCACCACCCGCATCATCGACCCGTGGGGCGGCTCGGCCTATGTCGAGCGGCTGACGCATGATCTTGCGGCGCGCGCGCTGTCGCATATCGAAGAGGTCGAAGCGCTCGGCGGTATGGCTGCCGCGACCGAAAAAGGCATTCCCAAGCTGCGTATCGAAGAAGCCGCCGCCCGCACACAGGCGCGGATCGATTCCGGCCAGCAGGTGCTTGTCGGAGTCAACGCGTTCCAACCCAAGACGGACATCGAGGTCGATGTCCTCAAGATCGACAACGCAGAAGTACGTGCGCGCCAGCTTTCCAAACTTCAGCAGTTGAAGGGCACGCGCGATGTGGCCGCCGTCGAAAGCGCGCTCGACGCGCTGACCAAGGCAGCGACCGGCAACGAAAACCTCCTCGAATTCGCCATTAGGGCGGCGCGCGCCAGAGCCACCGTGGGCGAAATCTCGCTTGCACTGGAAAAAGCCTTCGGCCGCCATGTGGCGACGGTGCAGACGATCTCGGGTGTTTACCGCTCAGAGATCGGCGAGAACCCGACCGTCGATCGTGTTCAGGAAAAGGTCGAAGCCTTCGAGAAGAAGACCGGCTCCAAGCCCCGCATTCTGGTCGCCAAAATGGGACAGGACGGGCACGACCGCGGCCAGAAGGTGATCGCCACCGCCTTTGCCGATCTCGGCTTCGACGTGACCGTCGGCGCGATGTTCCAGACACCGGAAGAAATCGCCAAGCTCGCCGTCGACCGCGATGTCCATATCGTCGGCGCCTCATCGCTTGCCGCCGGCCATCTCACGCTGGTGCCGGAACTGCGCGACGCGCTGAAGAAACATGGCCGCGAAGATATCCTGATCGTCGCCGGCGGCGTCATCCCACCGCAGGATTACGATGCAGTGCTTGCAGCTGGTGCCGCCGAAATCTTCCCGCCCGGGACCGTGATCCCGGAAGCGGCGGAGCGGCTGCTGGATGGGCTTTTGACGGACTCCTAACGCGGTCGTTGAATTTCCGATCCCCCGATGTTATACATGAGTTATAACATCGGAACGAAAGCCATGAACACCGTCATTCGCAAGATCGGCAATTCCGAGGGTGTGATCATTCCCAAGGAAACCCTCAATCGCCTGAACCTCAAGGCCGGCGATACGCTCGAACTGATCGAGAGCAGCGAAGGTTTCGCTTTCAAGCCGACCGACGACGCTTTCGAACGGCAAATGGCTGCCGCGCGCGAAGTCATGGATAAATACAAGGTAGCACTGCAGAAACTCGCCGAATGAGCTGGGAATTCCTGTCACGGCGCGTCGTGGAGGCGATGCACTCCGAGCAGTTGCGGCGGCATGGCGGGGCGCAAGGCTTGAGAGACGAAAATTCTCTTGAGTCCGCACTTGCGCGTGCTGAAAACAAGGCGTCCTACGGTAAGCCGACTGTCCACGAATTGGCGGCTGCTTATGTTTTCGGCATCGCACGCAATCACGCTTTCGTCGATGGCAACAAACGCACAGCGATCGTTGCTGCGGGCACGTTCCTCATTGTAAACGGCTATGGACTAACCGCCGACGACGGAACGCTCTACACTTTTGTGATGGGGGTGGCGGCAGGCGAAATCGACGAAACCGGCGCGACAGCCTTCTTCCGCGACCACACGATAAAACTGGAAGCCTGATCCGGCAGCCTCAGCCGCCGCTGGTCAGCTTGACGATTTCCCACTCGTTGCCGTTGACCGTAGCTGTGTCGCCGAGCGATTTCCCGAACAGCGCAACGGCCATCGGGGAAACATGCGAGATGGTGCCTTTTGCCGGGTCGGCTTCGTCCTCGCCGACGATCTTCCAGTGCACTTTCTTGCCGTCGTCGCCTTCCAGTGTCACGCCCATGCCGAAGCGTACCACGTCGCTGCCGGGCTCCGGCACTGAAAGCTCTGCGCTCTCGCGCCGCGCCATCCAGTAACGCAGGTCACGCGAAACCAGCGCCAGCCGCTCGCGATCGGCTTGCCGCTCCGCCTTGCCGAGTTCCTCGCGCAGTTCGGCTAGCTCGGCCTCGATGAGGGCAAGACCGTGTTCGGTAACGAGATTGCGGTGAGAACTGACCGGCCGCTCACCTATGTCGGCGATGGCTTCGTTGTCATCCTCGCGTGTGAAAGCTCTGCTCATGACGCAAGCTTAAGCGCTGGCTTGACATCCGACAAGCAATCCCTTGGCCGTATAAGATGCTACTGGCATGGTTCGTGCTGCGACGATCGGATGAGATGGAAGCTGTGCCAATGCTGAACAGACGCCGCTTTCTTGCCGGCACGGCCGGCTTTGCCGTCGGCGGACTGACCGTGCCGCTAAGTGCCACGGCAGCAAGCATTGCAGGCGTCGAACTCGCGTCCATGCGCGGCTCGATCGATGCAACCGAGTTTGGCGTTCGGCCCGGCGCATTCGAGGACCAGAGCAAGGCGTTCGCGAAAATGATGCAGAGCTCGGCAGAGCGCGACATGCCGGTCTTTCTTCCGCCGGGCAGCTATGTCGTTTCCAATCTTGCCCTGCCGCGGCGCGTCCGCCTCACCGGCGTGCCTGGCGCCACGCGCATCATCTATGGCGGCGACGGTCATTTGTTCGCCGCCGAAGATGCAGAGATCATCGACCTGTCCGGTCTCGTGCTGGATGGTGCCAACAAATGGCTTGGGGACTACACGCAAGGCCTCATCGATCTGCGCCGCGTCAGCCAGCTTTCCATCGACAATTGCCAGATCATCGCCAGCGGCAAGAACGGTATTTCTCTTGAAGCCGCATCCGGCCGCATCGAGCGTTCGACGATTTCTGGTGCAGCGGATGCCGGCATCTATTCCGTCGAAGCCGGGCGCATGCAGATCACCAGCAATACCGTCACCGACTGCGGCAATGGCGGCATTCTCGTCCATCGCTGGCAGCCGGCCGAAGATGGCACCATCGTGACAGGCAATCGCGTCGAGCGTATCGCCGCGCGCAATGGCGGCACCGGCCAATACGGCAACGGCATCAATGCTTTCCGTGCCGGCAACGTCATGATCGCCAACAACATGGTTTCGGATTGCGCCTTTTCCGCCATCCGCGCCAACAGCGCAAACAATGTCCAGATAGCCGGCAACACCTGCTCACGGCTTGGTGAGACCGCGATCTATTCCGAATTTTCGTTCGAGGGCGCCGTCATCACCGGCAATATTGTCGACGGCGCGGCCAACGGCATCTCGATCGTCAATTTCAACGAAGGCGGACGGCTCGGCATCTGTTCCAACAACATCGTCCGCAACCTATCGAAGCAAGGCCCCTACCCACCTGACGCCGCCGGTTTCGGCATTGGCATCGGCATAGAGGCCGACACTGCGGTCACCGGCAATGTGGTGGAAAACGCACCATCCTTCGGCATCAGTATCGGCTGGGGGCCATATCTGCGCAATGTAACCGCCACCGGCAATGTCGTCCGCAACGCCGGCACCGGAATTGCGGTGACCGTTGTGGAAGGTGCGGGCTCGGCGGTCATTACCGACAACATCATCGACGGCACCAAGAACGGCGCGATTGTCGGCCATCGCTGGCTCGATGCCGCCACAGGCGACCTTGCCTCCGGCGGCAATGGCGGCTTCGCGCACCTCACCATAGAGCGCAACCACGCAAGCTGAACGGCGGGCAGTTACGCCAAAGCCGCTGCCGGCCGCAGGCTGCCAACGGTAATGCCGTTCCAGTTCACGAGTGCCGGATTGGCGAGCGTGTTGAGCTTTTCCGCCAGCGCCTCATCCTTTGCCAGAAGCTTCGCGAGAACCGCCGCAACCATAACTTCGGCCGCCCGCCCGGCGCCATCGTCGCATTTCAGCGCGATGCCAAGGCCAAGTTCGGGCACGGCGGCGCAGAAGACACCTTCCGCACCGATCTTGACGAAGATACGCTCCGGGGCGGTTTCCATGAGTTTCGTATCCGACCGCTCGGAGCCGGCAACGTAGAAGGGCTCGGCCATGCAGGCAGAAAACAGGCGCTTCGCCGCCGTTGCGCGCGCAGGCGCAAGTCCTACTCCCGTCGCCATCCGGGCAAATCCATGCGCGATGTTCCTGAGTGGCACCGCGTAGGTCGGGATAGAGCAGCCGTCGGTGCCACGATTGTCGGCATTGTGCGCAGCGCCGGTCACGCCTTCCATCGCCTCACGCACCATTTCCTGGTAGGCATGCCCGGCCTTCACATAGCCATGATGCTCGATGCCGGCATGACAGCTGGCGCAGATGAAACCGGCGTGCTTTCCCGAGCAGTTGTTGTGCAGGGCGCTCGGCGATCCGCCGGCTCTTGCCAGCGCGGTCGTGGCATTCTGATAGGATGGCCAATGCGCGCCGCATTCCAGCGCGCTCTCGCTCAAGCCCGCCTTTGCCAGCATGGTGCTGGCCAGTTCGACATGCGCCGTCTCGCCATTATGCGAGGCGCAGGCCAGCGCCAGTTCCTTGTCGCCAAAGCCGTAGGCATCCGCAGCACCTGTCTCGACCAGCGGCAGCGCCTGGATCGCCTTGACGGCTGAGCGCGGAAAGACCGCCTGCGACGTATCGCCGATCTCCAGCATCGCTTTGCCGTCGGCATCGAAGATCGCGACCGTGCCGCGATGAACGCTTTCAACGATATCGCCGCGCAGGACTTCGACGAGAACCGGATCCGTCATGATTTCACCGAAATTGAACTGGCCTTGTTTGCAACGCCCTATTCGGTTCACGGCTCCAAGGCAAAGGTTTTCGATAGATGAGGTTCGTCGTCCGGTTGATCCTCTTCATCGGGGTCGTTTTCCTCTTGCCGACATTGGCAACAGTCGCCTGGTGGAGCCTGCAGGATCGACCTTCCACATGGCGGGAGGCAGCATGGGGAAGCTCCGGCCTGCTTGAGCCGGCAAGCGCCGACGACAAGGCGGCAGTCTACATAATGGCTGCGCGCACGGGTGGCATGAAAGGCGCGTTCTCACTCCATTGCTGGATCGTGGTCAAACGGTCGGGCGCTACCGAATATGAACGCTATGACAAGGTCGGCTGGGGCAGCCCCATCCGGAAGAATGCCTATGCGGCAGACGCATATTGGTATTCCAACACGCCGGAGATCGTTCACCAGCTTCACGGCGCGAGTGCGGAAGCGGTACTTGCCAACATCGACGCTGCGATCTCGGATTATCCCTATTCGAGAGCAGGCGACTACCACATCTGGCCCGGGCCGAACTCCAACAGCTTCGTTGCCCATGTCATTCGATCGGTGCCCCAAATGGGAGCCCACATGCCCTCCAACGCCGTCGGCCGCGATTACGCGCCGGGTGCGGCCTCTTTCGGCTGGGACCGGCAACGCCACGATTTCAGGGCCACGGCCGGGGGGCTGCTGGGCATTGCCGCAGGCGCCAACAGCGGCATCGAACTCCAGTTCCTGGGCTTGGTCGCGGGAATGGATTTTGCGCGGCCGGCACTTCTGATACCCGCATATGGCCGGTTCGATCTATGGAACAGCGCAACACAGCTTGCCAACGGAACACACGCTGCGATGGCAGAATAGACCCTTGTGCTTGGTGAGGCCGAGATCAGGGCGCAACGCCGGCGGAGAGAAATCCGCCGTCAACGGCCAGTGTGTGGCCATTGACGAAGCTGGCCTCCGGCGAGAGCAGGAAGGCGACGGCGGCGGCTATCTCTTCCGGTTCGCCGTAGCGGGCCTGCGGCACATGGCCGATCCACAGCCGCCGCTCCTCGACCGAATGCCGCCCGGAAACCACTGCTGCCTCCATCGGCCCCGGAGCGACGCAATTGACCCGCACGCCGCGGTTGCCGAATTCCAGCGCCAGCACTTCCGACATCATTTTCAGGCCAGCCTTGGATGCGCCATAGGCGAGATGCCCGCGATTGGCGCGCATGCCGGAAACCGAGGCGATGTTGACGATGGACAGCGTCGCGCCCATGCGTTCCAACGATGCCTTTGCCGCGATGAAGGCACCGACCAGATTGACGTCGAGAAGTTCGCGCAACAACTCGGCGCTAGTGTCTTCGGCCGAAACATCGCGAGAAATGCCGGCCGAATTGACCAAGCCGCCGATCAGCCCCAGCCGATCGACCACCTCGTCGAAGGCATTTGCGATTTCTTCCTCGTCGGTAATGTCGGCCTGAAGGAAGATCGCATTCTCGTCGACGAACAGGTCTTCCGCCGTCAGCAGGGCCTGCTCGTCGGCGTCGATGATCGCAACCGGCCAGCCGTCGTCCAGAAGGCGGCGGGCAATCGCTGTTCCGATGCCCGATGCGCCTCCGGTGACGACGGCCGAATGCTTCATCTGATGCGGTCCAGGATGGAGACGTAGTTCGCCACCGCGGCACCGCCCATATTAAAGATGCCGCCAAGCTTGGCATTGGGGATCTGGATGCCGCCGGCCTCGCCGGTCAGCTGCATCGAGGTCAGCACGTGCATCGAAACGCCGGTCGCGCCGATCGGATGGCCCTTGGCCTTCAAGCCGCCTGACGGATTGACCGGCAGACGGCCGTCCTTCTGTGTCTGGCCTTCGAGAGCGACCTTGCCGCCCTCGCCGCGCTTGGCCAGCCCCATGGCCTCATATTCGATCAGTTCTGCAATGGTGAAGCAGTCATGCGTCTCGACGAAGGACAGATCGTCCAGCGTCACACCGGCATTCCTCAGCGCACGCGCCCAGGCTTCCTCGCAGCCCTCGAACAGCAAGATGTCGCGCTTCGACATCGGCAGGAAGTCCTGCACATGCTCGTTGGCGCGGAAGGCGACGGCGCGGCGCATCGAAAGCGCAGTGGTCGCGTCGGTCAGCACGATTGCGGCGGCACCGTCCGAGACCAGCGAGCAGTCTGTGCGCTTCAGCGGGCCGGCCACGAATGGGTTCTTGTCGCTCTCCGTGCGGCAGAACTCGTAGCCGAAATCCTTGCGCATGTGCGCATAGGGATTGTCGACGCCGTTCCGGTGGTTCTTCGCGGCGATGTAGGCCAGCGCGTCCGACTGGTCGCCGTGACGCTGGAAGTAGGCAGCCGCGATCTTGCCGAACTGGCCGGCGAAGCCCGCCGGGATGTCGGCCTCTTCCTTCATGTAGGAGGCGCGGATCAGGTTCTGCTGGACCTGCGGTCCGGGCGTCGTTGTCATCTGCTCGACGCCCACGACGAGCACGACACGGGCAGCCTTTGCCTCCAGCGCCCGGATGCCCTGGCGCACTGCGGCCGAGCCGGTCGCGCAGGCGTTCTCGACGCGTGTCGCAGGCTTGAATCGTAGCCGATCGTCAGCCTGCAGCACGAGGCTGGCGGTGAAATCCTGCGGCGAGAAGCCGGCATTGAAATGCCCGAGAACGATCTCGTCGACATCATCCGGCCCGATGCCGGCATGGTCGAGTGCATCCTTCGTTACCTTGACGATCAGGCTCTCGACCGTCTCGTCCGCAAGCTTGCCGAATTGCGAGTGAGCCCAGCCTACGATGCATGCAGTCATAAATTCCTCCATCAGCAGGTCGCATGTTGCGACATTTGCGGTTTGAATCCAACGGGCAGATTTCTGTTCAAGTATGAACTTATTTTGCACTGCGGTAAAGCATTGTCGCGTGGTCGATCGTCGCGGCGGATTTTATATTGATTGATCAGTCAATAAAAAATAATGTCCCGCCAGGAGTGTCTCAAGTGCCCAAACTCGGAATGGAACCACTGCGCCGCAAGGCGCTGATCGACGCGACGATCTCGGCGATCGGCGAGCGCGGTTCGCTGGATGTCACCATGTCCGAAATCGCAGGCCGCGCCGGCGTCTCGTCGGCGCTGGCGCATCATTATTTCGGCGCCAAGGACGAGCTTCTTCAGGCGACGATGCGGCACATCCTGTCCGAGCTGAACGCCGACGCGCGCGCCGCATTGCGGGATGCCCGGGGTTCAAGAGAACGTGTTCTGGCGATCATCGCAGTCAACTTTTCCGACAAGCAGTTCCAGCCGGAAATCATCGCGGCGTGGCTCGCCTTTTATGTCGAGGCACAGAAGGCACCGGCGCTGCGCCGCCTGCTGCGCATCTATGCACGGCGGCTGCATTCCAATTTGATGAGCGGCCTATGCGGGCTGATGGCGCGAAATGAAGCGGGGCACGTCGCAGAAGCCATCGCAGCGCTTATCGACGGCCTCTACATTCGCCGGGCACTCAAGGACGGCACGCCCAATGCGGCGAGCGCTGTCGCCCTCGTCGAAGATTATCTCGAAACGAAACTTCTCCAGCACAAGAAGCCTTCATGACCGGCCGGCCCAACATCCTCATCATCATGGTCGACCAGTTGAACGGAACGCTGTTTCCGGATGGCCCGGCCGACTTTCTCCACGCGCCGCACCTGAAGGCGCTGGCTGCGCGCTCCGCCCGCTTCCGCAACAACTACACCGCCTCGCCGCTCTGCGCGCCGGGCCGCGCTTCCTTCATGAGCGGCCAGTTGCCATCGCGCACCGAAGTCTACGACAATGCCGCCGAATTCGTATCTTCGATCCCCACCTACGCCCACCATCTGCGCGCCGCCGGCTATCACACCTGTCTGTCCGGCAAGATGCATTTTGTCGGGCCGGACCAAATGCACGGCTTCGAGGAGCGCCTGACGACCGACATCTACCCCGCCGATTTCGGCTGGACTCCCGACTACCGCAAACCGGGCGAGCGCATCGACTGGTGGTATCACAATCTCGGTTCCGTCAGCGGGGCGGGCGTCGCCGAAATCACCAACCAGATGGAATATGACGACGAGGTCGCCTTTCACGCGACGCAGAAGCTCTACGACCATGCCCGCACCTCGGATGACGCCAACCGCCGCCCCTGGTGCCTCACCATCTCCTTCACACATCCGCATGACCCCTATGTCGCGCGGCGCAGATATTGGGACCTTTACGAGAATTGCCCAGCACTGGAGCCAGAAGTCGGTTTCATCCCGAAGGACGAGCAGGACGCCCACTCGCAGCGGCTCTATCTCGCCAGCGACTACGACAGCTTCGACATAACGCCTGAACAAATCCGCCGTTCGCGGCAGGGCTATTTCGCCAATATTTCATATCTCGACGATAAGGTCGGCGAACTCGTCTCCGTGCTCGAGCGCACGCGCATGCTGGACGACACGATCATCCTATTCTGCTCCGACCATGGCGACATGCTCGGCGAGCGCGGCCTGTGGTTCAAGATGTGCTTCTTCGAGGGCGCGGCCCGCGTGCCGCTGATGATCGCCGGCAAGGGCATCACCCCCAGCCTGCTGGATACGCCCGTCTCCAACCTCGACATCTGCCCAACGCTTTGCGACCTGGTCGGCATCGACATGAGCGCAATCATGCCATGGACCGACGGCGAGTCGCTGCTGCCGTTGATCAACGGCGAAACACGCAACGCGCCGGTGCTGATGGAATACGCCGCCGAAGGCTCCTACGCGCCGATGGTTGCGATCCGCGAGGGCCGCTACAAATTCATCCATTGCGAGATCGACCCGCCGCAACTGTTTGATCTTGAATCGGATTCGCTGGAACTGACCAACCTCGCCGCCGATCCTGCCCATGCCGGGCTTGTCGCGGCTTTCATGGAAAAAGTCCGGGCGCGTTGGGATATGGCCGCATTCGACGCCGCCGTGCGCCAGAGCCAGGCTCGGCGCTGGGTCGTCTATCCGGCGCTGCGCAACGGTTCCTATTACCCGTGGGAATTCCAGCCGCTGCAGAAGGCGTCCGAGCGCTACATGCGCAACCACATGAACCTGGACAATCTGGAAGACCAGAAGCGTTTCCCGAGAGGCGAGTGATGACGAAGGTATTTGTTCCGACGCTAGACCATCTGAAAAAGGCATATGCCGTCACCTCGCAGGCGACGCAGATCACGCCGCTTCTGGAATCGCGCTTTCTCGCTGAACAGACGGGTGCTGCACGCGTCTTCGTCAAGCCGGAATCGCTGCAATGGGCCGGCTCCTTCAAGGTGCGCGGAGCCTATTGGCGCCTGAAGCAGCTTTCGCCGGAAGAAGCCAGGCGTGGTGTTGTCGCCTATTCCTCCGGTAATTTCGCGCAAGGGCTGGCCGCCGCCGGCCAGGCGCTCGGCATTCCGGTCACCATCGTCATGCCGATCGATGCGCCGGCCGCCAAGCGTGACGCCACCGCCGGCTATGGCGCAAAAGTAGTGCTGACCGACCATGGCGACCGCGCTCGTGAGGAGGTCGCCGCCGAACGCGCCCGGCAGATCGCCGGGGAAGAAAATCTCGCTTTGCTGCACCCCTTCGACGATCCGGAAATCGTCGCCGGTCAGGCAGGTACGGGTCTTGAAGCGCTGGAGCAGTTGGCAGTCAAGGACGCCAGCGCCGACCTGCTGTTCTGCTCCATCGGCGGCGGCGGCCTCATCGGCGGCGTGGCGCTTGCCTTCCACTACCTGTCGCCGAACACCGCCATCTACGGCGTCGAGCCCGAAGGTTTTAACGGCATGGGCACGTCGATAGACCATGGTGCAATCGAAACCATGCCGCTCGGCGGAAAATCCATCTGCGACGGGTTGATGGCGCGCAAGCCGGGCGAGGCCCCATTCGCGGCGATGAGCCAGGCCGGCATGCGCGGCGTTACCGTCAACGACGCTTCCGTACGCCGCGCCATGAAGACCGCCTTCGAGCGGCTGAAACTGGTGCTCGAACCTTCGGGCGCGGCCTCGCTCGCCGCCTTGCTCGACGGCAAGATCGATGTCGCCGGCAAGACCGTTCTCGTTGTCGCCACCGGCGGCAATGTTTCCTTCAACGATTTCATGAAGCACACCGCAGATGCTTGAAGCAGATTTCGTCATCGTCGGCTCGGGTTCGGCCGGCTCGGCCATGGCCTACCGCCTGTCGGAGGATGGCAAGCATTCGGTCATCGTCATCGAATATGGCGGCACCGATTTCGGCCCCTTCATCCAGATGCCCTCGGCGCTGTCCATCCCGATGAATATGAGCCGCTACGACTGGGGCTTTTCCAGCGAACCGGAACCGCATCTCAACGGGCGAGTGCTGGCTACGCCGCGCGGCAAGGTCATGGGCGGCTCGTCGTCCATCAACGGCATGGTCTATGTGCGTGGCCACGCGCATGATTTCGACCATTGGGCCGAGGAAGGTGCGAACGGCTGGAGCTATGCCGATGTCCTGCCCTACTTCAAACGCATGGAAACTTCGCATGGCGGCGAGGATGGCTGGCGCGGCACCAACGGGCCTCTCAATATCCAGCGCGGCCCACGCAAGAACCCGCTCTATTCGGCCTTCGTCGAGGCCGGGCATCAGGCCGGTTTCGAGCTCACCGACGACTATAATGGCTCGAAGCAGGAAGGTTTTGGAGCCATGGAGCAGACCATCTTCGGTGGTCGGCGCTGGTCTGCAGCGAATGCCTATCTGCGCCCTGCCCTCAAGCGCAAAAACGTCAGACTGATCAACGGCTTCGCGCGGAAGATCGTCATAGAGAATCAACGTGCCGTCGGCGTCGAGATCGAAGCTCGCAAAAAGATTCAGGTCGTTAAGGCAAGACGCGAGGTGATAATTGCGGCATCCTCGATCAATTCGCCCAAGCTGCTGATGCTGTCCGGCATCGGGCCGGCCGCGCATCTCAGGCAGCACGGCATCGAGGTGGTGGCTGATCGGCCCGGTGTCGGCCAAAACCTGCAGGACCATATGGAGCTTTATATCCAGCAGGAATCGACCCAGCCAATCACGCTCTACTCGGTGCTCAATCCGTTCTCGAAAGCGATCATCGGCGCGGAGTGGCTGTTCTTCAAAACCGGCCTCGGCGCCACCAACCACTTCGAGGCGGCAGCCTTCGTGCGCTCGAAAGCAGGCGTCGACTATCCCGACATTCAGTATCATTTCCTGCCCGGTGCCATTAGCTATGACGGCAAGTCGGCAGCGAAATCGCATGGCTTCCAGGCGCATGTCGGGCCAATGCGCTCGAAGTCGCGCGGCGCGATCACGCTGCGCTCCAGCGACCCATGGGCCACGCCGGAAATTCGTTTCAACTACATGTCCCACCCCGACGATTGGGAAGACTTCCGCCACTGCATTCGCCTTACGAGGGAAATCTTCGGCCAAGCCGCTTTCGATCCCTATCGTGGCAAGGAAATTTCGCCGGGCAGCCACGTCCAGACCGACGAGCAGCTCGACGACTTCATCCGCGAACATGCAGAAAGCGCCTACCACCCCTGCGGCACCTGCCGCATCGGTCGCGCCGACGACCCCCGCAGCGTGGTCGATCCCGAATGCCGCGTCATCGGCGTCGAGGGCCTGCGGGTCGCGGACTCCTCGATCTTCCCGCGCGTTACCAATGGCAACCTCAACGGCCCCTCGATCATGACCGGCGAAAAGGCCGCCGATCATATTCTCGGTCGCACCCCGCTTGCTCCATCCAATCAGGAGCCATGGATCAACCCGCGCTGGCAGGTTTCCGACCGCTGAGCCATAGATTGCATGAAGCGCCTTCAACGGCCATGCTTACCAAAAATCCGGAGACCGAAATGCGCGCACAGCCGAAAGCCTCGCACTACATCAATGGCCGTTTCGTAGACGACGAGCGCGGTGCGCCGCTTCCTGTCATCTATCCGGCAACGGGCGAGACGATCGCAACGTTGCATTCGGCAACGCCCAACATCGTCGAACTGGCCGTCGAGGCTGCCCGTGCCGCCCAACCCGCCTGGGCACGCCTGAAGCCCGTCGAACGTGGCCGCATCCTGCGCCGCGCTGCCGACTTGTTGCGCGCCCGCAACGCAGATCTGGCCAAGCTCGAAACGCTGGACACGGGCAAGGCACTCCAGGAAACGCTGGTTGCCGACGCCCCTTCCGCTGCCGATTGCCTCGAATATTTCGCCGGAGCTATAGCCGCCTATAATGGCGATTTCATCGATCTCGGCGGCCCGTTCGCCTATACGCGGCGCGAGGCGCTTGGCGTCTGCGTCGGCATCGGCGCCTGGAACTATCCGATCCAGATCGCCGGCTGGAAGTCGGCCCCGGCACTCGCCATGGGCAATGCCATGGTGTTCAAGCCGTCGGAGAACACGCCGCTCTCCGCGCTGGCGCTCGCCGAAATCTACACCGAAGCCGGCCTGCCGGACGGGCTGTTCAACGTCGTGCAGGGTTACGGCGATGTCGGCGCTACCCTTGTCGAGCACGATGTCGTAGCCAAGGTTTCGGTCACCGGTTCCGTGCCGACAGGCCGCAAGGTGCTGTCCTTGGCAGGCTCCAAGATGAAGCACGCGACGATGGAGCTTGGCGGCAAGTCGCCCCTGATCGTCTTCGATGATGCCGATATCGAAAATGCCATCGGCGGCGCAATGCTCGGCAATTTCTATTCAACCGGCCAGATCTGCTCCAACGGCACCCGCGTCTTCGTCCAGAAGGGTCTGCACGGTCGCTTCGTGGAACGGCTTGTCGAGCGCACCAAGAAAATCCGCATCGGCGACCCGCTCGACCCGGAAACGCAGATGGGGCCGCTCGTCAACAAGGCGCAGCACGAGAAGGTTCTGGGCTATATCGAGATCGGCAAGCAGGACGGCGCTACGCTCGCATGCGGCGGCAATGTGCCTTCACTGCAAGGCTTCGAAGGCGGCTGCTTCGTCGAACCGACCGTCTTCACCGGCGTGACGGATGACATGCGCATTGCCCGCGAAGAGATCTTCGGCCCAGTGATGAGCGTGCTTTCATTCGACAGTGAAGAGGAAGCGATCGAGCGCGCCAACGCCACCGAATTCGGTCTCGCGGCAGGCGTCTTCACCCGCGACCTGCAACGCGGGCACCGCGTCATCGGCGAGTTGCAGGCCGGCACCTGCTGGATCAACGCCTATAATCTCACACCTGTGGAAATGCCCTTCGGCGGCGTCAAGCAATCCGGCATTGGCCGCGAAAACGCGCTTGCGGCACTCGGCCACTACTCGCAGATCAAGTCGGTCTATGTCGAGACCGGCAATGTCGACAGCCCTTATTGAGGGATTGAAACCGGCTCGCGGGTTGAATCATATTCAATCCGCAAGCCATTGTTTTCGTTAATCCTCTGCCGTGCTGTCCAGATACTGCATCAGCGCGCAGATGAGATGGTAGAAGATGCTCGCCGGCACATCGGTCGCCAATGAGCGGCCGCGTTCGTCGATGCGGTCGATCCACAGGCCGAGGGGTGCCGGATCGATATGCCAGCGGAAGAGCCGGCCTACCCGCGCCTCTACTTCGGGCTTGAGGTCAGGTCCGCCGCCGCCGTCGAGCGCGATTGCCGCCTTGATCGCTTCCGCCTGCGGCCAGCTTCGCGACACCTGATCGAGCGGCAAACCCTGCCGCGACACAGCGCCATAGGCGAGCCCCGTCGAGCGATTGAGGCCATTGGCAATCGCGGAGGCATAAAGCTTTCTGGCGTAAGCTGTAAGATCGTTGCGCCCGCTTTTGACGGCATAATCCACCAGCAGCGAGGCCCATTCGAAATGATGGCCGGGTTCCGTCCATGTGCCTTGCTCGCCCGCTACTGGCCGCCATTCGTCATCGAAATATTCGCCCAGCGTCCAGCTATCGGCGTCGAAGAAGTGGCCACGGAAAAGATCGATGATCCGTGCCGCACGCCTGAGATGGCTGCGATCGCCCGTCGCCGTGTGCCAGGCAAGGAACGCTTCCAGAAGATGCATATGCGGGTTGGAGCGCCGCATGCCCTCGCCTTCCGCCGTCTCCAGAAAGCCGGTCAGCCTGTGGTCTTCCAAGTGCTCGTCTATGAAGGCGAAGGTTTCTTCACCAAGCCGAAGTGCATCCGGATTGCCGCACATATGTGCATGGGCCAGCGCCAGGAGCACACAGGAATGGTCATAGGCATCTTCGGTCGCATCGGCGACGCTGCCGTCGACATTCATCGTGCGCACCCAGCCACCACGGTCGGTGCGCCCCCTGCCCGTCATGAAATCCAGGCCGTGAGTGATCAGCGCATCCGCCGGCCCGTCCCACCCGCGCGCCTTGGCAACAGCGAAGGCATAGACCTGGCGGGCCATGGTGCGCATGCGCTTCGGCTTCATCAGCGGCGTGGCGTTGAAGGCCAGCGCCTCGTGAAAGCCGCCATGCAGCTCATCGACGCCAACCGTCGACCATAACGGCAATGTTTCCTGAAACAGCCAGTGCTGCACGCGCCGCCGCCATGCGCCGCTCACCACGACGCGGTCGGCCGACGGCGTGAATTTAGTCTCGAGCCTGCCGCTCTTTTCCAGCTGCTCGACGATCTTCTTGACGTTCTGGCTGCGGCTGACCGGCGCCACGAATGTCGCGTCCGCAGTCGCCACTATGGCAACGTCCTTCAGACCGATCGCCGACAGCAAGCGGCCCTCGCTGCGGATATAGGAGTTCTGGCAATCTATGGCGACGACATCGCCGACGATGACATTTCCGTCCATGTCCGAAGGGCTGACATCCAGCAGCGATTGCCAGGAGCCAAGATCGTTCCAGCGGAAGCTTGCCGGCACCATGGCGATATCCGTCGCATGTTCCATGATTGCATAGTCGATCGAGATCGATGGAACCTTCTCGTAGAGTTCGAGCGGCAGATAAAGGCCGGAAAGGTCGTTCGTGGCTGCAAGGAATGCCTCCTCGGCGGCCTCCCATATCTGAGGCTGGAACTTCCTGAACGCATCGCGCATGGCGCTGGCGCGAAACAGGAAGATGCCGGTGTTCCAGAAGAAATTTCCGGCAGACAGATAGGTCTTGGCTGTCTCCAGATCGGGCTTTTCGACAAAGCGCGAGACATCGGCAACGCCGTGCCCTCTAGCTGCAACCTCGATGTAACCATAGCCGATTTCTGGCTGGGTGGGCCGAACGCCGAAGACGACCAATCGTCCGTCCTTGGCGGCGGGAACACCCCGCTCAATGGTGTCCCAGAACTGTTTCTCTGTGGAAATTTCATGATCGGACGGTACGACCAGCACGATACCATCGCCGAAAGCGGCAAGCGTTTGCAACGATGCGATCGCAACAGCTGCCGCGGTGTTGCGCCCGGTCGGTTCGAAAATCGCCGTTCCACCAGCGAGCCCGATGGAAGCGGCGTCTGCATGCACGCGCGCGGCATGGCGTTCAGACGCGATCAGGAAGACAGGCGCTTCTCCTTCAAGCCGCGCCCTCAGGCGGCGCAAGGTCTTGACCAGCATGGAGCCATCGCCTGACAGATCGTGGAACTGCTTTGGATTATCCTCGCGCGACAGCGGCCATAGGCGCGAACCGACACCGCCACTCATCACGAAACTGACGATCCGTTCTGTCATGCTTGTCTCGCGAATCGATTCATCATCCCTCGCCTCGCGTCAGGATCGCGAGGCGTCGCCTTGATTGTCACAGACCCACTCCCTTATGCAACTGCTCAGTTTTCGGTCATGGCAAAGGCTTGCTGCGGCCTCGGCCAGTGCCAAATGCGGTTTTCAACCGACGCAATCTGTGAGGCCGAACAATTGCAACGATCTTGCTTCTGCCGCATTGAACAGTCAGGGCAAAAGGCGGGGCTTTCGACGGAGAGGTGAATTATGGAACTTCGTAAAATTACTGTGGTTGCAGCAGCGCTTGCCGCGATGACGCTTGCGGGCTGCGCCTCAAGCGAACAGCAGCAGCGCGCGGGAACCGGCGCACTGATCGGCGGTGCTGGCGGCGCGCTGGTCGGCCAGGCTATCGGCGGCAACACGCGCAGCACGGTCGCGGGCGCGGCTGGCGGTGCGCTGCTTGGTGCGGCCGTCGGTACTTTGACCACGCCATCCTCATCCTCGCCGCAGCGTCGCGGCCAGGAAATGTGCCGCTACCGCGCCGGTGACGGCAGCGTCTACACGGCACCTTGCGACGACCGCTACTACAACGGCAACTACTAACGCCATCCCGCCCGGCGAGCGATCGTCTCGCCGGGCTTTCTACCCGGAAACAATCTGCCCACGAGGCTTTTGCGCCGCCTTTGCCTCGCTGATCGTTTGTCGACTTTTTTCTATCTCGATTGCCAGATGGCCCTCGAAGATGCGCTGCAGTATCTGGTCGAGGAAGGAATCGGCGCTGGCTGGCGTCCGGATAAGGTTATCGAGCGATCGAAGCTCTATGCATGGCCGGCGGGCGGCAGGAGCACAAACGGCCAAGTCGACGCTAATCTGCTGCTCATGAACATATTGGCAAAGCAAAAGCCGCGATAATCGCTTACAGATTCTGCGTCGTCGAAGGGCACGCAATGCGCATTCTCCTTATTCTCGGTTCCCTCATCGTTGGGACGATTGCCGGCATTTACTTGTTCGGGATCATATGGCGAACCACTGCTCCTGAAGGGGCAGTGGCGATGATAGTTGGAGGAGGCACGCCGGTTGCCCTTGGAACTTTGGCGTTTCTCGGAACAAAGAGGGCTGATGGCCGGCGGCCAAGCCTTCGCAATGTGCAGTCATGGTTCGCACTTTTAGGGATAGCTGCAGCCGCAGCCGGGCTCTTCGTGCTCTTGATTGTAGCTGTTTTTCTGGTCGCTCAGCGCGGTTAGAGACCAGGCTTGGCCTAAGAGCGAATCCAGATGCTTGACCCAAACGCAAAAAACGCCCGCGCGATCCAGAAGGAACACGCGGGCGCAAAGGGCTAGAATGCGATGGATAGCCGCTTCGAGCTATCCCGCATCCACCCCGAAGTGGAAGCGCAAAGGCGCGTGGAACAAGGCATGATTGCCCGTGGGACTTTCGGTGGGACTTTTTGCGTCACTCTGTCCCACTGTATGCCTTCTGTTCCATTTTCTTTTGCCGGAACTGTTTTGCCCCTTGCGCCGCAAAACCGAAATCTCTAAGGAAACCAACGTCTGAACTGGGGACGGAGTGTAGCGCAGCCTGGTAGCGCACCTGCTTCGGGAGCAGGGGGTCGCAGGTTCGAATCCTGCCACTCCGACCAGTTACTTCCCGACATTCCCGATACTGAACTGGCGCTGAAGCCGACGCATCGAGCCGTGTGCGTCCTGAAACGCACTCCCTTTTTTAAGCCCGTCTTCCTTTTGCTTGCGCGCTGCATTCCATGCAGCGCGAATGAAGTGCGTTTTTCATGTCACACTCCGAGCGATTGCGACATTTTGCACATCTCCTATGCACGAATTTCAATTGTCGAATCATTGGGCAGATCATATGTTTGGGTTGCTGGTGATCGACCTCCTCCCCGAAAGCCAGCATCAATGCGGTGCACCTCCTCCCGCGCTGCATTTTAAATAGAGCCCGCCGCACCTCCTCCCGCGGCGGGCTTTTTTTCTGCCCTTTCGAAAACGTGATCACCGCTGCTGCTGACTTCAAACACCGCTCGCGGTTATGATACGGCATGATCACGAACGCCCATCAGTACCGCGCAATCTTGATTGCGGTTTTCGCTGCCATGCCGTTCGCTGCTGCGGCGGAAGACGCACATCCACTTCCGGGCGTCACCCAGCCGGAACCGATCGTTCAGGATCTCAAGCCCGAACCCAATAGCGACCAGGCAACGCCGGGCACGTTCAAGGTCGGCAATTTCGACGTCAAAATCTCGGGCAGCGTCATTGTCGACGTCGGCGTCAACGTCAGAAAGCCACCGAGATAATCTGACGCCGTTGGATAATGGGTGCGGTGAGCTTCCGAAGCCATCAACTCGCGATACGGAACTTCTTCACATCGATCGCCGCGGCCATCAGCGTTTGCGTATAGGTCTCGCGCGGGTTGTCGAAAATGTCGTCGGTCAGCCCTTCCTCGACGATCTGCCCCTGCTTCATGACGATGATGTAGTCGGCCATGGCGCGCACGACGGCAAGATCGTGGCTGATGAAGAGATAGGACAGGTCGTGATCGGCCTGAAGCTTGCGCAAGAGATCGACGATCTGCTTCTGCACCGAGCGGTCCAGCGCCGATGTCGGCTCATCAAGAACGACCACCTTCGGTTTGAGAATCATGGCGCGGGCAATGGCAATGCGTTGCCGCTGGCCGCCTGAAAACTCATGCGCATAGCGATTGCGCATATTCGGATCTAGACCGACTTCCAGCAACGCCTCCACCGCGCGCGCATCGCGCTGTTTGGATGACAGCGACGGTTCGTGGACAAGCAACCCCTCGGTTATCACCTGCCCGATCGTCATGCGCGGCGACAGCGAGCCGAATGGATCCTGAAACACCAGTTGCAACTCGCGCCGCAACGGGCGCATCGCCTCGCGACTCACGCCGGATATTTCACGCGCACCGAAGCGAATCGAGCCCTCGCTCGGCAGGAGGCGCAGCAGTGCCCGCCCGAGCGTCGATTTACCGGAGCCGGATTCGCCGACGATGCCAATCGTCTGGCCGCGTTTCAAAGCAAGAGAAATGCGATCGACGGCTTTCAGAAACAATGGCGGACCGGCCAGAAATCCGCCACCGATCTTGAAGCTCACCTCGACATTGCGCCCTTCGAGCAGCACAGGCGCGCCGGTTGGTGGCGCTGCCTTCCTGCCGGTCGGCTCCGCCGCCAGCAGCATCTTGGTGTAGGGATGCGCAGGCGCGGAAAATAGCGCATCCGTTACGCCCTCCTCCACGATCTCGCCGTATCGCATGACATAAACGCGATCGGCAAAGCGCCGCACGATGCCGAGGTCGTGGGTGATGAAAACAATGGCCATGCCGAATTTACGCTGCAGTTCGGCCAGAAGCGTCAGGATCTGCGCCTGCACCGTCACGTCGAGCGCCGTCGTCGGCTCATCGGCAATCAGTATGTCCGGATCATTGGCGAGCGCCATGGCGATCATCACGCGCTGGCGCTGTCCGCCCGACATTTCGTAGGGGTAGGATTTCAGGCGGCGTTCCGGATCAGGTATTTTCACCAGTTCGAGCAGCCGTAGCGCCTCCTTGCGCGCTTCGGTCTTGCCCAGCTTGCGATGACGCCGGATCGGTTCCATCAGTTGGTTGCCGATGGTGTAAAGCGGATCGAGCGAGGTCATCGGCTCCTGGAAGATCATCGTGATCTTGCGGCCGCGCACATCGTTCAGGGCTGACTTGTCCAGGGCAAGCAGATTGCGCCCACGATAGTCGACCGCGCCTGTCGCCTCGCCATTGGAAGCGAGCAGGCTCATCGCCGCCATCATGGTCTGGCTCTTGCCGGAACCGGATTCACCGACGATGGCAACCGTTTCGCCGGCATTGACGTGAAGATTAATGCCTTTCACGGCATCGACCTGACCGTCCAGCGTGCGAAAGCGCACGTGCAGGTCCTTGACGGCAAGTATGGGTTGGGAAGTGGTCATCGGCTCACCGGTCCTTCGGATCGAGCGCGTCGCGCAGGCCGTCGCCGACGAAATTCAGGGCGAACAGCGTGGAAACAAGGAAGAAGGCGGGAAACAGCAGCAGCCAGTTGGCCGTACCGATGTTCTTGGCACCCGCCGAAATGAGAACGCCCCAGCTCGTCATCGGCTCCTGGACGCCAAGCCCTAGAAAGGACAGGAAGCTCTCCAGGATGATGACCTGCGGCACGAGCAGCGTCATGTAGATGACGACGACGCCAAGCAGATTGGGAACGATGTGGCGTTGCAGAATGCCACGCCTCGTCACCCCCAGCGCCTCGGCCGCCTGCACATATTCCTGCCGTCGGATCGATAGCGCCTGGCCGCGCACGATGCGCGCCATGTCCAGCCACAGCACCGCCCCCACCGCCAGGAACATCAGCACGAAATTGCGGCCGAAGAACACCACCAGCATGATGACGAAGAAGATGAAGGGCAACGAGTAGAGCACATCGACGATGCGCATCATGACCTCGTCGATCTTACCGCCGGCAAAGCCGGCGGTCGCGCCATAGACCACGCCGATGGCCACCGCCACCACGCCGGCCAGCAGGCCGATGGCCAATGAAACGCGTCCCCCCATCAAGGTGCGCGACAGCAGGTCTCGGCCGGTATTGTCCGTGCCGAACAGGAAATATTGCTGCTTCACCGTTGCGCTCAGCACCATCTTCAATCCGTCAGGCGACTTGCTCTCGACTTTGGCATTGTCGAATGTGTCCGAGCGGTCGATGTAGCGGGTGTTGCGTTCATCGACTTCCTTCGATGAAGTCACGGTCACGTAGACCTGTTCGCCCTCCTGATGCCACTCTTCCACGTCCACGCGCATGCGTTTGACCGTATCGCGCAGCGCCGTCTCGATCATCTCCGGCTTGGGATAAGCCGAAAAGCTCGGCGGCGTGCGCACATAGTCAGGATAGATCGTGGTGTACTGATGCGGCACGAAAAACGGTCCGAACACGCAGATGATCGCCATGAAGATCAGGTAGTAAAGGCTGATCATAGACGCTTTGTTCGATTTCAGGCGCGCCCAGGCATCGCCCCAGAAGGAGCGGCCGACGATCGGCGCAGGTGCGACGGCAGCTATCTCAGTCATAGCGCACCCTCGGATCGACGACGGCGTAGAGAATGTCGACGATCAGGTTGAACAGGATGGTGAAGATGGCGATCACCACGACCGTGCCCATCACCAGAGTATAGTCGCGATTGAGCGCTGCATCGACAAAATAGCGCCCAACGCCGGGAATGGCGAAAATCGTCTCGACGATGATCGAGCCGGTCAGCAAGGCGGCGGCCGCCGGCCCGGCGTAGGATACGATGGGAAGCAGCGCGCCACGCAGCGCATGCTTGACCACAATCGACCAATCGGAAAGGCCCAGTGCGCGCGCCGTTCGAATATGATGCGAGCGCAGGGACTCGATCATCGAGCCGCGCATCAGGCGCGCAACGATGGCGATCTGCGGCAGCGCAAGCGTCAAGACTGGACCGATCTTGTTGATCAAGGCGCCGTCGCCCCAGCCGCCGATCGGCAGCAGCTTCCAGGTCAGCCCGAACAGAAGCTGGATGATCGGCGCGATAACGAATGTCGGAATGGTGCTGCCGGCAGTTGCCGTTGCAATGACGGCATAGTCGCCCGCCTTGTTCTGGTTCAGCGCCGCTATGATGCCGAGCGTGCTGCCTATCAGCAGAGCCAGGGTCAGCGCGGAAGCACCGAGCTGGATGGAAATGGGCAGGCCTTTGGCGAAGAGTTCACCGACGGTGAAGTCAGGCAGGTTGTAGCTTGGACCGAAATTGCCGTGCAGCAGGTTCTGGAGATAGTGCCAATATTGCAGCCAGAGCGGATCGCCCAGACCGAACTGGGCTTCAAGATTGGCCTTGACCTCCGGGCTCAGGCCCCGCTCCTGGTTGAACGGGCCGCCGGGCGCGACGCGTATCAGGAAGAACGCCAGGGTGACGATGACGAATAGCGTCGGTATGGCGGTTAGAAGCCGCCTGAAGACATAGAGCAGCATGGTGTTCCCCGCTGTCACTGAAAAGCTGAAGCCGCCGCTTCCCAAGGCGGGAAGCGGCGGGCCGGCTGTGGCGGGATTATTCCTTGCTGATAAAGCGCGACGGATGCCGATCCATCACGTTGTCCTCGAAGCCGGCGAGCTTCGGCGACACGATGTTGTGGTAGTTGTAGTAGAGCAGCGGAATGTTGCCGACCTCGTCGATCAGGACCTTTTCCGCTTCACCTAGCAGCTTGAAGCGCTCCTCGGGCTTGCCACCCGCGGCGGTCGCGGCATCCATCAGCTGTTCGAATTTCGGATTGTCGAAATCCGAATAGTTGTGGCCGTCGGCCTTGCGCGAGATTTCGAGGAAGGTCTCGGGATCGTTGTAATCGGCGATCCAGCCGGCGCGCGCCACGTCGAAGTCACCCTTCTGCTCCAAATGCCCGTAGTGGGTCTTGGTGTCGGTGTTGAGCAACGTCACCTCGATGCCGAGCGGCTTGAGCTGCTCCTGGATGGCGACCGCCGTGTTCTTGTGGTTCTCCGAAGTGTTGTAGCGGATCTCCATCTTCAGCGGCTTGTCCGGGCCGTAGCCAAGCTTCTCAAGAATCTTCTTGGCCGCGTCCTCGCGATCGATCTGCGATTCTTCAGCGAAAGCGGCTGGCGAGGTCGTGTAACCTTCGATGCCTGAAGGCACCATCGAATAGGCCGGAGCCATGGAATTGCTCCACACCTTCTCGGCGAGGAAGTCTCGGTCGATGGCCATGGAGACGGCGTTGCGCAGCTCGACATTGTCCCACGGCGCCTTGCTGGTCTTGATCGCATAGTAGTAGGTGCCGAGATACGGCGCGACTCGGACCTGATCGCCAAACTTCGCCTTAAGGTCGGTGAGCTGTTCGGTCGGCAGATCGTCATAGCTGTCGAGTTCGCCAGCCTCGTAGCGCTTCATAGCCGATGACCGGTCCTCGGTCGGGATGTAGTTGACGACGTCGATCTTGACGTTGGCTGCGTCATAGAACTTCGGGTTCTTGACCAGCTTGATATGATCGTTGGGAACCCACTCGGCCAGCGTATAGGCGCCATTGGAGACGAGATTGCCCGGCTTGACCCAGTCGGCGCCAAACTTCTCGATCGCCGCCTTGCTGACGGGGTATGTCGACTGGTGGGTCAACACTTCAAGGAAGTATGGGGTCGGCGCGACCAGGGTGATCTCGAGCGTGTTGGCGTCTATGGCCTTCACGCCGAGTTCCTCCGGCTTCTTCGTGCCGGCATTCACTTCCTTGGCGTTTTTCACCTTCTGCATCATCGAAGCGTATTCGGCTGCGGTTTTCGGATCCTGCAGGCGCTGGAAGGCATAGACGAAATCCTCGGCCGTCACCGGGCTGCCATCCGACCAGGTTGCGCCGCTGCGCAGCTTGAATGTGTAGACAGTGCCATCATCCGACACGGTCCAGCTCTCGGCGGCACCCGGAATGACCTCCGACTTTGCATCTTCCGTCACCAGGCCCAGGAACATGTCGCGCAGGACGTGGGCTTCATAAACGGTCGAGGTCTTGTGCGGATCCAGCGATTCCGGCTCGGCGGCACTGCCGCGGTTATAAACAACCTCGGCCAAGGAGGGGGCTATCATCATGCCGCCCGCCATCGACAGGCTTACGGCAAATACCGTCGCCTTCAGAAATTTCTTCAGCATCTTCATCACTCCCAGAATGTCGTCGCCCCTCAGCGTCGACAAATTGCCAGTTAAGCCCCAAGGCAGAACTCGTTCCCGCCTCGTTGAGCGAGCCAGCGGTCTCTTCGGCCGCCGTTCTGGGAGCTGACACTAGCGACGGAGTAATTTTATTTCAACAGGCTCTGAGGGTCACCTTGAGGAAGGTCGCAGGAAGCCTGCCGAGCCTGATCACAGACACTGTAAGTGCAATAAAACGTTTGCCGGTGAAGAATTGTTCTCCCAGAAAAAGTCACAGGACTTAACCGTTCCTTAAACAACCACAGGTTACATTACGGAAGTTGCAATAGTACGGTCTCCTGCAGCTTTTGATGGTGATCGATGTGGACGACGACAAAGATACTTTACCGGTTCCGGCTCTCATCAAATGGAGTCTGTTGCGAGACCGGAAAGGGACTTCGGCGGTCGAATTCGCCCTGCTTGCCCCTGTCTTCATCATGCTTTTTCTCGGCATGGCCGCCTATGCCATCTACTTCGGCGCCAGCCATTCCGTCCAGCAACTTGCCGCCGACGCAGCTCGTACTGCGATCGCCGGGCTGAGCGCCACAGAACGCAGCACGCTCGCCACGAATTTCATTCGCCTCAACGCAGCCGGCTATCCCTTCGTCGATCCCAAGAAGGTGACCGTCAACACGCGCGATAGTGCGGCCGACGGCAGTCAGTTCATCGTAGCGGTGCAGTATGACGCAAGCACCCTGCCTATCTGGAAGTTGTTCAAAGGTCTTCCACTGCCTGGCATGACCATTTCCCGTCAATCGACAATCCGTGTCGGGGGCATCTGATGCAATACTACGCGCAGGTACGAAAAAAATTTCTTGAGACGCGATTTTGTTCAAGTATTTCCGGAAACATCGCCGTAATGACTGCGCTGACCATGCCGGTGGCTTTGATTCTTGCAGCAGTCGCCGTCGATGAAGCTTCCCTATACGCGGAAAAGCGCGAGGCACAATCTCTGGTCGACATTGCCGCGATAACGGCGGCCGCCAATCTCTCCAAGGCGGAAACCGCCGTCACCACCACCTTCCGCGACAATGGCGTTGCGGGCGTGGTCGTCGGGAGCGCGGGAACGCAGCCGCCCGTGGGCGCAAACGGCATCAAACCCACGGTCACTGTAACCCCAGGCCGTTATGTCGCCGATGCATCGGCGGCCGTCGGCACGCGCTTTGCCGCAGGCGTTCAGCCCTATAACTCGGTCAAAGTCACCTTCAAGAAAAGCGGCAAACGCTATTTCGGTGGTGCACTCATCGGCGCGCCGACCATCGCAACACAAGCCACCGCCAGCGTCACGCCTCAGGCTGCTTTTTCCATCGGCTCTCGGCTGGCAAGCGTCGACGAAGGGATTTTGAACTCGTTGCTGAGCGGGTTGACCGGCAGCAACCTGTCGTTGAAAGTAATGGACTATAACGCACTCATAAGTGCCGATGTGAGCGTCCTCAGCTTCTTCGATGCGCTTGCGACGAAACTGCAGATCACGGCAGGCACATATACAAACGTGCTCAATGCCAGCGCGACAGTCGGCCAGATCGTGTCTGCAATGGCCTCCATCGACGGCATAGGCGCACAAGCGAAACTTGCCCTTCAGACGATTGCCAGCGGCAGCACCAACCAGACGAAAATCCCGCTTTCCCACCTCTTTGATCTTGGCCCCGTGGGAAACCTTTCTCTGGGTAGCCGTCCAGCTGGATTGACTGCGGCAGCCAGCATTATGGAAATTCTGACAGCCAGCGCGGCGTTGGCAAATGGAAGCAACCAAGCCGGTGTTAATCTTACCTCCAATCTCCTGGACTTGCTCTCAACAGAGTTGAAGCTGGCAATCGGCGAACCTCCCCAATCGTCGCCCTGGTTCAAGATCGGTGAGACCGGCAGCATCGTGCGCACTGCCCAAACGCGCTTGAGGCTTATCGCCGGGGTCAATGTCGGGATAAAAGGCATCCTGGGCGGCGGCATCAGGCTGGCATCGGTTCAACTGCCCCTGCATGTTGAAGTGGCTTATGGGGAAGCCAAGGTGACCGGAATCACTTGCCCGACCGGAAGGCCGGAAAGCATAAAAGTCACGATAGCCGCTCGTCCCGGGATAGCTACGCTGAAAATAGCGGAGACCGACGACGCAGGTTTTGGCAACTTCACCAAGCCGACAAGTTTTCGCGACGCCAAAATCGCGGACGTAGAGGTAAAGCTACTCGTCTTGACCCTTCCGCTGATTGCCGTCACGGGTTCGGCGGGAGTGGATATAGGCAACCTGAATACGAAAACGCTGACTTTCGACTATACCGACATCAAGAATAAGACGATCAAACAAGCTTCAGCAGAGAACTTTACCCAGACCCTGACGCAGTCGCTTATCAACGACCTTAAACTCAAGATCACCGCCCTTGGCCTGCCGATCGACGTCACGGTTCTTTTAGGCGTCGTCAAACAACCGATCCTCAACCTGCTTGGCACCATAACGGCGCCGGTGGACAATGCACTCTATACGCTCCTGACCGCGCTAGGCGTTCATGTCGGCCAGGCGGATATTCGCGTAACGGGCGCTACCTGCGGGAATTCGGTTTTGGTCCAGTAAAGCCTAATCCAACCGCCCGACGAAAGCACCCAGCGCCGGCAGCGAAACGCCGCCTGCGTCAAGGCTTGCTTGCCAACCGGGAAGCTCCAGCGGCGTCACCGCTCCGATTCCCGCCGGCAGTGCCCACACCGCCGGTTTGTCCGCAAAATTGAACACACACACCAGCTTTTCATTGCCCGCCTCGCGCAGGAAAGCCAGCACATCGCCTTCAGCGTCGAGGAATTCGATGCTGCCGCCGGCAAGCGTCGGATGTTCGCGCCGAAAGGCCAGAACGGCGCGGTAGTGCGCCAGCACAGAACCATCTTCTTGCTCCTGAACATCGACTGCCCGTTTGCGATGGCTTTCCGGCACAGGCAGCCAGGGTTTTCCCCGGGAAAAGCCCGCATTCGTTGCGCCGGTCTCCCACACCATCGGCGTGCGGCAGCCATCCCTGCCTTTGAAGCCCGGCCAGAAACGAATGCCATAGGGATCGCGCAGATCCTCGAAGGCGATCTCCGCTTCCTCAAGCCCAAGCTCCTCGCCCTGATAGAGGCAGATCGAGCCGCGCAGGCAGGAAAGAAGCGCGATTGCGAACTTCGCCACGGCATCCGTATCGCCGCCGGGCTTGGTCCAGCGCGAGATGTGGCGGGGGACATCGTGGTTCGAAAAGGCCCAGCAGACCCAGCCGTCCTTCACGGCATTTTCGAAGGCAAGCACGCTCTTCTTCACATGCTCGGCGGAGAATTCAGGGCTGAGCAGGTCGAAGGTGTAGCACATCTGCAATTTGTCGCCGCCGCCGGTATAGGCCGCCACCGTCTGCAGCGAGCGCGTGCCGTCCCCCACCTCGCCGACCGCGGCGCGGCCACCATATTCGTCCAGCAACGCGCGAAAGCGCTTCAGGAATTCCAGGTTCTCCGGCTGCGTCTTGTCATGGAGATGGTCCTGATAGCCATACGGATTGGTGTCGGGGATATCGTTCGCTGCTCCCGGCGGCATCGGCGGATTGTCGCGCAACAGCTTGTCATGGACATAGAAGTTCACCGTATCCAGCCGGAAGCCGTCAACGCCGCGCTTCAGCCAGAAGCGAACCGTTTCCAGAAGGGCCGCCTGCACATCGGGATTGTGGAAATTGAGGTCGGGCTGCGAGGCGAGGAAGTTGTGCAGGTAATATTGCCGGCGCGTCGAATCCCACTCCCAGGCCGGCCCGCCGAAGATCGACAGCCAGTTGTTGGGCGCGGTTCCATCCGGCTTGGCGTCGGCCCAGACATACCAGTCGGCCTTCGGATTGTCGCGGCTGGCACGGCTTTCGACAAACCATGGATGCCTGTCTGACGAATGCGACAGCACCTGATCGATGATGATCTTCAGGCCATGACTGTGCGCCTCGTCGATCAGCGCGTCGAAATCCGCGATGGTGCCAAACATGGGATCGACGGCGCAATAGTCGGAGACGTCGTAGCCCATATCGGCCATCGGCGACTTGAAGAACGGCGACAGCCAGATCGCGTCGACGCCGAGCGAGGCGATGTAGGGGATGCGCTGCGTGATGCCTTTTAGATCGCCGCTGCCGTCGCCGGTCGTGTCCTGAAAGGAGCGCGGATAGACCTGATAGACAACGCAACCGCGCCACCAATCGGTATTGACCGTGCCTGTCATCCGTAACTCCTCTGAAAAAATCTAAGAAACATCGACCTTTATTTCATCGACAAACACCAGCGAGCGCCCGCTGACAAGCAGGCCATTTTCCACAACACGAATATCATTCGATGGAGGCAGCGGGCGCCATTGGAAACCGTCGCGCGCAGGCAGCGAAAATACAGTCGCGCGGCGATCGCCATTGATCAGTATCGAGATGCGGCGTGAAATGCCTTCGCCCTGACCGAGCACCATGGTGAGCCGCTGACGCTCCGGGTCGTTCCAGCTTTGCGCATCCAGTTCCTGCCCGTTTTCCGAAAGCCATTGGACATCGGGAAAGGTTGATTCCGACAGCGGATTTCCCGTCAAGAAACTGACTTCGTGCGAAAACGAGTTCGATCTGCGCAGCGTGGCGAGCGTCGCAGCATAGTCTTCAAGCTCAATGTCACGTCCTGCCCAGTCGAGCCAGGTAATCTCATTATCCTGCGCATAGGCGTTGTTGTTGCCACGCTGGGTGCGGCCGAATTCATCACCAGCCGTCAGCATGATCGTGCCGCGTGAGGCGAAAAGCGTGGCGAGCAGAGCGCGCAAATCGTGCCGACGCTGCTCGATTACCTTCGGATCATCACTCGCACCCTCGACCCCATTGTTCCACGACAAATTCTCGTTGTGGCCGTCGCGGTTCTGTTCGCCATTGGCCTCGTTGTGCTTGCGCTCATAGGCCGTCAGATCGGCCAGTGTCATGCCGTCATGGGCGGCGATGAAATTGACGCTGCGGGTTCTTTTCCCTGCAAAAACATCGGAAGATCCCGCCAGCCGCGTCGCCATCCCACCGATCATGCCGCGATCGCCGCGCCAGAAGCGGCGGACGTCGTCGCGGTATTTGTCGTTCCACTCAAGAAAGGGCGGCTTGAAATTTCCGAGTTGATAGCCGCCTGGCCCGATGTCCCACGGCTCGGCGATCATCACGCGATCAGCCAGCTCGGCGTCTTCGCTCATAGCCTTGAGCAAAGGCGCATTTGGGTCGAAGCCATTTTCAGAGCGTCCTAGGATGGGCGCGAGGTCGAAACGAAAACCGTCGACGCCGGCATGGCGGACGAAATGGCGGAGTGTGTCCAGAACCATTTCCTGCACGACTGGACGGTCGCAGGCCAGCGTGTTGCCGGTGCCGGTATCGTTGACGAGCCGCCCGTCCGGCCCATGCCGATAGTAAGCCTGATTATCCAGCCCGCGCAGCGACAGCGTCGGGCCGAGTTCGTCGCTCTCGCCGGTGTGGTTGAAGACGAGATCGAGGATGACGCCGATACCGGCCTCGCGCAACGCGGCCACCGTCTCGCGCAGGTCGGCAATGCCCCCCGGAGCAAGGCGCGGGTCTAGCGTCATGAAGGTCACGGGATTGTAGCCCCACGCATTGCTGAGCCTGAGCGGCGGCAGGTGGCGCTCGTCGATCCACGCGGTGATTGGCATCAATTCCACCGCGCCGACGCCGAGCTTTTGCAGATGCTTTATGACAGCCGGATGCGCGAGCGCCGCAATCGTGCCGCGCTGCTCCTTGGGGATTTCCGGGTGCAGCATGGTGAAGGCGCGCACCGGCACCTCATAGATCAGGCCGCCCGGCTTGAAGAGCGGCGGAGGCGGCAGAACCGGCTCGGAAAGAGCCGTTGCCACGGCCTTCGGCATCAGCGGCGCAGTGTCCTCGCCCTCGCCTCGGCGAGCCGAAAGCCGTTGGTCGAAGACGTAGGGCCGGTCGATGGCAACCGCATAAGGGTCCATCAGCAGTTTGTCGGGATCGAACCACAGCCCGCGTTCCGGTGCATAATCGCCGTCGGCGCGAAAGCCGTAGCGCGTGCCGGATTTTAGGCCGGGCACAAAGGCCGAATGCACACCGTCGCCCTGTGGTTCAAGCTCGATGCGCTGCAGTTCCCGCGCGCCATCCTCATCGAAGATCGACACCCAGACGCGCCGGGCAGCACCCGACCACACGGAAAAGCGAATACCTTCCGTGCTTATAGCAGCGTCGAAGCGCGGCGCCGGACGGTTCAAATCCGCTGATCCCATCAGGTGATGACGCTCGGCCCCTTGCGCCCTGTATGCGCGCGAATACCGGCAATATCATCCGCAGCACCGATAAGATCGGCAAGCGCTTCCTGCGTGTCGAGATCATGTCGCTTCGGGTCAGGCTCATAGCGCTCGACATAGAGCCTAAGCGTCGCACCGGACGTGCCGGTGCCGGACAGGCGAATTACCGCGCGCGAGCCGCCTTCGAACAGGATGCGGATGCCCTGGTTCTTGCTGACCGAGCCGTCGACCGGATCGTGATAGGCAAAATCGTCGGCCTTCTCGATCTTCAGGCCGCGCACCGTCGTTCCTGGCAGGCTCGGCAGCTTGGCGCGCAGCTCGTCCACCAGCGCGTTGGCCTTGTCGGATTCGACCTCTTCGTAATCGTGGCGCGAATAATAGTTCCGGCCATAGGTCGCCCAATGTTTTGTGGCGATCTCCTTGGCGCTCTCGCCACGCACCGCCAGAATGTTCAGCCACAGCAGGACCGCCCAAAGCCCGTCCTTTTCGCGGACGTGATCGGAGCCGGTGCCGGCACTTTCCTCGCCGCAGATCGTCGCCATGCCGGCATCGAGCAAATTGCCGAAGAACTTCCAGCCGGTCGGCGTCTCATACATGCCGACGCCGAGCTTTTCGGCGACGCGGTCCGCCGCACCGCTGGTCGGCATGGAACGCGCGATGCCTTTGAGGCCAGCCTTGTAGCCGGGCGCCAGATGCGCATTGGCGGCCAGCATGGCGAGCGAATCGGAAGGCGTGATGAAGATGCCCTTGCCGATGATCAGGTTGCGGTCACCGTCTCCATCGGAAGCCGCGCCGAAATCGGGCGCGTCAGGTCCCATCATCTCGTCATAGAGATGCTTAGCGTGAACGAGATTGGGGTCCGGATGATGCCCGCCGAAATCCGGCAGGGGATGGTAGTTCCGCGCAGTGTGGTCGGGCGCGCCCAGGCGCTTTTCCAGTATTTCCTTGGCGTAGGGGCCGGTCACGGCATGCATGGCGTCGAAGCGCATGCGGAAGCCGGACTTGAACAGTTTGCGGAGCGCGTCGAAATCGAACAGGGTTTCCATCAGTTCGGCATAGTCGGCGACGGGATCGATGACCTCGACCGTCATGCCGGCCGCATCAGACTTGCCGATCGTGTCGATATCCACCTTGCCGATATCGGCGATCAGGAAGCGCGAGATCGTCTTCGACTTCTCAAAGATCGCGTCGGTGATCTTTTCCGGCGCCGGGCCGCCATTGCCGGTATTGTATTTGATGCCGAAATCTTCGTGCGGGCCGCCGGGATTGTGGCTGGCCGACAGGATCAAGCCACCGAACGCCTTGTATTTGCGAATGACGTGAGATGCCGCCGGCGTCGACAGGATGCCGCCCTGCCCGACCAGGACCTTGCCGAAGCCGTTGGCGGCGGCCATGGCGATTGCGGTCTGGATAACCTCGCGGTTGAAGTAGCGGCCGTCGCCGCCGATCACCAGCGTCTTGCCCTTAAACCCTTCCAGCGAATCGAACACCGACTGGATGAAATTCTCGGCATAATGCGGCTGCTGGAACACCGGCACCTTCTTGCGCAGGCCGGAGGTTCCCGGCTTCTGGTCGGCGAATGGTTTTGTCGCGACAGTTGTCATGCGTCAGGCAGTCCTTTTGGAAGTCAAAGATCGATAGAGCTGAACGTATTTTTGCGCGCTTCGATCCCAGGAAACATCGGCTTTCATGCCCTGCCGCTGGATCGAGGACCAGAGCGCGGGCTCGGCATAGGTCGCCACCGCGCGGCGAATGGCATGGCGGAACGCATCGCCGCTTTCCGGCTCGAATAGGAAGCCTGTGGCCACGCCTGCCGAAAGTGCAGCCTCATTAGCGTCGATGATCGTATCGGCAAGGCCGCCGGTGCGGGCAACGACCGGCACGCAGCCATAGCGGAGGCCGTAAAGCTGCGTCAGTCCGCATGGCTCGAAGCGCGACGGGATGAGGATTGCATCGCAGCCGCCCTGCATCAGATGCGACAGCCCTTCGTCATAGCCGACAACGACGCCGACCCGCCCGCGATGGCGCGCGGCACCGGCCAGAAGCGCGCCCTCGAGGCCCTGGTCACCCGAGCCGAGCACGGCAAGCCGCGCCCCGGAGGCGACAAGATCGTCCAGGCTCGACATCAGCACGTCCATGCCCTTCTGCCAGGTCAGCCGGCTGACCACGCAAAGGATCGGACTGTTGTCATGATCGAGGTTGAAGCGTTCTTCCACGGCGCGCTTGTTGGCGGCGCGCGCCTTCAGCGTTTTTGCGGTGTAGGTCGCGGTGAGATGGTGATCGGTTGCTGGGTTCCAGATATCGGTGTCGATGCCGTTGACAATGCCATGCAGGTCGCCGGCGCGCAGATTGATCAGCCCGTCCAGCCCCATGCCAAAGGCCGGAGAACGGATTTCCTGGGCGTAGGTCGGGCTGACCGTGGTGACGGCCCATGCAGCCTGAAGACCTGCCTTGAGAAAGCCGACGCCGCCATAATATTCGACGCCGTCGAGCGACATGGCGTTCGCCGGCAAACCAAGCTGCGGAAAGATCGATGCCGCAAAGCTGCCCTGAAAGGCGAGGTTGTGCACGGTTATGACCGAAGGCACGGCATTCGCCTTGCCGTAGCGCATATAGGCCAGCGTCATCGCCGACTGCCAGTCATGGGCATGCACGACATCCGGCGCGTAGCCCGAGATCGCACCCGCGGCGATATCCGCACCAACCTGGCTCAGCGCTGCAAACCGCCGCCAGTTGTCCGGCCAGTCCGCGCCGGTCGCGTCACCGTAAGGTCCGCCGACGCGGTCGAAAAGATGCGGCGCATCCAGCACGAGCAGGTCGAGCCCCAGAATGACCGCGGCATGTACCGAAGCCTTGCCGCCATGCAGGTCCGGGTAGGCCAGCAGAGCCTTTTTCTTCTTGAAGGTGCCCATCACCGCCGGGTAGCCGGGCACAAGCGTGCGCATGGCAACGCCCTGCTCCGCCAGCGCCAGCGGCAGCGCGCCCGTCACGTCGGCAAGCCCGCCGGTCTTGACCAGCGGAAAAATCTCCGGCGTGACGGAAAGCACCTGCATGCGAATACCCTAGGTTTCGAGCCTGTCGATCATGTCCTGCGTAATCAGGCAAATGCCTTTTTCCGACACTCTGAAACGTTTTGCATCAAGCACCGGATCCTCGCCAACGACGAGCCCTTCGGGAATTTCCACGCCGTGATCGAGGACGACACGCTTCAGATGGGCATTTCTGCCAACCTTGCAGTCGGGCAGCATCACCACATCGTCGAGCGTGGAATAGGAACTGATCCGGGCCCCGGTGAAAATGAGGCTTCGTCGCAGCGTAGCACCCGATACGATGCAGTCGCCCGAGATCAGCGAGGATATCGCCGAGCCGCGCCTCCCGTCCTCGTCGTGGACGAATTTTGCCGGCGGCTTCAACTCGGCATAGGTCCAGATCGGCCAGTCGCGATCGTAGAGATCGAGTTCGGGCGTGATGTCGGTCAGGTCGATATTGGCTTCCCAATAGGCGTCGATGGTTCCGACATCGCGCCAGTAGGCGCCCGTTTCCGCCGAAGACCGCACGCAGGATTTGCCGAAGCGATGCGCGACCGCCTTACCGTGCTGGACGATGTAGGGAATGATGTCCTTGCCGAAGTCGCGGCTGGAATCCGGGTCGCTCGCATCGCGCCGCAGCTGATCCATCAGGAATTTCGTCTTGAAGACATAGATGCCCATGGAGGCGAGCGCGAAATCCGGCTTGTCGGGAATGCCGGGCGGGTCGGCAGGCTTTTCGATGAAGGAGATGATGTTATCCTTCTCGTCGACATGCATGACGCCGAAGCCGACCGCTTCCATGCGCGGCACCTCGAGGCAGCCGATGGTCACGTCGGCCTTGGCGTCGACATGCTGGCGCAGCATCAGTTCGTAGTCCATCTTGTAGATGTGGTCGCCGGCCAGGATGACCATGTATTCCGGGCCGTAGGGCTCGATGATATCGATGTTCTGGTAGACCGCGTCGGCCGTCCCCTCATACCACTGGGTTTCCGAAACGCGCTGGCTGGCCGGCAGGATATCGAAGCTTTCGTTTCGCTCCGGCCGAAAGAAGTTCCAGCCACGTTGCAGATGCCTGATCAGCGAATGCGCCTTGTATTGCGTGGCAACGCCGATGCGGCGGATGCCCGAATTCAGCGCATTGGAGAGCGCGAAATCGATGATGCGCGTCTTGCCGCCGAAATAGACCGCGGGCTTTGCCCGCCGGTCGGTCAGCTCCTTGAGCCGACTACCCCTGCCGCCGGCCAGCACATAGGCCATGGCATCGCGCGCCAGCGGTTGAGGTCTTTTCGTATCCATGGCAACCCTCCCAAGTCACTAGTCTAGAACAAGCTCAAGCATGACTGTCGCCAATGGCGGCAGCAGCATCGTCGCGTGAACGGCACCGTCCTTGCCGGCAACGGCGTCGACCAGACCGCCATTGCCCTTGCCGGAACCGCCGTAATCGGATGCGTCGGTGTTCATCACCTCGCGCCACTTTCCCGCCGTCGGCAACGGCACGCGGTAGTCATCGCGCGCGACCGGCGTGAAATTGGTGATGACGGCGATCGGGGCGCCGCCGGGTGCGCTGCGCAACCAGGCGAAAACCGAGTTGGCGCTGTCGTCGGCGATCAGCCAGGAAAAGCCTTCCGGCTCGCAGTCGCGCGCATGCAGTGCCGGCCGCGAACGGTAGAGGTAATTGAGGTCGCGAATGAGCTGGCGCACCCGGCGATGCTGAAGATGGTCGAGCAGGTGCCAGTCGAGCTGGCGCTCTTCGCTCCATTCGTCGCGCTGGGCAAATTCCTGGCCCATGAACAACAGCTTTTTGCCAGGGTAGCCCCACATGAAGGCGTAGTAGGCGCGCAAGGTTGCGAATTTCTGCCAGTCGTCGCCGGCCATCTTGCTCAGCAGCGTGCCTTTGCCGTGCACCACCTCATCATGCGACAGCGGCAGCACGAAATTCTCGCTGAAGGCATAGACCAGCCCGAAGGTTATCTCGCCGTGATGGTGCTTGCGGTGGATCGGCTCCTTGGAAAGATACTCCAGCGTATCGTTCATGAAGCCCATGTTCCATTTGAAGCCGAAGCCAAGCCCGCCTTCATGCACCGGCTGCGAAACCTTCGGCCAGGAGGTCGATTCCTCGGCAATGGTTATGACGCCGGGATGCGTGCCGTAGACGGCGATGTTCATTTTCTGAAGGAAGCTGACGGCCTCCAGATTCTCGCGCCCGCCACGCTCATTGGGTATCCATTCGCCGGCCTTGCGCGAATAGTCGAGGTAGAGCATCGAGGCAACCGCATCGACGCGCAGCCCGTCGAGATGGTATTTTTCGGCCCAGAACAGCGCATTGTTGACCAGATAGGACACGACCTCGCGGCGGCCGAAATTGTAGATCGCCGTGTTCCAGTCCGGGTGAAAGCCCTTGCGCGGATCGGCGTGCTCGTAGAGCGCCGTGCCATCGAAATGCGCCAGCCCATGCGCGTCGACAGGAAAATGCGCCGGCACCCAGTCGAGGATGACGCCGACTCCCGCCCGATGCGCGCCATCGACAAAGCGGGCAAAGCCTTCCGGATCGCCGAAGCGGGCGGTCGGCGCGTAGAGCCCGGTGGTCTGGTATCCCCATGACGGATCGTAGGGATGCTCGGTGATCGGCATGAATTCGATATGGGTGAAACCGGTATCGACGACATAGGGGATCAGACGATCGGCAAGCTCATCCCAGGACAGGAACGAGCCATCGTCGCGGCGTTGCCATGAGCCGGCGTGGACCTCATAGATGGAGATCGGCTCGCGGCGCGGATCGACATTTCGCCAATGCTTCCTGTGCGCTTCGTCGCCCCATTCATGGGCAAGCGGCGCGGCGGTGACGGAGGCCGTCGCCGGGCGCAGCTCCGAGCGGAAAGCAAACGGATCGGCCTTCAGTGGCAGGTTTTCGCCCTTGGGGCCGATGATCTCGAACTTGTAGGAACGCCCGGCCTCGATATCGGGAATAAAGATCTCCCAGATGCCGATGTCCTGACGCAGCCGCATTGCATGGCGGCGGCCGTCCCATTCGTTGAAATCGCCGACAACCGACACGCGTCTGGCGTTGGGCGCCCATACGGCGAAATGCACGCCCGACGCCCCTTCGTGCCACAGAAGATGCGCGCCGAGCTTGTCGAAGAGCCTGAGATGCGAGCCCTCGGCAATGAAATAATCGTCCATCGGTCCCAGCACTGGGCCGAAGGAATAAGGATCGGTCAGCCACCATTCGCCACCGGCATTGCGGGCGCGGTATTTCAGCGGCTGGCGCTTGCGGACGGAGAGCTTGCCTTCGAAGAAGCCGCCATCGTGCCGGCGGGTCAGTTCGCCGACCTCCTTGCCGGCCAGCGTGAAGGCGGTGACGAATTCGGCATGCGGAACGAAGCAGTGGGCGGCAAAGCCCTTTTCCGCTTCCTGTATGCCGAGAACGGCGAAGGGATTTCCATGAGTGCCGGCCACGATCGCCGCGACATCGCTGTCCGAGGCAGTACCGGGCAGCTTATTCGTCGCGGCTTTGGCGCGCGGCTTGTTCATGTTCTCAGGTTCCCTCCCACTGCTCTTCCGGCAGCTTCATGCAATCACATCATGCAGGCACGTTCCAGATTTCATTGACATATTGGCGAATGGTGCGGTCGGACGAGAACCAGCCCATCCGCGCGACATTGTGGATTGCCTTGGCGTGCCATTCCGGGCTGTTGCGCCAGACGGCATCGACCTGCCGCTGCGCTGCCGCATAGGCGTCGAAATCGGCGGCGACCATGAACCAGTCGTGCTCGTAAAGGCCCGACATCAGCTCGCGGTAACGCTCCGGATCGTCAGGCGAGAAGACGCCGGAGGAGATCGCGGCCAGCGCCTGCGACAGTTCCGGCGAGGCTTCGATCACGGCGCGCGGATTGTAGCCTTCGGCACGGCGCTCGGCGACCTGCTCGGTGGTCAGGCCGAAGATGAAGATATTATCGTCGCCGACCTGTTCCTTGATCTCGACATTGGCGCCGTCGAGCGTGCCGATGGTGAGCGCGCCGTTCAGCGCGAACTTCATGTTGCCGGTGCCCGAGGCTTCCATGCCGGCAGTGGAAATCTGCTCGGAAAGGTCAGCCGCCGGCATCATGATCTCGGCCGTGCTGACATTGTAGTTCGGCACGAACACGATCTTCAGCAGCCCGCCCACCGCCGGATCGCGGTTTATGACCTTGGCGACGTCATTGGCCAGTTTGATGATCAGCTTGGCGTTGTGATAGCTGGGCGCAGCCTTGCCACCGAAGAATTTTACGCGCGGCATCCAGTCCCGTTCAGGATGCGAACGGATCTGATCGTAGAGCGCGACCGCCTCGATGATATTCAGGAGCTGGCGCTTGTATTCATGGATGCGCTTGATCTGGATATCGAACATGGCCGAGGGATCGACCTTTATCCCCTGCCGCTCCAGGACCAGAGAAGCGAGGCGCTCCTTGTTGGCGCGCTTCACGCCGGCGAATTTTTCGCGGAATGATGCGTCGTCGGCCAGCGCATCGAGGTCTTTCAGCGCGTTGATATCGTCGAGAAACCTGTCGCCGATCGCCTCGCGTATCAGCCCCGTCAGACCCGGATTGCACTGGATGAGCCAGCGGCGCGGCGTGATGCCGTTGGTCTTGTTGTTGATGCGGTCCGGGTAGAGCTGGTGAAGGTCGGCGAACACCGTTTCCTTCATCAGCTCGGTGTGAAGCGCCGAGACGCCGTTGATCGAATGCGAGCCGGCGAAAGCCAGATTGCCCATGCGCACGCGGCGCTCGCCATTCTCCTCGATCAGCGAGATGCGGCTGATCTGCTCGCCGTCGAAGTCCGCCTTCGCCCGCGCTTCCAGCAATATCTGCGCGTTGATGGCGTAGACGATCTGCATGTGGCGCGGCAGCAGGCGCTCGAACAGCGGCACCGGCCAGCTTTCCAGCGCCTCGGGCAGCAGCGTGTGGTTGGTGTAGGCGAAGGTGCGCTTGGTGATGTCCCAGGCCGCGTCGAAATCGATGCCGTGAACGTCCATCAGAAGCCGCAGCAGTTCGGCAACGGCGACCGCCGGGTGCGTGTCGTTCAGATGGATCGCCGCCTTATCGGGCAGAGAATGCAATTCGCCATACTGGCTGAGATGGCGCTGGATGATGTCCTGCAGCGAGGCGGTCGAGAAGAAATACTCCTGCCGCAGCCGCAATTCCTGACCGGCCGGGCTGGAGTCTGCGGGATAGAGCACGCGCGACAGCGCATCCGCCTTGTTGCTCTCGCGCAGTGCGCCGATATGGTCGCCGGCGTTGAACGTGTCGAGCAGGATCGGATCGACCGGCATGCCCGACCAGAGCCTCAGCGTATTGACGCGATTTCCGCGCCAGCCAACCACGGGCGTGTCGTAGGCGACAGCCAGAATACGTTCCTGCGGGCGCCAGACGTGGCGCTCCAACCGGCCATCCTTGGTGGTGATGGATTCGACTGTGCCGCCGAAACCGACCTCGAAGGAGCGCTCGCGGCGCTCGAACTCCCAGGGATTGCCGTGGTCGAGCCAGGTTTCGGGCAGTTCGACCTGCCAGCCGTCGTGGATTTCCTGCCGGAACATGCCGTTGACATAGCGGATGCCATAGCCGTGCGCAGGCACATCCACCGTTGCCATGCTCTCCATGAAGCAGGCGGCAAGCCGGCCGAGACCGCCATTGCCCAGTGCCGCGTCAGGCTCCAGCGCCGAGATGACATCGAGCTCGACACCCAGCGAGCCAAGCGCATCGCGCATGCTCTCCATCATGCCGAGATTGGTGAAGGCATCGCGCATCAGCCTGCCGATCAGGAACTCGAGCGACAGGTAATAGACGCGCTTGGCGCCCTCGTCATAGGCTTCCTTGGTCGCCTTGACCCATTGGTCGATGATGCGGTCGCGCACGACCAGAATCGATGCGGTGAGCCAGTCGAACTGGGTTGCGACCGATTCGTCCTTGCCGACCCTGTATCGCAGGGCTTTCAGAATCTCAGCGGCAAGGGCCTTAGGGTCGGGATTTTCCAAAATTGGCCGTGGAAGCTCGGATGTGGATGCAAGCGTCATATCGCCTCTAGAGCGTTATCGGTAGCCCGTCTTTACGGCAGGGTCCCAGCATCCTCCCGCAATCAATCTAGTCGATCCGTCAGGATTTTCAATCGATTCAAAACCCCGCGCGGATTTTACGCAGCCAGCGCTTGTTCCGGCGGGGCTTTCGCCCCGGTCATGAAGGCAACCGCGTCCGACATCGTATAATCCTTGGGGTCTATGACGCAGAGACGACGGCCGAGCCGGTGAATGTGGATGCGGTCGGCAACTTCGAAAACGTGCGGCATGTTGTGCGAGATCAGGACGATCGGGATACCACGACGCTTCACGTCGAGAATGAGTTCCAGCACGCGCCGTGATTCCTTGACGCCGAGGGCCGCCGTCGGCTCGTCCAGGATGATGACCTTGGACCCGAAGGCCGCCGCACGCGCCACGGCCACACCCTGGCGCTGGCCGCCAGAGAGAGTTTCCACCGCCTGGCCGATGTTCTGGATCGTCATCAGGCCGAGTTCCGTCAGCTTTTCACGCGCACGCTTTTCCATCGCCGGCCGGTCGAGCATACGCAGCCATTGGCCCATGAAACCGGGCCTGCGGATCTCGCGGCCCAGAAACATGTTGTCGGCGATCGACAGCGCCGGCGAAAGCGCGAGGTTCTGATAGACGGTCTCGATGCCAGCGTCGCGCGCTTCCATCGGCGACTTGAAGCCGATCGGCTTGCCTTCGAGATGGATTTCGCCTTCGTCAGGCGTGACGGCGCCCGAGATTGCCTTGATGAGCGATGATTTGCCGGCGCCGTTGTCGCCGATCACCGCCAGTATTTCTCCGGGGTAGAGGTCGAAATCTGCATTGTCGAGTGCGGTCACGCGGCCGTAGCGCTTGACCAGCCCACGCGCATAGAGAAGTGGTTCCTGTGCCATCAGCCTGCGACCTTTCTGATCCACTGGTCGATTGCGACCGCGATGATGATGAGCGCGCCGATCAGCAGGTAGGTCCACTGCGGGTCCGTGCCGATCAGCCGCAATCCGAGCGAGAAGACGCCGACGATCAGCGCGCCGAACAACATGCCGAGGATAGACCCCCTGCCACCGAACAGCGAGATGCCGCCGATCACCACTGCGGTGATGGATTCGATGTTGGCGAACTGTCCCGCCGTCGGAGACACCGAGCCGATACGGCCGATGATTGCCCAGCCGGCGAGCGCGCAGATGAGGCCGGAGAGGACGTAGACCGATATCAGCATGCGGCTGACCCGCACGCCCGAGAGTTCGGCCGCGTCCGGATCGTCGCCGATCGCATAGACATGGCGTCCCCAGGCGGTGTGGTTCAACACATACCAGAGCACCGCCACGAGCAGCACCATGACGATGACGCCATAAGTGAAGACGGCCCCGCCTATGCGAAACGTATTGCCGAAGAATTGCAGGATGGGCGCTTGCGCCTCGATGTCCTGCGAGCGGATCGTCTCGTTGGCGGAATAGAGGAAATTCGTCGCCAGCACGATCTGCCACATGCCCAGCGTCACGATGAAGGGCGGCAGTTTCATATAGGCGACAAGCGCGCCGTTGATCCAGCCGCACAGCGCCCCGACGGCAAAACCGCACAGGATCGCCAGCGAAGGCGGCAGCCCATAGCGGAAGGTGAATTGCCCCATCACCACCGACGACAACACCATGATCGCGCCGACCGAGAGATCGATGCCTGCAGTCATGATGACCAGCGTCTGTGCCGCACCAACAATGCCGACGATCGCCACCTGCTGGAGGATCAGCGTCATCGAAAATGCCGAGAAGAACTTTCCGCCGATGAGCATCCCGAAGATCGCCAGCGAGGCGATAAGCACAATCAGCGGCACCGCCGCCGGGCTCGAATGCAGAAAATGCTGGACCCGCTCGATGGGCGATCTTGCCTGGGTTTCGAAGTTCGCGACCGAGGCGTCGCTGCCCGAAAGCACTGTTTCGAACTCCTGCGGCCGCCGGGCGTTTGCCGAAGCGTCACTCATGGTGTTTTCCTCCTGCGGAGTCGTTGCCCCGCTATGCGAAGGGCAGCCGAAGCCGCCCTTCTACACAGCCGAACTGTCTGCCTAAGTCAGGGTCGAATCAACCCCAGCATTTTTCGAGGCCAGCCTTGACGTCGATCGATTCGACGCCGTTTGCGGGCTTTGCGGTGACCAGAGAAACGCCAGTGTCGAAGAAGTCCTTGCCTTCGGTGGGCTTCGGCTTCTCGCCACTGTCGGCGAACTTCTTGATCGCCTCGATTCCAAGGGCCGCCATCATCAGCGGATATTGCTGCGAGGTCGCGCCGATAATGCCTGCTTCGACGTTCTTTACGCCCGGGCAGCCGCCATCGACGGAAACGATCAGGACATTCTTTTCCATACCGACGGCCTTCAGCGCTTCATAAGCGCCCGCGGCTGCCGGCTCGTTGATCGTGTGCACGACATTGATGCCAGGGTCCTTCTGGAGAAGGTTTTCCATCGCCTTGCGCCCACCCTCTTCATTGCCGTTGGTAACGTCATGGCCGACGATGCGGGAATCATCTTCATCGCCAATTTTCGCCGGGTCTTTCGGGTCGATGCCGAAGCCGATCATAAAACCCTGGTCGCGAAGCACATCGACGGTGGGCTGCGAAGGCGTCAGGTCGAGGAAGGCGACCTTCGCATCCTTGGCGGCATCGCCAAGCGTCGCGGCGGCCCATTGGCCAATCAGCTTGCCGGCGAGAAGATTGTCGGTGGCGAAGGTGGCGTCCGCCGAATCGGCAGGCTCAAGCGGCGTATCCAGCGCAATGACGAGAATGCCGGCGTCGCGCGCTTTCTTGACCGCAGGCACGATGCCGGCGGTATCCGAGGCGGTCAGCAGGATACCCTTGGCGCCATCGGCAATGCAGGTCTCGATCGCCGCAACCTGGCTTTCGGAGTCGCCGTCGATCTTGCCGGCGTAGCTTTTCAGATTGACACCCAGTTCCTTGGCCTTGGCCGTGGCGCCTTCCTTCATCTTGACGAAGAATGGGTTGGTGTCGGTCTTGGTGATCAGGCAGGCACTTACATCGGCGGCTGACGCGGGTGCTGCGAAAGTCATGAGCGCTGCAGCGGCAGCGCCGAAAACGGTCGACTTCAAGAATGCGATCTTGGTCACGGTATTCCTCCCAGTAAGAACAAACCAATGCCGTTTGGACATCGTCACACAGACGCCGAGGCACCATGTCCCGCCCCGATCATCTGCCGCTAGAAAACATCAGCCAAACCGATCTGTCAATAATTAAATCACTCTTATTTATTATTGACAAACGGTGTTTGCCTTGCGCATTGTTTCTGCAAAAAGACATCAGGAATGACGGGAGGAAGATGGGTGGAGACTGGCGACCCCGGGCGCAATTCGCCCCCTTTGGCCGAGAGCCATTTTCATCGCGGCACGAACCAGAGCGGCATGCGCGATCACAACGAGCGGCTGGTGCTTTCGCTCGTGCGCCAGCATGGCAGCCTCGCCAAGACCGACATCGCCCGCATGACGCGCCTGTCCGCGCAGACCGTGTCGGTGATCATGCGCGAACTGGAAGAAGACGGCCTGCTGCTGCGGCAGGAACCCATCCGCGGCAAGATCGGACAGCCCTCGATTCCAATGGCGCTCAACCCGGAGGGTGCATATTTTCTCGGCTTGAAAATCGGGCGGCGCAGCGCCGAGCTGGTGCTGATCGACTTCCTCGGCAACATCCGGCAAATGCGCCAGAACTCCTATCGCTACCCTGCGCCGCAGGAGACCGTGCAGTTCGCGATGTCGGGCATAGCCGAGATGCGTGCAAGCCTGGACCCCAGACAGGACCGGCGTGTTGCCGGCCTCGGCATCGCCATGCCTTTCGAATTGTGGAACTGGGCCGACACCGCCGGCGCGCCGCGCGAGATCATGGACGAGTGGCGGCGCTGCGACATCCGTTCTGAAATCCAGGCGCAATGCGGCTTTCCCGTCTATCTGCAGAACGATGCGACGTCGGCCTGCGGCGCGGAACTGGTTTTCGGGCATACAGGCGGCCTTCGCGATTTCATCTATTTCTATATCGGAGCCTTCGCCGGCGGCGGCATCGTCCTCAACGGCGCACTTTATGGCGGACGCACGGGCAATGCGGGGGCACTTGGCTCGATGCCCATTCCCAACCCCGGAGGCCGCGCCACCCAGCTCATCAATGTCGCGTCCATCGCCATTCTTGAGAAGGCGCTGCTCGCACGAGACGTGGACGCTTCCTTCCTGTGGACATCGCCCAATGACTGGGGCGACATCGGCCCTGAACTCGACCAATGGATCGCCAGTGCCGCCGATGCGCTGGCCTATACGATTGTCTCTTCTTCCGCCGTCATCGATTTCGAGGCCGCGGTGATCGACGGCTGGATGCCGACTGCGGTCAGAAAGCGGCTGGTCGACGCGGTCAGGCAGGCGCTTTCCGGCATCAATGTCGAGGGCTTGCAGGTTCCCGATATTCGCGAAGGAACGGTCGGCATCAACGCCCGCGCGCTCGGCGGCGCCAGCCTGCCGCTTTCGGAGCGCTTTTTGGTCGGTGCAGCCACCACCCCATCGAAGGGGGCGTGACCGAATGCCGGCCCGCCTCCCCCATCTTGCAGTTGGTGCTTGCCGGGCCTATTCCGGCACTCACGGCCATTTCTTTCACCGACAAGCGAGCAAACGAGCATGATCCTGTGTTGTGGCGAAGCCCTGATCGACATGCTGCCGCGCGAAAGCACGGCCGGCGAGCCGTCATTCGCGCCCTATGCCGGCGGTGCCGTCTTCAACTCGGCCATCGCGCTCGGGCGGCTGGGCGTGCCGGTCGAGTTCTTCTCGGGCCTCTCCTCCGACCTTTTCGGCCAGCAGATCCGCGAAGTGCTGGCATCGAGCAATGTCGGTTCGCGCTATGCCGACGTCTCTTCGCGTCCGACCACGCTTGCCTTCGTCCGTCTCGCCGATGGCCACGCCACCTACACCTTCTATGACGAGAACACGGCCGGCCGGATGCTGACGGAGGCCGATCTACCGGTGTTCGAAGACGATATCGACGCCATGCTGTTCGGCGCAATCAGCCTTATCCCAGAGCCTTCCGGTTCCGCCTACGAAGCGTTGATGCGCCGCGAGCACGATCGCCGCGTCACCATGCTGGACCCCAACATCCGCCCCGGCTTCATTCCCGACAAGGAAAAGCATCTCGACCGCATCCGCCGCATGATGGCCATGGCCGACATCGTGAAACTGTCCGACGAAGATCTTTCCTGGTTCGGCCATGAAGGACCGCAGGAAGACCTGATCCACGACTGGCTGCAAAGCGGCCCGAAGCTGATCGTGGTGACGCGCGGGGCCGAAGGCGCGACCGGCTACACCAAGCGTCACACGGTTTCCGTGAAGCCGAACCGCGTCGCTGTGGTCGATACGGTCGGCGCAGGCGACACTTTCAATGCCGGTCTCCTTGCCTCGCTCCACGATCAGGGCGTTTTGACCAAGGACGGGCTGGAAGAGCTTTCGGACACGGCAATTCACGAGGCGTTGACGCTCGGCTCCAAGGCTGCGGCGATCACCGTTTCCCGCGCCGGAGCAAACCCGCCCTGGCGGCACGAGATCGAATAGGCCTGCAGGTCCGATCACATTATATTTCGCCGCTGCGTAAAAGAGCCCGGCCCACGCCTGCCGAACGGCAATTGCTGCCTCATTTCCGGGCGCTTTGTCGGCAAAGTTCGTTCCCGCTGGTAACGAGCTTGTACCGTCCGCCGGGCAGCCATGCGCGAGCCAATCTTTCTCGCCCGGTTCAACTCTGCTATCAGCCGCCCTATATCCCGAAAAACAGGACTTCGGAGCCACTATGCAATTCATCGATCTCGGCGCGCAGCGCGACAGAATCCGCGACCGTCTGGACGCCGCCATCGACCGTGTCGTCGATGAGGGCAAATACATCCTCGGGCCGCAGGTCACCGAATTCGAGCAGAAGCTTGCCGCCTATGTCGGCGTGAAGAATGTCGTTGCCTGTGCCAATGGCACCGACGCGCTGCTTCTTCCCCTGCTCGCCTCCGGCATCGGGCCCGGCGATGCGGTGTTCGTTCCGAGCTTCACCTTCGCCGCGACGGCGGAAGTCGTGGCGCTGGCCAAGGCCGAGCCGGTGTTCATCGACGTCGATGCCGAGACCTACAATATCGACATTGCCAGCCTTGAAGCGGCGATCGCCATGATCAAGGCGGAAGGCCGCCTGAAGCCCCGCGCCATCATTCCGGTTGACCTGTTCGGCCTCGGTGCGAACTATGCCGCAATCGCCGAGATCGCCGAGCGCGAAGACCTGCTGGTGATCGAGGACGCTGCCCAGGCTATCGGCGGTTCGATCGACGGCAAGATGTGCGGCGGGTTCGGCAAGGTCGCCTCGACCAGCTTCTACCCGGCCAAGCCGCTCGGCTGCTACGGCGACGGCGGCGCGATGTTCACCAATGACGACGAATTCGCCGCGCGCCTGCGCTCCTTCGCCTTCCACGGCAAGGGCGAGACCCAGTACGACAACGTCCACGTCGGCCTGAATTCGCGCCTCGACACGCTGCAGGCGGCGATCCTGATCGAGAAGTTGGCTATCCTCGAAGACGAGATGATTGCCCGCCAGAAGGTCGCTCAGCGCTATCGCGACGGCCTCCACAATGTCGTGAAGGTCGCCCATGTCCCGCAAGGCCACCGCTCGGCCTGGGCGCAATACGCCATCGAGACACCGCACCGCGACGCGCTGAAGGCGCATCTGCAGGAAAAGGGCATTCCGTCGGTGATCTATTACGTCAAGCCGCTGCATCAGCAGGTGGCTTACAAGGATTACCCCGTTGCGCCCGCCGGCCTGCCGGTATCGGAAGCGCTGCCCACCCGCATCCTGTGCCTGCCGATGCACGCCTATCTGTCGGCTGAGGATCAGGATCGCATCATCAGCACGATCAGCGATTTCATCGCCTCGAAATCGGCACAGCACGCCGCGGAGTAATCCGCGACCACGCAATCAAAACCACGGCGCGCCGGAAACCCGGCCCGTTGCGATGAAGGACGGGTTGGCGAAATCCGCGTCATGCGCCTGATTGCGCTTGCCATAGACCAGTGGCTTGCCATCGGTGGTTTTGGTGGTGCCGCCGGCGGCGCGCAGGATCGCGTCACCGGCTGCCGTGTCCCATTCCATTGTGCGGCTGAAGCGCGGATAGACATCCGCTTCGCCGGCGGCCAACAGGCAAAACTTCAGCGACGAACCGACCGAGACGATCTCCGCCGCCTCGATCTTGCGGATGAAAGCATCCGTTTCCGGCGTCCGGTGCGAACGGCTGGCGACGATGGTCAATGGCGTCTGCCCGTCCCGCACGGAAATCTTGCGGCGGCCGGCGATCGTCAGGTCGTCGCCGATCGTTATCGTCTCGGCCCTGCCCGGCCGGCCGGAAAAAAACCGCCCGCTGCAAGGCGCATAGACCACGCCGATCTCCGGCACGTCGCCGCGGATCAAGGCGATATTGACGGTGAAATCGGCGTTGCCTTTGACGAACTCCTTCGTCCCATCGAGCGGGTCGATCAGGAAGAAGGCGCGGCCCAGAGCAGGCGCCTCGATGCCCTCGGAGGCTTCTTCCTCTGCAACACAGGGAATATCGGGAAATTCGGCGCGCAAGCCTTCGAGAATCAGCTTTTCGGCAGCGCGGTCGGCCTCGGTGACCGGCGAGCAATCGGCCTTCTCTTCCACGGTCATCTTCGAATGGAAGACTTCCATGATGACGCGGCCGGCGTCCAGCGCCAGCCGCTCGAAGACGGCTAGCATTGCTTCGTCGTCAGATACCGCCGCCGTCGTCGTATTGTTGATCTGCAATGTCACGTTCACTCAGCCAGCCTTCGAGTACATCTACCATCTCTTCAGGCGTTCTGCCGAGCGTTTGCAAGTGGATTTCCGGCTTTTCCGGTGCTTCGTAGGGCGAATCCACGCCGGTGAAGTTCTTGATCTCGCCATTCAGCGCGCGCGCATAAAGCCCCTTCGGGTCGCGGCTGGCGCATTCCTCGAACGGCGTGTCGACGAACACCTCGACGAATTCGCCCTCCTCCAGCAGTTCGCGTGCCAACTGGCGCTCGGCGCGGAACGGCGAAATGAAGGAGACGAGCACGACAAGACCGGCATCCGCCATCAGCTTCGCCACCTCGGCGACGCGGCGGATGTTTTCCACGCGGTCTGCCTCCGTGAAGCCGAGATCGCGGTTGAGGCCATGGCGGACATTGTCGCCATCGAGGATATAGGTGTGGCGGCCGGTTGCGTGCAGCTTCTTTTCGAGCAGGTTGGCGATGGTCGACTTGCCCGAACCGGACAGGCCGGTGAACCACAGCACCGTCGGCTTCTGATGCTTGGCGGCGGCGCGCGAATGCTTTGTCACGTCCAGTGACTGCCAATGGATGTTGTCTGCGCGGCGCAGCGTGTGAAGGATCATGCCGGCGCCAACGGTCGCATTGGTCAGCCGGTCGATCAGGATGAAAGCGCCGGTCGTGCGGTTCTCCGCAAACGTATCGAAAGCCAGCGGCGACTGGGCCGAAATGTTGCAGACGCCGACCTCGTTCATTTCGAGCGACTTCGCCGCCTCATGCGCGAAGTCATTGACGTTCAAGCGGTATTTCAGGTCGGTGACGGTGGCGTTGGCCTGGTCCGTCTCGGTGCGCAGAATGTAGGAACGCCCCGGCAGCAGTGCCTGTTCATCGAACCAGACGATGTTTGCCGTGAACTGGTCGGCCACCTGCGGACGGGCGCCTGGCGCGACCAGAAGATTGCCGCGCGAGACCTCGACCTCGTCCTCCAGAACGATGGTGACCGCCTGGCCCTCGACCGCCTGCTTCAGGTCGCCGCCACTTGCGACGATGCGCTTGACCTTGGAGAACTTGCCGGACTTCGCCACGACGATTTCGTCGCCCTGCGCGATCGAGCCGGAGGCAACCGTACCGGCGAAGCCACGGAAATCCAGGTTCGGGCGGTTCACATATTGCACCGGAAAGCGGAACGGCTTTTCGATCGCAGCGCCATCGACATCGACGGTTTCCAGATGCTCGACCAGTGTCGGCCCGGCATACCAGCCCAGCTTCTCGGAGCGGCGTGTGACATTGTCGCCGTAGCGTGCCGACATCGGGATCGGTGCGATGCTCTCGAAGCCGAGATCCTTGGCGAACTCTGAGTATTCCGCGACGATCCGCTCGAATACCTGACGGTCGAAGCCGACCAGATCGATCTTGTTGACCGCCAGCACGATGTGGCGAATGCCGAGCAGCGAGGCGATGATGGAATGCCGCCGCGTCTGGCGCAGAACGCCCTGGCGCGCGTCGATCAGCACGATGGCGAGATCGGCAGTGGAGGCGCCGGTAGCCATGTTGCGCGTGTATTGCTCATGACCCGGCGTGTCGGCAACGATGAATTTGCGCTTGGGCGTGGCGAAGAAGCGGTAGGCAACATCGATGGTGATGCCCTGCTCGCGTTCAGCCTCCAGCCCATCGACCAGCAGCGCGAAATCGATGTCGTCACCGGTCGTGCCGTGCTTGCGCGAATCGCGCTCCAGCGTCGCGAGCTGGTCCTCGAAAATCTGCTTGGTGTCCGAAAGCAGGCGGCCGATCAGCGTCGACTTGCCGTCATCGACCGATCCGCAGGTGAGGAAGCGCAGCAGCGACTTTTGCTCCTGGCTCGCCAGGTATTCGCGCACCGTGTCTGTCGCGACGAGATTTTCGGCCATGATGTGGCGCATACTCAAAAATACCCTTCGCGCTTCTTCTTTTCCATCGAGCCGGCCTCGTCGCGGTCGATCAGGCGGCCCTGCCGTTCGGAGGTACGGGCGATCAGCATTTCGCTGACGATGCCATCGAGATCGTCGGCGTCGGATTCGATCGCGCCGGTCAGCGGGTAGCAGCCAAGCGTGCGGAAGCGCACGAGACGGTTCTCGACCTTCTCGCCGGGCCGCAGTTTCATGCGCTCGTCATCACGCAGGATGAGCATGCCGTCGCGCTCGACGACCGGGCGCTCCTTGGCGAAATACAGCGGCACGATCGGGATATCTTCCTGCAAAATATATTGCCAGATATCGAGTTCGGTCCAGTTCGACAGCGGGAAGACGCGGATCGATTCACCCGCTGCCACGCGCGTGTTGAAGATCTTCCACATCTCCGGCCGCTGGTTCTTTGGGTCCCAGGCATGGCTCGCATTGCGAAACGAGAAGATGCGCTCCTTGGCACGTGACTTTTCCTCGTCGCGGCGCGCGCCGCCGAAAGCCGCGTCGAAGCCGTATTTGTCGAGCGCCTGGCGCAGGCCGACCGTCTTCATCACATGGGTATGCGTATTCGAGCCGTGGTCGAACGGGTTGATGCCATCGCGGACACCGTCTTCGTTAATATGGACGAGCAGGTCGAAGCCCAGCTTCTCGGCCATGGAATCGCGAAACTCGATCATCTCGCGGAACTTCCAGGTGGTGTCGACATGCAGGAAGGGGAACGGGGGCTTCGCCGGATAGAACGCCTTCATCGCCAGATGCAGCAGCACCGACGAATCCTTGCCGACGGAATAGAGCATTACCGGCTTGGTGAAGGTCGCCGCCACCTCACGGAATATATGGATCGCTTCGGCTTCGAGCCGATCGAGGTGGGATAGCTTGGCAAGCATCGGAGGCCTTTGAAATTTGTCCGCTCGCGAAGCCTGCGACGGCAATATTCTGTATTTGGTGGAATTTTCTCACAAAACGCCTTGCGCTCAAGGAGAACGCTACCAAATTTGCCGCCATGCCCGATTGGAACGTGCGCATTCGGGCCGCCTGTTGGAATCCTGTTCTCTTACGCGAAATCAGCCTGCCATAGGCATGGATACGCAAATAGGCCGCAGGTGATGACCGGGAATTGCATTGCGCCGCTGCCGGCCGCATGGCAGGTGATGTGCAAGACGGCAGATGTGAGTACAATTGTCGCGAAACTCTTGGGCCGCCGCTCAATTCTCGATACCGGAACAGCTTCGTGTTTTCGAAAGATCTCCTGAACTACCGATCCGTCAACAAGCTCTTCACTTTCCTTTGCTTTGCCACAGCTCCGGCTGCCGGCTCGGCGGTCAGCTTCATCTGGCACGGCGGCGCATTGTGGTGCCTGTTCGAGATCGTGACGGGCAGGCGCAAGTTCAGCCGCGACAGGGCAATGTGGGTGATGACGATCGTGCTCATCACCTATTGTCTGGTCATTGCCGTTTCTACGATCTGGAACAGCCAGACATTCGGCGACATGCGGCACCTGCTGCGCCTTGCGACCCTTCTTCTCTTTCCGTTTTCCTATTCCCTCTGGAGCATTTCGAACAAAGCCGATGTCGCCCGCACCTCCGTGCTGGCCAGCATGATCGCATGTTATGCAGGGCTCGCGATCGCCGCGTTTCAGTATTACTACCTGGGTGAGCGGGCCTGGGGCGGAGCAGGAAACCCGATCGTTTTCGCCACGGTGATCGGCCTCACCGGCTTGGTCTCGCTTGCCGGCATATTTTTCCTTCAGGAAAAGAAACTTACGCTTCCATTGGCCGGCGCATTTGCAGCTTCATGGATCGGCCTGATTTTTTCCGGAAGCCGTGCCCTGTGGATCAGCAGTTTCGTGGCAACGGCTGCCATCCTCTGGATCTATCGGCGGACCCTTTCCCGATACATCTCGCCAAGAAACGCCGTTATCATCGCCGCGATTTTCGTGGCGATCGCGGCTGCAGGCGCCCCGACTGTCGCGGATCGGATGGGCAAGGTTGCCGCTGACTGGGACAAGCTGACCGTGAACGACCAACAGGAAACGTCGCTCGGCGTGCGGCTTTCACTTTGGGAAATGGCGCTTGATCTGGTCCAGCAACGCCCGTTCATTGGTTACGGGATGGGATCGACGCGCCAGCTGATAACCACCGGCCTGCGGGACCAGTACGGTCTCGACTTTACCTTCACACATTTTCACAACGGCTTCGCAACCATCACCGTCGAGGCCGGACTGATCGGCTTGCTGGCGCTGCTGGCAATATTCGCAGCAGCGAGTGCCACCGCGTTCAGATGTTTCCGGGATAGTCGTGACGAGGTCGAGAGATTTGGCGCGACCCTGCTCGTCATACTGGTCGTCACCTACATGATCTCAGGCTTGACCAGCATCATTCTGGGTCACGATATTCTGGATACGATGATGGTGATATTCCTGATTGCCGGAACATATCTCGCCGCCGGGACATCGATGGTGCCGGTATCTGACCCGAGCGGCGCCGAGAAGCCAGCCTGACGGCGGTCGCAAACGCCGATCGAAAGCGGTCGGGTTTGCGTATATTGCCTGACGTGCTAAGCGGCAGCCAGTTTTGAGGGTTTCACACCGCCGCCTGGAAAGCAGACCGATGGCCATGCATTTCGATACCAAGTTCGAACCTCACTACGGACAACCTGTGGAGATTGCTCCGGGAGTAGCGCGGCTGACCGTCAACAATCCAAGCGCCTTCACCTTTTACGGCACGAACAGCTACATCGTCGGACGCGATACGCTGGCCGTCATCGATCCCGGCCCCGAGGATGATGCCCAATACGACGCCCTGATCCGCGCGATTTCCGGTCGCCCCGTCAGCCACATCTTCGTCAGCCACACCCATAGGGACCATTCTCCGCTCGCGGCGCGGCTTGCGCGCCAAACCGGTGCGACGGTTGCCGCCGAAGGGCCGCATCGCGCCGCGCGTCCATTGCGGATCGGCGAAATCAATCCGCTCGACGCCAGTGGCGATATCGATTTCAGGCCAGACCTCGTACTGCGCGATGGCGACATCGTCGAAGGCGATGGCTGGCGCATCGGCACGGTTCTGACGCCGGGCCATGCGGCCAACCATGCCGCCTTTTCGCTGGAGGGAACCGGCATCCTGTTTTCCGCCGACCATGTCATGGCCTGGGCGACCACAATCGTCGCGCCGCCGGATGGAGCGATGACAGACTATATGGCTTCACTCGACAAGCTTCTGGCACGCGATGATCACCTGCTTCTGCCCGGCCACGGCGGACCGGTGACGAAGCCGCAACCCTTCATGCGCGGGCTGAAGGCGCATAGAAAGATGCGCGAGCGCGCCATCCTCGAGCGGCTGAAATCCGGAGACCGCTCGATTCCCGACCTCGTCGCAGCCATCTATCGCGACACCGATCCACGTCTGCATGGGGCAGCCGGCCTCTCGGTGCTAGCCCATCTTGAGGATCTTGTGGCACGCGGCGCCGCGGTTACCGAGAATGAACCCTCGATCGACGCCATTTTCGCGCCGGCCTGAGCTACCCTCTATGGGGCGGGCACGGCCGGAACAGTTCCCGAAAGTGTCGCAACCTCGGTATCGAGCGCTTCGAAAAACGCCGTGATACGGGCGGCATTGTCGCCGAAATCGTGCCTGCCATAGCGCGATGCCGAACGCATATCGACATAGGTGGTGTCGCCTTCGTCGATCAACCTCACAGCGACGTCGATAGGGAACGCAAGGATGGTGGTGAAGGCCAGCGCCTCCACCGTAACCTCGCTCTGCCCTTCCGCGTCAGGCTTCGGGCCCTCCCGTTTCCAGCCTTCCTGCGCAATCACGGCCTCCACCGCGTCGAGCGTACGGTCGAAGGGCAGCTCATAGCGCCGGCCCGTCACATCCGGGTATTTGTCCGTCTGAAGCTTTCGGCGCTCGGGTGTGAAAGGCGTAATGGTATCCATGTCCGCGGTGCGCGCTTTAGCTGCCAGCGTCAGCGCCGGCGGCTCGTCCAGATCAGTGGAAATGTCGTTGAGTTGCGGATAGATGACCCCGCGATATCCGGTGATCAGATACGGCACGAGCACCGCAAGCGCGACGACCGTCCCCCAGGTCAGGTCGCCGCCGCCCAGATCACCATTGTTCCACACCCGCGAAAAGGCAAAGGCCGCGAAGGCCAGTGCACAAATCGCGAGCGCAGCCACAAGCACCAAGACCACCAGAAAGACCGGCGTCTCCAGCAGGCCGTAGCGATGCGCAAGACCGGCAACGATGAACAGCACCACCGAGAAGCTCGCCAGCCACCGCGACCAGCCGGCGGTCCTTGCCGTCCGTCGTTCCAGATATGCTCTCATATGCTTGCGCCGCAGGTCGATTCCATTGCCGCTTCAATAAAGCGTTTCGCAGCGCCGTAGAAGCCTTGCATATGCGGGGCTACCGAACCGCCTCCGCGTCGGTCGGAAACCGATAGTCGCTGAACTGCTTGCGAAGCGTCGTCTTCTGAATCTTGCCGGTTGCCGTGTGCGGTATTTCGTCAACGAAAGCGACATCGTCGGGCATCCACCACTTGGCGACCTTGCCATCCATGAAGCCGAGGATATCGGATTTCTCCGGCTCCTTGCCGGGCTTGCGCACGATCACCAGCAGCGGCCGCTCGTCCCACTTGGAATGGCGCACGCCGATGACTGCCGCCTCGGCAACATCGGGATGGCCGACCGCGAGATTTTCAAGGTCGATGGTCGATATCCACTCGCCGCCGGACTTGATGACATCCTTGGCCCGATCGGTGATCTGCATATAACCGTTGGCATCGATATGGGCGACGTCGCCTGTGTCGAACCAGCCTTCCTCGTCGAACTGTTCTTTGCCGGCACCTCCGTAATAGGCCGCAGCCACGGCCGGACCGCGCACCTTGAGGCGGCCGAAGGTCTTGCCGTTCCAGGGCAGCGACTTGTTCTCGTCGTCGGTCACCTTCATCTCGACGCCAAAGGGCGCATGGCCCTGTTTTTCCTCGATATTGAGCCTTTCATCCCCCTCAAGCCCGGCATATTCCGGCTTCATGGTGCAGAGGCTGCCGAGCGGCGACATTTCGGTCATGCCCCAGGCGTGGATCACTTCCACATCATAGTTTTCCTGGAACTTCTTGGTCATGGCGCGCGGGCATGCCGAGCCGCCGATGACGACCTTCTTCAGATAGGGAAGCTTTTTGCCGGTCTCCTCCAGATATTGGAGCAGCATCAGCCAGACCGTCGGCACCGCGGCGGTGAACGTCACTTTCTCGGTATCGAGGAGTTCGTAGATCGAGGCACCGTCCATCTTGCCGCCGGGCATGACCAGCTTTGCGCCGATCATCGGCGCGCTCTGGCCGAGCCCCCAGGCATTGGCGTGGAACATCGGCACGACGGGAAGGATGATATCCTTCGACCCGATGCCCTTCGCATCCGGCATGGCGGCCATCATGGCGTGCAGCACATTGGAGCGGTGGCTGTAGACCACGCCCTTCGGCTCGCCCGTGGTGCCGGAGGTGTAGCACATGCCGGCTGCAGCACCTTCATCGAGGCTTTTCCATTGAAAATCGCCGTCAGCCTCGGCCAGCCATTCCTCGTAGGCAACAGCGTTGGGCAAGGCGGTCTGGGGCATGTGCGCCTTGTCCGTCAGAACGATGACCTGCTTGAGCGATGGCACGGCTGCGGCAATCTTTTCGACCAGCGGCAGGAAGGTCAGGTCCACGAATATCGCCTTGTCCTCGGCGTGGTTCATGATCCAGACGAGTTGCTCGGGGAAAAGGCGCGGATTGAGCGTGTGGTAAACTGCGCCAACGCCCATGATGCCGTACCAGGCTTCGATGTGGCGCGCCGTGTTCCACGCCAGCGTCGCGATGCGGTCGCCCACGCCGTAGCCGTCGCGCTCCAGACGCTGGGCGATCTTGAGCGCCCGGGTGCGGATATCAGAGTAGGTCGTCCGTACGATCGGCCCTTCGATGGAGCGTGAAACGATCTCGCGGCGCGGGTGCTGGATGCCGGCATGATCGAGTATCTTGTGGCAGAGCAGCGGCCATTCCTGCATCAATCCAAGCATTCCAGTCCCTCCCATTTTTGTTTGGGCCATTGTGGAAGGAACTGTCAGATTGTCCAGTGGTGACCTCGCGTTAGGCCAGCGCTCTTAGCCGAATTGCCTAGAGTGCCGCGTATGTTGCTGGACACCCAAAGGACACCGTAACGCTTTGAATTCACGTAGAATCTCTTCCAGAAATCGAATTCAATCTTTGGGCTTATGCGTCAGACCTCAAGTACAGCCAAGATGATTTGCTAACATTGCCGGTAGCGTTTTCGTCACAATCCGGCCATTGTAGCCGATGATCCTTCTTGGCGGCGGGGTGAAACTGGCGAAATACGATGAGGTTTCGCATGTCCAAGCAACCTGTAGCAGAGAAGCTTGTAAGCGTCGTATCGGAGAATGCCACGGAGCTGCCCGCAAAAGGCAAACCCATATCCGAACAGGATTTCGAGACCGTGATCCGCGGCGCCCTCGACGCCGTCAACGGCACGCTCCTGTTCAAGATGCGGGTCGATGAAGGAAATGAACCGCATCACGCCGCCGCCGCTTTTGTCGGCGAGGGCGAGAAGCGGCAGTTTCTCGTGATGACCATGCCGCTCAATGGCGGTCAGTTGCGTGTCGAGACGGCAGCCAAGAGCAAAAGCCCCATAGCCGGCATTGCCGCCGCCTATGCCGGCCTGGCCGACGCGTTCGCCACGGCTGCGTGATTGCTTCGGGGTCTTGCGGTAGGCCATCGACCTCAACCGTTTGACCCAAGAGGCGAAGAGTTTTGCGTGTTGCGTTCCAAGCGACTAGCCTGAGCCTAGTTCGCTTAAAGGAGCCGCGCATGCTCGGTCAGACCCCCCTCACCAATTTCCAGACCCGTGACGTCGAAGCCCTGCTTCATCCCTACACGCCCATCCACAGACTGAAGACGATGGGCGCGGTGGTGATGGAGCGCGGCGAAGGCATCCATGTCTACGACACGCAGGGCCGCGGCTATATCGAGGGCATGTCCGGGCTGTGGTGCGCCGGGCTCGGCTTCGGTGACGAGGAGATGATAGAGGCGGCGACAGCGCAGATGCGCGCCCTGCCCTTTTATCACATATTCGGCGCCAAAAGCAGCGAACCAGCCGTCGAACTCGCTGAAAAGCTGAAGGAAATCGCTCCGGTTCCGATTTCCAAGGTGTTCTTCACCTCTTCCGGCTCGGAGGCCAACGACACGCAGGTGAAGCTGGCCTGGTACATGAACAATGCGCTTGGCCGGCCCAACAAGAAGAAGATCATTTCGCGGGTCAAAGCCTATCACGGCGTGACCGTCATGGCGGCGTCGCTGACCGGCCTGCCTGGCAACCACAATGGCTGGGATCTGCCCGTCGACCGCGTGCTGCATACCGATTGCCCGCATTACTATCGCTTCGGCACCGAGGGCGAGAGCGAGGCGGAGTTCGTTGCCCGCACGGCAAAGTCGCTGCGCGACCTCATCGAGCGCGAAGGGCCGGATACGATCGCGGCGATGATCGCCGAGCCTGTCATGGGCGCCGGCGGCGTCATCGTTCCGCCGAAGGGCTATTTCGAGGCGATCCAGGCAGTGCTCGACGAGCACGATATCATCCTGATTGCCGACGAGGTCATCACCGGCTTTGGCCGCACCGGCAACTGGTGGGGTTCGCAGACGCTCAACATGAAGCCGAAGACGATTTCCGCGGCCAAGCAACTCACCGCCGCCTATGCGCCACTGGGCGCGGTGATGGTGCCGGAAGACATCTACCAGTCCTATGTCGACCACAGCGCCACGCTCGGCAGCTTCGCCCACGGCTTCACCTATGGCGGCCATCCGCTGAGCTGTGCGCTGGGCGTGAAGGCCATCGAAATCTACCAGAAGCGCGATATTCTCGGCCATGTCCGCACCCTGATGCCGTTGTTCGAGCAGCGCCTGAAGAAGCTGGCGGATCATCCGCTGGTCGGAGAAACGCGCTTCTACGGCCTTGTCGGCGGCGCGGAACTGGTGGCCGACAAGAAAACCAAGCGATCCTTCGACCCCAAGCAGGGCGTCGGGCCCGAGGCCTCGCGGCTGATCGAGCAGAACGGCGCCATCCTTCGCGCCATCGGCGACACGATCGCCATCTGCCCGCCGATGATCATTACCGAGGCCGAACTGAACGAGCTTTTCGACCGCTTCGAAAAAGGTCTCGATCAGGCCGAGGCGTGGGTTTCAAAGGAAGGCCTGAGAACTACATGAAAGGGACGCGGCAGATAATGGAGCATTCCCGATGACCAGCGCCAATCCCTCTCCCGGCTTCGCCAAGAACCCGGCCAAGCAGATTACGATCGAGCCTTACAAGGGTACCGTCAAGGTCTATGCCGGCGACCAGCAAATCGCCTCGTCAAGCAATGTCCTGCTGCTGACCGAGCCGCCCTACCCGGCCGCCTACTATATTCCATTCGCGGATATCGACTTCAGCCGCCTCGAAAAGACCGATCATTCCACCCACTGCCCTTACAAGGGCGATGCCTCCTACTGGAGCATTCCTGCGGCAGGAGACGCCGGCAAAAACGCCCTGTGGGGCTATAAACAGCCTTTCGACGAGACCGCCGAGATCAAGGACCACGGCGCGTTTTATCCCGACAGGGTGCGGATCGTGGCGGAGGCGGGGTAGAGGTCGACGAAGATTCTACTTCGCCGCTTGCGTCTTCAACGCATCAAAAGCGGTCATGCCCAACGCCTTGAGGCGATCAAGCGAGGTTGTGATCGCTTCACGCCACTGCGGCCCGCGTGAGAGGGCCTCGTCATAGGCATCGCGCAGGTCTTCGAGACGGCCCGTTTCAGACAAGGCGACGGCCAGATTTGCGGCCTGCCTCAAATCCTTGAGATCCTTGCCATTCTCCTGCCGACGCCGCGCGGAAACGATCAGCTTGTGAACCGCATAACGGGCGGGATCAGGCACGAACATCGGAACGCCTCCCTTGTGGAGCATCACAGTTCTGACGGGCTGGTGGATCAGGAAATCCAGAAAGCGAAGCGGCTCGGCGGTCGCGCCGCCTAGTGCCGGCAATTTTGCGGGTTTGCCGAGATAATCGTCACTGCCGCGATTGGGCGTCAGGAATTCCACCCGCAATCCGCCGGAAGCCTGGAATTTTGCCGCGCCATGCTCATCGCCCAGTTGCGGAACAGGCCGAAACTTGTTGTCCACACTTTTCAGGACATCGAGGATCGGGGGAATTGAATCGTCGACGGCAACGGAAACCGAATGGAACTGCGCGATGTCGATATCGCCGGTCTGCATCGCTGTGTCTGCCATCCTGTAGCCGAGCACCGTTCCATAAGTCTGGTAGGCAATGGTCCCCACGAGGCAGGCGCGCACGCGAAAAAACCCCGCCTTCCAAAGCGCCTCGACCACGTCACCGACGCGCTGTTCAGGACGAAACAGGCGCGCCTCACGGACCAGCGTCGCGACGATCTTGCGCCGGGCCTGATAGTCGTCCTTGATCTGCCGGAACCGCGCGACCCGGCTGGCAATTTCGGGATCGTCGGCGGGGCCGACATATTTTTCCCGCATCGGCTCGTCGCGTCCGCGTTCGGAAGGCTTGTAATACCAGTAGTCGCGGTCCTTTACCGTGCGCTTCTTGAAGGTACCCGCTTCGTCAAAATCGAGATCGAACTGAGCATCGAGCGCGCGGTCGAGAAGCTCGGCGCTCATGGTGGTGTAAACCATGTCCAATTGGCGAGTCATCGATATCGCGCCTTAGTTATACCCATTTTGCAAAACGGGTATAACTCATAAGTCGGTATATGGCAACTTAGTTATACCCAATTCGCAAATCAGGTATAATACCTGACCGCAATACCCAGATGGAGCTCAGCCGCTCAATTCGTGGTGTCGTCGGTGCCGTCGCCATCGGCGTCATCGAGGCGCACGAAGGTGTAGCCCTTGTCCTTTAGCGCGAGCAGACCTTTCACCAGCCCCTCGCCGGCCGCATGGGTCGGCTGGTTGATATGGGCGATGATGACGTCGCCATCCTTGGCCGCAGAGACGCGCCGTGCCGTTTCGCGCGCGCCGAGCAGCGAACCGCCGTCGCCATTGATGGAGTAGCCGGCGATCTTGAAGCCGGCCTTGCGGATCAGCGCGATCGCCGAGGGGCTGTACTGTGCGGTGGCGCCGCGAAACCATTTTGGCGCCGGCTCGCCGGTCTTGGCGAGTGCCGCCGCCCCGGTCTCGACCTCGGCCAGCACAGCTTCAGGGCTGCCGGCGCTGCGGATACCATAAATCTTGCGCGGCGAATCGACGGCCGGAATGTGCCGCCCGCCATGGTTCTCAAGCTCGAACAGTTCCGGGTGTGCCCGCATGATATCCAGCGAAGGCGCATTGCGCTTCAGCCAGGTGCCGGTCACGAAGATCGTCGCCGGAATCTTGTACTGAACCAGCGCGGAAAGAATCCGGCTGTCGGTTGCGCCGCCGCAGGCATCCAATGTCACTGCGACGCGCGGGCTGTCGCCGCCCTGCCTGATATGCAGGCTCGGCTCAAGCAGCGGCGCGGCATTCGCGACCGCAGCCGAACCGGAAAGAACGACGGCAAGAAAAAGCTTTGAAACAAGGCGCATGCGGAAACCCAAGCCGATAATCGCATCATCCCAATGCCTGCATAACGGCAAAATTGGGATGATGCGTCAGATTCCGCTCAGCCGCCCTTTTTAACCGCAGCCTGTGCCGCCGCGAGCCTTGCGATCGGCACGCGGAACGGCGAGCACGACACATAATCGAGCCCCACTTCCTCGCAGAAGCGGATCGAAGCCGGGTCGCCGCCATGCTCGCCGCAGATGCCGAGCTTGATGTCGGGCCGCGTCGCCCGGCCCTTGTCGGCTGCCATGCGCACCAGTTCGCCTACGCCCTCGATATCGAGCGAAACGAAAGGGTCCTGATCGACAATGCCCTTCTGGCGATAGGTTTCGAGGAAGGACGCCGCGTCGTCGCGCGAAATGCCGAAGGTCGTCTGCGTCAGATCGTTGGTGCCGAAGGAGAAGAATTCGGCCGATTCGGCAATCACATGGGCGCGGATCGCCGCGCGCGGCAGTTCGATCATCGTGCCGGTGAGGTATTCGACGGTGACGCCGCTTTCTTCCATCACGCTCTTGGCCACCGCGTCGATGCGCGCCTTCACGAAGTCGAGTTCCGTTTTCAGCCCGACCAGCGGCACCATGATTTCGGGAACAACCGGGTTACCCGTCTTCTTGCCCGCCTCAACGGCTGCCTCGAAAATCGCGCGCGCCTGCATTTCGGCGATTTCCGGATAGGAAATCGCCAGGCGGCAGCCGCGATGGCCGAGCATCGGGTTGAATTCGTGCAGCGTTTCGGTGCGATGGCGCAGCTTGTCCACCGACACCTTCATGGCGGCGGCGACTTCCTCGATTTCCTGATCCGACTTGGGCAGGAATTCGTGCAGCGGCGGGTCGAGCAGTCGGATCGTCACCGGCAGGCCGGCCATGATCTCGAACAGTTCGAGGAAATCCGAGCGCTGCATCGGCAGGAGCTTGTCGAGGGCTGCCCGGCGGTCCTTCTCCGTGTCTGCGAGTATCATCTCGCGCATGGCGATGATGCGCACGCCTTCGAAGAACATGTGCTCGGTGCGGCAGAGGCCAATCCCTTCCGCGCCGAACGAACGCGCCATGCGCGCATCCGCCGGCGTTTCGGCATTGGTGCGCACCTTCATGCGGCGGATCTTGTCGGCCCATTCCATGATCGCGGCGAAATCGCCGGAAAGCTCAGGCTGGAGCATGGCGACCGCGCCCTTCAGCACCTGCCCCGTGCCGCCGTCGACGGTGATCACTTCGCCCTTGCGGAAGGTATTTCCCATCGCCGTCATCGTACCGGCCTTGTAGTCGACGCGCAGCGTGCCAGCGCCGGAAACGCAGGGCTTGCCCATGCCGCGGGCGACGACCGCCGCGTGGCTGGTCATGCCGCCGCGCGTCGTCAGAATGCCTTCGGCCGCATGCATGCCGTGGATGTCTTCCGGGCTCGTCTCGATGCGCACCAGAATGACCTTCCTGCCAATGGCGCGCATTTCCTCGGCCTCGTTCGACGAGAACACGATCTCGCCGGTGGCAGCCCCGGGCGAAGCCGGCAGGCCGATCGCAACGACATTGCGCTCCGCCTTGGGGTCGATCGTCGGATGCAGAAGCTGGTCGAGCGAGGACGGGTCGATGCGGGCCACCGCCTCTTCCTGGGTGATCAGCCCCTCGGCCGCCATATCGACAGCGGTCTTCAGCGCAGCCTTTGCGGTACGCTTGCCCGAGCGTGTCTGCAGCATCCACAGCTTGCCGCGCTCGATGGTGAATTCGAGGTCCTGCATGTCGCGGTAGTGCTTTTCGAGCCGTTCCGAGATTTCCATGAAAGTGTTGAAGGCAGCCGGCATCAGCTTCTGCATCGATGGCTTGTCCGATCCGGCGGCAATGCGCGCCTTTTCGGTGATGTTCTGCGGCGTGCGAATGCCGGCCACGACATCCTCGCCCTGCGCATTCACCAGGAACTCGCCGTAAAGCATCTTTTCGCCGGTCGACGGATTGCGGGTGAAGGCAACGCCGGTGGCCGAGGTGTCGCCCATATTGCCGAACACCATGGCCTGGACATTGACTGCCGTGCCCCAGCTTTCGGGAATATCGTGTAGGCGGCGATAGGTGATGGCGCGGTGGTTCATCCAGCTCGAAAACACGGCGCCGATAGCGCCCCAGAGCTGTTCCTGCGGGTCCTGCGGAAACGGCTTGCCAAGTTCTTCCTCGATCTTGGCCTTGTAGAGCGCGATGGTCGCCTGCCACTGGTCGGCGGACAGATCGGTGTCGAGTTCGTGGCCGAGCCGGGCCTTTTCCTCCTCGAGGATTTCCTCGAAGACCTCGTGGTCGAGCCCCATCACGACATCCGAATACATCTGGATGAAACGGCGGTAGCTGTCATAGGCAAAGCGGGCGTCGCCCGAATCCTTCGCCAGCGCTTCCACCGTCACGTCGTTAAGGCCGAGATTGAGCACGGTGTCCATCATGCCGGGCATGGAAGCGCGCGCGCCGGAGCGCACCGAAACCAGCAGCAGCTTTGCCGGATCGCCGAAGCGGCGGCCGGTCAGCGCGCCGATATGGTCGAGCGCGGTCGTGACATCTTTCTTCAGGGAAGCCGGATAGGCGTTGCCATTGGCGTAATACCAGTTGCAGGCTTCGGTGGTGACGGTAAAGCCCGGTGGCACCGGCAGGCCAAGGCTGCACATTTCTGCCAGATTGGCGCCCTTGCCGCCCAGCAGATTCCTGTCGCCGGCGCGCCCTTCGGCGGCACCATCCCCAAAGGTGTAGACCCACTTGGTCATGCTCGCTCCTAGACTATGCAATTGAGACAGCAGATGAAAAGCGCCTCTAGCGCGAAGCGATAAATTGCTGCGCTGCGAAAGGCAACCTGTGCCTCGGAATGTTTAACTCCTACAATCGATTAAGAAATCCGCTGGTAACAAGACTTGTATTTCGATCGCGAATTTTTTAGAACATAAAGAGAACGAGAGGTTACCATGAAAAAGACCGGCAAACTCGATTATCTCGAAATGCCCGCCACCGGCGGCACGCTCGACAACGTCAAGGCGTTCTACAGCACAGCCTTCTCCTGGTCGTTCACCGACTACGGACCAAGCTATTCGGCCTATGACGAGGGGCTGGAAGGCGGCTTCTATTCCGAAGCGGGAGACGGCACGCCCAAGCCGCTGCCGGTTCTCTATTCGGAAAATCTCGAGGAAACGCTCGCCGCCGTGGAAGACGCCGGCGGCAAGATCGTGAAACCGATCTTTTCGTTTCCCGGCGGCCGCAGGTTCCATTTCACCGATCCGGCCGGCAATGAACTGGCCGTCTGGGGCGAATAGCGCTCCTTTTCGCGCTCGCGAAATTCGTTTTACCACTTCACCCGGGGTGAGGCGGTAAAATTTGCGGCAGGCATTTTGCCGCGATTGTACTTTTCGATCACACTGAATATAAGGCCGCACAGACTTGACTCGGGGCTCCGGGTCTTGGGGCGTAGCCAAGTGGTAAGGCAGCGGTTTTTGGTACCGCCATTCGGAGGTTCGAACCCTCCCGCCCCAGCCAGTTTTTTCAGGCGCTCTCTCGTTACGCCACGCAAACGGCATAGCGCTCACAAGCTGATCTTGATTTTGGATATGAGCTCCTCTCTGGCTTCATCACGAAGCGCCTTCAAATAGCGCCACTCGGTTTCGCCGGGTAGACGGACTTCCCAATAATTCCACCCGTTCAAGTTAGGCGCAGTTCCATCTTTGGTTTTGGCAACCGCATTTGCCGCCGTGGACAAGGCGTCGAAAACTTTACCTTCAACAATCAACTTACCGTTCAGAAAGCGCCCCTCATAAACTTGGCGCCCGCGTAGATATGTCATGCGGGCGTAGGCACCGTGCGGCACAACAACCCCGTCCTCGCTCCATGCAACGCCAGCGGTTTCAACGCCAACTACATCACTTTCCTGGAGTGGAGGCAGTTTTAGGAGCCGCCTTAGTGCGAGGTAGGGCGGTTCATCGAAGCCGCGCCGCTCGGCTTCGATGAGCTTGTGAATATCCCAATCAATTTCGATCTTCTGAAGTTGCATGACAAAGTTACCTTCACTTAAACTCTGTTTACTCCTATTACTCTTTATAGGAGTAAACAGAGTTTTTCAAGCGATTGCTACAAGGCGAAACGAAACAAAAAAGATGAGGAAGAAGGATACAGCTAAAAACCCGCGCTCGCAGGCCGCCATCATTTGACGGTCAATGCACCTAACTCGCCTCGCGCAGCTGCTCCGCCGTCTGCAAATCCACCGAAACCAGCTGGCTCACACCCTGCTCAGCCATAGTCACCCCAAACAGGCGGTTCATGCGCGCCATGGTGATGGGGTTGTGGGTGATGATGACGAAGCGCGTTTCGGTCGTGCGCGCCATCTCGTCCATCAGGTTGCAGAAGCGCTCGACATTGTGGTCGTCCAGCGGTGCGTCGACCTCGTCGAGCACGCAGATCGGCGCGGGATTGGTCAGGAACACCGCAAAGATCAGCGCCATCGCCGTCAGCGCCTGCTCGCCGCCGGAAAGCAGCGTCATGGTCTGAGGCTTCTTGCCGGGCGGGCGGGCGAGGATTTCAAGTCCGGCTTCGAGCGGGTCTTCCGATTCGATCAGCTGCAGTTCCGCCGTGCCGCCGCCGAACAGATGCGTGAACAGCCGCTTGAACTGCTCGTTGACGACGTCGAAGGCGGCCAGCAGCCGCTCGCGGCCTTCGCGGTTCAGGCTCTGGATCGCCTGGCGCAATTTGCGGATCGCTTCGATGATGTCTTCGCGTTCGGTGACGATGGCCTCAAGCCGCTCGGACAGCTCCCGCTGCTCCTCTTCGGCCCGCAGGTTGACCGCGCCCAGCCGCTCGCGCTCGATTTTCAGGCGTTCAAGCTGGCGCTCGACTTCGGTAGCGTCCGGCATCGGCGCGTCGGCCTCGAGGCCGGTGTGGCGGATGACGAGATGCGGCGGCGTGTTCAGCGTTTCCTGGATGCGCGCCTCGATTTCCTTGCGGCGGTCGTCGGCTGCGGTCAGGCGTTCCTCGGCGCGGCCACGGGCCTCGCGCGCTTCGGACAGCGCCTGGATCGCGCCCGTTGCTGCCTTGTCCAGCAAAGCCTGCTGGTTTTCCGCCTCCTGAAGCCGGTCGCTGGCTGCCTTGCGCAACTCCTCGGACTGCGAAAGCTGCGTCATCAGCGCGCGACGGCGCGCGTCGATCTCGTCCGGCGCGTCGACCAGCCTTTCGCGCTCCTCCATCGCCTCGGTCTGCCGCTCGCCGAGCGAGGCGATCTGGCCGGCGGCGTTCTCCGCCCTTAGCGTCCAGTTGCGGCGCTCATTGGTTATGGCATCAAGGCGACGCATGCGCGCCTCGGCCTCGCGCTTCAAGCCATCATGCACGGCGCGCGCATCGGCAACGGCGGCGCGATCGCGCGCAACGTGAGCCGCCGACTGGTCGAGCCGCAATTGAAGATCGCCAAGATCGGGCGCGGAACCAAGCTGGTCCTCGGCCTCGACATATGCGGCGGCGGCCTCCTCGTGGCCTTCCTCGATCCGCGCACGCGCCTCATCCAGCGCGGTGCGGCGGCTCGACAATTCGCCTGCCGCCCTTTCCGCTTGGGCCAGAGCGTCGCGGGCCTCTCCGACTGCGTGCTGCGCATCGCGCCATGCCTGCCGCGACAGGCGCTCTTCTTCCGTGCGCCGGCGCACTGCCGCCTCGGCCTTGGCCAGAGCCTCTTCCGCCGCACGCACTTTCACGGTCGCGGCAACAGCCTCAGCGTCGAGTTCGGCCAGCCGGTTCTTCTGTGCCAGCCGCTGTGCGGCGGCCGTCGGCGCATCGGCACTGGCGGTAAAGCCGTCCCAGCGCCACAGCGCGCCGTCCTTGCTGACCAGGCGCTGGCCGGGCGCAAGCAAAAGCTGCAGCCGCCTGCCATCGGCGGCATCGACAATGCCGATCTGCGCCAGGCGGCGCGCAAGCTGGCGCGGCGCGCGCACGACGCTGGCAAGGTTGCGAATACCTTCCGGCAGCGCCGGATCGCCTGGCATCGGTTCGCTTTCACCCCAATGCACGGGTGCGGCGCGATCAAGCGGTACGTCGAGGTCTTCGCCGAGTGCGGCACCGAGTGCCGTCTCGAAGCCGCGCTCGACGCTCACCTGCTCCAGCACGGCCGGAAAGAGATCGCCGCTCGACGCATTGATGATCTTGGCCAGCGTGCGCGCTTCGGTTTCGATGCCCGCTAGTTCGGCGCGCGCTTCCTGAAGCGGCGGGCGGGCTTCATTTTCTGCCGCGCGAGCATCGGCAACGGCTTGTTCGGCTGTCGCCGCGGCAAACTCGGCATCGTCGAGGGCTGCCTGCGCTTCCTCGGCCAGGATTTTCTTTTCGGCCGGGTCGGCAAGGCCGGAAATGCGCGCAGCGATCTCGGACACTTCACGGTCGACATCGCCAAGCTGGCGGGCCAGCCGATCGCGGCGCTCGGCCGTTTCGCGCAATGCGCGCTCAAGCTGGGTGCGCGATGCGGCAGCATCCGCGCGCGTTGCGGTGAGTTTCGAGAGCGCGTTTTCGCTCAAGCCAAGCGTCGCGGTTGCTTCCTCGAAGGTCGCCCGCGTTGCCATCTCACGCTCGGCAGCGCCGGCGTTTTCGGCATTCAGCGCCTCTTCTTCCTCGGCAAGGCGAGCAAGAATATCGGCGTTGTCGCTAACCATCTGCTGTTCGCGCGCAATGTCGGCGTCGAGCTGCTGCAGGCGGCGGTCGAGTTCGGCCTGCCGCGTACGGATGCGACCTGCCTCTTCCTCGATCTGGGTTCTGGCGATGGAAAGGCGCTGGAAGGCAGCGGCGGCGGCGGCTTCCGCCTCGCGCAGTTCCGGCAGCTTGTGCGCACCGATCGCCTGTTCCTTGGCAGCGTTCATCTGTTGGGCCGCACGCTCGCCGACCAGCGAGGTGGCAGTCGCCAGGGCCGAGCGCGACTCGCCTTCCTGCGTCTTCGCCTGCGTCCAGCGAATGTGCAGCAGCGTGGCTTCGGCCTTGCGGATATCGGCGGAAAGGTTCTTGAAACGCGCAGCCTGCCGCGCCTGACGCTTCAGGCTTTCGATCTGGCTTTCCAGCTCGCCGACGACATCGTCCAGCCGTTCGAGGTTCTGCTCCGCCGCGCGCAGCCGAAGCTCGGCTTCATGACGACGGGTGTGCAGGCCGGAAATGCCGGCAGCCTCTTCCAGAAGTGCGCGACGCGCCTGCGGCTTGGCCTGAATCAGTTCGCCGATGCGACCCTGCCCGACCATCGAGGGCGAGCGCGCGCCGGTCGACTGGTCGGCGAACAGAAGCTGCACGTCCTTGGCGCGCGCTTCCTTGCCGTTGATACGATAGACGGAGCCTGCCTCGCGCTCGATGCGGCGCGACACCTGCAATTCGTCCGCATCGTTGAAGGCAGCGGGCGCGGAACGGTCGGCATTGTCGAGGAAAAGCGTGACTTCGGCGGTGTTTCGCGCCGGCCGCGTGCCGGAGCCGGAGAAGATCACGTCGTCCATGCCCGACGCGCGCATGTTCTTGTATGAGCTTTCGCCCATCACCCAGCGCAGCGCCTCGACCAGATTGGACTTGCCACAGCCGTTCGGCCCGACGACACCCGTCAGGCCGCGCTCGATGACGAACTCGCCGGATTCAACGAAGGATTTGAAGCCGAGAAGGCGCAGGCGGGAAAATTTCATAGGCGCGGTCCCGCGACCGCAGGCATGGCGGGGCGAAAGCGCCCCGGCATGGCCGGACCGTCAGAGCATGCCGTCGATAATCGCCGACATATCCTCAATAGACAAAGCCCCTTTGTACACATTGCCGTTGATGAAGAAGGTCGGGGTGGAATCGACCTTGAAATCTTCCGCGCCACGTTTCTGTACTGCCCTGACATCGTCCAGAAGCTTCTGGTCAGTCAAGCAGGCCTCGAAGGACTCCTGTGAAAAACCTGCCAATTTCGAGATTTGCAGCAGTGCGGTCTTCGCATCCTGCACGCCGGCCCAGTTTTCCTGCTGCTTGAACAGCACGTCGATCATCGGGAAGTAGTTATCGTTGGAGCAGCGGGCAAGCATGAAACCTGCCTCGGCGCGCGGATCGAACGGGAATTCGCGGAAGATCAATCGCGCCTTGCCCGTGTCGATATACTTTTCCTTCAGCGCCGGCAGCGTCGTTTCATGGAAATGCGCGCAGTGCGGGCAGGTCATCGAGGCGTATTCGACGATCGTCACCGGCGCATCGTCCTTGCCGAGCTGCTTGTCCGGCAGCGCGCCGGCTTCGAGCACCTTGGCCATGTCGATCCTGCCCTGAGACTCAGGCGCCTTGCCGGGTGCGGGTGCTGCTGCATCCTGCGCCATCGCGCGTCCGGTAAAACCGGCCTGCGAGGCGAGCACCAATGCCGCCGGCGCAAGAGCCAGTGTCGAGAGAACTTTTCTGCGCGGAATGGAACGGATCATACGAATCACCTGCCTGAGATTGTATTGTGCGATGCCAAGGCACCAAAAAGCGAGACTTGGCGCGAATTAAGGCATCTGCTCCCCCAATCCAATCGACAAATCCTGCGACAGCAATCACGAATATGCGAGATCGATGTCAACTCTTCTTCTTTTCAGTACCGATGATTGTCGCGCCAAGACGTTCGAGCGCGGCGCGCAAGCCGTCATCCTCGATGTTTTCCACCGTGCCGGCGAGTTTTGTTTTCTCGCCATCGGTCAGCGCTCGTGGGCGCGGCTTCGGCGGCAAGCTCGTGTCGATCAGGGCCTTTTGCACGATGCGGATGCGCCCAACCGCCGTGAAACCCAGAAAGGCGTTGACCCGGCCGATGACTTCGCCGGTCTCGTGCTGGAGATGGAGCGCGGCCAGCCCTTCGCAGGCGACGATCAGCGTTGCCGGCTCGAAAGGATCGTCTTCGTGCAGGCGGCGCGGCCACTGGATCTTTTCCGGCCTGCTCTTGGCGGCAATCCGCGGGCCGACGATCTCCTCCCACGATTGGACGAGCCCGACGGAAATGCCCGCGCGCTTGCGCAGGACGGGATCGAGGATTTCGGTGGCGAGATCGCTCACCGGAACGGGATTGCCGTAGCGGCTTTTCCCTGCCATGTGCGTTCTCCGGACTATGCACCCTTACCCAAGGCGCGGATCAGTAGCACGATCAATGGCACCACAGGCAAAACCCCGCAAGAGCGCCGCAACATCCAGCGGCGATATCGCAGCGCCCCTGCTTGAGTGGTACGACGCCAATCACCGCGAACTGCCGTGGCGCATTTCGCCGCGCCAGCTGGCCGCCGGCATTCGCCCCGACCCTTACCGCGTCTGGCTTTCAGAAGTCATGCTGCAGCAGACGACGGTCGAGGCGGTCAAATCCTACTTCCGCGCTTTCCTTGAAAAATGGCCGGATGTGAAATCGCTGGCCGCAGCCGAAACCGACGACGTCATGAAAGCCTGGGCCGGCCTCGGCTATTATTCGCGCGCCCGAAACCTGAAAGCCTGCGCCAATCTCGTTGCGGCCGGCACAGGCGCTTTTCCCGACACGGAATCAGGCTTGCGTGAGCTGCCCGGCATCGGCGCCTACACCGCCGCGGCAATCGCGGCGATCGCCTTCGACCGGCCCGCTGCCGTGATGGACGGCAATGTCGAGCGCGTCATGTCGCGCCTGTTCGAGATTTCCACGCCGCTGCCGGACGCCAAGCCGGAAATCCGCGCAATTCTTGAAACTCTGGTGCCACCGGCTCGACCGGGGGATTTCGCCCAGGCGATGATGGATCTGGGCGCGACAATCTGCACGCCACGACGCCCGCGCTGCATGCTGTGCCCACTGCGCGACGGCTGCCAGGCGCTGGCGAACGGCGACCCTGAACTCTATCCGGTGAAGGCCCCGAAGACCGAAAAGCCGGGACGCAGAGGTGCCGCATTCGTCGCGGTGCGGCCCGATGGCGCGGTACTTCTGCGCAAGCGCCCCGAAAAGGGCCTGCTCGGCGGCATGAGCGAGGTGCCTACGACCGCATGGACCGCGCGCATCGACGGCGACACCACCATTGCCGGCGCGCCCTTCGCCGCTGACTGGAGAAGGACGGGCAGCATTTCCCACGTCTTCACCCATTTCGCGCTCGACCTTGATGTCTACCGCGCGGAGGTCACAGATCGCATCTTGCCTGCCGGCAGTTTCTGGGCTCCAGTCGCCACGCTTCACGGCGAGGCGCTGCCGACTGTCATGAAAAAGGCAATCGAGGCTGCCATACCGGACGCGACGAAAAAGCCGTTTCCACACACAGCAAAGAGGCCTTCATGACCGAAATCCGCCACATCGTGTTCGACATCGGCAAGGTGCTCGTCCATTACGACCCGGACCTGCCCTTCAGCCGGCTGATCCCGGACGAGACCGAGCGGAAACGGTTTTTCGAGACCATCTGCACGCATGAATGGAACATCGAGCAGGATCGCGGGCGGAGCTGGGAAGAGGCCGAAAGCCTGCTGATCGCCGAACACCCCGATCACGAGGAAAACATCCGCAACTTCCGCCGCCACTGGCACGAGATGGTGCCGCATGCCTATGACGACAGCGTGGAACTGATGGAGGCCCTGATCGACAAGGGCCACGATGTGACCATGCTGACCAACTGGGCCAAGGACACCTTCACGGAAGCACGGCAGCGTTTTCCTTTTTTGGAGCGCCCACGCGGCATCACCGTTTCGGGCGAGATCGGCATGATAAAGCCAGACCGCGGCATCTACGACCACCACGCCTCGACCTTCGGCCTCAATCCGTCGGAAACGATCTTCATCGACGACAGCCCGAAGAACGTCGAAGGCGCCAAGGCCGCCGGCTGGCAGGCGGTGCTGTTCACGGATGCAGCCACGTTGCGGCGCGACCTTGAACAGCGAGGCATCAAGGCGTGACGCAAGGCGTCGAGCCGGCAAAGATTCTGCGGCGATACCACGCCGCCATCAACGCGCTCGATTACCAGTCAATCGAAGCGATGTTTGCGGCCGATGTCGTCTATGATTCGGGTGGTGTCGGCGGTCTCATATCCGGCCGTGATGCGGTGATGGCCGCATTCAAAACCTATTTCGCGGAATATCCGGACCAGGTTTCCGAGGATTTGTCGGTCGAGACGCTTTCGCCCAACACCGCCCGCTCGGTCTGGGCGCTTCAGGCAACAAGCGCGACAACCGGCGCCCCTTACAAGCGGCAAGGTACCGAAACCATCATGCTCGACGAAGATGGCAGGATAGTCCGCGTCGACGTCGAGGGATAAGGCTGCCTGCCTGTCTTGAAACGCCAAAACGCCCGAGGATACCCTCGAGCGTTCGGGATCAGCCGGTGACTGGAAGCCGGCCCATCGGTGGTCTCTTAAAAAGCTTGCCGGAATCAGGCCCCTGCCCGCTCCATGCCGAGGCGCGCGATGCGGCGCAGTTCGTCGATCTGGGTCAGGCCGCCATTGCGCTCATAGTGCCAGAAGGTCCAGCCGTTACAGGACTCCAGCCCTTGCAGGACAGCGCCGACACGGTGGATCGACCCGGCATTGTCGCCGATCGCCAGCGTCCCGTCGGCGCGCACCTTGGCAGCCCAGCGTTTCTTGGCGTCGTACAGCGTCACACCCGGCTTGAGCATGCCAGAATCGAGCAGGTTGACGAAGGCGACGCGCGGTTCGGCGCGCTTGCCCGACAGCACCGTCAGGTCTGCCGCTTCCAGCGGCTTCACCGCAGCAATGCGCTCATTGGCGGCATCGATATAGTCCTGCTCGCGCTCGATGCCGACGAAGTGGCGGCCGAGACGCTTGGCCACCGCACCGGTCGTGCCGGAACCGAAGAACGGGTCGAGCACGACGTCGCCCGGCTTGGTCGAAGCCATCATGATGCGGGCAATCAATGCTTCCGGCTTCTGCGTCGGGTGCAGCTTGTCGCCATTGTCGTTCTTCAGCCGCTCGGCCCCGGTGCAGATCGGGAACAGCCAGTCCGAGCGCATCTGGATGTCGTCGTTGGAAGCCTTCAGCGCATCGTAGTTGAAGGTATAGCTCTTGGCATTCGGGTCGCGGGAAGCCCAGATCATCGTCTCATGAGCGTTCTGGAAGCGGCGGCCGCGGAAGTTCGGCATCGGGTTGGTCTTGCGCCAGACGATGTCGTTCAGGATCCAGAAGCCGAGATCCTGCATCGAAGCCCCGACGCGGAAAATGTTGTGGTAGGAGCCGATCACCCAGATCGTGCCATTGGGCTTCAGCACGCGGCGCGCGGCCAGCAGCCAGGCGCGGGTGAAGGCGTCGTAGGCTGCAAAACTGTCGAACTGGTCCCAGTCATTGTCCACCGCATCGACCTTGGACTGGTCGGGGCGGTGCAGGTCGCCATTGAGCTGGAGATTGTAGGGCGGGTCGGCGAAAATCACGTCGACCGACTTTTCAGGCAGCTTGTCGAGGGCGGCGACACAGTCGCCCTTCAGGATCGTATCCAGCCATTCGGCTTTCTGCGGCAGGGGGGAAAGGTCGGCGAGAGCACGCACGGCTGACATTCTGATACCCGAAATACGCGTTACTGTTTACACCCCGTTATGGTTACCGATCAGCGTAAACATTTGGTGAAGCACCACGACAATCGTGGTGGAATTTGCGGTTGGGCAGCGCATGGTGTATGCCGCGCCGCGAAAACATCGCTTGCCGCCATGCGGCCTTTCTTCCCAGCTATTGCGGATTTCCATGACCCAGCCTGATCTCGTCATTTTCGATTGCGACGGCGTGCTCGTCGATTCAGAAATCATCGCCGCGCGCGTCGAGGCTGAATTGCTGACTGCCGCCGGCTTTCCAATCGAGCCCGAAGAACTGGCCGAGACCTATGCCGGCCTGACCTTCAAGGACATCATGCTGCGCATCGAGGAGCAGTCGCAGATACCGTTCCAGGCATCGCTGATCACTCAGGCGGAATCGCTCGTCGACCGCCGGCTGCAGGCCGAGGTTCGCGCCATCGAAGGCGCGCATGAGGCGGTGGCTTCGGTAACCGGCCCGCGCTGCATCTGCTCCAATTCGAGCGGCGAGCGTCTCAACATGATGCTGGAAAAGACGCGGCTGCTGCCGTTCTTTTCAGGCCGCATCTTCTCCTCGTTCGACACGCCGTCGAAAAAGCCGAAGCCGGCGCCGGACGTGTTCCTTCATGCGGTCAACACACTTGGCGCCAATCCGGCGCGCACCTTCGTTGTCGAGGATTCGGTTCACGGCATTTCCGGCGCAAAGGCTGCCGGCCTGCGCGTCATCGGTTTCACCGGCGCTTCACACAGCTATCCCGGCCACGCCGATGCGCTGACCGAAGCGGGTGCTGAAACCGTCATCCGCCGCTGGGCGGATTTTCCCGGTGTCGTCGCCGCACTTCTCGAATGGTCGGAAGACGCTTAAAGCGCGGCTCGCGCTTTAAGCTGTTGGTTTTGATGCCTGCCGTTATCGCAAAACCGCCGCGCACTTTTGCGCGGCATGCCTTGTCACTCGGCTGCAGCGGTCTTCTTCTTCGGCGCCGGGCCTTCGTCGAAGCCGGCATAGATGCGGATGTTCTGCTCGGCCGGAACCGGAACCGAAACGCCCTTGTCGTTGAAGACGAACTGCGTCGCAGCCGTCTTATCGGTCAAGCTGACCGGAAACTGGGTAAGCTTGGAATAGAGCACTTCCTCGCCGCGCAGCACGACGACGCGGATCGGCAGGGTCACGCTTCCCGGCGCACCGGCCGGACCCGGCACGATCTTGCCGGCAGCGGCGACATCGATGCTCAACGTGCCGTCACGGGTCACGCAAGCGCGGGTCACGTCGGCGATCGAAGCCTGGTAGGCCAGTTTGTTCGGGTCGTCCTGACCGCCCTTGGCGTAGCTGCTGAAGAAGGCTGTTCCTTCACGGAGCGTGATGTTCGGGCAATAGGCCCGGAGGTCGCTTTCCAGGATCCTGCCTGCCTGATCGGGCTTGCTTGCCTGGTCAAAGCCTTTCGCCGCGTCGTTGGATTGGCAACCAGCGGCGGCAATCATAAAGCTCGAAACTGCAAGACCGGCCAAAAAACGACTGTCGATAAATCGAAACTGCATATGCTGCACTTCCCTCTCTCAAAGCTGTCGCTGTATATCAACGCCGCGGCAAAAATGCGACTGACGGGATTCAGTTTTTCACCGATCTGCTTTTCCACAGAGTTTTCAGTCGCGTAGACAGCAAGCCACCACGACGAACGGATGACAATGAAATACGTCAGCACACGCGGGGAAGCCCCTGCACTCGGTTTCTCGGATACGGTTCTTACCGGGCTTGCCCGCGATGGCGGGCTTTATATTCCCAGCGAGTGGCCGCAATTCAGCGCGGCTGAAATCCGCGCCATGCGCGGCCTTGCCTATCCCGATCTCGCTATCCGGCTGCTGACGCCATTCCTCGGCGGCGAGATCGCAGCTCCGGCCTTCGAGCGCATCGTGCGTGAAGCCTATGCCACCTTCCGCCACGACGCGGTTTGCCCGCTGGTGCAGACCAATGCGAACACTTTCGTGCTGGAACTGTTCCACGGCCCGACGCTTGCCTTCAAGGACGTGGCGATGCAGTTCCTGGCCCGCTTGATGGATCACGTGCTCATAGAGCTCAACCACCGCGCCACGATCGTGGCGGCAACCTCGGGCGATACCGGTGGCGCTGCGATCGACGCCTTCGCCGGGCGCGACCGCACCGACATGTTCGTGCTTTTCCCGCATGGCCGCGTCTCGCCAGTCCAGCAGCGGCAGATGACAACCTCGACCGCTTCGAACGTCCATGCGCTCGCCGTCGAAGGAAATTTCGACGACTGCCAGGGTCTTCTGAAAGACATGTTCAACAACCCTGGTTTTCGCGACAGCGTTTCGCTGTCGGCGGTCAACTCGATCAACTGGGCGCGAATCATGGCCCAGATCGTGTATTATTTCTCGTCGGCGATTTCGCTTGGCGCGCCGGACCGCCCGGTGTCCTTCACCGTGCCGACCGGTAATTTCGGCGATATCTTCGCCGGTTACGCCGCCAAGCGCATGGGCCTGCCGATCGAGCGTCTGGTGATCGCCACCAACGACAACGACATCCTCGCCCGCACGCTTTCGACCGGCGAATACCGCACCACGGGCGTCGTCGCCACGACCTCGCCGTCGATGGACATCCAGGTGTCGTCCAACTTCGAGCGCCTGCTTTTCGAAACCTCAGACCGCGATGCAGGCACTGTCCGCCGCTATATGGCCGGCCTCAAGCAGTCGGGTGCATTCACCATCGACGCCGCTGCCCTTGCAAAGATCCGCGGCGAATTCGACGCCGGACGCGCGACGGTGGACGAGACCGCGGCAACGATCCGCGAGACGCTGAAGGCGAGCGGCTATCTGCTCGACCCGCATACGGCGACTGCCGTTCATGTCGCGAACAGCCAAAAGGGCGACGCACCGATGATCGTACTTGCCACTGCTCACCCCGCCAAGTTCCCCGCCGCCGTCGAAGCGGCGAGCGGTGTTGTCCCGCCCCTGCCTGCGTGGCTTGCGGGATTGATGGAACGCGAGGAAAAATACACGGTACTTCCATCCGAGCTTAAAATGGTGGAAGATCATATTAGCCGCCACGCACGGGCGGCGCGTTAGGGAGTAATATCTATATGGGTGTTGAGGTAAGCCGTCTGTCGAACGGCCTGACAGTCGCCACCGAAACCCTTCCAAGTATCGAATCTGTCGCATTGGGCGTCTGGGTCAAATCCGGGGCCCGCAACGAACGCGACGACGAGCATGGGATGGCCCACCTCCTCGAACACATGGCGTTCAAGGGGACCAAGAGGCGAAGCGCCTTTCAGATCGCTTCCGAAATCGAGAATGTCGGCGGCGAGATCAACGCCGCTACCAGCGTCGAGACAACCTCCTTCTATGCCCGCGTGCTCGCCGATGACGTGCCGCTGGCGATGGACCTGCTCTCAGATATCCTGACGGAATCGAAATTCGATCCGGAGGAACTGGAGCGCGAGCAGCACGTGATCCTGCAGGAGATCGGCGCAGCACACGACACGCCGGACGACGTCGTGTTCGACCACTTCACCGAGACGGCTTTCCGCCACCAGACGATAGGCCGCTCGATCCTCGGCACGCCCGAGACCGTCAAATCCTTCACCTCCGGCCAGTTGCACGCCTTCATGGAACGCCAGTATGGCGCGGACCAGATGGTGGTCGTGGCCGCCGGCGACGTGAAGCATGATGTCTTCGTCCGCGACGTCGAGCGACGGCTGGGCGGTTTCCGCGCCAAGTCCGACAGCGTCGTTCCGCAATATGCGCATTATGTCGGCGGCGACTACCGCGAACACCGCGACCTGCAGGATGCACAGATCGTGCTCGGCTTCGAAGGCCGCGCCTATCACGTCCGCGATTTCTACGCCTCGCAGGTCCTGTCGATGATTCTGGGCGGCGGCATGTCTTCGCGGCTGTTCCAGGAAGTGCGTGAAAAGCGCGGCCTGTGCTACTCGGTCTATGCCTTTCACTGGGGATTTTCTGACACCGGCATCTTCGGCGTTCATGCCGCGACCGGCGAAGGCGACATCGCCAAGCTCGTTCCCGTGATCATCAAGGAACTGGAGAGGGCCGGCGAGCACATCGGCCAGGACGAACTCGACCGCGCCCGCGCGCAATACCGCGCCGGCCTGATCATGTCGGGTGAAAGCGCCTCCAGCCGGGCTTCGCAGATCGCGCGTCAGATGCTGCTTTTCGGACGCCCCATCGCCAAGGAAGAGCTGATGGAGCGGCTTTCTGCGCTTACCGTCGATCGCCTCACGGATTTGTCGTCACGGCTGTTCTCGACCAAGCCGACGGTAACCGCCGTTGGACCGGTGGGCACGTTGCCGCCTTATGAAAGCATTCTCGACGCGCTTCCAAGACTCGACAGCGGTCTTCGCAAGCTGGCCGTCTGAGCCCTCGCAAAAGCGATGATCGCCTTTCCTTTTTTCCGCCGAGACTTTCCGGCGCTGAAAGGCGATCGCGTCAACCTGCGGGTGCCTGAGTCCGGCGACTACCGCGAGTGGGCGGCCCTGCGCGCGGAGAGCCGTGCCTTCCTCGAGCCATGGGAGCCGCGCTGGGCTTCCGACGAGCTCGAGCGGACCTCCTGGCGCGCACGGCTCAGCCGCTACCGTGAGGATTTCACCAATGGCAGCGCCGTCGCCTTCTTCATATTCGAGAATGCTTCCGGGCGGTTGATCGGTGGAATCACCATCGGCAACATCCGCCAGGGCGTCGCGCAGAGCGGGCAGATCGGTTACTGGGTGGGCGAGCGATACGCGGGAAAGGGCTACATGGTCGACGCCCTTCTTCTGCTCGTGCGTTTCGCTTTCGATACGCTGAGGTTGCACCGGATCGAGGCTGCCTGTATTCCCGAAAATTCGCGCTCCGTTCGTGTGCTTGAAAAAGCCGGATTTCAGCGTGAAGGACTTTTGCGATCCTATCTCAGGATCAATGGTAACTGGCAGGATCACTACCTCTACGCCCTGATCGCGGACGATCGGCTTGGCGTCAGGACGAAGGGCTGATTTTTGGCATATTCTCTGCGGATACGGCGCCTTGCGGCTTTTGTCCTAGCGGCAATCGTAAGCCTGTGCGCCATCTCGTCGGCATTCGCCATCGAGCCCATCAAGATCGCCCGCGACGATGTCGCGCTCGATCTTTCGGGCGCGGTCGAGATCTACCGGAATCAGGGTGAGAACTTTCAGGTCTCGACCGCCCCCGGCCCCGACGGCATCGTTCGGCGAATCGAGGTCGAGGCCAACAACAAGCGCTCCAGCGGCGACTGGGCGGTCTTCGCGCTCGCCAATACGACCGAGCAGCAGATCGACCGCCTGATCGTCGCACCGCATTTCCGCCTGGTGAACTCCGGCCTGTTCTGGCCCGACCTCGGCTCCAGCCGCATCACCGCGATCACGCCGAGCGAGGGCTTCGCGCTCGACCGGCAGGCGAGCCCTGACGCCGACGTATTCCTGGTGACGCTCAACCCCGGCACGGTCGTTACCTTCATCGCCGAGCTCGCCTCGCCGAAGCTGCCGCAGGTCTATCTCTGGGACCCCGAGCCCTACAAGGATTCGGTCAATTCCTATACGCTCTACCGCGGCATCGTCATCGGCATTTCAGGCCTGCTGGCGCTGTTCCTGACCATTCTTTTCGTCGTCAAGGGAACCTCGATGTTCCCGGCGACCGCAGCGCTTTCATGGGCGGTTCTTGCCTATATCTGCGTCGATTTCGGTTTCCTCAACAAGGTCATCGAGATATCGCCCGGCAATGAGCAGATATGGCGAGCCGGCACGGAGGTCGGCCTGGCAGCGACCTTCGTGGTGTTCCTCTTCGCCTACCTCAACCTGAACCGATGGCATGGCCATTTCAGTTACGGCGTCTTCGCCTGGATACTCGGACTGGTGCTGATTGCCGGCGTGGCGGTCATCGATCCGGCCGTGGCCGCCGGCATCGCGCGGCTATCCTTCGGCGCAACGGCACTCCTTGGCGTCGGCCTCATCGTCTATCTCGGCATACGCGGCTACGACCGCGCCATCATGCTGATCCCCAGCTGGGTCATGGTGCTCCTGTGGCTATGCGGATCGTGGATGGCGATCACCGGCATACTGGACAACGACGTCGTCCAGCCGGCGCTCGGCGGCGGCCTGATCCTTATCATCCTGTTGATCGGCTTCACCGTCATGCAACACGCTTTCGCCGGCGGCGCCCTGCATCAGGGGCTGTTCAGCGATCTTGAACGCCAGGCGCTGGCCGTGGCCGGTTCAGGCGATATCGTCTGGGACTGGGACGTGCTGCGCGACCGCGTGGTGACGCGCCCGGATGTCAGCCTGCAGCTCGGCCTTGCGCCCAACAGCCTTGGCGGCCCGGCCCGCAACTGGCTGCCCGTTCTGCACGCCGACGACCGCGACACGTTCCGCACCACGCTCGACGTCGTGCTGGAACACCGGCGCGGACGTGTGGCGCAGAATTTCCGCCTGCGCGGCGCCGATGGGCATTATCACTGGTTCTCGCTGCGCGCGCGCCCCGTTATCGGCTCGGACGGCGAAGTGATCCGCTGTGTCGGTACGCTCATCGACGTGACCGAGCAGAAGAAATCCGAGGAACGGCTGCTGCACGATGCCGTGCATGACAACCTCACCGGCCTGCCGAACCGCGAGCTGTTCATGAACCGGCTGGAGGCGATCATCTCGATCGCCAAGACCGAGGAGAAGGTTCGCCCGACCGTCTTCGTCATCGACATCGACCGCTTCAAGCATGTCAACGACAGCCTCGGCATCTCGGCAGGCGACACGATCCTGCTGACGATCGCAAGACGCCTGCACCGCATTCTCAAGCCAAAGGATTCGCTGTCGCGCTTTGCCGGCGACCAGTTCGCCCTGATGCTGCTTTCCGAGCAGGACCCGGCCCGCATCGCGGCGGTCGCCGATGCGATCAAGCAGGCGATCCGCTCGCCGATCACCTTCGCCAAGCGCGAGATCGTGCTGACGGCGTCCGTCGGCCTCATCACCTGGACGGAAGCCCAGGCTTCGGCCGAGGACATGGTCAAGGACGCCGAACTCGCCATGCACCAGGCCAAGCGCTTCGGCGGCGACCGCATCGAACCCTTCCGGCCCGCTTTCCGTTCGGTCGGCACGGACCGTCTGCAGCTCGAATCCGACCTGCGCCGCGCCGTCGAGCGCAAGGAGCTTACGCTCGCCTACCAGCCCATCGTGCGCCTGGAAGACCGTAGCGTCGCCGGTTTCGAAGCGCTGCTGCGCTGGGACCATCCCCGTCGCGGACAGATCCCGCCGTCGGATTTCATCCCGGTCGCCGAGAGCTGCGGCCTGATCGTTCAGCTCGGCCTGTTCGCCATGCAGCGCGCGGCGGAGGACCTTGCCGGCTGGCAGAAGCAGATCGGCGACGCGCCGCTTTCAGTGTCGGTGAACCTTTCCAGCCGCCAGCTCATTCGCCGCGACCTCGTCAGCGACGTGCGCTCGGTTATTGCGCGCGCCGGCCTCAAGGCACGCTGCTTCCGTCTCGAACTGACCGAATCGCTGGTGATGGACAATCCCGAACAGAGCGCCCATGTGCTGGCCAAGCTGAAGCAACTCGGCATCGGCCTGTCGCTGGATGATTTCGGCACCGGTTATTCGTCCCTCTCCTATCTCACGCGCTTTCCCTTCGACACCATCAAGATCGACAAGAGCTTCCTCGACGATTCTTCGCCCAAGCGCTCGGTGCTGCTGAAATCCATGGTCAACATGGCGCATGAGCTTGGCATGTCGGTGGTCGCCGAAGGCATCGCCGACGAGAACGACGCGCTGCAACTGCGCCAGATGGGCTGCGAATATGTCCAGAGCTATATGTTCGGCGCGCCGATACCCGGCGATTCCGTCCTGAAGCTGTTGAAAGAGCAGTACCCGGTCGCTCAGGCGTGACCGGCGTCCTGGCTGAGATGGGCCAGATCGACGCCGATAGAGGCCAGCACGCGATCATATTTGCGATCGATATCCCCGTCGAAGAGGAACTCCGGCTTGGCCGGGCAGGTCAGCCAGCCGTTCTGGGCGATCTCGCTTTCGAGCTGACCGGCACCCCAGCCGGCATAGCCTAGCACCATCAGCGCATGGCGCGGCCCCCTGCCCGACGAGATCGCGCGCAGGATATCGACGGTTGCCGTGAGGCAAATATCCTCCGACACCGGCAGCGAGGATTCGACCTTGTAGTCGTCGGTGTGGAGCACGAAGCCGCGGCTGCGGTCGACCGGGCCGCCATTGCGCACGACGAAATCGCGCGCCGACGGAGGCAGGCGTATCGCCTCCTGCTGGTCGAGAATGCCGAGTTGCACCAGAAGGTCGGGGAACAGCAATTGCTGCGACTGGTTTATGATGAGGCCCATCGCGCCCTCGTCGCTGTGGGCGCAGACATAAATCACGGTGCGCGCGAACCTTTCATCCTTCATCCCCGGCATGGCGATGAGGAACTGGTCATCGAGAAATCCACGTTTCTCTGCACCTTTTTTTTGTCGCAACAGGTCCATGCGAGAAAAGTAACGCGTTTTCGACACGCTTGAAAGATACGCCTTAGGCCAATGTTGAAAGATGCAGGGCGTGGCCTCACGCAAAAATGATGGTGGCGAAAGGATGAGCCGGTTGCGTAACGCCATCCGCAAGGTCAAATCGCAGACATGAAAAGCACGAAAGTCGCAGCAATCGGCCTGCTTGCCATCGCACTCGGCTCGGCGCCTGCGCTGGCATCCTCCACCGACTGGTTCGAAACTCAGGGCGGCAGGGTGCGGCTCGTCACCTCCGGCAAGCCGGACGCAAACGGCCAGCTTCACGGCATCCTCGACATCGATCTCGATCCGGGCTGGAAGACCTACTGGCGCGACCCCGGCGACGCAGGCGTGCCGCCGCAGCTCGATATCAGTGCCAGCACCAACATTTCGAGCGCGGAATTCGACTTCCCCGTCCCGCAGCACCACGATGACGGCTATTCGAAATGGGCCGGATATGACCAGTCGGTCGCGCTGCCGATCACCTTTCATCTCAAGGCGGCAGGTGAGCCGGCGATGATCGACGCTCACGTTTTCCTCGGCATATGCGAAACGATCTGCATACCGGTCAGCACGAAGCTGGTGCTGGACCCTACCAATGATCCCGACAATGCCGACGATGCCGCCCTCGTATCGGCCGCACAGGAGGCATTGCCCGCCGCCGAGCAGCCCGGTTTCAACGTGAAGATCGTTAGCAAGGACGAAAAGAGCCTGCTCGTGGAAGCGAGCTTTCCCGGCAATCCGACGTCAGCCGATTTCTTCATCGCGGGTGAGAATGGCTATTCCTTCGCTGCGCCCAAGCGCGTGGAAAAGGACGGCAAGACGCTGTTTTCAGTCGAGATATTGAATCGCCCCGCACAGGTACCGGCCGAGGGCGGATTACACTATACGCTGGTTTCTGACGCCGGTTCCGTCAGCGGCATCCTGCCCTATATGTAACCTCTGAGGACTTCGAAATCGCCTCCCGGCGATTGCCTCAGAGACGATAAGTCGATACCCAATCTCCCGAACCTTAACCGGACAAAGCGAGAAGACTTCATGACGATTTCCGTTGGCGACAAACTGCCCGAAGCGACCTTCAAGACGATGACCTCCGACGGCGCCAAGGCCCTGACCACCGCCGAGATTTTTGCCGGCAAGAAGGTCGTTCTGTTCGGCGTGCCGGGTGCCTTCACCCCCACCTGCTCCAACAACCATCTGCCGGGCTATCTGGAAAACCACGACGCGATCATCTCGCGCGGCGTCGACACCATCGCCGTCGTTGCGGTCAACGATCATTTCGTCATGGGCGCATGGGCAAATTTCACCGGCGGCGAAGGCAAGATTCTTTATCTGGCTGACGGCAATGGCGACTTCGTCCGCGCGGCCGGCCTCGAAGCCGACCTCAGCGCTGGCGGGCTCGGCATTCGCTCGAAGCGTTTTTCGATGATCGTCGATAACGGCAAGGTAACGGCGCTCAACATCGAAGACTCGCCCGGCCAGGCCGTCGAATCCGGTGCTGCCAAGCTTCTCGAACAGCTCTGATCAGAACCGGCCGGATGCGCGGTAACACCGCGCATCCGGTCAATTTTCTGTTGTTACAAGCTATTTCTTGAACGGCGCCATGCCCAAGCGGGCGAGCTCGTCAGCGCGCTCGTTTTCCTCGTGGCCGGCATGGCCCTTGACCCAGTGCCACGTCACCTTGTGACGCTTGTTTGCCTCGTCCAGCGCCTGCCATAGCTCGCCGTTCTTCACCGGCTTCTTGTCGGCGGTCTTCCAGCCGTTCTTCTTCCAGCCGTGAATCCATTTCGAGATGCCGTCCATCACATATTTGCTATCGGTGTGAAGGTCGACCGTGCACGGTTCCTTCAGCGCATTCAGCGCCGAAATCGCCGCCATCAGTTCCATGCGGTTGTTGGTCGTATCCGCTTCGCCGCCGGAAAGCTCCTTGGTCTTGCCGTTGAAGCGCAGGATGGCACCCCAGCCGCCGGGACCCGGATTGCCCGAGCAGGCGCCGTCGGTGAAAACTTCGACTGATTTGTTCATTTCAACCCATATTCGGACGCGGAATTGATCTGGCGGTGGAACCGCACCTTGCGGATGAATTCCATCGGATCGCGCTTCTGGACCAGCGCGCCGTCGGGAATGGTCAGCCAGTCATAAAGCCGCGTCAGCATGAAGCGAAGTGCAGCACCCCGCGCCAGAATTGGCAGCGCCTGCTTTTCCGCATCGCTCAGCGGCCGCACCGCCTGATAGGCTGCCAGCAATGCCGTGCCCTTGGTGAGATTGAAGGAACCGTCCTTCTCGAAGCACCAGGCATTCAGGCAGATCGCCACATCATAGGCGTAGAGGTCGTTGCAGGCGAAATAGAAGTCGATCAGCCCCGAGAGCTTCTCGCCGAGAAAGAAGACATTATCGGGAAACAGATCGGCATGGATGACACCTGCAGGCAGGTCCTTTGGCCAATTGCGCTCGAACGCAGCGAAGTCCGCGTCAACTTCAGCCGCCAGCCCTTTTTCGACTTCGTCGGCGCGGTCGTGCGATCCTTCCCACAGCTTGCGCCAGCCGGCGATGTCGAGCGCGTTTGGCCTCTTCAGCGGGAAATCCACGCCGGCGACATGCAGGCTTGCCAGTGCAGTGCCCACTTCGCGGCAATGGGCCGCCGTCGGGCGGCGCATCCACATGCCTTCGAGGAAGGTGATGACCGCCGCCGTACGGCCAGCCAGCGCGCCGGTGACGCTGCCGTCACGCCGATGCACCGGCAGCGGGCAGGAAATGCCCTTTCCGGCCAGATGCTCCATTAAGCCGAGGAAGAACGGCAAGTCGCCCTTGTCGACCCGCTTCTCATAGAGGGTGAGAATGTAGGAGCCGCTCGACGTGTGCAGCAGGAAGTTCGAGTTCTCGGAGCCTTCCGCGATGCCCTTGTAGGACAGAAGGTCGCCGATCGAATATTCCTTCAGAAACGCGCCGAGCTCGTTTTCGGAAACGTCCGTATAGACTGCCATCATACGGTTCCGTTGACGAAGGCCATGTCCGACGGGGTCAGCTTCATGTCACGCAGCACACTCATTACCGGGAAATTCTCCGTTTCCGTCGCCGTTATCGCCAGGTCCACCTTCACGTCGAAACGGGCGCGGAAGGCGTCGATGATCTCGTCGACGATGATCTCCGGCGCGGACGCTCCCGCCGACAGGCCCAAAGTCGAAATGCCGGCGATGTCATCCCACGGAATTTCGGAGGCGCGCTGCACGAGAAGCGACATTTTCGCACCGGCGCGTTCCGCAACCTCGACAAGGCGCTTGGAGTTCGAGGAATTCGGCGCGCCGACAACGAGGAAAAGATCGGCGCCGGACGCGGTTTCCTTCACCGCTTCCTGGCGGTTGGTGGTGGCGTAGCAGATCGATTCGGCCGAAGGCGCCATCATCGCCGGGAACCTGTCTTGCAGCGCGCGAATGAGGCCGGCGGTATCCTCGACAGACAAAGTCGTCTGGGTGACGAAGCCGAGCGCTTCGGGATCACTAGGGACAAAGGCTGCGACATCGGCCTCGGTCTCGATCAGCGTTACCGAACCTTCCGGCAGTTGCCCCATCGTGCCGATGACTTCCGGGTGACCGCCATGGCCGATCAGCAGCACGTGGCGGCCGAGGCGCTGGTGGCGCATGGCCTGCTTGTGGACTTTCGAAACCAGCGGGCATGTCGCGTCGAGATAGAAGAGGTTGCGCGCCTGCGCATCCTCCGGCACCGATTTCGGCACGCCATGGGCCGAAAACACCACCGGGCATTCGCGATGCTCGGCGGGGATTTCGTCCAGTTCCTCGATGAAGACCGCGCCGAGATTCTGCAGGCCTTCGACGACGTAGCGGTTGTGTACGATCTCGTGGCGGACATAGACCGGCGCACCGTATTTTTTCAACGCCAGCACCACGATCTGGATGGCGCGGTCGACGCCGGCGCAGAATCCGCGCGGCTGGCAGAGCCGGATGGTGAGTGGCGGCTTGGATGAGATTTCAGGCATGGCGTCCGGTCTGTTTGTTAGTGCCGAAATGATGTCTGCACCCACCCTCTGTCAAGGCCGGCGATGCTATTAGCCGCGCCGGGAGCGCCATAGAAACACGCCGAGCACGCCGGCAAGGGCCGCCGCCAGCCCGTACCAGGTGACGGCATATTCGAGATGGCTGTTGGGCAGGTCGATCATGGTCACGCCACCGACCGGCAGTCCGCCGGGGTTGGGCGTCTTGTCGGCGTCGATGAAGAAGGGCACGAGTGCCACACCTGTCTCCAGCCCGGCGCTGGCCGCCATCACGTCGCGGTCCTTCCAGTAGAAGACGTTCTTGGCGATATCATTGTCCGGGACCATCGAGGACGGTTTTCCCGGCAGCGGGTTACGGGCAAGCCCCGTCACCGTCACCTCACCGGAGACCTGACCGGCAGTCCGCTTCGCAGCATCCTTCAGATCATAGGGCACAAAGCCGCGATTGATGAAGACTGCACGGCCGTCGGCAAGCTTCAGCGGCGTATAGACGTAAAAGCCGGAATCGCCCTCATAGGTGGCGAAGAAATGCCGCTCGCCTTCATGCATGAACCGACCACTGACCGTCACCGGCCAGTAATCGACGTCGCCGCCCTCGGCGAATTTCTTCTCGATGTCGGCCAGCGGCAGCGGCACTGAGTGGATGCGCTGGTCGATGGTCGCCAGCAGCGCTTCCTTCCAGTGCAGCCGCTGGACCTGCCAAGTGCCGAGGCCGATCAGCACGGCGAAAGCCACCAAGCCAAGGACCAATGCAAGCAATCGTGCCGGCCTGCTCGCACGGAAACCGGATACAGCAGAACCGCTCATTCCGGCTGATCCATGCGCCCTTCGGCAGCCTTGTTGCGGTATTGCAGTGTGATCAGCACGCCCTTGATCAACCGCAGCGCAGTGAGGCTGAGTATGATCGTCAGCGGTATCCACAGCAGGAAATGCAGCCACAGCGGTGGGTTGTAGGTAACCTCCATCCACAGTGCCGAGCCGACGACGATGAAGCCGATGATCAGGATGACGAACACCGCCGGGCCATCGCCGGCATCGGCGAAGGAATAATCGAGCCGGCAGGTGTCGCAGCGTGGGGCGACCGTCAGGAAACTGGAGAATAGCCTTCCCTCACCGCAGCGCGGGCAGCGCCCCTTGAGACCCGCCGCGATCGGTTCAACCGGCGGCCAGAGCGCCTGATCTTCATGTGTGGGCTGGGTCATGGATCTGTCTCTATCGAGGAAAGCGGGCCGGCGAAGTCCGAACCGATCTTTGCTCCGTCATTGCGCCAGAAAAGCGGAAGGCGGCCGTGCTGCCACGACCGCCTTCCAATAACACGATATGTTGCCTCAGTGGCCGTGAGCGATCGTCGCGCCTACGGATGCCCAGACATAGATCGAGGCGAACAGGAACAGCCAGACGACGTCGACGAAGTGCCAGTACCACGCGGCGGCCTCGAAGCCGAAATGCTGCTTCGGCGTGAAGTCGCCCTTCATCGCACGGATCAGGCAGACGAGCAGGAAGATCGTGCCGATGATGACGTGGAAGCCGTGGAAACCGGTCGCCATGAAGAAGGTCGCGCCGTAGATCGAGTCGTGGAAGGTGAATGGTGCGTGGATGTATTCGTAGGCCTGAACGAAGGAGAACAGCACGCCGAGGCCAACCGTCAGCGCCAGGCCGTTGATCAGGCCCTTGCGGTCGCCATGGATCAGCGCGTGGTGCGCCCAGGTGACCGTCGTGCCGGACAGCAGCAGGATGATGGTGTTGTAGAGCGGCAGGTGGAAAGGATCGAGGACCTCGATGCCCTTGGGCGGCCAGACGCCACCGGTGAACTCCGCGCGGGCAACCTGATGGACCTCGTTGGGGAACAGACTGGCATCGAAGAACGCCCAGAACCATGCCACGAAGAACATCACCTCCGAGGCGATGAACATGATCATGCCGTAGCGCAGGTGCAGCGACACGACGCGGGTGTGGTGGCCCTCATGCGCTTCCTTGATGGTGTCGCTCCACCAGCCATACATCGTGTAGACGACAATCGCGAGCCCGAAGGCGAAAATAAAATAGCGGCTCTCAGCGAGGTTGAAGCCGAAGAACGGGAAGTTGCCCTGCTTCAGATACTGCATCCAGGCAACGCCGCCGATCGCCATGAGGAGCGCACCGAGCGAGCCCAGAAACGGCCATTGGCTCGGAGCAATGATGTGATAGTCGTGATTCGGTTTTGCGTGCGCGTCAGCCATGTCAGCCCCCGAGGTTTCCGTCGGTATTGTCGTTGGTCTTGATTGGTCCAGCTTGCGGCGCTGCCGCAACCGGCTTTACCCCCTCTATGGGGAAAAAGGTATAGGAAAGCGTGATCGTCTTCACGTCCTTCAGTTCCGGCACGTTGACGATGTCGGGATCGACATAGAAAACGACCGGCATGTCGAGCGTCTCGCCCGGCTTCAACGTCGTATCGGTGAAGCAGAAGCACTCGACCTTGTTGAAATAGGCGCCTGCCAGCTCCGGCGTGACGTTGAAGGTCGCTCGGCCGTAGGTCGGCTTGTCGAACATGTTCGCCGCCGTGTAGTGGGCCTGCGCCGTCTCGCCGATTCTGATCGTCATGTCGCGCGCCACCGGCTGGAATTTCCACGGCAGGCCGCCGGTCGTGTTGGCGTCGAAGCGGATCGTCACCTTCTGGTCGAGGACGCGGTCGGAATACTGGTCGACGCGCTGCGTCGTGCCGCCATAGCCGGTCACCTTGCAGAACATCGCGTAGAGCGGCACGGCGGCATAGGCCATGCCGATCATGCCGGCGAAAAAGGCAGCGCAGACGCCTGCGACCACCTTGTTGGATTTCTGCGTCTTCGGATCGACCAGTGTTTCGCGATTCATTCGGTCCTCACAGCGCACGGTCGAGGATTGCGGGGCCGAACTTTATGATCGTCGAGACGTAGAAGATGACCACAAGCACGGCGAGCCCGAGGCCGATGGCGATCGAGCGGCTGCGGCGCGCCTTCTTCTGCTTGTCGGTCAGCGTCACCAGTTCGTTCTCGATCATGACAACACTCCCGAAGCCAGCGTGCGTTCGACGACGCTGTCGGCCAGATAGGCAGCGAAGATGACGAAGAGATAGAGCAGCGAATAGGCAAACAGCGCCTTGGCCGGCTTCATGACGCGATCGCTGTCGGGCATGACCAGAACCTTCCAAGCATACCAGATGAAGCCGATGCCGAGCGCGGTGGCGACAACGCCGTAACCGGCGGTCGTGAAGCCGAAGGCCCAGGGCAGCATGCCGATGGGGGCAAGAAGCAGTGAATAGGCGAAGATCTGCTTGCGGGTCGAAGCCTCACCGGCAACGTTCGGCATCATCGGGATGCCGGCGCGGCCGTAATCCTGCGACTTGAACAGCGCCAGCGCCCAGAAATGCGGCGGCGTCCAGAGGAAAATGATCAGGAACAGGACGACGCTCTCGAGGCTGACCGAACCGGTCGCGGCGGCCCAGCCGATCATCGGCGGGAAAGCGCCGGCAGCACCGCCGATGACGATGTTCTGAGGCGTCGAGCGCTTCAGCCACATCGTGTAGACGACGGCGTAGAAGAATATCGTGAAGGCAAGCAGTGCGGCCGACAGCCAGTTGACCAGCACGCCCAGCGTCATCACCGAAAGCGCCGACAGGATCAGGCCGAAGACCAGCGCCTCGCCCGGCAGCACGCGGCCGGACGGTACGGGCCGGGTTGCGGTGCGGGTCATGACCGCATCGATATCCGCGTCGTACCACATGTTCAAAGCGCCGGAAGCGCCCGCACCGATGGCGATCGCCAGGATGGCGACGACGGCGATGAAAGGATTGATCGAAACCGGAGCAGCAACGAGGCCGACGAATGCCGTGAACACGACAAGCGACATCACGCGCGGCTTGAGCAGCTCGATGAAGTCGTGGGCGGTCGCTTCCGACATGCGAAAGCCTCCGTCATCCAGCGTGTTCTTGTCAACCAGGGCCATGCCTACGCAGTCCACTCTTTCGGTTTGGCCGAAACCGCCGGCGAGCAGCGGTTCCGTGTCTTGTCAGCCGCGCTTACTTGATGCGCGGGAGCTGTTCCCACTGGTGGAACGGCGGCGGCGAAGGCAGCTGCCATTCCAGCGTCGTCGCACCCTCGCCCCACGGATTGGCACCGGCAACGCGCTTCTTCGAGAATGCCTCGAAGACGCCATACAGGAAGACCAGCACGCCGAAGGCCGAGATGTAGGAGCCGTAGGACGACACCATGTTCCAGCCGGCGAAAGCGTCCGGATAGTCGATATAGCGGCGCGGCATGCCGGCGAGGCCGAGGAAATGCTGCGGGAAGAACACCAGGTTCACGCCGACGAAGGTGATCCAGAAGTGGCTGTTGGCGATGAACGGCGAGTACATGTAGCCGGTCATCTTCGGGAACCAGTAGTACCAGGCCGCGAAGATCGCGAACACGGCACCCAGCGACAGCACGTAGTGGAAGTGCGCCACGACGTAGTAGGTGTCGTGCATCGAACGGTCGAGGCCGGCATTGGCGAGCTGAACGCCCGTAACGCCGCCGACGGTGAACAGGAAGATGAAGCCGATCGCCCAGATCATGGGCGTCTTCATCGAAATCGAGCCCCCCCACATCGTTGCGATCCAGGAGAAGATCTTCACGCCCGTCGGAACCGCGATGACCATCGTTGCGAACACGAAGTAGCGCTGCGTGTCGAGCGACAGGCCGGTCGTGTACATGTGGTGCGCCCAGACGATGAAGCCGACGGCGCCGATCGCGACCATGGCGTAGGCCATGCCGAGATAACCGAACACCGGCTTCTTCGAGAAGGTCGAGACGATGTGACTGACGATGCCGAAGCCCGGCAGGATCAGGATGTAGACTTCCGGGTGACCGAAGAACCAGAACAGGTGCTGGAACAGGATCGGGTCACCGCCGCCTTCAGGCGCGAAGAAGGTCGTGCCGAAGTTGCGGTCGGTCAGAAGCATGGTGATGCCGCCTGCCAGAACCGGCAGCGAAAGCAAGAGCAGGAAGGCGGTGATCAGCACCGACCAGGCAAACAGCGGCATCTTGTGCAGCGTCATGCCCGGAGCGCGCATGTTGAAGATGGTGGTGATGAAGTTGATCGCGCCGAGGATCGACGACGCACCGGCAATGTGCAGCGAAAGGATCGCCAGATCCATCGCCGGGCCGGGCTGGCCGGAGGTCGAGAGCGGCGGATAGATCGTCCAGCCGCCGCCGACGCCGTGGGCACCGGGAGCGCTCGGCATGAAAGCCGAGAGAATAAGCAGGATGAAGGCCGGCGGAAGCAGCCAGAACGAGATGTTGTTCATGCGCGGGAACGCCATGTCCGGCGCGCCGATCATGATCGGAACCATCCAGTTGGCAAAGCCGCCGATCAGCGCAGGCATGACCATGAAGAAGATCATGACCAGGCCGTGAGCGGTGGTGAAGGCATTATACATGCTCTTGCCCGCATCGATCGCGGCGTCGCCTTCGACGCCGTAGACCATGGATGCAAGACCATGGAAAACCTGAATGCCCGGCTCAGCCAGCTCCCAGCGCATCATCACCGACAGGAAGCCGCCGACGATGCCTGCCATGATCGCGAAGATCAGGTAGAGCGTGCCAATATCCTTGTGGTTGGTCGAGTACACCCAACGGATCCAGCCTTTCGGCCTGTGATCGTGATCGTCGTGAGCTGCAGCGCCTGCCATATTCCGCTCCATTCCCTAATTTCTGTCCGGTCGCGGCATCAATTGCCGGCGACCGCTACCTTGCTGGTGCTGTCGATTTCGGCCATCAACGCCTTGTTGGCGCCATTCAGGTCGGTTTTGGCCGCAGCCAGCCACGTCGTATACTGCGCATCCGAGACGACCCGGATGGCGATCGGCATATAGGCGTGATCCTTGCCGCAAAGCTCGGAGCACTGGCCGTAATAAAGGCCTTCCTTTTCCGCCTTGAACCAGATCTCGTTGATACGGCCCGGCACCGCGTCCGTCTTGACGCCAAAGGCCGGCATCGCGAAGGCGTGGATTACGTCACTGGCGGTAACCAGAACGCGCACGGTCGTGCTGATCGGAACGACGATCTCGTTGTCGACAGCCAGCAGACGCGGATAAGCGCCGCGATCTTCCTTGCCGGCGGCTGCGCGGTCACCATCGGCCAGAAGAGCCGAGTTGAACGAGAGCGGCTCGTCATTCTGGTATTCGTAGTCCCAGTTCCACTGGTTGGCGGTCGCCTTCAGCGTGATCTTGGCCTCTTCCGGCGGCGTGTATTGCGACGTCAGGAGCTGGAAGGAGGGCACTGCGATGAAGAGCAGGAGCACGACCGGCCCGACTGTCCAGACCACCTCGATCAGTGTGTTATGGCTGGTGCGCGAGGGAACCGGGTTCACGCTGGCGCGGAACTTGATGATGCAATAGGCGAGCAGGAAGAGCACGAAGAGCGTGATCGGCACGATGAACCACAGCGTGTAGTGCTCGAACCAGGTGATCTGCTCCATCATGCCGGTGGCTGCCGGCTGAAACGCCGTCTGCCACGGCGTCGGCTGCGCCGCATAGGCTGCAGCGGTGGCGAAAAAGGCTGCCGCAGCTCCGGCACTTGCAAGGATTTTTCTCATCGCCCTCAATGTCTCCCAATTCCATGCGTCCGGGCCGCACGAATATGCTACCGCACCGGAAAGGGAATCCCGGTGGTCCTAGAGGTGGTTCAAACCATACTCTCTTTCCGACCGCAAGAAAGGAGCACGAGAACCCATGCGGCATTTTTGCGCGCAAGCACCGGATGGACAAAGTATTTTCGGATTTGCGGTGGAGGATCGCTATAGAGGATGAGAAATCCTTATTACGGCCACACCACTTCAAACATGTCGGCCCAGTCGCAATTCGGGCGAATTTCGCTTGGAAAAACGGGCAAACTGCCGCTATTGGCTGGTTCGGTCACTGTCTTGCCCTATAATTTCTGTCGTCACGGTATGGTTTTCCGTGATTCGCAATGGAGCCATCATGAAATCTCGGCTTTCGAGAACCTTGGCGAAGGTCGTCCTTTTCGCCGCTCTGTCCGGAACGGTCATCCCGGCGGGCGCGCAGCAACAGCCTGCGCCGACGCCGAGGCCGGCACCGCAGGCCGCACCTGCGCCGGCCAATCCGGCTCCACAAGCACCGCAGCCGCAGAGCGGTTCCGTTCGCTCGACGCATGGCGCATGGTCGATCATCTGCGACACGCCGGCCGGTGCTACCGCCGAGCAGTGCGTGATGATGCAGAACGTCATTGCCGAGGACCGGCCGGAAATGGGCCTGTCGGTGGTTGTGCTGCGCACGGCCGACAACAAGGCTGAAATCCTCCGCGTCCTGGCGCCGCTCGGCGTTCTCCTGCCCAACGGCCTTGGCCTCAATGTCGACGGCAAGGATATCGGCCGCGCCTATTTCGTGCGCTGCTTCGGCGACGGCTGCTATGCCGAGGTCATCCTCGAAAAGCCGCTGCTCGACACCTTGAAGACCGGCACGTCGGCAACCTTCATCGTCTTCCAGACGCCTGAAGAAGGCATCGGCATTCCTGTCGACCTCAAGGGTTTCGCCGAAGGCTTTGCTGCCCTGCCCCAGTAAGATAGGCGCGAGCGCATTGCCGAAACGGGCCGGCGCGCCTACATCGTGGGTCGATTGATTTCTCGAAAACAAGGCGGACCCGCCATGAACAGCCTTCTCGGCCAATTCGACATTTCCGAAGACCAGATCCGCCGGATCGTCAGCGACACGATCAACGGCAGCGACGACGGCGAGCTCTATCTCGAATACAGCGAGAGCGAATCGCTGATGTTCGACAATGGCCGGCTGAAGACCGCCAATTTCAACACCGACCAGGGTTTCGGGCTGCGCGCCATCGCCGGCGAGGCGAGCGGCTATGCCCATTCGAGCGAGCTTTCCGAAGCAGCGCTCCTGCGCGCCTCCGATGCGGTCTCGGCGGTGAAGGGCGGCTATTCCGGCACGCTCGCGGCAGCGCCAGCCCGCACCAACCGCCATCTCTACACCGACGAGAACCCGATTCCGTCGCCTTCTTTTGAAGCCAAGTCGAAGCTGCTTCAGGAAATCGATGCGTGGCTGCGCGCCAAGGACCCCCGCGTGCGCCAGGTGACGGCATCGCTCGCCTCGTCATGGCAGCATGTCGAGATCCTGCGCGCCGACGGCCAGACCGTCCGCGACGTGCGCCCGCTGGTGCGCATGAATGTTTCCGTCGTCGTCGGCGAAGGCGACCGCCAGGAATCAGGTTCTTATGGCATGGGCGGACGCAAGGGCTTTGGCGAATTCCTCATCGAGGACAGCTGGCAGCATGCTGCCGACGAGGCGCTGCGCCAGGCGCTGGTCAATCTCCAGGCCATCCCCGCGCCTGCCGGTACATTCGACATAGTTCTGTCCAGTGGCTGGCCGGGCGTGATGCTGCATGAGGCTGTCGGCCACGGGCTGGAAGGCGACTTCAACCGCAAGAAGACCTCGGCTTTCGCCGGCCTTCTGGGCCAGCAGGTTGCAGCCAAGGGCGTCACCGTCGTCGATGATGGCACTATTGCCGAGCGGCGCGGCTCACTGACGGTCGACGACGAAGGCACGCCCACCAACCGCAATGTGCTGATCGAGGACGGCAAGCTGGTCGGCTACATGCAGGACCGCCAGAATGCCCGCCTGATGGGCATGAACGCCACCGGCAACGGCCGCCGCGAATCCTACGCGCACCAGCCGATGCCGCGCATGACCAACACCTACATGACCGCCGGCGACATGGAGCCCGAAGAAATCATCGCTTCGGTGAAGAACGGCGTCTACGCCGTGTCCTTCGGCGGCGGCCAGGTCGACATAACCAGCGGCAAGTTCGTGTTCGGCTGCACCGAGGCCTACATGATCGAGAACGGCAAGGTGACCCAGCCGATCAAGGGCGCGATGCTGATCGGCAACGGCCCGGACGCCATGCACCGCGTGACCATGGTCGGCAACGACATGAAGCTCGACACCGGCATCGGCATGTGCGGCAAGGCCGGCCAGGGCGTTCCCGTCGGCGTCGGCCAGCCGCATCTCAGGATGAACCAGATGACGCTCGGCGGCACGCGGGTCTAACCCTTTGGTCTTCGAGCGCATCGTCGTCCTCACCGGGGCCGGCATTTCAGCCGAATCCGGCGTCGACACGTTTCGTGACAAGCACGGCATCTGGTCCAAGGTCGATTATCGCGACGTGGCGACGCCAGAGGGCTTTGCCCGCAATCCCGGGCAGGTCCACGATTTCTACAACGAACGGCGTCGCCGCATGCTCGGCATCAAGCCGAATGCCGCTCATGAGGCACTCGCGCGGCTTGAGCCTGCCTTCAAAGGCTCGTTCCTGCTGGTGACGCAGAACATCGACGACCTGCATGAAAGCGCCGGATCGAAGAAGCTTGTCCATATGCATGGCGAGCTCAATTCGGCGCTTTGCGAGGCCTGCGGCAAGCGCCGGCCCTGGTCGGGCGACATGTCCATCGATACGCAATGCCCATGGTGCAAGGCAAAGGGGCGCATGCGCGTCGACGTGGTCTGGTTCGGCGAGATGCCCTACCACATGGAAGAGATCGAAAAGGCGCTCGATGCCTGCGACCTGTTCGTTTCCATCGGCACCAGCGGCAACGTCTATCCCGCCGCCGGTTTTGTCGAGCAGGCCCGGGCCGCCGGCGCGCATACGGTCGAGCTCAACCTTGAGCGCTCGGAGGGCTATTTCAACTTCGATGAAGCCGAATACGGCCCCGCCACGAAAATCGTGCCGGCCTTCGTCGAGCGCATTCTGGGCAGCTAACGGCCCAACCTACCGCCGCTTCTTCGGCTTCTCCAGCAGCGCTACGGCCTCGACATGGGCCGACCACAGGAACTGATCGACCGGCGTCACGCTTTTCAGCCTGTAGCCACCGTCGATCAGGATGCGCAAATCGCGCGCCAACGTCGTCGGGTTGCACGAAACCGCAGCCACCAATGGCACCTCGGATTTCGCGATCTGCTTGCACTGATCTTCGGCACCGGCGCGGGGCGGGTCGAAGACCAGACCGTCGAAGGCCGCGAGTTCCTTGTATGTGATTGGACGGCGGAACAGGTCGCGCTTTTCCACCGTGACGCGCTTCAAGCCCGATGCGAATCGAAAGCCGCGATCGAGTGCGGCAAGGGCCGCCGCATCGCCTTCCACGGCGTGGACTTCCGAGTTTGCCGCAAGGCGCAAGGCAAATGCGCCGGCACCGGCGAACAGGTCGAGCACCTTCTTCGACTTCTTCAGATGCTCGCCAACCAGCCCGTCCATGACCTCTTCAGCTGACGCGACAGCCTGGAGGAAGCCGCCCGAAGGCGGTGCGACCGACACATTGCCGAACAGCACCACGGGCTTTTTCGGCTCGACGATGATCTCGCCATCGGCCGCCACCCGCGCCAGACCTTCGCGAATGGCAAAGGCGGAAACCAACATACGGGCCTTGTCCTCGAGCTTGCCGCCGTCCTGGGCCGCCACATCCAGCCCCGAAGCCGTATAGGTGACGGTCATGTGAAACGGCTGTGCGGTCTTGCAAAGCAGCGCCGCCAGTTGCCGCAGCATCGGCAGCGCACGCTCGATTTCCGGTTCGATTATAGGGCATTCCTCGATGTCGATGATCTGGTGCGACAGCGCCCGATTGTAGCCGAGCAGCATGCCGGATTCGGTGCGGCGCACCGAGAAAATGGCGCGGCGGCGCGAATGCGACGCGCAAGCGACCGTTGCTGCAACATCCGTCTCGATGCCACGGCTCTTCAGCGCCTGCACCACCTTGTCGCGTTTCCAGTCGAGATAGGCTTGCGCTTCCAGATGCTGCAAAGCGCAGCCGCCGCAATCGGTGAAATGCCGGCATACCGGATTGATGCGAAGCGGCGATTCTTCGAGCACCGCGATCAGCATCGCACGATCCTTTTCGCGCGCGGCCGTCACCGTCTCGCCTGCCAGCGCGAAGGGAATGAATACCGGGCCGTTCGGCGTGTCGGCCACGCCGTCGCCCTGCGCACCAAGGCGTGCGATCTGAAACTGAGTGCTCATGCCTTTACCCCGGCCAACAGAAATTCGCGGTTGCCATCACTGCCTTCGATGGGCGAAGGGCAAACACCCAGCGCGCGCCAGCCCGGCACCGCATCGAGCCAGTCTTTCAGTGCTTCGGCAATCAGCGGTGCGTCGACCGGGTTCTTGAGCAGCCCGCCCTTGCCGATCGCCTCGCGGCCGGCCTCGAACTGCGGCTTGACCAGAAAGATGCCGTGCGCCCCGATTTGCGCCAGCGCGAGTGCCGGCGGCAAAGCGAGTTTTAGCGAAATGAAGCTGACATCGGAGACGATCAGGTCTGGCAAATGCCCACCGAGATCGCCGGCGGAGAGCTCCCGCGCATTCAGCCCCTCGATGCAAAGCACACGCTTATCGGTCTTCAGGCTCGGATGCATCTGGCCATGGCCAACGTCGATCGCCGTCACATAGGCCGCACCCCGCTCCAGCAGAACCTGCGTGAAGCCGCCTGTCGAAGCGCCGATATCGAGAGCGGTGCGGCCGGAAGGATCAATGCCAAAATGGTCGAGCCCGGCGATCAGTTTTAACGCCGCGCGCGAGACATAGGCCTGGGCCGGATCGTCCACAGTGATCGCGGCATCGGCTGAAACGCCCTGCCCCGCCTTGCCTGCAACCGTGCCGTCCACCTTCACCGTGCCGCGCTCGATGGCATCGCGCGCTCGTGAGCGGCTGGCGAACAGGCCGCGCGCGACGAGCAATTCGTCGAGCCTCTGGCGCGTTTCGATTTTGGAATTGGCGTTCATCCGCCTTCATTGGCGAATGCATGCAGGGAACGCAAGCTTCAGAAGACGATGATCCGGGAAACCGTGCGCTCGGTAAGCGGCAGCAAGCCTTCGTCAAAGCGCCGGATCAGCTCCGCCCGCGCGCTTTCCAGAAAGGTCGGCGTGTAGGAATAGGATTCGTTGAGCACGACGAATTCCGGCTTGCGCTCATAGGAAAAGCCGCCGCGAATGTCGCCGATCTTGCGCGCGACGATTTCCATCACGGCCTGCTCGAGCTTCACATCATGGCGCATCTGCGCATTTGCCGGTGCGCTCAGCACGGCCAGACACGCCACGCTCCCCAGAAGCAATTTTTTCACTGCTGCTCTCCCTGCCCGGAGAGCTTTCTAGCGGCAACGCGCTAAAAATGGCCCAAGAGACAAGGTAAGCAGAATCACAAATATCAGCGTAAACAGTTGGTTAGGCCGTGGCCGAGCGCACCGACTGGCCGAGTGCGGCAAACACCGTGCGCACGATGCCGGTCGAATCCAGCCCGGCGTCGACATACATCTTTTCCGGCTTTGCGTGGTCGGTGAATTCGTCCGGCAGCACCAGCGGGCGCACCTTCAGGCCGGTGTCCAGCAGGCCTTCCTTGGCCAGGAAATGCAGCACATGGCTGGCAAAGCCGCCGATGGAGCCTTCCTCGACGGTCAGCAGAACCTCATGCGATCTGGCAAGCCGGCGAACCAGATCCTCGTCCAGCGGCTTGGCGAAGCGCGCGTCGGCAACCGTGGTGGAAAGCCCGGCGGCATCCAGTTCCTCGGCAGCGAGCAGGCAATCCTGCAGGCGCGTGCCGAAGGACAGAAGTGCTACCTTGGTGCCTTCCTTGACGATGCGGCCCTTGCCGATCTCCAGCACCGAGCCGCGCTCGGGCATATCGACGCCGACGCCATTGCCGCGCGGATAACGGAAGGCGATCGGGCCTTCGTCGAAGCTGGCGGCGGTGCGCACCATGTGGCGCAGTTCCGCCTCGTCGGCGGCCGCCATCACGACGAAACCCGGCAGCGAGGCAAGATAGGTCGTGTCGAAGGCGCCGCAATGGGTCGGCCCGTCGGCGCCGACGAAGCCTGCGCGGTCGATGGGGAAGCGCACCGGCAGCTTCTGGATCGCCACGTCATGCACGACCTGGTCATAGGCGCGCTGCAGGAAGGTCGAATAGATCGCCGCGAAGGGCTTCAGCCCTTCCGTCGCGAGACCAGCCGCAAAAGTCACGGCATGCTGTTCGGCAATGCCGACATCGAAGGTGCGCGTCGGGAATGCTTCACCGAAGAGATCGAGCCCGGTGCCGGAAGGCATGGCGGCGGTGATCGCCACTATGCGGTCGTCCTCGCGCGCTTCCTGGATCAGGCTTTCGGCGAAAACCTTGGTGTAGCTCGGCGCATTGGCCGGGGCCTTGGCCTGCGCACCGGTGATGACGTCGAACTTGTTGACGCCGTGATATTTGTCGGCAGCAGCCTCGGCAGGCGCGTAACCCTTGCCCTTCTGCGTCACGACGTGGATCAGAACCGGGCCGGTGCCGTTGTCGCGGACATTCTTCAGCACCGGAACGAGGTGCTCGAGATTGTGCCCGTCGATGGGGCCGATGTGGTAAAAACCCATCTCCTCGAACAGCGTGCCGCCGGTGACATAGCCGCGCGCATGTTCCACCGCTCGGGTGATGGCGCGGTCGGCGCGCGCGCCGAGATAGGAGGTCAGCTTCTTGCCGAGATCGCGAATGCCGGCATAAGTCTTGCCCGAAGCCAGCCGCGCCAGATAGGCGCTCATCGCACCCGAAGGCGGCGCGATCGACATATCGTTGTCATTGAGGATGACGATCAGCCGCGCGTTCAGCGCGCCGGCATTGTTCATCGCCTCATAGGCCATGCCCGCAGACATAGCGCCGTCGCCGATGACGGCGATGACATTGTTGGTGCCGCCGCTGAGGTCGCGCGCGACCGCCATGCCGAGGCCGGCAGAGATGGACGTCGAGGAGTGAGCCGCGCCGAAGGGGTCGTATTCGCTCTCAGTGCGCTTGGTGAAGCCGGACAGCCCGTCTTCCATGCGCAGCGTGCGGATGCGGTCGCGGCGGCCGGTGAGAATCTTGTGCGGATAGGCCTGATGACCGACATCCCAGATGATGCGATCATCCGGCGTATCGAAAACGTAGTGCAGCGCCACGGTCAATTCGACCACGCCGAGGCCAGCGCCGAGATGGCCGCCAGTGTGCGAAACGGCGTCGATCAACTCGGCGCGCAGTTCCGACGCCAGTTGCGGCAGGTCGCTTTCGGGCAGCAGCTTGAGGTCCGCGGGGATGCGGACCTTGTCCAGCAGCGGCGTCTTGGGTTGCGAAGTCACGAGGTCGAAGCCTGCCTGTAATCCATCTAGTCTAGAGATTGGAGATAGAGCGTCGGCCCCGGAAAGTAAATGTGCGGTGATGACGCGTATCCTTGCGTCACAAACATCAACTTTCGGGCAAAGGTATGAATTCCTTGTCGTCGCCTGGCACAATGTCGAAGCGGCCGGTCTTCCATTCCTCCTTGGCCTGTTCGATTCGTTCCTTGGATGACGAGACGAAATTCCACCAGATGTGGCGCGGCGAACCCAGCGAAGCGCCGCCAAACAGCATGAAATGCGCGCCGTTTTCGGCCGAAACGACGATCTCGTCGCCCGGCTTCAGCACCAGCAGGCGGTTTTCGGGGAAACGGTCGCCGGAAATCACCACGCTGCCGTCGAGCACATAGATGGCGCGCTCCTCGGCGTCGGCTGGAATGCTGTAGCTGGCGCCGGGGGCGAGGCGGATATCGGCATAGAGCGTGTCGTGATAGGTCGTCACCGGCGCGCGCATGCCTTCAAGCTCGCCGATCACCACGCGGCCCGTCACGCCCTCGGCGCTGAATTCGGGCAGCGTGGCGCTTGCGGTGTTCTCGAAGACCGGCGCGATTTCCTCCTTGTGGTCGGGCAGCGCGATCCATGTCTGCAGGCCCGAAACCGACATCGGCGAACCACGCATTTCCTCGGGCGTCCGCTCCGAATGGACGATGCCGCGGCCGGCCGTCATCAGGTTCACGTCACCGGGTGAAATCACCATCTCGGTGCCGAGCGAATCGCGGTGCCTGATCTTGCCGTCGAACAGATAGGTGACGGTCGAAAGCCCGATATGCGGATGCGGGCGCACGTCCAGCGCCTTGCCGGCGCGCAGGATGGCCGGCCCCATGCGGTCGAAGAAGATGAACGGCCCGACCAGCCGTCGCTTTGCCGTCGGCAGCGCGCGGCGCACCTCGAAACCGCCAATATCCTTGGCGTTGGGAATAACCATCAGTTCGATGGCATCGCAGGAGAATGCGTCGCCCGGCTCGGGATCGCGTGCGGGAAAAAAGCTCATGGGACACTCCGATCTGCGGTTGCGTTCAACCTTATGCGGAGAGGCTACGCCCCAAGCGCGACAATCGAAAGTCCCATACCGGAGACGGTATGTTCAATGGTGGAGCCTTGAACGATACAGGCGCACGGCAAGCGTCATGCGTTTGCAAAACGCAGCGCTGAACGGGCCTTCGCCTTGGCGGCTTCTTCCTCGCGGTTGCGCGGATGCTGGTGCGTTTCCATCGAATGCAGCAGTTCGTGCGCCGCCTCCGCGATCTGGTCGACGGCGCGGTTGAATGCTTCCTCATTCTTCTTGGAAGGTTTCGTCGAACCGCTCAGCTTGCGGACGAACTGAAGTGCTGCGTCGCGGATCTCGTCATGCGTCGCCGGTGGCTCGAAATTGAACAACGTCTTGATATTGCGGCACATTGTCTGCTCCCGGATTTTCCATCGACCCTTTGCCTGATAGATAACTGGGCGCGAGCTGCCACAACGTCAAGTCATTCGCCGTCCAGCGGCTCCGTGCCCACCGGCTTGCCGTCGCGCGACAGGCGGATTTTTTCGACCTTGTCCTCGGCAGCCTTCAGCAGGCGGTCGCAATGGGTTTTCAGCGCTTCGCCGCGCTCGTAGATCTTGATCGACTGGTCGAGCGGCACGTCGCCGCGTTCCAGGTCGTCGACGATCTTTTCCAGCGCCTCCAGCGCCTGCTCGAAGCTCATCGCCTTGATCTCATCACTCGGCTCGTTGGCCATGCTTTATCCTTTCATCAGGCGCTTCACATGCGCCGCGACCGAGAACGACAGGCCCTCAAGGTCGTATCCGCCTTCCAGCAGGCTGACGAGCCGGTTGCTGGCATGGCGCCCGGCGCGGTCCATGAGTTCGCCGGTCGCCCAGTCGAAATCGTCTTCGGTCAGGTTGATCTCGGCCAGCGGGTCGCGGTGATGCGCGTCGAAGCCCGCCGAAATGATGATCAGGTCCGGCGCGAAATCGTCGATCGCCGAAAACACGCGCGAGCGCATCGCCTCGCGAAAAATGTCGCTGCCGGTCTGGGGGGCCAGCGGCGCGTTGACGATGTTGCCGGCGCCGGTCTCGCTCTTCGCCCCGGTGCCGGGATAAAGCGGCATCTGATGCGTCGAGCAGTAGAGCACGGACGGATCTTCCCAGAAAATGTCCTGCGTGCCGTTGCCGTGGTGAACGTCCCAATCGACGATGGCGACCCGCTCGGCGCCATGCTTCTTCTGCGCGTAACGCGCGGCAATGGCGGCATTGTTGAACAGGCAGAAGCCCATCGCCGTGGTCTTTTCGGCATGGTGCCCCGGCGGGCGGCTGGCGACGAAGACATTGTCGGCCTTGCCTGAAAACACGTCGTCCACCGCAGCGTTGGCAGCGCCGATCGCCGTCAGCGCCGCAACCCAGCTTTTCGGGCTGGCCACCGTGTCGGCGTCGATGGCGCGGATGCCCTCTTGCGGGATCGCAACCCGCACCTTTTGGACATGACTTTCGGGATGGGCGTAGAGAATCGTTGCCTCGTCGCCCTCCGGTGCCTCGATGCGGTCGAGTGCGGCAAAGGCCTCGTCTTCCAGCACGCGCGCGATGGCACGCAAGCGATCAGGCCGCTCCGGGTGGCCGGGCGGCGTCAGATGCTCGAGATAGATCGGATGTGAATAGAGGCGCGTCGTCATGCAAACATCCTATCAGGAAAGACCGTGCCGCCGCCATGCGTCGGCGCCCGAAGCCTGGGGAAAATCCTCTTTGCGAAATCATAGGTCGGCATCGGGGGATGATTTTGCAAGCGCGCCGGGTTAAGTCTGCGGTGCTGTCAGGTGCCCGCCGCGAGGCGGGAGAATCGGGAACACGGTGAAAATCCGTGGCGTGCCCAACGCTGTAAGGGGAACCGCATCGGCAAAGGCCACTGTTCGCGAGAATGGGAAGGCGCCGGAGGCGGATTGAGCCCAAGCCAGAAGACCGGCCCGGCAGAAATAGTCATCCGCGTGGACGGGCGGAGCGACGTTTTCGATCGCAAGGGGAAATGCGATGAATGCTGTCCGCAACCACGCCTGCCGTGAAAATGCCTTCGAAGACGCCGGGCGCGATGCCGTCTACCGCGCCATCTTCACGCGCCGCGACGTGCGCAGCCATTTTCGCCCCGACCCGATAGACGACGCGGTGCTGGCCCGGCTGCTGCTCGCCGCCCATCATGCGCCCTCCGTCGGCTTCATGCAGCCGTGGAACTTCATCGTCATCCGCGACATGGAGCGCCGGCGGGCGGTGCGCGACCTTTTCCTTGCCGCACGCGAGCAGGAATTGCCTAATATCGCCGAGGAGCGGCAGGCGCTCTACCGCAAGCTGAAACTGGAAGGAATCTGCGAAAGCGCGTTGAACCTCTGCATCACCTGCGACCGTACACGCTCGAAAGATTCACCGCTTGGCCGCTGGCATAATCCCGAGATGGATATCTACAGCACCGTCTGTGCGGTACAGAATTTCTGGTTGGCGGCGCGCACTGAGGGCATCGGCGTCGGCTGGGTCAGCATTCTTGACGCAGAGGCGCTGAAACGGGCGTTGGACATTCCCGACCTCGTCGTTCCGGTGGCTTATCTCTGCGTCGGCCATGTCTCGGAATTTGCGCCGCGACCGGACCTCGAACGGAATGGATGGGGCGACCGCCTGCCACTTTCAGACCTGATCATGAGCGAGACCTTTGGGGGCGAAGGCGAAGACGCGCTGAAGGCCGTCGCCGACGAGGCCCGCCGTTAGGCCCTGTTGACCAACAGCCCGTTAAGCAAAGTCTTGAAAGCCGCGACGGCTTTCCGTGAGGTCGCTTCGGGATCGTCGGAATTCGCGATCTTCTGCGCTGCCTGGCTGCTCGCGCCATTGATCAGCCGCGCTGCCGTCGCCGGATCGAGATCGGGAACAACCACACCCTCGTCCTGCAGATGAGTCAGGTTTTCCGTCATCGAAGCTTCGCAGGCGCTGGCGTTCGGCCATTGCGACGGGTCGCCCAGCACGGCGGGGGCGTCACGGAACATGATGCGCTGGATTTCCGGCTCCAGCGCCAATTCGATGTAACTGGTGCATTCATCGACGAAATACTGCCAGCGCGTCGGCGCCTTTTCGGCGATCTCGCGCACCCGCACCGCCATTTCGCCATCGATCTCGGCGATGACAGCCTGGAGCAGTCCCTTCTTGTCGCCGAAGTGATGATAAAGCGCGCCCCGCGTCAGGCCGGCGGCGGCGGTGAAATCGTCCATCGACGCTTCCGCATAGCCGACCGTGCCGAAAGCATGACGCGCAGCGTCCACCAGCTTGGTGCGCGTTTCGGCTATCATCTCCTTGCGTGGTTTATGCGCCATCAAATCTCCTTCGCATACGGTACGTATATTATTTGACATACGTGGCGTATGCAACTATCTAGATTTCATACGCCACGTATGTAAGTGGTGCCCCTCTGGAAATCCAGGAGCATTCGATGCCCAACCCCTATAGCGAAATCTTCAGAGCTCCGGGAGCCAAAGGCTTCGCCGCCGCCGGTTTCGTCGCACGGCTGCCGATCGCCATGGCACCGATCGGCATCGTCGCCATGCTGTCGCAGACCCATGGCGAATACTGGCTGGCCGGTGCCGTCTCGGCAACCTATGCGCTGACCAACGCCGTCCTTGCCCCTCAAATCTCGCGGCTGGTCGACCGGCACGGGCAAGCGAAAGTGCTTACGCCGACAACGATCGTCTCGGTGATCGCCTTTGCGGCACTGCTGGTCGCAACCAACCAGAACTGGCCGATCTGGACGCTGTTCGTGTCGGCGCTGATGGCCGCGGCAATGCCCAGCATGCCGGCAATGGTGCGGGCGCGCTGGTCCGAGATTTTCCACGACCGTCCTGAACTCAACACCGCCTTCGCCTTCGAATCGGCTGCGGACGAACTCGTTTATATCGCCGGCGCATCGCTGTCTGTGGGCCTAAGCGTGGCCCTGTTCCCCGAAGCGGGAATGCTGGCGAGCACGCTGTTCCTCGCATTCGGATCGGCGGCGTTCATCCTGCAACGCGCGACGGAACCCAGGATCAGGCCGCTGGAACATGGCGGAGGCGGCTCGGCGATCCGGCAGCGGCCAGTCCAGATCATCACCTTTGCCCTGATCTTCATCGGCGCGACCTTCGCGACCGCAGAAGTCAGCGCGGTGGCGATCACCAAGGAACTCGGCCAGCCGAGCGCTGCAAGCCTCGTCATCGGCGTCTATGCCGTCGGTTCCTTCGTGGTCGGCCTGATCATCGGCGCACTGAACCTGACCATGCCTTTGCAGCGCCAGTTGGCCATCGCGGTCGCCATAATTGCGCTGACGACGCTGCCGTTGCTGGTCGTGAATACGGTGCCGATGCTGGCGCTGGCGATCTTCGTCAGCGGCGTGGCGATCTCGCCCACCTTCATCACCGCCTTCGGCCTGATCGAGCGCCGCGTGCCGGCAGCAATGCTGACCGAAGGGGTCACCTGGGTGATGACCGGCATCGGCATCGGCATGGCGCTCGGCTCATTCGCAACCGGATGGGTGGTGGATAATTACGGCGCACATAACGGCTTCTGGGTGTCGGTAGCGGCCGGGACGATTGCGCTGCTGACCGTGCTGTTGGGTCAGAGGTCGCTCGGCGGCGAACGACGCACGGTTTCGGCCTTGCCGCAGCCGGCGGAATAAGCTGGCTTGGAAAAACAAAGGGCTCCGGTCGGTCGACCGGAGCCCTTTGTCTTGCAGGTTTTCCGTTTTACAGGATTTCCGTCTTGGCGATCTTGATGCCAAAACCTTCGAGGCCGATGTAGTGGCGCTCGCGCGAGGCGATCAGGTTGATCGAGGAGATGCCGAGATCCTTCAGAATCTGCGCGCCAAGGCCGATCTGGCGCCATTCATCCTCGCGCCGCAGCGCCTCGGCGTGATCCTCGCGATCGGCTGAAGGCCGGTTGCGGCCCTGGTCGGCGACGCCGACGGAACCCTCGCGCAGATAGACGATGACGCCGCGCTTGCGCTCGCCCAGTGCCTTCATGATCTGGTCGAGACGGCATCCGGTGCCGAACACATCCGTCACCACATCCTCGGCGTGAAGCCGCACCGGCACCTCGACGCCGTCACGGATATCGCCAAAGACGATCGCCAGATGGTGCATCGTGTCCCAGGGCAGCGTGTAGGTGAAAGCCTTGGCCTTGCCGCCGGGTGTCTCGACATCGAAGGTATCGACGCGCTGGATCAGCGTTTCCTGGCGCTGGCGATAGGCGATCAGGTCGGCGACCGACACCTGCTTCAGCCCGTTCTTTTCGGCGAACGCCTGCACCTGCGGGCCGCGCATCACCGTGCCGTCATCATTGACCAGCTCGGAAATAACGCCGACCGGCGGCAGGCCGGCAAGCTTGCACAGATCGACGGCCGCCTCAGTGTGGCCCGAGCGCATGAGCACGCCACCCTCGCGCGCGATCAGCGGGAAGATGTGGCCCGGACGCACGAAATCATTCGCGCCGACATTGCCGTTGGCGAGGTTGCGCACCGTCAGCGTGCGGTCGTCGGCGGAAATACCCGTCGTCGTGCCGTGTTTGAAATCGACACTCACAGTGAAGGCGGTGGTGTGGGCCGAATCATTGTCGGCAACCATCGGCGCAAGGTTGAGCCGCCGCGCATCCTCACGCGTCATCGGCGTGCAGACAATGCCGGACGTATGGCGCACGATGAACGCCATCTTCTCGGCCGTGCAATGCACGGCAGCAACGATCAGGTCGCCCTCGTTCTCGCGCCCGTCATCGTCCATGACGACGACGATCTCACCGCGCTCGAAGGCCCGCAGCGCCTCGACGACTTGTTTCTGGTCATAGGACATGGGGCTCACTTTCGTTCGCAAGGGAGTATGGCAGTAGGGGAATAAGGCAGTAGGGCAATAGGGAATTCGACGGGTAACATACTGCCCTACTCCCCTATTCCCCTACTGCCCTAAACTCTTCCCGTTTGCCCGCGATGGCGCAGATAATGATCGGCGATGGTGCAGGCAATCATGGCCTCGCCGATCGGCACGGCGCGGATGCCGACGCACGGATCGTGACGACCCTTGGTGCGCACCTCGACATCCTTGCCGTCGACGTCGATCGACTGGCGCGGGGTCAGGATCGACGAGGTCGGCTTGACCGCGAAGCGCGCGACGATCGCTTGCCCGGTGGAAATGCCGCCGAGAATGCCACCGGCATGGTTGGACAGGAACACCGGCTTGCCGTCATTGCCGATGCGCATTTCGTCAGCGTTTTCCTCGCCAGTGATGCGCGCTGCCTCGAAGCCGTTGCCGATCTCGACACCCTTGACGGCGTTGATCGACATCAGGTTCGAGCAGATATCCTGGTCGAGCTTGGCGTAGATCGGCGCGCCAAGGCCCGCCGGCACGCCATCGGCCACGATCTCGATGACCGCGCCGACCGAGGAGCCGGCCTTGCGGATGCCGTCGAGATAATCGGCAAACACCTGAACCGAGCCGGGATCGGGCGTGAAGAACGGGTTTTCCGGGTCGTCGATAAAATTCCAGTTCCAGCGGCTGCGATCGATCTCCTTGACGCCCATCGAGATCAGCGCGCCGCGCACCGTCATGCCCGGCACGACCTTGCGGGCGAGCGCACCGGCGGCAACGCGTGCAGCCGTCTCGCGCGCCGAGGACCGGCCACCGCCGCGGTAATCGCGAATGCCGTATTTGACGTCATAGGTGTAGTCGGCATGGCCGGGACGATACTGCCGGGCGATCTCGCCATAGTCCTTGGAGCGCTGGTCGACATTCTCGATCATCATCGACACCGGCGTTCCGGTGGTGATCATCGTCTCGCCATCCTCGTCCATGACGAAGCCGGACAGGATTTTCACCTCGTCGGGTTCGCGGCGCTGGGTAACGAAGCGCGACTGGCCGGGGCGGCGCTTGTCGAGTTCGCTCTGGATCTCGGCCTGGGTGAAGCGGATGCCCGGAGGACAGCCATCGACGACGCAGCCCAGGGCCGTGCCGTGGCTTTCGCCCCAGGTGGTAACGCGGAACAGATGTCCGAAAGTGTTGTGCGACATGAGAAACAGCCCTGCCCGGCCGCTAGCCGGTTTCGTGCTGCGTTCTATTGGCGTTTTCGGCGGTGGTCAAACCGTCATCCGAAAGGATTAAGTTTTGACACATTCACGATGTTAATGAGCGTCTCGCTCTATCATCCGCTGTTCGCTGCCACCCGCTGGCGCGTAAGGAATTTGGGAGGACACCCATGCGTACCCTGATCGGCGCTATTGCCACTGCATTGATGATTTCAAGCGCCGCGTATGCTGCCGAAGCTGAAGGCCACATCAAGAAGATCAACCGCGATGCTTTGACCATCACCCTCGAAGACGGCAAATCCTACAAGCTGCCGGACGAGTTCGACGTGGCTGCGCTGAAGGAAGGCATGGACATCGTGCTCGCCTATGACGAGGTCGGCGGCGTCAACCAGATCACCGACATGCAGTTGCCGGAATAGACGTTCGCTCATTTCTCAGAGACCGTTTGATAACTCGCCCTGCTGAGACATATGGCGTGGTTTTCGAGAACCGGAGCGGAGCGTACATTTAAGTACGTGAGCACCGGAAGCGCAGAAAACCGCGGCAGATGGCCGACAGGGTAGAGTTAGCAACGGTCTCTTACTGCCATTCCAGATAATCATCCTGCAGCCGCAGCACCATGTCCTGAGGCACTTCAAGTGCTGCGGCCTGACGCCCCGGCATGTTTTCGACCAGCCGGAAGATGGTGCGGATGACGCCGCCGTGGGTCACGCAGACCGTCGGCCTTCTCAGTGCCTCGAACCACGGCTGCACGCGCTCAAGCAGCATCTGGTAGCTTTCACCGGCATCGCCCGGCGGAACGAATTCCCATTTGTTGGTCTTGCGAGGGCGCGTGCAGCCTGGCTCGCGCGCTTCCAGTTCGGCAAAGGTGGACCCCTGCCAGTCGCCAAAATGCACCTCCATGAGACGCGCGTCGGTGCTGTAGCCGGTGGGGTCGAGCCCCATGACGGTGCGCACGCGCTCCATGGTCTCGCGGGTACGCCGCATCGGGCTGGCGACGAAGTCGAAGCGTAGCGGGTTTTCGATCAGCTCCGCCAGCCGAGCGCCATTGCGGTCGGCCTGGGCGCGACCGACATCGGTGATGTCGGTGTCGGCCTGTCCTTGCAGGCGGCCTTCGGCGTTCCATTCGGTCAGGCCGTGGCGCACGAAATACACGAGCGGGGGCATAGCAATTCCAAAAATGCGGGATGGCCCGACTATCAGTCCTTGACGGTCGAGATGTCCGGCGCGTCGACGGCCTTCATGCCGACGACGTGATAACCCGAATCAACATGATGCACTTCGCCGGTCACACCGCGCGACATGTCCGAGAGGAAATAGAGACCCGAATCGCCGACTTCCTCGATCGAAACGGTACGGCGCAGCGGCGCATTGTATTCGTTCCATTTCAGGATGTAGCGGAAGTCGCCGATGCCCGACGCGGCCAGCGTCTTGATCGGACCGGCCGAGATCGCGTTGACGCGAATGTTCTTCGGGCCGAGATCGACGGCAAGATATTTGACGCTGGCTTCGAGTGCTGCCTTGGCGATGCCCATGACATTGTAGTTCGGCATCACCTTTTCTGCGCCGTAATAGGTCATGGTCAGAAGCGAGCCGCCATCGGTCATCAGCTTCTCGGCGCGCTGCGCGATCGCCGTGAAGGAATAGACCGAGATATCCATGGTGCGCAGGAAATTGCCATGCGTGGTGTCGACATAGCGGCCGGTCAGCTCATCCTTGTCGGAAAAGCCGATGGCGTGGACGACGAAATCCAGCTTGCCCCATTCTTTCTCGATCTTGGCGAAGCAGGCATCGATCGTTGCCATGTCGGTGACATCGCAATGGCCGCAGACAAGCGCGCCAATTTCGGCCGCAAGCGGCTCGACACGCTTCTTCAGGGCCTCGCCCTGATAGGTGAAGGCAAGCTCGGCGCCCTGGTCGGCGCATGCCTTGGCGATGCCCCAGGCGATCGACCGGTTGTTGGCCACGCCAAGAACAAGACCGCGCTTGCCGGCCATCAGGCCCTGTCCAACCGCCATGTGATCATTCTCCGCGTTCTGAAATCAGGAGATGCCCCTATCGCATAGCCACCGGGCACCTTCAAGCTTTCAAAAAAGCGGATGAGACACCCGAGCGACCCGCGAAGTGGTTACTTGACCGACTTCTTCATCAGCATTTCGAGTTCCGGATCGCCGTGTTCCGGCAGCATGACCCGGACATGAGCGTAAAGATCGCCATGGCCGCCGGCCTTTTCCGGCAGGCCCCGGCCCTTGAGCCGCAAGACCTTGTCGGAGCTCGACCAGGCCGGCACGTTGACCGCGAGCCGCCCGGTGGGCGTTTCCACGGCAACCTTGGCACCAAGCACGGCATCGTTCAGCGGCACCGGAAGATCGGCATGTAGATCGCGGCCCTCGACGCGGTAACGCGGATGCCTCCTGAAGCGGATTTTCACCAGCGCATCGCCCGGACCGCCGGGACCCGCCTCGCCCTGCCCCTTCAGGCGAATCGTCTGTCCGTCCTCGACATAGGCCGGCAGCTTCACCGCAATCTTGCGGCCACCGGGAAACATCGCCATGACCTTGGCAGCCGTGGCGGCATCCTCGATGCTGACATCGAGCGTCGCGTTGAGATCGGCGCCTGCCGGTGCACGCTGCCCGCCCGCGCCGCCAGGACGCTGGTTGAAGGCGTGACCGAAGAGTTCGCTGAAGATATCGCTGTTGGAGCCGAACGGATCGGGACCCGTGCCATCGGTACGGAACTCGAAGCGTGAGCCGCCCGGACCCTGGCCCTGCTGGCGCCGGAAGCCGGCGAACGGGTCGCCGCCACCGGGATGACCCTCAAAACCCTGGAACTTCGGCTTGCCCTCGGCGTCGATCTCACCGCGATCGAAAGCGCCCCGGCTCTTCTCGTCGCCGAGGATCTCATAGGCCTGGTTCGCAGCCGAAAACCGGTCCTTCGCCTTGGGATCGTCCGGGTTCTGGTCCGGATGGTGCTTCTTGGCGAGCTTGCGGTAAGCCGATTTTATCTCTTTGGCCGATGCGTTCTTGGCAACGCCCAGCACTTCATAGGGATCGCGCATGCTTGTGTAACTGCCTGCCGGAATCTTCTGGAATTCTTGCTCGCCCCCTATATGCGCCTGCGTAGGAAGAAATTCCAGCCTTTGGGGCAGAGACTGCGCTTAAAACCATGATCGGGTTTGGCGCCCTACGTTTCCCCCTCTGGCCTGCCGGCCATCTCCCCCACAGGTGGGGAGATCAGCAGTTTCGTTCACACCGCCCATTCTGCAACGTTGAAGGTTAGCGAAAGTCGTGATGACAGCTAATCTCTCCACCTGTGGGGGAGATGGCCGGCAGGCCAGAGGGGGGCGCGACAGAACGTAAGCCGAGCGCAAGTTCAGGCTGGAGTGCTAGGATGCTTCGAGATTCAGGCAGGCAGTTAGGGCTCGACCGCCGCCCCTAAGACACCGGCTGGAAGGCCAGCATGCGCCACGCCCCGGCATCGGCCAGGCAGGCTTCGCCCTGATAGAGGCTGACGCCGTCGAAGCTCTCACGCGAGGCGGTGAACTTGCGGCAGAGCGCGCCGTTTTCCTTGTGCTCGATCATGTTGCTGATGGCGCCGCGCGAGCCGGTGTTGGCGTTTGCCCAGGCCAGCGGGCTGGTGCCGAGACCATTGATGTCGGCAGCCGAAACGGCATTGCGGATGGTCGATTCGTCGGAAAGCCTGTCGGCGTCGACCGGAGCCTGCGGATTGGAGGCGACCGTTCCCGTCAGCAGCGAACGGTCGACCTCAGCCTTTTCGAGGCTGAAACCGCCGGCTGCACAGGCAGAAAGTGATAGGCCAGCGGCTATCACGGCCGCCAGTTTCAGGCAGTTCGACCGGAAAAGGCACGACAAACCATCTCTCCACGCTTGCGCAAGGCGCGACAATCGGCAATCTCCCGGGCCAGCAACATCACATTGAGCGGAAACTATGGCTGAGACAGACTTAACAGAAGGTGACTTCACCGACAGTCCTGAACCGTTTCGGCTTTTTGCGCAATGGCTGAACGACGCTTCCAAGAGCGAAATCAACGATGCGAACGGCGTTGCGCTCGCAACGGTCGATACCGACGGCATGCCGGATGTGCGCATGGTGCTGCTGAAAGGCTTCGACGAGCAGGGTTTCGTTTTCTACACGAATTTCGAAAGCGCCAAGGGCCGCGAGATTCTCGCGACCATGAAAGCGGCCATGTGCTTTCACTGGAAATCACTGCGCCGGCAGGTGCGCGTTCGCGGGCCTGTCGAGATCGTCAGCGACGCCGAGGCCGATGCCTATTACGCCACCCGCCCGCGCGGCAGCCGAATCGGCGCGTGGGCGTCAAAACAATCGCGCCCGCTGGAAAGCCGCTTCGCGCTGGAAAAGGCGGTTGCCGAGTACACCGCGCGCCATGCGATCGGCGACATCCCGCGCCCGAAACACTGGTCCGGCTTCCGCATCGTGCCACAGCAGATCGAGTTCTGGCATGATCGCCCTTTCCGGCTGCACGACCGGATCGTTTTTACGCGAGCGAGCGACGGCGGCTGGGACAAGGAGCGGCTTTATCCGTAGAGCAATTCCGTCCGGAATTGCGAAAAAACAAATACCTAGAGCGGTTCGTTCCTATCAACAACTGAACTGCTCTAGAGTGATCAGGTACGTTTCCGGCGCATCGTCCTGCTCAACCCCGCGGCGATCGCTATGGCCAGCAGCGGCCATTTGGCCCAGAAGGTGTCGGTCCAGGTCAGAAGGTTGATTGCGACGAGCATCGCGCCGATTACGCCGAGCGACGCCAGCTTGCGGTCGACGAGGTTGGTGGTTCCGGCCCATGACAGCCCGGCAAGAACGCAGTAGGCGAGAACCGGCCAGGCAGCCCAGAACGTGCCATGCCAAGTGAACAGATTGATCGCCACAAGGCCCGCAGCGACCAGCCCCATGACCGAAAAGCTGCGGGAAACGGTTTTCTTCGATGGAACTTGCGTCCAACCGGTTGTCCGCCCCCACTCGGCCGCAGCGGCCTGCGACCTCGCCTCTTCTTCCGCGCGAGCCGCATATGCCCGCGCATTTTTCACGTCGCCGACCTGGACGGCATAGCTCGGCACGGCCTCGCTGATGTTCTTGACCGACAGCTGGCCGAGGAACTCGAAGCCAACCGTCATCTTGTTGCGGACCTGATCGTGCACCGTGTTCGAGATCACGATGCCGCCAGGCGCTGCCGAGGTCTGAAGTCGCGCGGCGATGTTGACGCCGTCGCCGTAGATGTCCTCGCCATCAGCGATAACGTCGCCGAGGTTGATGCCGATCCGGAATTCCATCCGGGCTTCGCTTGGCTGATTGGCATTGCGGCCTGCCAGCTCGTTCTGGACGTCGATCGCCGCGCGCACCGATTCCACCACGCTGGGGAACTCGGCAATCAGCCCGTCGCCCCAGGTGTTGATGACGCGGCCGCCATGGGCCTCGATCAGCCGCACCATGGCATCGCGATATTGTTTCAGCGTAGCAAGCGTCTGCTCTTCGTTCGCCTCCATGAGGCGCGAATAGCCCTGAACGTCCGCCGAGAAGATGGTCGTCAGTTTGCGATGCGTGGTTGCCATCGACGTCCTGCAGTCAGTCGATTCCAGTCATTGTGTTTCTAGACCAGCGAAAACGGCGGCGCTAGGCACAAACGATTTTTCCGGTGCCCAGATGCCGGTCGGCAAGGGCACCAACGTTACAAATAATTAATGATTTCATTCAGTTGGCATTCATAGTCCAAGCACCAGATTGCCGTGCATGGGCTTGGGCAAACCGAATGAGGAAACGATGAAAAAGATCCTGACCACAGTATGCGCAGCCGCCATGGCACTGACTGCAGTCGCTTCGACGATGACGTCTGCGGGTGCCGTCACCATGCCGCTGCCGAAGCTGGAATCGGGCAACACCGACGTTCAGCAGGTCCGTGACGGACCGGACCGCTTCTACCGTCGCGGCGGCAACTATTACTACAACGGCCATCGCGGCTACCGTAACCACCGGCCCGGCTGGCGTCAGCGCAATGGCTACTGGTTCCCGCCGGCAGCCTTCATAGCCGGCGCCATCATCGGCGGCGCGATCGCCAACCAGCCGGGACCGGCCTATCGCCCCGCGCCCGCCTACCGGCCGGCAAGCAATGCCCATGTGCGCTGGTGCTATACAACCGCTATCGCTCCTACCGCGCGGCGGACAACACCTTCCAGCCGAACTACGGCCCGCGCCAGCAGTGCGCATCGCCCTATATGCGATAAGCCTCGGCAGTTGCAGAAATGGCCCCGCTTCGGCGGGGCTGTTTGTTTCGGCTGGTTACTTCTTCCGGCTCATGAAGGCGACGAACGCTGCCTTGGCCTCGTCGGATTTCAGCCGCTCGCGGAAGTGCTCGCCTTCCTGCTTGATCCGGGCGATCAGTTCGCCACGTGGTGCCCGCATCAGGTCGCGTGAGATTTTCAGCGCCTGCGGCGGCTTTGCGGCGATCGCCTCGGCGGCGGTCAATGTCTCGGCCTCCAGCCTGTCTTCTTCGACCACCGCATAGATCAGCCCGGCATCGCGCGCACGCTCGGCCGAAAAGCCTTCGCCCAGCCCCAGCAGCGCGAAAGCCTGCTGACGGCCAAGCACGGCCGGCGCAAGCAGGCTGGAGCCGGCTTCCGGCACGAGGCCGAGATCGACGAACGGGGTCTTGAACACCGTGCGTGGCGTGGCGAAGGTCAGGTCGCAATGCAGATTGAGCGTCGTGCCGATGCCGACCGCGATGCCATCGACGCCCGAAACAAGCGGCTTTTCCGACTCAGCCAGCGCCAGCAGGAAATCCCAGACTTCCCCACCACCGTCGCCGCCCATGGCGACCGCCATGAAATCGGCGAGGTCGTTGCCGGCCGAAAACGCACCGGGAACTCCGAACACCACATTCACCCGGATTTCAGGATCGGCATCGGCCGCTCTGAGTGCCGCGGAGAAGGCCGCATACATGGCGCGGGTCAGCGCGTTCTTCTTGTCCGGGCGGTTCATCCGGATGATCTGCACGGCGCCCCGCCGTTCGATGAGAATATGCTCGGTCACGGTCAAATCCTTGTTGGGATGCTTCAGGCAGAAATCAGGCTCTTGGCCGCGGCCGAAAGGCTCGCCGCGCCGCCGACGACACGATCCTTAAGCGCCCGCGTTTCGCCGAGCAGATTTTCGGCGAAGAAGCGGCAAAGCGCTTGCCGTGCTTCATTCTCCTCGGCCAGCGCGCCGCGCGCCAGATAGGCGCCACCGGAGGCCAGCGCGAACAGGCGCAGGTAAGGCGTAGCGCCGGCCAGCGCTTCGTCAACGCGCCCGTCGGCTGCGAGCTTTTGCAAATGCCGCGTTGCGTTGGAAAGATCGTCCAGAGCATTGTCGATAGCATTGGCAGTCTGGCCGAAGCCATGCAGGTTGGAGGTGCGCAGCTCGCTAACGATCTCGGCCAATTCGGAAATATAGCCGAAGACATGCTCGCCGCCGCCCTGCGGCAGTTTGCGCACCACAAGGTCGATCGCCTGGATGCCGTTGGTGCCTTCATAGATCGGCGCGATGCGGGCGTCGCGGTAAAGCGCTGCCGCGCCCGTTTCCTCGATGAAGCCCATGCCGCCGTGGATCTGCACGCCGAGCGAGGCGACATCGACACCGACATCGGTCGAGAACGCCTTGGCGATGGGCGTCAGCAGATTGGCGCGGTCCTGCCAATGCTGCCTGTCCTCTCCATCGGATGCCCGCACCTTGTCGGTGGCGTAGGCGCAGGAATAGCTGATGGCGCGCGCGATCTGCGTCAGCGCCTTCATCGTCAGCAGGTTGCGCTGCACGTCAGGGTGATGGACGATCGGCGCCATGCCCTCGCCCTGATAGGTCGAAGCCTTGCCCTGCCTGCGATCATTGGCATAGGCGAGCGCCTTCTGGAACGCGGCTTCCGCTACCGCCACGCCCTGCATGCCGACGGCAAGACGGGCGTTGTTCATCATGGTGAACATGCAGGCGAGACCCTTGTTCTCCTCGCCGATGAGCCAGCCGACCGCGCCCGCTTCACTGCCCTTCACGAAGCCATCGCCATAGATCATCGTGCAGGTCGGCGAGCCGTGAATGCCGAGCTTTTCCTCGAGGCCCGAGCAGAAAACATCATTGCGGCCACCGAGCGAGCCATCCTCGTTGACGAAGAATTTCGGCACCAGGAACAGCGAGATGCCGCGCGTGCCGGCTGGCGCATCAGGCAGCCGCGCCAGCACCATATGCACGATGTTGTCGGTGAAATCATGCTCGCCATAGGTGATGAAAATCTTCTGGCCGAAGATGCGGTAGGTGCCGTCGCCGGCGCGCTCGGCACGGGCGCGAAGCGCTGCCAGGTCCGAACCAGCCTGGGGCTCGGTCAGGTTCATCGTGCCCATCCACTCGCCGGAGACGAGCTTTTCGAGATATTTTTTCTTCAGATCCTCGGTGGCGTGCTTTTCCATCGCCTCGACCGCTCCCATGGTCAGCGTCGGGCCTATCGCAAAAGCCATGGAGCCGGAATTCCACATTTCGAGCGCTGCAACCCCGAGCATCGCCGGCAGCGCCTGCCCGCCATATTCCTCCGGGCCTTGCAGCGCGTTCCAGCCGCCATCGATCCAGCGGCGGTAGAGCTCTTTCCAACCGGGCGGCGTGGTTACCGCCGCATCCTTCAGCACGGCGCCCTTTTCGTCGCCGACCTTGCGCAGCGGCGCAACCTCGTCGGTGGCGAAGCGGCCGGCTTCCTCGAGGATCGCGTCGACCAGATCTTCGCTCAGCTCGCCAAACGCGCCTTCGTCCAGCCCGGCTTTCAGCCCGGCCACGTGTTTCAGCGTGAAGGAAATCTCCTCGACAGGTGCACGGTACATGTTTGGCTGCTCCTCCTCAGGCACGTTTGACGCTCGCCCGGCACCCTATGCGGTGCGGGTGCTCACCGCTAGTTTCTTTTGACGTTTACGTCAAATTTCACGCAGATGTAGCGCGTCCACATATTTCATTAACCATGATGGCCCAGGATGCCCCCTTGAATCCCGGGAACCGTCCTTTGCGCCTTTTCGACCATCGTCTTCGCCGCAATGCGCTTCTGGCGCTCGGCGCGGCAATGGCTCTTCACCTTGCACCCGCCATGGCCGCGGATTTTTCCGAGCCGTGGAAGAGTTCCGACCGCGCGCTGGTGGTCGATGCCTATGAGTACAACGCCATCGACTGGCAAAAACTCGCCACCGACAAGCGTATCGTCGGCTTCATCAACAAAGCCTCCGACGGGCTTTCGCCGCCCTATACCTGCTCCGGCAACGAAACCGAGGTTAAGCTGTGCAAGGCGCTGTGGAAGCGCCATGCGGTTGCGCGCGAGCTCTACCAGACCCGCAAATCCATGGCCAAGGCGCTCGGCCTGAAATGGGGCGCCTATCACCTCGCCCGGCCCGGCAATCCGATCGACCAGGCCAATAATTTCATCGATTTCGCAGCACCCGACGCCGACGACCTTATGGCCATCGACATCGAGGAGAACGACCCGACGAAGTGGATGTCGCTGGAGGATGCCGAGGAGTTCGTGCGCCACATCCAGCGCCGCACCGGCCGCTTTCCGATCCTATACACAAATGGCACCACCGCGCAGCACATTGCCGATAACCGCGATAAATACCCGCTGCTGTCGCGCCTGCCGCTCTGGTATGCGCGCTACAAGCCGGAAATCGGCCTGCATTTCCCGAAAGGCAACTGGCAGAGCTACGCGCTGTGGCAATTCTCCGCGCAGGCCAATTGCAGCGCGCGCAGCTGCCCCTATCGCGTGCCCGGAACCGAGATCGACATCGACGTCAATGTCGCGCCGATGAACGCGGAGGACCTGCGCAGGGCCTGGCCCTTCGGCGGGTTGCTCGACGTGCCAATGGAAATGATCGCCAGCGTGCCTGTGCCCATTGGCCGCGAAGCGGGACTGGCCGGCAATGTCACGCTGTCATACGCTTCCGTTCAGCCGGCCAGCGCGATCGCAGCACTCGAAAACGCCTTCCAGGTGCGCGGCCAGCAGCATCCGGACCGATTTGGCATGGAAGTCGTGGAAGAGCCGGCAATCGCCTTGGCTAAGATCGAGGCCGGCCTTTTCAGCAAAGTGGCCGCTTATTTCGCGTCGCTGAAGCAGAGGGTTGTATTGGCGTTCAGCGACACGCCGGGGATTGATCCCATCACGACGGCGACTATCCCGGCGAGGACGGAAGTGCCCTGAGTGGGTGCGACTCCTTTTGAGGTTTCGCCCTACGTTGCCCCCCCCTCTGGCCTGCCGGCCATCTCCCCCTCAGGTGGGGAGATTAGCAGCGGCTCTCGCCTCGCCCATCCTGCAGCGTTCAAGATTGGCGAAAGTCACGATGAAGGCTGATCTCCCCACCTGTGGGGGAGATGGCCGGCAGGCCAGAGGGGGGCGCGAAGGAACGCAGCCGTCCCGAACCCCACCTCTAACCCTGTTTACCGGCCACCACCTCGCCGTCTTCCTTGGTAAAACCGCCAACGGGCTTCGCCAAAACCTCCAGCACCTTCTCCGAGGGCCGCGCCAGAACCGCACCCATCTGCGACACCACGATCGGACGGTTGATCAGGATCGGATGCGCCATCATGAAATCGATCAGCTCATCATCGCTCCATTTGGGATCGTTCAAGCCCAGTTCGGCAAAGGGCGTGCCCTTCTCCCGCAGAAGCTCGCGCGGCGTCATCTTCAGTAGCCCGAGCAGCTCCACCAGCCGCTCCCGCGATGGTGGCGTCTTCAGATATTGGACGATCACCGGTTCCTCGCCGGAAGCGCGGATCATCGCCAGCGTGTTGCGCGAGGTGCCGCAGGCCGGATTGTGATAGATGGTGAGGGTCATTTTTTCCCCTCCCGCTCCACCGCGCGCCAGCCGATGTCGCGCCGGCAGAAGCCTTGCGGCCAGTCGATACGGTCCACGGCTTCATAGGCTTTCTTCTGCGCCTCGCTCACCGTCTTGCCCATCGCGGTAACATTCAGCACGCGCCCGCCATTGGCGACGATCTCACTGTTGCGCGAAGCTGTGCCGGCGTGGAAGATTTCAACGCCGTCGGCAGGATTGTCGAGCCCGCGTATGACGGACCCTTTCTCTGGCGTGGCCGGATAGCCGTTTGCCGCCATCACCACAGTCAAGGCAGCATCATCACGCCAGCGCGCCGACATATGCGCGAGTTGGCCGTCGGCAGCGGCATTGAGCAGGACCAGAATGTCGTCCTTCAGCCGCATCATCAGCACCTGGCATTCGGGATCGCCGAAGCGGGTGTTGTATTCGATCAGTTCCGGCCCCTTGTCCGTGAACATCAACCCGGCAAACAGGACGCCGGAGAATGGCGCGCCCATCTCGGCCATGCCGCGCATGGTCGGCTCGATGATTTCGCGCATGGTACGCTCGATCATTTCGGGCGTCATCACCGGAGCCGGCGAATAGGCGCCCATGCCGCCGGTGTTGGGTCCGGTGTCGCCCTCGCCGACGCGCTTGTGGTCCTGCGCCGTGCCGAAGGGCAGCGCCGTCTTGCCGTCGCACAGGCAGAAGAAGCTCGCCTCCTCGCCGGTCAGGAATTCTTCCACGACCAGTTCGGCACCAGCACCGCCGAATGCGCCGTCGAAACAGGCATCGATGGCCTCGAACGCTTCGTCATTGGTCATCGCCACCGTCACGCCCTTGCCGGCGGCAAGCCCGTCGGCCTTGATGACGATCGGCGCGCCGAGCTTTTCGACATAGGCTTTTGCCGGACCGGCCTCGGTAAAGCGCTCGTAAGCTGCGGTCGGGATGCCATATTTGCGGCAGAGATCCTTGGTGAAGCCCTTCGATCCTTCGAGCTGCGCCGCATTTTTCGACGGCCCGAAGACGCGGATGCCGGCGGCGCGCAGATCGTCGCCAAGGCCAGCGACCAGCGGCGCTTCCGGCCCGACGACGACGAGGTCGATCGCCTTGTCCTTGCAGAAGGCTGCGATTGCCTGATGGTCGGTCGCATCGAGGCCGACGAGTTCGGCCTCCTTCGCAATGCCGGGATTGCCGGGCGCGGCATAGAGTTTCGTCAGCATCGGCGAGGCCGCGATCTTCCAGGCCAGCGCGTGTTCGCGGCCACCCGAACCAATCAGAAGAACCTTCATGCTGTCGCTCCGTGCCTTCATGCCAATCGGCGAGCTTTCCGGTATGGCGCAAGGGCGCGCGGGTCAACCTTGACCGTAGCTTATCAAGGACAATTCATCGTCTTGACGCCCGCTTCGGCTGCTGTCACGTCAGACGCATGGAAAATATTCAGTCGAAAGAGGCGCAGGGCCGTGTTGCCGATGCGCCAAGCGGCCACTGGGTTTACCGCGTCCTGCCGCGGTGGATATGGCCCTATGCGCAACTCGCCCGCTGGGACCGGCCTATCGGCTGGATACTGCTGCTCTGGCCATGCTGGTGGTCGACCGCACTTGCCGCCAGCGCCTACTGGCTGCCGGGCGACTCGCTGAAGTCGCTGCTGCCTGACCCGTGGTATCTCGGCCTGTTCCTCGCCGGCGCCATCGCCATGCGGGGTGCGGGCTGTACTTTCAACGATATCGTCGACGAGAACATCGACGCCAAGGTCGAGCGCACGCGCTCACGCCCGCTACCGTCTGGCCAGGTCACCCGCCGCCAAGCCTGGACCTTCCTCGTGCTGCAGGCGCTCATCGGCTTCCTGGTGCTGTGGCAGTTCAACTATTTCGTCGTGCTCGTCGGCCTGTGCTCGCTCGGCATCGTCGTCATCTACCCCTTCATGAAGCGATTCACCGACTGGCCGCAACTCTTTCTCGGCCTTGCCTTTTCCTGGGGCGCGCTGATGGGCTGGGCGGCAGAGTTCGCCGACATCGATGGCCCTGCCATCATGCTCTATATCGGCTCGATCCTGTGGGTGATCGGCTACGACACCATCTATGCCCATCAGGACAGGGAGGACGACGCGCTGGTCGGCGTGCGCTCGACAGCGCGCCTGTTCGGCGAGAACACCAAGGTATGGCTGATCGGTCTCTACAGCGGCGCGCTGTGTTGCTTTGCGCTGGCTTTCGCCTTCGCCGAAGCGCCGATGCCGGCACTCGCCGGCCTCGTCGCCGCCGGCGCGCATATGGCGCGCCAGATCCGGGTCCTCGACATCAATGACCCGGATCAGTGCCTGAAACTGTTCAAATCGAACGGCACTGTCGGCTGGCTGATCTTCCTCGGCCTGCTCGGCGGTGCGGCATGGGTGGCGCTGAAACCGTTGGTTTGAGGTCGCGACTTAGGCAGGCAGACAAGCGCGGGGACGTTGCTTCGTTCACCCGGCGCAAGAACCCCTCTCCGTCTCGGCTTCGCCGAGCCACCTCTCCCCATTTCATGGGGCGAGGAACCTAAATCCTGACATGCAGCTGCCTAGCAAAACTTGGGTTCCTCGCCCTGCTTGCGGGGAGAGGTGGCGCGCGAAGCGCGACGGAGAGGGGAAACTTCAACCCTCGCCGATATCTCCTACTGCCGGGCGATAATCTCTTCGCCATCGATCACCAGGCGCATGCCGAGATCGCCGGACTTGCGGCGGGCGAGAAAACGCGGGCGGCGCATCGGGGTGGCGCGGCCCTTTCGGCGTTCACGCGGCGGCGCGACCTTGATCGCGGCACCCAGCGATTCCTCCAGTGTACGGGCGACACCGTCGGCCTCGATCAGCAGCATCGGCAGGCGATAGGCATCGGCCCAGGCGCGCCAGTCGGCGGCGACATCTTCCAGATTGTCGGCCACCAGCAGCGGCACCGACAGCATCGGGTCGTTGTGCAGGAGTTCGAGCGTCACCGTGACGTTGTACTGTTCGTCCTCCAGCGCACGGGCGGCCACGCCGCGGAAGGCGTTGGCGGGCAGCACCACGGTTGCCGGCAGGCCGCTGTGCTGAAGGATGCGCCGGACGATCGCGCCGCGCTGGTCGATGGTGAAACTGACGTCGCCATAGTCGTCGCGGGCGGCGTAGCTGGTCATCTGGGGCAAGCGGAAAGGGTCGAGGCGCATGTTGCGTCCCGCCCAGACTGGCTTCAGTCCGGTGCTCATTGATTATGCCTTCTTCCTGTTACTCCTGAGAGCCGGTGTTCCGGTCTCTCCGAACCGGTTTTCCCGGTCTCGTTATGGGAAGAAGCCTAGCGTGGGGTTCTTACCGCCGCGCTTAAGAAAGTCGGTTAAATTTTTCTGATCTATGGAATGGTTATCGGAATCCCACCGGCCACAAGATGTTGTAAAGGTGTGTGAAGAGGTGGTGAATGGGGCTCAGATCACCTTGCCGGGGTTCATGATCCCCGCAGGGTCGAATGCCACCTTCACCCGTCGCATCAAATCTATGCCGACGGGCGGCGCGGTGGCGATGAGTTCGTCGCGCTTGAGCTGGCCGATGCCGTGCTCGGCCGAGATCGAGCCGTTAAGCGCGCGCACGATGTCGTGCACCGCCTTGTTCATCGGGCGATAGAGTTTCAGGAATGCCTCGCCATCGGCACCCGCCGGCTGCGAGATGTTGTAGTGCAGATTGCCGTCGCCCATATGGCCGAAGCAGGCGATGCGCGCCTGCGGGCTGACCGAGGCCACCGCCGCAGCACCCCGCTCGATGAACTCGGGAACCGAGGCCACCGGCACCGAGATATCGTGCTTGATCGACGCGCCCTCCGGACGCTGCGCATCCGACAGGCTTTCGCGCAACCGCCAGAAGGCAGCCGCCTGCGACAAGTTCGAAGCAATGACGGCGTCGCCGACAATGCCGGCCTCGAAACCAGCCGTCAGCACCTCCTCCATCAGCGCGCTTGCGTCCTCGGCGGAACGGCCCGACGAAATCTCGATCAGCACGTGCCACGGCCATTCGCTTTGCAACGGCCGGTGCGTATCGGCAATGTGCTCCACCGCAAAGCCGAGCACCATTTCGGAGATAAGCTCGAACGCGGTCAGGCCGCTGCCCGCCTGGTCCATCGCGCGACCGAACAGGTCGAGCGCTGCTTCGGGCGAGGACAAGCCCACCCACGCAACCTCCCTGCCCTTCGGCTTGGGAAACAGTTTCAGCACCGCAGCGGTGATGACGCCCAGCGTGCCCTCTGCACCGACGAACAGGTTCTTGAGATCGTAGCCGGTGTTGTCCTTCTTCAGCTTGCGCAGATCGTCGAACACCTCGCCCGTCGGCAGCACGACCTCGACGCCGAGGCAAAGCTCGCGCGCATTGCCATAGGCCAGCACGCCGGTGCCGCCGGCATTGGACGACAGATTGCCGCCGATCTCGCACGACCCCTGAGAACCGAGCGACAGCGGGTAGAGCCGGTCGACCTTGTCGACGGCCGCGTGCAGCGTCTCCAGTACGACGCCGGCCTCGACCGTCACCGTGTTCGACAGCACGTCGATCTCGCGGATGCGGTTGAGCCGCGACAGCGACAGCACGACCTGCCCGCCAGAACGGTCCGGCATCTGCCCGCCGACCAGCCCGGTATTGCCGCCCTGCGGCACGATCGGCGTTCCCGTTTCGGTAGCGAGTTTCATGATCGCGCTCACCTCCTCGACGCTGCCCGGCCGCAGCACCAAGGGCGACAGGCCGGCAAAAAGCCCGCGGGGTTCGATCAGATAGGGCTCGATATCGGCCCCGGCGCGCACGGCATGGCGTTCGCCGACGATTGCCGCGAAGCGGTCGAGCAGAGCGGGGTCGAGAGCGGTCGAATTGTGAGTCATCTCGGTCACTTATGAATCGATGCTGATGTTGTCGCGGGGTGCTGCGGCCCGGGCCAGCCGGTCGTTGATCGCCTCGCCCAGACCATGATGCGGTACCGGCTCGACGGCGATGGTTTTCGCGCCGCTGCGGTCCAGCGCTTGAAGATGAGAGAACAGGTTGCTCGCCGCCTCGCGCAGGTCGCCGCGCTCGGAAAGGTTCAGCATGGCTGCCGCGCCTCCGGCACCCGCCACCCGCTTCGGCCCGAATGCCAGCAGCGCCTCATGCGGCTCGACATTAGAAACGTTCAGCCGCACGGCAGCGCCCGGCGCATAATGCGATGCCATCATGCCCGGCGCCTCGATGCCGGCCTTGGCGTTGCGCAAAAGCTTCGTACCGGCCACCGCCTCAAGCTCTTCGGCCGGAACGCCGCCCGGCCGCAGCAGCCGCAAGCGGCCGTCCTCGACCTTGACGATGGTCGATTCCAGCCCGACAGGCGTCGCGCCGCCATCGACCACCAGTTTTATCCTGCTGCCCAGATCGGCGGCCACGGCCTCGGCCGTCGTGCCGCTGATCTTGCCCGACGTATTGGCGCTGGGTGCTGCCAGCGGCCGGCCCAGCCTGCCGATGAGTTGTGCGCCAAGGCCCTTCGGCATGCGCAGCGCGATCGTGTCCAGGCCCGCCGTTACCAGCGGGTGAATGCCGCTTGCCGCGCGGTGCGACAGCACCATGGTCAGCGGCCCCGGCCAGAATTTTTCAGCGAGTTTTTGGGACAGCGGGTCGAAGTCGGCGATGGCCTCGGCCATCTCCATCGAGGCGACATGGGCGATCAGCGGGTTGAAGCGCGGCCGGCCCTTGGCCTCGAAAATACGCGCCACCGCCTCGCCATTGGTGGCGTCGCCGGCAAGGCCGTAGACCGTCTCGGTGGGAATGGCGACGACATCGCCGGCCGCCAGCAGCGCCAGCGCCCGTTCCATTGCCCGCTCACCGTCGAGGATTTCCGCCACGCAACCGACCTCGTTCAAGACTGCGCCTGCCTATCGCGGACGGCGTGCAGCGGCAAGGGCCTCGCCGGTATTTCGCCGGATCGCTAAAATGCCACGCTTCGCCGCAAGCGGGCATCAACGCCAAGCCGCTATGACAAGATAGCAACATGGGTGGGGCTATGCGTATTCAGAGTGTTTTTCTTCTCGGCGGCATCTTCCTGACCGGTACGGCGCAGGCCGGTTCGATCCAGCATCTCGAGGCGATGACGGTACCGCTCGGACCATCGATGGTGCTGGAGGGCACAGCAACGGTGCCGGCGAAGCCTGCGCAGGCAGGCGAAAAGATCAGCACCTCGGTGATCGCGCTTGGCGATGCGATGCCGAATGTCGATGGCGCGAAGGTCGCGGCGATCCCGCCGGCCGAGCCAGCGCCGAAGCCGCGTCATCAGCAAGCGCCGATGGTCATGCGCGGCGGCATTTCCGGCGACACGTTCGTCCGTGGCACCGGCGTGAGCACGCCGGCTCCGACGCAGGTCGCGGCTGACACGCCGGCGAAGCCGTCAGGTCCGCCGCTTGCTCCGATGGCCCCGGCGAAATAGGCCGAAGACCGAGCCGGGTCTCCGGCTCAGCCCGCGATCTTCGAGAAATCGGCGACCTTGTCGGTCGCCGCGCGAATACGCGACAGCAGCGCCAAACGGTTGGCGCGCACGGCCTCGTCCTCATCATTCACGAGAACGCCTTCAAAGAATGAATCAACCGGCTCACGCAGCACGCTAAGTGCGAGCATGGCGGCAGAAAAGTCTTCATTCTGAATCGCTTGCGCGGCTTGGCTCTCAGCGTGATTCACCGCAGCAAACAGCTTGTGCTCTGCCTCCTCGCAGAACAGCGCGGGGTCGACGGCGTCGGCAACACGCGTGCCCTTCTTCTCCTCCGCCGCCAGAATGTTGGCCCCGCGCTTGGTGCCGGCCAGCAGGTTCTTGCCGTCCTCGGTGTCGAGGAAGGAGCCCAGCGCTTCGACGCGGCGGACGATTTGCAGGAGGTCGTCGTTGGAAGATTGCCCCTCACCCTTACCCTCTCCCCGTAAGGACGGGGAGAGGGGGGCGTCAGCGTTGCGGCCATCCTCCTTCTCCCCGTTTTTACGGGGAGAAGGTCCGGCAGGGGATGAGGGGCCTGCGCCACCGCCTGCCAGCACCGCATCAATCAGATCATGCCGCGCACCTTGGTCACGGAGATAGACTTTCAGGCGATCGTGGAAGAAGGAGAGGAGGTCAACGTTGCGTACCGGACGCATATCTGTCTTCGACAGTGGCGTTGCCGCTTCAATATTCTCGGGTGCAAGGGAAGTTTCCCAGAACGAGAAAATTGGCCCAAGTCCCAACCGCACCCCATTCTCGATCAATGTCCGCACCACCCCCAACGCCGCCCTGCGCAGCGCATAAGGGTCTTTACTCCCCGTCGGCTTCTCATCAATCGCCCAGAACCCGACCAGCGTATCGAGCTTATCGGCCAGCGCTACGGCAACCGATACCGGGTCGGTCGGCACGCGGTCGGACGGGCCTTGCGGCTTGTAGTGCTCTTCGATGGCAGCAGCTACCGAAGGATGCTCACCCTGAAGCAACGCATATTTGCGGCCCATCGCTCCCTGCAGTTCCGGGAACTCCCCGACCACTTCCGTTTGCAGATCGGCCTTGGCGAGCACGGCGGCGCGCCCAGCGAGGACCGGATCAGCACTAACTATCGGTGCAATCTCATGCGCCAATTGCCTGATGCGCTCCACCCGCTCGCCCTGCGTGCCGAGCTTGGCATGGAAAGTCACGCCGAGATGGTCGAGCCGGGCCATGCGCTGGTCGAGGGGCTTGGCCATATCGAGCCCGAACTTCTCGCCAGAGTCCGTCAGCTGGTCGAGGTCGGGCAGATCGTGCTGGTCGGTCGTCCAGAAATAGAGCGCGTCCGACAGGCGCGCGCGCACGACCTTGCCGTTGCCGTGGGCGATTTCCTTGCCGCCGTCCTTCGCCTCGATGTTGGCGGTAAGGATAAAACGGTTGGAGAGCTTTTCCGTCTCGCCCTGCACGCGCGTCACGAAACACTTCTGGTTGGCGCGGATCGTCAGGCGGATGACCTCGGCCGGAATGGCAAGGAAATCCTGCTCGAACTCGCCCATCAGCACCACCGGCCATTCGACGAGGCCGGACACTTCCTCCAGCAGCAGATCGTCCTCGACCAGCTCAAGCCCGTTGGCGAAGGCGAGGTTCCTGGCATCCGCCAGGATGATCTGCTTGCGGCGGTCGGCATCGAGCACGACCTTGGCCGCTTCCAGCTTGGCGATGTAGTCCTCGAAACGGCGCACGGTGATGGCGCCCGGCGCGTGGAAGCGGTGGCCATAGGTGACGTTGCCGGCGCGGATGCCGTCGATCTCGAAATCGACAACCACCGGCTCTTCCGTTTCCGGGCCGAAGGTGCAGACGATGGATTGCAGCGGGCGCACCCAGCGCAGGCTGCCCGGCTTGGCCGAGGCCTTGCCCCAGCGCATCGATTTCGGCCACGGGAAGGTGCGGATGATCCCCGGGATCAGCTCGGCGATGATCTCTTCCGCCGCCCTGCCCGGCTTGGAAATATGGGCAACATAGAAGTCGCCCTTCTTCGGGTCGGAATGGATATGGGCCTGGCTGATGTCGGTCAGGCCGGCCGAGCGCAGGAAGCCGGCAATCGCCTGCTCCGGTGCCTTGGTGCTCGGGCCCTTCTTCTCCTCATGCACGTCCTTGGAGCGCGCGTTGAGGCCACGGATGTCCAGCGTCAGCCGGCGCGGCGTCCAGTATTCCACCGCCGCCTCATAGGTCAGGCCGGCTTCCACCAGCCCGTCCGTCACCATCTTCTTCAGGTCGCCGGCAGCCTTGCGCTGCATGCGGGCGGGGATTTCTTCGCTGCGAAGTTCTAGAAGCAAATCAGGCATTTATGCAGCCTTGTCGTTTAGTTGGAACCCGCCTGCGTCTGTCTGCAGGAAGGCTTCGCCGCAGGCCTTGGCAAGGTTGCGCACGCGCAGGATATAGCTCTGCCGCTCGGTCACCGAGATGACGCCGCGCGCGTCGAGCAGGTTGAAGACATGGCTGGCCTTGATGCACTGGTCGTAGGCGGGAAACACCATCTTGTGCAGCGGCTGGTTGTCCTTGGAGGACGGCGCGCCGGCGTCCAGCAGCGCCTTGCACTCGGCTTCCGCGTCCTCGAAATGGCGCAGCAGCACCGCCGTGTTGGCGTGTTCGAAATTGAAGCGCGAATATTCCTGCTCGGCCTGCAGGAAGACCTCGCCATAGGTGACCTTCTCGTCGCCCTCGCGGCCGTTGAAGTTCAGGTCGTAGACATTGTCGACGCCCTGCACATACATGGCCAGCCGCTCCAGGCCGTAGGTCAGCTCGCCGGCCACCGGCGCGCATTCGATGCCGCAGACCTGCTGGAAATAGGTGAACTGCGACACTTCCATGCCGTCACACCAGCATTCCCAGCCAAGGCCCCAGGCGCCCAGCGTCGGGCTTTCCCAGTCGTCCTCGACGAAGCGGATGTCATGCAGCAGCGGGTCGATGCCGATCGCTGCCAGCGAGCCGAGATAAAGCTCCTGCAGGTTCGATGGGTTCGGCTTCAGGATGACCTGATACTGGTAGTAATGCTGGAGCCGGTTCGGGTTCTCGCCATAGCGCCCGTCCTTGGGGCGGCGCGACGGCTGGACATAGGCGGCATTCCACTTCTTCGGCCCCAGCGCGCGCAGTGTAGTGGCCGGGTGGAAGGTACCGGCGCCGACTTCCATGTCGTAGGGCTGCAGCACGACGCAACCGTATTCGGCCCAGTAATTGTGCAGCGTCAGGATCAGCCCCTGGAACGAGCGGCTGGGGTGCATATGGGCAGGCAGACTGGCGGTCACGGGATAAGCCTCAGAACATCGGGGCCAAAAGACGGCCCGTCCTATTCCGGCCTGCCGGAAGCGTCAAGTTTCAGTTCGGCTGAACCGGCAGGATCAATTGCTGGCCGGGAACGATGCGTCCGGGATCGCCGCGAAGCTGCGGGTTGAGGTTGAGAATCTCCTGATAGCGACCGCCATTGCCGAGCACCTCGTTGGCGATCGACCACAGCGACTGCCCGCGCTGCACCTTGTAGGCGGCCGGCGTCGCGGAAATCTTCTCGACCGGGGAGGATTGCGGCGTGGCAGCAGGTGTGTCGCTCTTCTTCTCCGCATCGGGTGCGGGAGCAGGCGCGACCTCGGGCACCGAAGGCGTGACAGGCGGTGCTTCTGCCGCGGTCTTGCCTTCCAGCGGCGGCAGGCCCTCGCTAAGCTTCTTCAGCACGGTCGCCAGCACATCCGGCTCCGGCTTCATGTCGCGGGCATGGCTCCACTGGAAGGTGGCTTCCAGCTTGCGGCCGACGCGCCAATAGGCGTCGCCGAGATGGTCGTTCAGCACGGGATCATCGGGCTTCAGCGACACCGCGCGCTCAAGCTCGGTCACCGCTTCGTCGAAGCGGTTGAGGCGATAATAGGCCCAGCCAAGCGAATCGACGATGTAGCCGTCGCTCGGACGAAGGTCGACCGCCTTGCGGATCATGTCGAGGCCTTCATCCAGGTTCATATTCATGTCGACCCAGGAATAACCCAGATAGTTCAGAACCTGCGGCTGGTTCGGCATCAGCTTCAGCGCTTCGCGGAAATTCGGTTCGGCCTTCGGCCATTCCTTCAGCCGCTCATAGGCGATGCCGCGCTGGTAGTAGATGTTCCAGTTGCTGGCGTCCGGCGTCTTCAGCCGCTCGACGGCCTTGTCGTAGATGTCGGCAGCGGAACGGTAATCCTCCTTGGAGGAATAGACGCCGCCGAGCGCCAGATAGGCGCGCATGTCGTCGGGGCTCTCGTCGAGCAGCGCCTTGAGATGGGTGATCGCCTCGTCATGGCGCTTGAGGTCGGCAAGGTTCAGGCCGAGCTGCAATTCGGCGGCGCGCTTGAGCGAGGAATCGGCCGGCACGCGGCGATAGAGCTCGATCGCCTCCTCGGCGTTCTCCTGCTGCTCGGCAACGGCTGCAAGCTGCAGCAGCACGGCGTCGCTGTCGTGCTTCAGCGCCAGCGCATATTGCAGATAGAGCCGCACGAAGGGCTCGCCGCCGCCGCGGTTCAAAGCGCTCGCCAGATCGAGCAGGATTTCGCTCGCGCCGTCGGCGGGTCCTGCGACCAGCGGCGTGATCTTCTCGCCCTTGTTGATCTTCTCGCGCAGCGCCATCAGCGGCAGGCGGCCGGTGGCGAATTCGTCGGCCTTGTCGAGCACAGCCAGCGCCTTGTCCTTCTCGCCGCGACCGGCGAGGAAGCCGGCATAGGCTTCGGCCGCGCGCAGCCATGTCTCGGGCGCGGCACCGCCGGCGGCGACATTGTCGATAGTCTCGCTATAGATCTTGTCGGCTTCCTTGGCATTGCCCGCAGCCTCGGCGATCAGCGCGCGATGATAGGTCGTGAACAGCGTGAACCATTCGGGCCCCTGCAGCTTTTCGAGATAGGCGAGCGCGTCCTTGGCATCGCCAGCACCGGCCTTGGCCCAGGCTGTCATGACGCCGGAAATCAGCTTGTCGAGATCGGATTCCTGCGCAAGCTTCAGGAAGGTCTCGGCCGAGCGGTATTCCTTCTTGCGGATGGCATCGACCGCCAGCGCGAGCCGCGAGAAGCGCTCGATATCCGGTACCGACTTCAATTTTTCGGCATAGGGCAGCGATTCGTCGAAACGGCCCTGCGAAATCAGCGCCAGCATCAGGCTCTGCTGCAGCTGCTGGTTCTCGGTGTCGAAGGCGAGCGCGCGCTTGTAGTAGGCGATTGCGCTGTCGAGATCGTTGTCGACTTCCGCCACGCGTGCGGCAAGGTAAGCGCCGGAAAACGAGTTGATCTGCACCGGCTCTTCGGACTGCTTCGCCAAAGCCGGCTGGCCGACCACCATAAGACCCGCCAGTGCCGAAACACCTGCAAGCCAGCCCACATTCTTACGCCGCATTATCGTCCTTCCCGCCGCGCCGTCCCTGTGACAGCATGACTCGCTCAAGCGATAGTTCGCAAAAGCATGGCCTTTTTGCGGTCGCGGTTCAATCGTTACTGTTTCACAATCCGGTCAAAGCGCGGGCAACCGCCCTCAGACGACGCGGCTTATGCAGAAATCGATGACATCGATAAGGGCTGCTTTCTGCGGCGTCGCCTCCAGCGGCGCCAGCGCATCACGCGCAATTTCGCCGAAATGGCGGGCACGGCCGATCGTGTCGGCAATGGAGCCGTGGCGCGTCATCAGGCCGACCGCTTTTTCGAAAGCGGCGTCGTCGGCATTGTTTTCCTCGATCGAGCGCTTCCAGAATTCGCGCTCGGCAGCGGTGCCGCGGCGGTAGCTCAGGATCACCGGCAGCGTCACCTTGCCTTCGCGGAAATCGTCGCCGACATTCTTGCCGAGGTCTTTGGAATTGCCACCATAGTCCAGCGCATCGTCGATGAGCTGGAAGGCGAGGCCGAGATTCATGCCGTAGGAGCGCAGCGCCGCACGCTCGGGCTTCGAGGCGCCGGCAATGACCGGGCCGACTTCTGCGGCTGCCGAAAACAGCGCTGCCGTCTTGGCCTTGATGACGGCGAAATGCTCGTCCTCGGTGGTTTCGAGGTTCTTGGCGGCCGCAAGCTGCATGACCTCGCCTTCGGCGATGATCGAGGCGGCGGTCGAGAGGATATCCAGCGCGTCGAGCGAACCGACCTCGACCATCAGCCGGAATGCCTGGCCGAGCAGGAAGTCGCCAACCAGCACGCTGGCCTGGTTGCCCCAGATCATGCGCGCTGTCTTCTTGCCACGCCGCATGCCGCTCTCATCGACCACGTCGTCGTGCAGCAGCGTTGCCGTGTGCATGAACTCAACGCTGGTGGCGAGCTTGACGTGGCCCTCGCCCGAATAGCCGAACATCTGGGCGGCAGCGAGCGTCACCATCGGGCGCAGGCGCTTGCCGCCGGACGAGATGAGGTGATTGGCGATCTCGGGAATCATCTCGACATCGGAGCCGGCCTTGGACAGGATCAGCTTGTTGACGCGCCCCATGTCGGACGCCGTCAGGTCGATCAGCTCCTTGATGGAAGCGCCTTCACGCTTCCCGTTATCGATGTTGAGAACGACACCCACGACAAACTCTCCGTCCTTAGAGACGAGCCTTCAGCCCTGAGCATGATTTAGGTCGGCAAGGCCTAGCTGGGCAAGAGGCGAATTGGCGCGGCAATCGCAACTCACTGTTGCCGTATGCGCGACATCGGGTAATTCTGCTGCAATAGACGCTCTTCTCGTGAAGCCGTTGGGTCCGTTCACTTTTCAGCGACCGGGCTGGCGGCCTTCAAACCAGGCAGAGAGACCAATGGATGTGATTCAGCGCTGGATAATCAGATTTTGGCTGTCGTTCTCGACTGTCGGCCTGCTGGTCGGCACGCTGTTTTTCGCGGCATCGCTCACACCCTCGCTCATTCCGCGCAGTTTTTTGATGCAGGGCATTCTCTCCGGATTCTCCTTCGCGGCGGGCTACGGCATCGGCGTGTTCGGGCTGTGGCTGTGGACCTATCTGGAACTTCCACAACCTCGCGAGCGCAACGCGCACATCATCAAGCTTGCTGCCGCAGTCATTTGCGCGGCAATCGCCCTCGTCTTTCTGTGGCGTGCTTCGGGCTGGCAGAACTCGATCCGGGTGCTGATGGACATGCAGCCGGTGGACAGCGCGCACCCGCTGCGCGTCGGCGCGATAGCCTTGCTGACCTTCATCGTGCTGCTCACATTTGCGCGCCTCTTTCAGCTCACCTTTCTGTTTCTGGCGGGCAGGCTTCGGCGCTACGTCCCCCGGCGTATCGCCTATGTCATCGGCATTGCGATTGCCGCCGTGCTGTTCGGCACGGTCGTCAACGGCGTCATCTTCAGATATGCGCTGCATGTCCTCGACGGCTCCTATCAGAAGCTCGACGAGCTTGTGGAAGACGACACCATCCAGCCCACTGATCCCAACAAGACGGGAAGTGCCGCCTCGCTGCTCAGCTGGGAAGAACTCGGGCGCGCAGGACGCGACTTCATTGCGGCCGGACCTACCCAACAGGACTTACAGACCTTCCTGAATCACGACGCGCTCGACCCCATCCGCGTCTATGCCGGATTGCGTTCGGCTGATACGCCCGAAGCAAGAGCCAAGCTGGCGCTTGCGGAACTGAAACGCGTCGGCGGGTTCGACCGGTCTGTCCTCGTCGTCATCACGCCGACCGGCACCGGCTGGATCGACCCTGCCGCCATGGACACGGTCGAATATCTGCACGACGGCGATATCGCCAGCGTGGCGATCCAGTATTCCTATCTCGCAAGCTGGCTGTCGCTGCTGGTCGAGCCGAGCTATGGCAGCGAGGCTTCGCGCGCGCTGTTTTCCGAAGTCTACGGCTACTGGACGACGCTGCCGAAGGACAAGCGGCCAAAGCTCTATCTCTATGGCCTGAGCCTCGGCGCCAAGAACTCGGAACAATCCAGCGAACTGTTCGAGGTGCTCGGCGATCCTTACCAGGGCGCGCTTTGGGCCGGCCCACCCTACTCCAGCCGCATCTGGCGCTCGATCACCGCCGACCGCAACGCTGGCTCACCCGCCTGGCTGCCGCGCTTCCGCGACGGCTCCTATGTGCGCTTCACCAACCAGAAGAACGCGCTGACCATCCCCGGCGCGCATTGGGGGCCGATGCGCATCGTTTATCTGCAATATGCCAGTGACTCCGTCACCTTCTTCGACCCGCAATCCGTCTACCGGGCACCCGCCTGGATGGCCGAGCCGCGCGGGCCCGATGTTTCGCCGCAACTGCGCTGGTATCCGATCGTGACGTTCCTGCAGTTGCTGGTCGACATGGCCGTCGCCACGACGACACCGATGGGCCACGGCCACGTCTACGCGCCGGAGCATTACATCGACGCCTGGATGGAGGTGACGGATGTGCAGGGCTGGTCGGGAGAGGACGTGGCGCGGCTTAAGGAGCATTTTGCGCGGCGGTAAATTTGGCATGAGAGGCTGGAAACTTTGGCCCGAAGGTATTCTGAACCACATGCGGCGCTTCGACGTTCAGGCATGGATTCCCGACACTCTCCGCTCGCTGACGCTCGCTCACGAGGTCGAGAATGACGAACTTAACGTAGGCCGCAACCGCAAATCTCCAACGTTGGAAGATCACCGACAAGCCTAAATGCAATTCGTCATTCTCGACCTCTTGAGCGAGGAACGAGCGGAGAGTGTCGGGAATCCATGCCTCAAAAGAACAAGACGTCAGAGTCGGTTCAGAATGCCACCCGAGGCTCGATCTCATGGAAAAGGCGATCCTACCGGCGTCGGGCAAAAGGACCGACAGACAGATACCCCCACCCGTTTACTTCCCCCAGGCAACCTGCGAGTTTCAGCGCATGATCGAGCTCATCCGCACCAACGATATCGTTCTCATATCCTTCATCGAATCGCTGCTGCGCGATGCGGAGATCGAATTCCTTGTCGCCGATCAGAATATGAGCATTCTGGACGGCTCGATCGGCATCCTGCCGCGACGGGTGCTGGTGTCTGACGACGATGCGATAGCGGCTAGGCGTCTCCTGACCGACGCCGGTTTCGCCAAGGAAATGCGCGAAGGCTGATGGCGTCTATGACATCCGAGCGCGAGCCCGCGGACCATACGATCGACGCCTTCCACCGCGGCAATTTCTGGCTGGTGCAGCCGCGCGCCGGACATCGCTCCGGCATGGATGCGCTGATGCTGGCGGCTTGCGTGCCGTCGGATTTCAAGGGCGTGCTTTGCGATTTCGGCGCAGGTGCTGGTGCGGCCGGTCTCGCCGTTGCCGCGCGATGCCCCAAGGCGACGATCAACCTCATCGAGCAGTCGCCCGGAATGGCGGCTTTCGCACAAAAGTCCCTCGCCCATGAAGGCAACGCCCACCTGCGCGACCGCATCTCGGTCCTCGTCGCGGATGTCGCGCTCACCGGCAAGGCGCGCGTGAAAGCCGGCCTTGCCGACAAATCCTGCGATTTCGTCATCATGAACCCGCCTTTCAACGAAGCGCGCGACCGGGCGACGCCTGACGCCCTTCGAAAGCAGGCGCATGTGATGGAGGACGGGCTTTTCGAAAGCTGGCTGCGCAGTGCGGCCGCCATGGTCAGGCCGCGCGGCGGACTGGCTTTGATCGCACGTCCGCAATCGCTGGCTCCGATCCTTGCAGCGCTCGAGGGCCGCTTCGGCTCGGCCGAGATCGTGCCGGTTCACCCCCGCGCCGACAAGCCCGCGATCCGCATTGTGCTCAGGGCGCGGCTCGGCGCGCGCGGTGCGCTTTCGCTCATGCCGCCGCTCATCCTTCATGACGACGGCAACGCACTTTCGCCACACGCGGACGCGATCAGCAACGGCCGCGCTTCACTTTTCGGCGATTGAGCAGCCTGCGCGGGATTGTGGTTTGCGCTCAGATACCTACATGCGAAGCATCAAGGACCGGAGAAACACATAAGTGAGACGACTGCTCAGCCGCCTTCTGCCGAAATCGATGCGCTCGCAGGCAGTCACGATCCCGGTCATCCGGCTTCACGGAACCATCATGTCGGGCGGCGGCCAGTTCCGGCCGAGCCTGTCGCTGGCTTCGACCGCCAGCCTGATCGAAAAGGCATTCGCCTTCACCGACGCGCCCGCCGTCGCCATCTCCATCAATTCACCCGGCGGCTCGCCGGTGCAGTCGCGGCTGATCTACAAGCGTATCCGCGATCTCGCCAATGAGAAGAACAAACGCGTGCTGATCTTCGTCGAGGACGTCGCGGCGTCCGGCGGCTACATGATCGCGGTGGCCGGCGACGAGATCATCGCCGATCCCTCCTCCATCGTCGGCTCGATCGGCGTGGTCTCCGCCTCCTTCGGCTTCACCGAGTTGATGAAGAAGATCGGCGTCGAACGCCGTGTCTACACCGCCGGCAAAAACAAGGCCGTGCTCGACCCGTTCAAACCGGAGAACAAGGCAGACATCGAGCGCCTCAAGGCGCTGCAGCTCGAAGTGCATGACACCTTCATCGATCTGGTCAAGGAACGGCGCGGCTCGAAGCTCAAGGACGATCCCGATCTGTTCACCGGCCTGTTCTGGACGGGCAAGAAGGGGCTCGAACTCGGCCTGGTCGACGCGTTGGGCGACATGCGCACCGTGCTGAAGCAGCGCTTCGGCCCCAAGACGCGGCTGCAGCTGATCACGCCGCCGCGCGGCTTTTTCGGCCGCCGGCTTGGCATTCTCGGCTCAGCTTCTGGCTTCTCGGCGCCCGACATTGCGGGTGCCGCGGCCGGTGGCCTAATCGATGCGGCGGAAGAGCGCGCGCTCTGGTCCCGCTTTGGACTTTGAAAAGCCGTACCATTGTGCCTATGATGGGCTCTCCCTGACCGGCAGCCCGAACCTCCAGGAGGACAAGGACAGATGCCACAGATTATCTTTTTCGCCCTCGTCGGCCTGGCCGCCTATTACGGCTATCGCTCCTTCGTCAAGGAAGCCGAGCGCGTGACGGCGAAAGTCCGCCGCGCCGAGCGCCAGTCTGCCAACGGCACGATCGGCACGCTGGTCAAGGATCCCAAGACCGGCGAATACCGTCTGGCCAAGGACTGATCAGGGTACCTCAGAGCATCATGGATTCCGGCTTCGTGTCGTCCGCCGAACACGCGCCGGCGAAAATCAACCTCGCGCTCCACGTCACCGGGCAGCGCGCTGACGGTTTTCATCTGCTCGAAAGCCTCGTCGTCTTCACCGAATTCGGCGACCACATCACCGTTGCCGCCGCCGAAGAAGACAGCTTCGTCGTCATGGGCCATTTCGCCGCCCAGGTGCCGCTGGATGGCGGCAATCTCGTAATCCGCGCCCGCGATGCCCTGCGCGAGGCCTATCCCGACGCTGCCGCCGCGCCCGTCGCCATCACGCTGGAAAAGAACCTTCCCATCGCCTCGGGCATAGGTGGCGGCTCCAGCGATGCGGCAGCGGCCCTGCGCGCGCTGGCGCGTCACTGGAACATCGATGCCGACCTGTCGGTTCTGGCCCTGCGGCTCGGCGCCGACGTGCCGATGTGCCTGCTCGCCCGCCCGCTTTTGGCACGCGGCATCGGCGAGATCGTCGATCCGCTGGAAAATTACCCGGCCCTGCCGCTGGTGCTGGTCAATCCCGGCATCGGCGTCGCGACGCCGGACGTATTTCGCGCGCTCGAAAGCCGCGAGAACCCTTCCTTTTCACCGCCGCCCGCCGACCCGGAGCCGGCGCATGTGATCGAATGGCTGCGCGCCACGCGCAACGATCTCGAAACGCCGGCAAAGGCGCTTGCCCCGGCCATCACCGAGGCGCTCGACGCGCTGCGCAGCACGGGTGCAGCCTTCGTCCGCATGTCAGGTTCGGGCGCCACCTGTTTCGGTGTCTTCGAAACCACGGGTGCTGCCGCAAACGCTGCAAATGCGATCGAACAGGCCAAGCCCGGCTGGTTCTCGGTCGCGACCTCGAGCATGAGATAGCCAATGGCAAACGAAACGCGCCCCTTCATCCCCGTCCGCATCGCAGTGCTGACCGTCTCCGACACGCGCACGCTGGCCGATGACAAATCCGGCCAGACGCTTGCCGACCGCATCACCGAGGCCGGCCACATGCTTGCCGCACGTGACATCGTCACCGACGACAAGGACAAGATACGCGCGCAGGTTCTGGAATGGTCGCGCAACGACGCCATCGACGTCGTCATCACCACCGGGGGCACCGGCTTCACCGGCCGCGACGTGACGCCCGAAGCGCTGGAACCCATCTTCGAAAAGCGCATGGATGGCTTTTCCGAGGTCTTCCACCGCATTTCCTACGACAAGATCGGCACCTCGACGATCCAGTCGCGGGCGACCGGCGGCGTCGTCAACGCCACCTTCGTCTTCGTCCTGCCCGGCTCGCCCGGCGCCTGCAAGGACGCCTGGGACGGCATCATTAAGGCGCAGCTCGACTACCGTCACATGCCCTGCAATTTCGTGGAAATCATGCCGCGGCTCGACGAGCATCTCAAGCGCGGCGACAAGACGGCCTGATCTTGGCCGCTCTGCTATGGGTTATTTGCGCAGCGGCGCCACACGAATTTCGGCCGAAATCCGCTTCGTCGCCAGTCCGCGCGCAACCGCTTCGGCGTCTGCCGCATAGCGCGACAGGGGAAGCGCCTGCGACTTCCTGATGACCAGCCCCTCGCTCAGTGCTGTTCTCGAGGTCAGCACGCGCGAGAAGAAGGGCTGCCTGTCCAGCCGCGAGCGGGAAAAGCGGGCAGGCATGGCCATCATCTCCATGTGGTCCTGCACGGCCTCGGTCCAGCCATCCACCAACCGCGCCCCGGGTTCCAGCAGCAGCAGCCAGTCGCTCTTGGCCTGCGCCACGCCGGCACCTATGCCGCCGGTGATGTAGTGACAGCCGGCCTGATCGGCGACCTTATGCGTCTGATCCGACGAGCCGAGATCGCACACGATAACCTCGCGCACCGTGCCCTCAACAGCAGCACCAACCAGCGACGCCAGCGTGCGGGCCAGCGCTTCCTCGTTGTTCCGGGTTTCGATTACAACCGACAGCATAATATTCGCGTAGCCTAAACTTTTACCGAGCGCCACTTCGTAATTAGCCGGTTAGGGTTCAGCGGGCTGAATCTGTGTGGCACGCGCCTGCGTTGACGATGAGCGAAGACGGAACATGCAGTTCGTCATCCCGGGCGGAACATACGCGAAGCGGATGCGCAGACCCGGGATCCATGCCGGAACATCTGTGACGGCTGCCGCGGTGCAGAACTTCTAACGCTGAAAGTGGGGAAAGATTCTCACTCGATTTCGACCCAACCCACTGTTTTCCCTCACCCCACACATTTTTTCACGCCCAATCTATCCACACCCCAAAAAACCGCCTGCATAATCCCCACATCGCTCTTGCGGGACCGGGTTCTGGAACCGGGATCGGGGAGAGCGGCGGTGACCTCCCGCCCTGGTGTGGTAGCCAGGGCCCCGAGGGCCCGACACAGGCCGGCGTCCTGCGGCCGCATGCTCTGGCTGGAAGCTTCAGGTGAAAGCCTGTGGCGGAAAGATCAAGGGCAGATCGCGCAGGATGCGGAGAACCCGCGGCGTCTTGTCCATGGAATGTACATGGAGCGGGCGTTGTGACCGGCCGACTTCGGGACAAGCACCGAGCGGGGTGCAGAAGCTGCGCCACGTATTTTACACTAGGAAGGCACGGCCATGCGCCCCGCTTCCCGGCTCTTTGACAATGGCCAGATGCGAAAGCAGGCGTGGCGATGATGAAGCGCGCCTCTCCTTCTCCCCTTGTGGGAGAAGGTGGCCAACCCGAAGCGGAGGTCGGATGAGGGGTGTTGGACGGAGTGTGGACGCCGGAATTTCTTCCAACACCCCTCATCCGTCTTGGCGCTGCGCGCCAATCCACCTTCTCCCACAAGGGGAGAAGGAAAGGGACCTAATTCACAAAGTTCTTGCTTTGTTCTCATTTTCAAAATAGGAATAGTTTCATGAACGGCGCGATTCGCGCCCCCGCAAAACCCGGTTGGAGAACAGCGGAATGGAACCGATTGCACGCGCAGATGTTGCGGCTTTCAGGAACGGAGGTTCCGCGATGGCCAATGCGATGATCGAGGAAAGCGGCATCCGAATTCACGACGAACGCCGTCGTGGCCGCGCTGCCGGCATCAATCCGACCGGCCGGTTCGAGCCGGTGACGCGTCACGTCTTCGACGATGGCTGGAACAGTTTTGAGGAACTGCCGCCCTTCAAGACGGAGGTGCAGACCGAAAAGCCGCGCACCATCATCACCCGCAACACCTCGCCTGACATTTCCTTCGACCGTTCGATCAATCCCTATCGCGGCTGCGAGCATGGCTGTGTCTATTGCTTCGCCCGGCCGACCCACAGCTACATGGGCATGTCGCCGGGGCTCGATTTCGAATCCAAGCTGTTCGCCAAGCCGGATGCGGCAAAGCTGCTGGACAAGGAGCTTTCCAAGGAAGGCTATCAGGCCCGCACGATCGCCATCGGCACCAACACCGACCCCTACCAGCCGATCGAAAAGCAGTGGCGCATCATGCGCGAAATCCTGGAGGTCCTGGAGGCGCGCAACCACCCGGTCGGGATCGTCACCAAGTCGGCGCTGGTCACGCGCGACATCGATATCCTGTCGCGCATGGCCGAGCGTGGGTTGGCCAAGGTGGCATTGTCGGTGACAACACTGGACCGGATGCTTGCCCGCACCATGGAGCCGCGTGCTTCGACGCCGACCAAGCGCCTGGAGGCCATTCGCCAGTTGAGCGATGCCGGCATTCCGGTCGGCGTGATGGCCGCGCCCATCATTCCCGGTCTCAACGACCAGGAGATCGAGCGCATTCTGGACTCGGCTCGTGCCGCCGGCGCGCGCGAGGCAGGCTATGTCATCCTGCGCCTGCCGCTGGAGGTCAGCCCGATCTTCAAGGATTGGCTGCTGCGCCACTATCCCGACCGCTACCGGCACGTCATGTCGCTGATACGCTCGATGCGCGACGGCAAGGATTACGATGCCGAATGGGGCAAGCGCATGAAGGGCACTGGCCCCTATGCTTGGCAGATCGGCCGCCGCTTCGAAATCACCGCGCGCAAGCTCGGGCTCAATGTCGAGAGAAAGCAGCTGCGCACCGACCTGTTCGTCGGCGTCGAAAAGAAGAACGAACAGCTGATGCTGCTTTAGCCTTTGGTTTGTTGAGATTCGGGTCAGGCCGAGTCGAAAGTGATGGTTTTTGAGAACCGGAGCGGAGCGTACATTTGGGTACGTGAGCACCGGAAGCGCAGAAAGCCATCACTTGCAGGCCGGCATCACCCGAATATCGATAAACCGAAAATCCCGTCGGCTTTTCCCCGACTGCCGACGGTACCTTCCCTGCCCCCGCCCCTCGGCTCGGCTCGGAAGGACTTGCGGAGAATCGGGGCCGATGCGACCATCGCCGCACCATGGCTCGCGCACGCTCCGATTCTCCGCCCCTCTTCGAAATCCTCGAACGACCCGACTTTTCCGTCGAGACGCGAGCGATCGCGCGCGGTCAGTGGCCGGTCGCAGGAATGGACGAGGCCGGCCGCGGCCCGCTCGCCGGGCCGGTGGTCGCGGCAGCCGTCGTGCTCGACCCGCAGCGCATCCCGGCAGGGCTCGACGATTCCAAGCGGCTCACCGGCATACAGCGCGAGGAGCTGTTTTCGGAAATCCTTGCCACCGCTCTCGGCGTCTCGATGGCGTCGGTCTGCGCTGAAGGCATCGACCGCAGCGACATTCGCAAGGCCAGCCTGGAAGCCATGCGGCGTTCCTTGTGCGGCCTGCCGCTGGCGCCGAAACTGGCGCTTGCCGATGGCCGCGACGTGCCGCCCGGCCTGCCCTGCGATTGCGAAGCGCTGGTCAAGGGCGACCAGCGCTCGCAGTCGATCGCTGCGGCTTCGATCGTCGCCAAGGTCATGCGTGACCGCATGATGACCGGCTGCGGCCAGACCGACACACGCTACGGCTTCGAAATCCATATGGGCTACGCGACTGCGCGCCATCGCGCGGCTATCGACATCCACGGCGCGGTTGCGCGCTGGCACCGCGTCTCGTTTGCGCCATTCCGGCTTGCTGAAGAGCTGCAGGCTGGCGCTGCCAACGACGACGAACTCGCGCTCTGATGGCCCCTGCACCGCACAAGAAAAAAGCCGCCGGAATTTCCAGCGGCTTTTTTGATCTTTGAATTTCCGGCAAGAGCCAGAAGCAAAAACTCAGTTGAGCTTAGACTTAACTTCCTGCAGCGACGCCTTGAAGATGTCGCCGTCGGCCTTTGTATCTACCCTGCCGGCGAGCAACGCCCGCGCTGCTTCGACCGCCAGATCTACCGCGCTCGAGCGCACTTCATTGACGGCGTCACGTTCAGCCTGGCCGATCTTCTGCTCGGCAAGAGCGGTGCGGCGGGTAACGTAGTCTTCGGTCTTCTTCTGCGCTTCTGCGACAAGAAGTTCGGCTTCGCGCTTGGCGGCCTCGACGATTTCGGCAGCTTCCTTCTCGGCTTCCTTCCGCTTGCGCTGGAATTCGGCGAGAAGCTGCTGGGATTCCTCGCGCAGCCGGCGGGCTTCTTCGAGTTCGTCGCTGATGCGCTTGGCGCGCTCATCCAACGACTTGCCGATCACGCCAGGCACCTTCAGGTAGAAGACGACGGCGAGGAAGATAACGAGGGCTACTGTTGCCCAAAATGTTGCGTCCATGGCCCTCTCCTACTCCCGAACCGCTTTCACGGCGGCAGCGACGGCAGCCTTGTCGGCCTTGCCGCCGATCAGTTCCTGTACGATGGCAGCGGCCGTGTCCTCGGCGATCGTGCCGACTTCCTTCATCGCTGAAGTCTTGATCGAGGCAATGTGAGCTTCTGCCTCACCGAGCTTCTGCTCGAGCGCTGCTTCAACCTTCTTGCGTTCGACGTCGGCGTCGGCCTTGGCACTGTCGCGCGCCTGCTGGCCGATGGTATTCGCCTTGGCCTTGGCTTCGGCAAGTTCCTGCTCGTAGGCAGCAACTGCCGCATCCGCCTCGCTTTTCATCAAGGCAGCCTGATCGAGATCCTGCGCGATGCGATCGCGACGGACTTCCAGAATGCCGCCGATGCGTGGCAGGACGACCTTTTTCAAAAACAGGTAAAACAGGCCGAACGTGATGGCCAGCCACAGGATCTGCGACGCGAAGGTCGAAGAATCGAATGGCGGAAACGACGGCTTGCCGCCAGCTTCATGGCCCGCACCGGTTTCGGTGTGGGTTTCACCTTCAGCGGGGGCAGCTTCCTGCGCGTATCCCGGTGTCACAAACATCTGCTTCCCCTGTCCAGACAAACCGGCCGCACTGCGCGGCCGGCAGTATCATCGCTTTCGCAACTCTTATGTGAAGAGGAGCAGAAGAGCGACGAGGAGCGAGAAGATGCCCAGAGCTTCGGTCACGGCGAAGCCGAAAATCAGGCGGCCGAACTGACCGTCGGCAGCCGACGGATTGCGCAGTGCGCCCGCCAGATAGTTGCCGAAAATCGTGCCGAGGCCAATGCCTGCGCCACCCATGCCGAGGCAGGCGATGCCCGCGCCGATTGCCTTTGCTGCGTCTACTTCCATGTCCAACTCCTTGTGGATCGTAATTCAGTCAATGCTTTCGTTTGGCGGAAGGAACCCGCCGGCGACAGTTTCCTAGTGGCTCGGGTGCAGAGCATCGTTGAGGTACATGCAGGTCAGCACCGCAAAGACATAGGCCTGCAGGAAGGCCACGAGAAATTCGAGGGCGGTGATCGCAACCGTCATGGCGAGCGGCAGGATCGAGCCGGCGACGCCGACCGCGCCAAGCGTGCTCAGCGAGGCGACGAAGCCAGCGAAAACCTTGAGCGTGATATGTCCGGCCAGCATGTTGGCGAACAGACGAACAGAAAGGCTGATCGGCCGCGACAGGAACGAGATAACCTCGATGAGCACCACGAGCGGCACGAGAATGCCCGGCACGCCCTGCGGAACGAAGAGTTTAAAGAAGCCGAAACCGTGCTTCATGATGCCGTAGACGACGACGGTTCCGATCACCAGCAGCGCCAGCATGAAGGTGACGATGATGTGGCTGGTGATGGTGAAGAAATACGGGAAAAGCCCGAGCAGGTTCGCGACGAGCACGAACATGAACAGCGAAAACACCATCGGGAAGAACTTCATCCCCTGCGAGCCCGCCGCATCTCGCAGCATGGATGCCACGAATTCATAGGACATTTCCGAGATCGACTGAAGCCGGCCGGGGATCAGGCCGCGGCTCGAGGTCGTCAGGAACAGGAAAAGGCCGGCGGCTGCGACGGTCGCAACCATGAAGGCGGACGAATTGGTGAAGGAGAAATCGAGACCGCCGATTTCGATCGGAATCCATTTCGTGATGTGAAACTGATGGATCGGATCGTTGGCCACCTGGACCCCCTCGGCATGAAGCGCCCGCAGGCGCGATTACGTATTATCTCGATCCTCAGGGCCTTTCTTCGGCACCCTCGGACCCGTATCTGCAACGACGCCCGCGGAACGCAGGACATTGAGAACCCCAGCGCCAAATCCCAGGAGCAGGAAAATGATCAATCCCCATGGCGAAGTCCCCGCCACTCGGTCGATCACCCAGCCGAGCCCGACACCAACCGCTATTCCCGCGATGAATTCGCTGGACAGCTTCAAGGCCTGACCATAGCCGGCAATACCGCTCGACTTAGCACCCTCTCGACTGGCGCTTCCATCCGGTCTTCTTGTCGCAAGAGATGCTTCAAGCTGACGCCGGCGGCGCTCCAGGTCGTCGTCGCGGAAGTCCAGCTTGTCTTGATCTCCAGGCCCGGTTTTTCCGGTTTCGTCTGGCCTTTTCTTGTTGGCCACCGCAACCCCCTGCCTGGATAGAACAGCACCGTCCATCCGCTTCAAAGTCGCCGGCAACATAGTTAGCGGGGCCATCCCCGTCAAGCCACGGAGTGGGTGGTCAAACCATGTATTTTACGAAGGAAAATCAATAGCTTAAAAAAGTGCGACAACCTGCCCGACATATATCGCGCATCATGGCGCGCGAATCCGCGGGGAATCCCCTCCGCAGGCTACCCGGCTCAGGCCGCAGACAGGAGGCTGGCTTACGACAATCAGCTCCAGCCGCCGCCATAGGTGCGGTAGAAAATATGAAGACCGATTTTCTTCATCTTCTCCATCGTCCGCGCCCAGCGCGGGCTCACATATTCCGCGTAATAATGCGTGGAGGAGGCAACCTCGGGAATGAAGATCTTTCCGGCCGTGACCGCCATGGCGATATCTTCGGCGATCTTGTAGTGCTCGCGGCTGGTCACGACCTTCTTCCTGCCGTCGCAGGCGAAGGAGAACTGGCAGCGGTTGAGCCAGTTGTCGTTCTGGTAGACGACGCCGCAGATCGTGCTGGGATAGGCGGGGTTGCGGACGCGGTTCAGGATGACCTGGGCGACAGCCGCCTGCCCTTTCAGGCTTTCGCCGCGCGCTTCGAAATAAATGGCCGTGGCCAGGCACTTCTGCTCGGGCTTGGAGAATACGCTCGCCGGCAGCGGCTTGCTCATCCAATTGTGGTCCCCCTCCGATACCGGCGGAATGAAGCGGCCGTCATTCGGCGTTTCATCCTTGAGCAGGCTCTCGAAAGGAGAGGACTTGGCGTAGTCGGGCTCGGCGGGGGCATAGGCCGTAGCCAGAATGTCGGGCGTGTCGTTGTTGACGAGATCGGCGAGCATGGCGGGAACGCCCGGCGCCACCTTCTTGTCTTCCTTGACGTAGAAGGCGGTCGCGATCTGGATCTCCTTGCCCTTGATCGTCGATTTGACGAAGGCCTGCTTGAGGCCGGCATCGAATTGCGGGAGAATGAGAGAACTGGTGCGATCCAGCACCGAGCCGGCATTGAACGCCTTGGGCGGGGCGACCGGCGTGACATTGACGATGCGCCCTTTCTTCTCGCTGCGATTGATGCGCTCTTCGTCCGGCACGTCGTTGGCTGCGGCACCCTTGCTCTTGAAGGCAACGGAGCCGATGCCGGGAGCGTTGACGCCCGAGCCGGAGATGGAGCCCGTGGGCATGTTTGTATCGGCGAACGGCATTTCGGCCGCGTGCACCGAACCAGCGACAGAGGTCTGCACGAAGGCATTCCAGCGCGTCTGCGATGTTTCGACACCGGACACCAGGCTGCGCATGTCCTGATAGGCCACCGTGGTCGGAAATCCGACCCAGATACCCAATCCGACAACAAGGGGAGGCAGGAACGAACGCTTTTTCAGATTGGCAACAACCATCTGCAGCGTCGGTAGACGTCGATGCACAGAAACTCTCCAGAACGCAACAGAAACCCTCTGAAGAGAAAATCGTCTATTAACCTTGATGCATGGTTAACAGCCGCCGCCAATATTCGACGGCGGGCCTCGATCGGGCGCGGCGGATCGCGCATTCATGAATTTGCACGATTTCACGCGACGATGATATGGAACAGTCGCCCTTAGCCAAGCCGGGAGGCAAGACCTGGCGAGGGGAAAAGCTGGGGCTCCGAAAGGAGCAGAAGGGTTTCTCCCTCCCAGCACAAGTCAGCGTCCTGATGTGCACGCTGATGCAGACCGAGGCGTTAGGTTCGCTTCTTCGCGCGTCCGGCAAATGGATTTTCGGAAGCCCTGAGCGCCATGCGAATCGGTACGCCCGGCATGTCGAAGGATTCGCGCAGGCTGTTGACCAGATAGCGCACATAGGACTGTGGCATCGAGTCCGGCCGTGTGCAGGAGAGCACGAAGCCCGGCGGGCGCGTCTTGGCCTGCGTGATGTATTTGATCTTGAGGCGGCGGCCGGCAACGGCGGGCGGCGGATGATGGGCGAGGATGCCCTCAAGCCAGCGATTGAGACGTCCGGTCGAAATGCGGCTGTTCCAGACCTTGTGGGTCTTGAGGACCGCGTCCATCAGCTTGTCGAGGCCGCGGCCGGTTTCAGCCGAGATCGGCACCGCCTGAAGCCCGCGCACCTGCGGCAGAAGCCGCGTGGTTTTCTCGCGCAGCTCGGCAAGCGTTTCCTGCGGGTGCTCGATCATGTCCCATTTGTTGAAGGCAATCACCAGCGCCCTGCCCTCGCGGATGATCAGGTCGGCGATCTGGAGATCCTGCTTCTCGAATGGAATGGTCGCATCGAATACGACGACCACTACTTCGGCGAAACGGATGGCGCGAAGCCCGTCGGCGACGGAAAGCTTCTCGAGCTTTTCCTGCACCTTGGCCTTGCGGCGCATGCCAGCCGTATCGAAAAGCCTGATGAGACGGCCGCGCCATTCCCAGTCGACCGAGATCGAATCGCGGGTGATGCCGGCCTCAGGGCCGGTCAGCAGCCGCTCCTCGTCGATGAGCGCGTTGATCAGCGTCGACTTGCCAGCATTCGGCCGGCCGACGACGGCAATGCGCATCGGCTTGGTGTCGTCATATTCGTGCTCGGCGTCCGGGTCGGCAATGTCTTCCCCGACCAGCACTTCGGTGACGGCGATTTCGTCTTCGTCCTCTTCGTCCTCGCCGAAGACGCGCGCATGGCCGAGAGCGTCGACGACAGCGTCGCGAAGATCCGGCAGTCCCTGCCCGTGCTCGGCTGAAATCGGGATCGGCTCGCCGAGCCCGACTTCCCAGGCTTCCAGCATTCCGCCTTGAGAACCGCGCGCTTCTGATTTGTTGGCAACCAGCACCACCGGCTTGCCCGCGCGGCGGACGATATCGGCGAAGGCCTTGTCGTCCGGCATCAGGCCGGATTTCGAATCGACTACGAAGAAGATGAGATCGGCTTCGCTGATGGCGATCTCGGTCTGCGCCCGCATACGGCCCTGAAGCGTGGTGGGTGCAGCCGTCTCGAAGCCTGCCGTATCGATCACGTCGAAATGGAGATCGTAGAGCTTTGCCGCATGCACGCGGCGGTCGCGCGTTACGCCCGGCGTATCATCGACCAGTGCCAGCTTCTTGCCGACGAGACGGTTGAAAAGCGTAGACTTGCCGACGTTAGGCCGGCCGATGATTGCGACTTTGAATGTCATCTCTCAGCATCACGACGCAGCGCCCGAACCGCGGATCAGTTCGGACATGAGGGTGGCACGTTCGCGTGCGTTGCGCGGCGCGCCGTCGTCGGATGAAATCTGCTCGAAAAGCTTCAGTGCGTCGCCGGCCTTGCCTTCCTTCCAGGCGGAAAGGCCGAGTGCCTCGCGTGCAGCGTGGCGCAGCGTGTTGGTGTCGGCGGTCAGGTCTTCGACGCGCTTGGCGACGTCTTCATAGGAGCCATGATCGACCAGCACCAGGCCGGCACGCAGACGGGCCATATCGCGGATGGGGGCGGGAATGGCAGTGTCGGCCGCAACCGCGTCGAACGCCTTCACCGCGCCGTCGAAATCGCCCTTGTCGACAAGCACGGTGGCCGAACGCATTCGCGCCAGCACCGGATAGGCGCCGTAGCCTTCCGTCTCCAATGCCTTCAGCGCTGCCAGCGCCTCGTCGGGCTTGCCGGAATTGGCGAGCGTCAATGCCTGCGAGAATTCGTCGCCGGAACGGTTTGCCTGGTTTCCGGTCCAATATTCATAAGCCACGAAAAGTGCTGTGCCGAGAACGACCAGAACGGCAAGCACGATCAGTGCGGGGCCAAAACGCTCCCACAGATCCCTGGCCCGCTGCTGGCGGATCTCCTCGTTGACTTCGCGGAAGAAACTGTCGTCCGACATACACTCTAACCATGTTTGCCCGCTCGGGGCTGTTGTGAGCCAGCGTTTTAGCGATATTTCGCCGGCATGGAAGGGGCGTGAAGCCAAAAATCAAAGAAACCGGCCTGTAATGAAGCTCAGAAGCCGTCGCACCTGGCGTGCGGCTACCGCTTTGTCCGCATCCGTGCCATATTCGAGCCCTAGCCCTCCAAGCTGATCCCATCATTTAGAATTGTATCATGTCTGTAGCCTTCCGCGTTTGTCTGTTTGCCAGTGTCTCCCTTTCCCTCGCCATGCCCGCCTCGGCAAAGCCTGCGGAGCTACCTGTTTCCGCCAAGCCGCAATATGTCATCATCTCCTTCGACGGCGCGCACGAACTGGCGCAGTGGCAGCGCAGCCGCAACCTTGCCGCCCGCACCGGCGCAACGTTCACCTATTTCCTGTCCTGCGTTTTCCTGCTGACGCGCGAGGACCGCAGTCAATATCTTGCTCCCGGCAAATCGGCCGGACGCTCCAATGTCGGCTTCGCGCAGTCCAAGGACGAAGTGCGCGCCCGGCTCGGCCAGATCTGGCTGGCACGTTCGGAAGGCCATGACATTGCCAGCCACGCCTGCGGCCATTTCGACGGCAAGGACTGGACCAAGGCGGACTGGCTGAAGGAATTTTCCGCCTTCTCGACGATCCTGCGCGACGCCTACGCGACCAACGGCATCGCCGGCGAGCCGAAAGGCTGGCGGCAGTTTGCCGAAACCGAGATCAAGGGTTTTCGTGCGCCGTATCTTTCGACCAGCAAGAACCTTTACGCAGCACTTGGCGAAGCCAACTTCTCATACGACGCAAGCGGCGTTTCGCGCGGCCCGGCCGAGCCTGCAACAGTCAACGGCATTGCCCGCTTCGCCCTGCCGCAAATCCCTGAGGGGCCGAACAAGCGCCGCGTCATCGCCATGGACTACAATATGTTCGTGCGCCATTCCGGCGGCTTCGAGCGCGAGGACAAGGACGCGGCATTCGAAAACCGCGCCTATGATGCCTTCAAGACTGCGTTCGACGGCGAATACAAGGGCAGCCGCATTCCGTTGGAAATGGGGTTTCACTTTACCCTGATGAATGGCGGCGCCTATTGGCGCGCGCTGGAGCGCTTTGCCGGCGAAGTCTGCGTGAAAGCCGACGTGAAATGCGTCAGCTATGCGCAGTATCTTGCCGAGACCGGGCAAAAGCCCGACCCACAACAGACATCCGCCCCCGGCGGCTGAGACCGAAATCAGCCACCTTCCCCGAAAGCTTATTCGACAGTCTGAGCCTGCTGTTCCAGATAGTGCCGGTCGAGTTCCGGCAGCGGTGCATCCTCAAGTGTGGCTTCGAACGCGCGCAGACGTTTCTGGATGGAGATGAGTTCGACGATCGTCGGCCATGCATTGACCAGATATTGAAATGACGAGCTGACCTGGCTGAAGGCCGTTGAAACCTGCTGCCATAGGCCCATTGTGATCGCGCCGGCCGCGATAGTGGGGATAAGGATCACGCTGGCAAAGATGGCATCTGCTTGGATGTAGCCGGAGCGTACTACGTTGAAATAGGCGTAGTGAAAATAGAGCGTGAAATAGTTGCGCCTAACATGGAAAAAGAGTTCGGCAACCGTCGGCGGCTGCGCCCGCGCAGCGTCATCCTCGCCATAGACAAGTTCCTTTCGATAGGCGGCCTCCACTCGCTGGTTCTTGAATTCCAGCCCCGGCAGTTTGACGCCGGCAATCATCAGCAGCACCGTGCCAAAGATCGACCAGGTAACCGCGGCCACGACCAGCGAATAGGGAATTTCGCCGACAAGCGGCAAGACTTTCACATGGGTCGAAAGCTGTGCAAGCAGCGGGAGGAACGCAATCAGCGTCATCACGGAATCAATCAGGGAAACACCCAGACCCTCCATGGTGGTGGAGAACCGCATCGTATCTTCCTGCACGCGCTGAGATGCACCTTCGATGTGCCGCAGCTTTTGCCAATAGCTCATGTAGTAGTCGTTCATCGCCGTGCGCCAGCGGAAGATATAGTGGCTGACAAAGAAGCGCGTGATCACGAACAGGCCCATCCCGGTTGCCCCGATCCAGGCGTAAATCGCAAACTTCGAATAGAGTTCGCCGGTGGAAACCGAATTGGGCGTCGTTATCGCTTTCTGAAAGAGATCGTAGAAAGGTCCGCGCCAGTTGTTGAGAGCGACATAGATCTGGACATTGAGATAGGTCGAAAACAGGATGAGCGACGACCCCAGGATCGACCAATTTTGCCAAGGGTGCGGAGAATAGACGCGCCAGAAAGCGTAAAAGGCTCCAACGAGAAAGCCGAAATATATGTAGAACCAGAGGAATGGCTTGGTCCACAAAACCGGAATGCCAAGAACCGGCGGAGCCTCCGCCGCAGCCGGAGGCAAACCGAAGACAGCGCCAAGCTGCTCACCGCCGAAGAACCAGAACAGAATTCCGGCCAAACACCAAATAGTCGCCGAGGTGAAAAACAGCTTCGGCTTCGGGAAAAACGATAGGAACACTTGAGCGATCTCCTTGTGGAGCGCGGAATGGCAGGGCTGCGGTTCACGGGCGTGAAGTCACAGTTCGGCGCCAAAGAAAAGAAAGCCCTTTCTTCAGCGCCGCTTGCTGAGAAAGCCCACGATCATGGCGAATTTGGCGCAGGCCCGGCCGACCATGCGATGGCGCCACAAAGCAGCAGCGCCAGCGCCGCGCCGATTGAGGGCACGGTGAAGCTGCCCGACCATTCTGCTACGAAACCGGCAAAGATCGGACCGATTATCTGGCCGACCCCGAACGCAGCCGTCATAAGAGCCAGCACCCGGCGGGGTGCCTCAGGCGCAAGCAGCCTGCCGGCCTGAATTCCCATCGCGGTGATTGCAATGAATGTGCCGCCGAGCAGAAAACCCGCCAGCAGCGGCCCGAAATAGCCGCCTATGCTCACACTGGCGATAACGCCGACAGCTTCGACGACGCAACCAACGGCAAGCGCAACGGTGAGACCGTGCCTCGCCGAGACCTTGTTCCAGAGCCAGATCGAAGGGATCGCAGCCAGGCCGGTGACCAGCCAGACGACGGCCTCGAATATGCGACCGGCCTCGCTTTGGCGCACGATGGCGACGAGGAAAGTGGCTGTCACCACATAGCCGAAGCCGAATATGCCGTAAGCGACGATGATCTTCGCCAGCGGCAGACTGTTGGGCAATTTCGACTCGCGGCGGGCGGTGCCTGTGACCAGAGGCCCCTCATCGATGAGAAACCAGACGACCAGAAAGCCCAGAGCCGACAGAACGGCTGAGCCGAGCCAGCCGTCGGGCCAGGCGGCATGCGCGCCGATAAGAACTGCCATCATTGCAGAGGAAATCGCGATGCCCGTGCCGACGCCGCCGAAATGCAGCGCCTGAAGATCGTTGCGCCCTGCCAGGACAAGATGGCTGAAGACGATGGTCGAGACGAACACCAGGACGAAGGCGCTGGCGATGCCGGCCAGGAGACGGATGGCCAGAAACATCGCAAGACTGTCGGTCAGTCCCATGCTTGCCGCAAGAACGGCAGTCGCGCCAAGCCCGACCAACATCACGCTGCGCTCACGCTCATCCGCCCACCCGCCGGCAGCCCCGACTGCACCGATCAGATAACCCACGTAATTTGCTGAAGCGATAAGTCCGGCATCGGCCGCCGACAGGCCGAGTTCATCCATCATGCCGGGCAGGATCGGCGTGTAGACGAAGCGGCCGAAACCCATGGCGACGGCCATGGCAATCATGCCACCGAGGGCGAAGCGAAGCGGACGAAGCGACTCTGGTCTCATTGCGCCGGACCATATTCCCGTGCGCCTGCGACGCAATCCCAATCCAATGGGCCAGAGCCGACGTGCCAGGCGTTTACCTTTCGAGCCACCACGCTTACAGATTTACGCAATCTTGCGGAGGGGAAGTTCGTGAACCAGGCAGCAATCGCCACAGTCGGTATCTACACAGCGCTGAATGCCTTCATTCTTCTGTGGCTGGTCCTTGCGACGAGTTCGCTACGCAATCGCTACAAGGTCTGGATCGGCGATGGCGGCGTAGAACATATCGCCCGGATCATGCGCGGGCACGCCAACGCCATAGAAAACATGCCGATAACGTTGATCCTGCTTCTGATAGCGGCGCTTATCGGCACGCCGGTCTATGTGCTGCACCTGCTGGGAGCAGCCTTCACGATCGGCAGGGCGATTCACGCTTGGCATTTCATTGTCGAGCGCGGCCAGAAGTGGCAGCGTTTCATTGGCTTCACGCTCAGCGCGTTGGCCTTGCTTATGACTGCGCTCGGCGTGCTGACCCACGCAATCTGGACGCTGTTCTAACCGCAAGTGCCGCAGGCAGCGCTGCGGTTGCGAAGCGGCTGATATCCGCGATTAAACGGCAGGTCGCCGAGTTCGCGCTCCGACATCGTTTCAAGTGCCGGATGGGCCAGCGGATCGTGCAGCCAGACGGTGACATCGTCATGGGCCGGTTGGCCGGAAGCAGATTCGAAAAGCGCCTGTACGAATGAGAGAAACTTCAACTCCATTTTCCTCACCTTGCATTTTCCGCCCCGAATTTAAGCTTATGCCGTCGTTCAGCAATCGACATTTCCGCGCGACTGCTTTAGAAAAACTAAATCATGAATCTCAGCGGCGTCCACCTCAACGGGCTGCGCGCGGTCGAGGCCGTCGCGCGATGCGGGTCGCTCCTCAAGGCGGCCGAGGAGCTTGGCGTTTCGCCGAGCGCTGTCAGCCAGCAGATAAACCGGACGGAAAAGCAGATCGGCCGAACGCTGTTCGAGCGCAGGCCGTCGGGCCTCGTCCCGACCGAATTCGGCGCCGTTTTCACGGCGCGCCTGAGCAGCGGTTTTCGCGAACTGGCGCAGGCCGTGGCTTTGGCCGACGATCGCACGTCGAACACGCTGATCGTCTCGATGGCACCGGCAATCGCCGCGCGCTGGCTGGTGCCGCGCCTCAGTCGCTTCTTTTCACAGTTTCCGGAGATCCTCATCCGCATTGATGCCTCGACCCAGATCGCCGATCTCAACCGCTCGGATGTCGATCTGGGTATCCGGCTGGGCAAGGGCCGATGGCCGGGTGCGCGGGCAGAACTGCTGCTTCCGATGGAGATATTTCCGGTCTGCTCGCCGCATGTCGCCCGCAAGCTGAAATCCATTCCCGATCTTGCCAAGGTCTGGGAGATTCGCGACGAGAATTCGATGATCTCGTGGAACGACTGGTTCAAGGCTGCCGGCGCCGAGCCAGTCATACCCATCCAGGGAGCCAGTTTCACCGATCCGATCCTGTGCCTGGAGGCGGTGATCGCCGGCCAGGGCATCATGCTCGCATGGCAGTTTCTTGCAGCGGACGCGCTCGCGGACGGCCGGCTGGTCGCGCCATTCGGCATCGCGGCACCGAGCGGGCTCGGCCATTACATCGTCACCGGCGAAGACAAGCGGGCAAGCCGCAAGGTCGATTGCTTTCGCAAATGGGTGCACGAAGAAGTGAGCGCAACCTTGGCGAATATGCAGTCGCCGCAGGTCCGGACGCTTGCCGGCAGAGGTGTTCAGCCATCGCTTTCGGAGCTATGAATCCTGCCAGACAGTCAAAGGAGCAGTTCTACCATGACCTCGCATATCAGCGCGATTGACGCTGCCATCGATCCCGTCAAACTCGACCGCCTGGCGGAAGTAGCCATCAAGATCGGCCTGCAATTGCAGCCCGGTCAGGACCTCGTCATGACGGCTCCGACTTCCGCACTTGGCTTCGTGCGCCGCATCGTCGAGCACGCCTACAAGGCGGGCGCCGGCATCGTGACGCCGATCTTCTCGGACGACGAGCTGACGCTGGCCCGCTATCGCCACGCGCCCGACGCCAGCTTCGACAAGGCCGACGGCTGGCTCTATGACGGCATGGCCAAGGCTTTCGCCGGCGGTGCTGCGCGGCTGGCGGTGCGCGGCGACAACCCGATGCTGCTTGCCTCGCAAGACCCGGCAAAGGTTTCGCGCGCCAACAAGGCCACCTCGATGGCTTACCGGCCGGCGCTGGAAAAGATCACCGGCTTCGACATCAACTGGAACATCGTCGCCTACCCGAACACCGCCTGGGCAAAGCTGGTGTTTCCCAACGACCAGGAAGATGTTGCCGTCGCCAAGCTGGCCGATGCGATCTTTTCGGCGTCGCGGGTGAATTCGGACGATCCGGTGAGCGCGTGGAAAGATCACAACGCAGCACTCGCCCGCCGCACCGCATGGCTGAACGGCAAGGCCTTCCATGCGCTGCATTACACCGGGCCCGGCACCGATCTCACCATCGGCCTTGCCGACGGCCATAAATGGAACGGCGGCGCAGAAACTGCGAAGAACGGCATCACCTGCAACCCGAACATCCCGACCGAAGAAGTGTTCACTACCCCGCATGCGCGACGGGTCGAGGGGCATGTCAGCAGCACCAAGCCGCTCTCCTATCAAGGCACGCTGATCGACAATATCTCGGTGCGTTTCGAGGAAGGGCGCATCGTCGAGGCTAACGCTTCAAAGGGCGCGGATGTGCTCGGCAAGGTTCTCGACACGGACGAAGGCGCGCGCCGGCTGGGCGAAGTGGCGCTGGTGCCGCATTCCTCGCCGATCTCGCAGAGTGGGCTCCTGTTCTACAACACGCTGTTCGACGAGAACGCCGCCAGCCACATCGCGCTCGGCCAGTGCTATTCCACCTGCTTCAACGACAGCAATCTGTCGCCGCAGGAAGTCGCCGCGCGCGGCGGCAATTCGAGCCTGATCCACATCGACTGGATGATCGGCTCCGGCAAAATCGACATCGACGGCGTCAACAAGGACGGCAGCACCGAACCGGTCATGCGCGCCGGCGAGTGGGCCTGAGCTATCTGAGCAACCTGCATCGCACGTCCTGCCGGATGCGCGATGCAACCTCTTGATCCTCCTTCGACGCCCCTGCCCGACATCGCCGCTGCTATCTTGCCGGGAACATTTCCGCGTAACGTTCCGGCTTGAAACCGACGAGCAATTTCCCACCGACATCGAGCACAGGCCGCTTGACCATGGAGGGTTGAGCCAGCATCAGCGCCATCGCTTTCTCGGTATCGAGGTCCTGCTTGTCGCCCTCGGCAAGCGTCCGGAACGTGGTGCCGGCGCGGTTCAAAAGCACCTCCCAGCCGAGTTCCTTGCACCAACTGGCCAGCAGTGCGCGGTCAAGCCCCTCGAATTTGTAGTCGTGGAAGCGGTACGCGACGCCGTGACTTTCCAGCCATGTGCGGGCCTTCTTCATCGTGTCGCAGTTCTTGATGCCGTAGATGGTGACGGTCAATTCCAGCCCTCTTGATCATGGTGCGCCAAGCAGTCTTACCCGCGCAGAGACCATCTGCCGAGCGTTTCGTATTTGGTCTGGCCCAGTTTGCTGTGGATGAGGAAGAACTCATCCACCTCGAAGCTGATGGGCTCGATCGAACACAGCGGAACGGAAATCGGTGCATAGAACAGCGTCATATGCGGGTTGAACTCAAACCCCGCCTTGAGGCCGTACTTTCGCATCGCAACGGCAAGGCGCTGGTGAAGTTCGAATGTTGCGGGGTTTTCGCCGCCACAGAGCACACAAGGATACCTGCCCGGCCGGCCGGTGAAGGATAAGGCTCGATCCAAAGAAACTGTGAAAGGTTTGCTCGACACGGCCTCTGCCGCCCGGCATGCAGCCCAGATATATTTGCTCTTCAGGCGGGGAAAATCGCCGACATGCTGCAGCGAAACGTGCAAATGATCAGGGGGACGAAGTTGCGCGCTGATACCATACAAGCTCTTGATATAATTTCCGATTTTCTCGACTAGCGCCTTCGCCATTCCGCCCAGAAAGAAGGTGAAGAATACGCGGTCCGGCAGCCTCCGAAGCGGGATATTTTCCTCCATGAACGCAAATTGTTCCTGCATGGCACACCTCCCTGGAATGCCCTCACCCTTCGGGGTTGACAGATAGAACAAAACAAGAACATTCGCAACGAAAATGATTCGCGAATGTGCTTCGGACAACCATGCCCGCCAGATCAGGCTGCATTTCAGGTCGGCGGCATCCTGTCGAATTTCGGCAGGGCTGGATCAAGGTGGTCCCATGCGTGACCGCCGGCGGTCCAGAAAACCATTTGCGGTTTGTATCGGTCTGGATCGTCGAGGCTCGCAGCGCTGACGATGAAAAGATCGGGCATGTCTGGAAACCTTATATAGACCGGTGACCCGCAGGTGGGGCAGAAGGCGCGCGCTTTGACCGTTCCGCCATCGCCCACCATGTTCCAATGGGTCGCTTCGCCCTGCACTTTCACAGGCGCTCCCTTGAAGGTCAGGTGGGATTGGTGCCCGGTGCCGCTGTCATACTGACACTGGCGGCACTGGCAGTCGCTCATCACGATCGGTTCGGCAGAAATCTCATAACGGATCGCGCCGCAGGCGCATCCGCCGGTGTAAGGCTTGCTCACGTCTTCTCTCCTGTTGTGAAGTGGTAGGGCCGAGAGACCTTCGCTCAGCCGTTGCCGTATTCGTAGCGCGGTGCCACCAGACGCCCTGTCGTTGGCCGCTCAGTGCAATTTTTTCGATGAAAACTGTTCTGCAGCCGCGACATCCAGCCTTTGGAAGCACTTCGGCCAGCCTTGGCTCATATTGTTGAAAGCCGTGTCATTCTTTGGCGTGACGAAGCCGGAATGGATGAGGCGAAGGCGCGTTCCATCGTCGACCCTGGACAGGATGAACGTGACGACCGTGTCCAGCCGCGAGCCGTAGCCGACGTTTCCGTCATCTCCGCCTTTCCAGGTATAGGCAAGGCGTTCGTTCGGCACGACCTCCAGCACCTTGCAGCGAATGACACCGTCCCACCTGCCTGCCGGCGTCGTCTGAAACGTGAACTTCTTGCCCTCCACGGGCTCGAATCCTGTCGGCTCCATCATCCAGCGGGCGATCAGCTCGCCGGTTGTCAGCGCTTTCCAGATCGTCTGCGGCGCATGCGGGAAGACCTCGTCGACCACGATCTCTTGCGTGCCGGATTTCAATGCAGCGTCATTCATGGATCGATTTCCTTCAGCAATTCTCGGAGATCTGCAAAGCGCTCGCGCCAGAAGACGCCGTAATGGCTCATCCAGTCGGCCAGCGGCGCGAGGCCTTCCGGCTGGGCGCGATAGTAGACGTTCCGGCCCTCGGGACGGTCGGCAACCAGACCCGCCTGCTTCAATGTCTTCAGGTGCTGGGAAATGGCTCCCTGCGTCACGCCACTCCCCCGGGTCAACTCAACCACGGTAATCTCTTCGGACCTGACGACCCGCTCGAACAAGGCTCGCCGGGTAGGATCGGCCAACGTGCGCAAGACAGTGTCGATGATTGCAGCTTCAGTCATGAAAAAAGATTAGTCTATGCTAATTGATTAGTCAAGCCTAATCGATTGAGCGAACCAAAACTTTGATTGCTGACGCAATCGTATTGCCAAAGCGCTTGATGTCGCGATTGAGGCGACACCCTGGTCAAGCAAGACGGGAACGAGCGCGCCATCCGCCATGGCGTTCTCGATCGGGTGGCGGCGCGCGACCCGCGCAAGCGGTCTCGGCAAGGTCTCTGGCTTGATCGAGAGATGCGCGGAGTTTACCTCGCCGAGGACATGACGGTGCGCTGGCTGAAGATGGCGAGCCCCTGTGCCATTATCCGGAATACGATCTGAAGCTGGCACACGCTGATTGTTTTCCCGGGCCGAACCGGGTCATTCAGACAACCTTCCGCTGGTCGACAGGGCTCTCTTCAAAGAAGCGGTTTGCCGGCCGGGCCAGGCCAAGATTTTCGCGCAATGTCGAACCCTCGTATTCGCGTCGGAAGATATTGCGGCGCTGCAGTTCGGGAACCACCCTGTCGACGAAATCATCGAGCCCCGCGGGCAGGAATGGGAACATGATATTGAACCCGTCCGAACCTTCCGACAGCAACCATTCCTCCATCTCGTCGGCTATTGTCTTCGCCGTGCCGACGAAGGCGAGACCGGAATAGCCACCGAGCCTCTGTGCAAGCTGCCTGACCGTCAGGTTCTCCTCGCGCGCCAGTTCGATGACACGCTCGCGCCCGCTCTTGCTCGCGTTGGTTTCGGGAATATCGGGCAGCGGTGCGTCCGGATCGAAGCCGGATGCATCGTGACCGATCGCGATCGACAGCGAAGCGATGCCGCTTTCGTAATAGACCAGGCTGTCGAGCTTGGCGCGCTTGGCACGTGCCTCTTCGACCGTATCGCCAACGACGACAAAAGCGCCGGGCAGTATCTTTATGTCGTCGCGCGACCGGCCTGCCTTCACCGCCCTCGCCTTCACGTCGGCGTAGAAACGTTGCCCGGCGGCAAGATCGGCATGCGCGGCAAAAATGACCTCGGCTGTCTCGGCCGCGAGTTGCCGCCCCGGTTCCGAAGCCCCGGCCTGCACGATGACCGGCCAGCCCTGGGGCGGCCGCGCAATGTTGAGCGGCCCCCTGACGGAAAGACTGGGCCCTTTGTGATCGAGGACATGCAATTTCGACGGGTCGAAATAGAGACCGCTTTCGGCATCGCGAACAAAGGCATCATCGGCAAAACTATCCCACAGCCCGGTCACGACATCGTAGAATTCGCAGGCGCGGCGATAGCGCTCGCCGTGCTCGACATGCTCCTGCCTGCCGAAGTTCAACGCGGCATCCGGGTTGGATGTCGTCACGATGTTCCAGCCTGCGCGGCCGCCGCTAATGTGGTCGAGCGAGGCGAAGCGGCGTGCGATGTGATAGGGCTCATCGAATGTCGTGGAGGCTGTTGCGACAAGGCCAATGCGATCTGTCACGGCTGCGAGCGCCGACAGCAGCGTAAACGGTTCAAAGGATGTGACCGTGTGGCTGCGCTTCAGCGCCTCGATTGGCATGTTCAGCACGGCCAGATGATCGGCCATGAAAAAGGCGTCGAACTTCGCGCTTTCGAGCCTCTGCGCGAAGCGCTTCAAATGCGCGAAGTTGAAATTGGCATCAGGATAGGCGCCGGGATAGCGCCATGCGCCAGTGTGCAGACTGACCGGGCGCATGAATGCGCCGAGCCGCAATTGTCGGGTTTGGGCCATGGGAGGACTTTCGACAAACGATGATGTTAAGCCGGATGTTGCATCGACCCAGAAGATGAGCCGTCCAGGCCATCCGGGAAAGGTATTTCGTTTCACCAAGCTGTGTGGTGGAGCAAACCGCTTCTCAACGGCCGCCGAAGAGCGCCAACCTGGCACACACTGCATCAAGGCAAAAGAAAGCCGGGCTCGAATACGGCCCGGCGAATTGAAGGTTTAAAACCTCCAGAGGGGAACACACATCCGGTTCCAATGGGAGGAGAAGAACCAGATGATTTTTCTTTTATGCGCCGATTCGGTCCTCTTTGATACGAATTTCATTCTAAAGATACCGACACTCAGCGAATAGTCTTCCTTGTGAGGACAGTGTCCTCTGCTCGCGAAAAACCGACGACTCAGGTCGGCGCCAAGGTCGAGTCCAGCAGATCGGCATAGTGTCGCCGCGCTACGTCCGGATGCGAGCGCAATCGGCTCTTCAAAACATTCGTGCCGACATCGCGAAACAGCGGATTGTCCGGGTCGCTCGCTGGTCCCTGCGCCTCCCCTGCCAGTTCTTCGGGCAAGGTCAGAAGCGGGATGGTGGCATCAAGGCGCGCGCTGAAGAAAAACGGTACCGAGATACGTTCCACGCCCGCCGGCGGCGTGATCACGCGATGGACCGTCGCCCGCAGATATCCGTTCGACGCAAGCTCGAGAAGTTCTCCGATGTTGACGACGAGCGTTCCAGGAATCGGGTCGACATCCACCCAATGACCGTCATACTCGACCTGCAGCCCCTTGTTTTCGTCCTGCAGCAGCAGGGTCAGGAAACCGCCATCCTTGTGCGCCCCGACCCCCTGGCCGTCGCCCGTCGTGTCCCGACCGGGATAGCGCACGATCTTCATTCGGTGATTGGGCGATTCGCGGTAGATGGGATCGAAGGCATCCTCCGGCTGCTCAAGCGCGACAGCGAAAGCCTTCAGCAGGCATATCGCCACCGCTGTCGCCTTCGCCTGCCAGGCGAGCAGCGCCGGCTTCAGGCTAGGTAACTGCCCCGGCCATTGATTTGGCCCCTGCAGCCGCGTCCAGGCCGGGGTGTCCGGGCCTTGCGGAATGGCGTCGCGCTCGACACCGATGTCGAGCTGCTCGCGCCAGTCGGCCTTGCCCTTGGTCAGTTCGCCGCCCGCACGCGTGTAGCCGCGAAACTGCGAGGAATTGACCATCTCGATGGCAAGCTTGTCGGTCTCGGGCAACGCAAAGAACTGCCGCGAAGCTGTCAAAACCTCGGCGATCTCGTCTTCCGTTATTCCGTGGCCGCTCAGATAGAAGAAACCGACGTCGCGGGCTGCCGAGCGCAGATCGGCAAGAAATGTCCGGCTTTCCGAGTGGCCCTGTTCGAGCCTGCTCAAATCCAACACCGGGACGATTCTGGTCATAGGTCTGCTCCTTGGTTTCCTCTTGAAGATATCAGCCGCCGCCATGGATAGCCCAGCAAATGGTGACACGGGTGCAAAGCCGATCAAAGATATCGCCGATCCAATCTGGGCAAAGTCGAGGAAAACCACACTACCGTCGATTGAGAACCTGCAAGTTTGTTTCGACCGCGAGACGCGGTGTTTCACACTCAGGCGGCTCGTCTGTGTCGAGCCGCGCGGAGCCACGATGGTTGCATCGTCTCGATATGATCGACTGATTTCAGGTGTGAGCCTATTAGCGGATCGAGAATATGCGGATCGGTCAGCGGCGCCATGTGCCCTGCGTCGGGAACCATGACCAGACGTGCTCCGATTATTGCTTCGGCAACGAGCTCCGTGACACGAAGGCTTGCGGCAGGGCTTTCCAGCGCCATGACTGCAAGTGTCGGACACGACACCCGCCTGCAGCGTGGCAAGGGCCAGTACTCGGCCAGAGACGCCGCAAGAGTCATCGCCACCTGCTCGGCCTGAGAGGCAAGATAGGCGCGCAGGCTGCTGCTGGTTCTGGACCAGGCGCCGGCTCCATACCAGAAGTCGATATAGGCCTGAATTGCATCAGTCGGCCTGATAGCGGCGATGGATGCCGCCATTCGATCGGCAAGATCGACGAGTTCGCTAAACAGCATCCGATCAGCCGGATCATCTGCGAGCAACAGGTGGAAGCAAGTCGGCTCGATCAGCGTCAGGCTTCGGACCAATGTCGGCCGGGACAGCGCGATTTCCAGCGCCACCGCAGCACCATGGCCATGGCCGACGATATGTATCGGGACCGTGTCAGTGGCGAGCGCGCCGATAAGAAGCTGGGCTATATCGTGGACGTCGTTCGCTGTGCGCAAGCCGACGTCAACGTGGCCAGGGAGATCCGGCGCGATCAACTGATACCGGCCGCGGAGATAGTTCGAGAGGCCCTGCCATTGCCGGCCGGAACTCGCCGCATCATGCAAGGCAAGCACCGGCAAGCGGGAATCCCTCGTATCAGGCTCGATAGCGAACCGGTCAAGCTGTCCGGTTATCATGACCGCGCATCCTCTCGGTTGATGAGTCATAGGCGATCGACATGATTTCGGATCGCGTGATGCCGATGTCCTTGAGCATGTAATCGTCCAGCTTGGACAGGTCCCGGACGGTCCGGCGCTGACTCCGATTTGCGCGGAACGCGTCATAGGCGATGCGCACTCTCTCGATGAGAGACATGTCCCGATTGTCGGGTGAGAGTAAAAGGGTGATTGCAAACACAGTACACTCCATTGATTGAGACCGCCCGATCGGCGGCTTGGTTGATTGCGGTCTGGACGGCGGCAGGTGCAGCTTTGCGCCTTCTGACAATGCCGCCGTCCGGCCCAACGTCAGTTGCTGCCGTAGAGAATGCGCGGGCTGGCCCCGATGCCTGTCCCCCGGCTGCCGGCGGACATCGATGCCGCCGAGGAAAAGCCGAGCGCACGCGGCGCGTTGTAGACAGTCGATGGCATCGACGCGTCGCCATAGGTGTAGCGGGATGAAAGCTTCCCGTTAGCCGCAGACGCACCGATCGAGGCGCTTGACGAGAAGTTGCCGCTTGGCACCTTCTTCACGATGGTGCGCGGGGCGGCGTCGCCGTGACGGGCGGAAGTCATGCCTACGCCCGGAAACTGCAGGGTGGAAAGGATGTCGGTGGCATGCGTGGTGCCCACTGCCGGCAGCATGGCCGCAAACGCAAGGATGATCTGTCTCATGATAGTCTCCGTTGTTGTTTCGATTTTCTGGCTTCGCTGTCGCGCTTCATTGCAGCGTTGCTCCGCTGAAATTGATGAAGCTGACGACATCGTTCGGTTTTGAAAAACCTGTTCGGCAACGATCGATTCAATCGAAGTCGACGCTCCGGTTTTAGCGCAGCGTTGTTTCACCTGTTTTTCTGGCGGGAAGCAGAAGTGTTTCTTTTGTTTCGGGATTCAGGCTCGGGTTGCTTGATGCGGCTGAAACAATTGAAACAAATCGCCGGAATCTTGAATGAATCCTGAAAAATAGAGGTAGTATTCCTTCGGAAATACCTCTTCCGGACAGTGCGGCCGATCGCAATCGATGTTCGACGGGGATGGAGACAGTACATGCTCGACGAAAGCCAAGTCATGAATGCGCCAACCGGCTATGCCTTGTTCAATGGCGAGAACGTCCTCGTCGAGGCCAATGCCGAGATCTTCGGTGAAAGCGCCTCCACGGCCGCTGAACCGGGCTCAATGACCCTGGAGACTGCGAGCGCCAGGGTTCTTTCGCGGTTCAAGAGCTTCGACGGTCGCAGTGTCGAGCGGAACGAAAATTTCATTAGAAGTGCCGCAGAGCGCTGGAAGGAAACCGCCAAAGCTCCCGTCGAGGCCGAAACATTGGACGGGCGCTGGAAACTGCTGACGACACATCCCCGGCCCGACGGCGGCGTTGCCCTGGTCAGCATCGACATCACCGATATCAAGCGGGCGCAGATCGCATATCAGGACAGCGCCGAGATATTCCGCTGCATCACCGACAGTCATCCGCTGCCGGTCTGGGTGGTCGACGAGAGGAGCATGGAGATCCTTTATGAGAGCCTCGATGCCTCAAACCTGCTCGGCAGGAAATGGCAACCAAATGAGCAGCAATTCATAACCGACCATTCCGTGGACTCTCACGAATTCGACAAGGTCAGGGAACTCGTCAGCACGAGCGAAATTGTCCGCGATCACGAAATGCAGTTCAAACGGTCGGATGGCACGATTGTCTGGTGTTCGGCCAATTGCCGGCCCGGGCTTTATCAGGGGCGCCCCTCGATCGTCATAGGCGTTCTCGACATCACCAAACGCAAGCGGCGCGAAGACCTGTTCGGCTTTCTCATCAAGCATCACCCGCTGCCGGTGTGGATGAACGATATCGAATCCGGGGATTTGATCTACCAGAGCCGCGCCGCCGAGCGGCTGTTCGGCTGGCCGAAGAACGCAAGCGCGGCCCGGAAAATGCCTAAGCTTTGCGACTATTTCGTCGACCAGCGGCAGTATCGGAAGATCAGCCGCGAGCTCATGCTCAAGGGAACCGTCGAAAATTGTGAGGCACTCCTGAAGCGGGCTGACGGTCAGGAAATCTGGGCAACCGGCAATCTCCGTGTCGTGGAGTATCAAGGGCGGCAGATGATTCTTGGCGGCATTGCCGATGTCACCAAGCAGAAGAAGCGTGACGACGAAATCGCACTGGCGCGCGAGCTGCTTTCGGACGCTATCGAATCCCTATCCGAGGGCTTCGCGCTCTACGGTGACGACAATCGGCTCGTGATGTGCAACCGGCTCTACCGCGAAATGAACCATCTGGTCGAGGATATGGTCGAGCCAGGGGTCGACTGGGCCGCGCTCCTGCGCGAAGCGGCAAGGCGCGGGGCATATCGTGCCGCGATCGGCCGCGAAGATGAATGGTTCAATGAGCGCGTTCGGGATCGCGTCGGGTTCCTGAAGGATGCACCCGTCGAGCTTGGCAACGGGCAATGGCACTCGGTGTCGGTTCATCCAACTCGCCTCGGCGGATTCGTGGTGACCCGCGCGGACATAAGCGAGCGCAAGAAGGCCGAGACCGCTGAACGCGACGCCCATGCCTTGCTGCGCCAGGTTCTCGATGCCTGTCCTTCGCCCACCCGCATGTCCACCGTCGACGGGCAGACACTTTATCGCAATCTGGCATGCGCAAATCTCTATGGTGATCGCGCGAAGATCACGGACTACTACGTCGATGCCGACGATAGCCGGCGCCTTGTCGAAACCTTGCAGGAAGACGGCAGGGTCGACGACTTCCGGGTGCAGCAATACACGGCAGACAACCGCGTGTTCTGGGCTTCGCTTTCAGCGCGCCTGATCGACTTCCAGGGCCAGTCGGTGATCGTCTCCAACTCGACAAATATCGACGACATGATCCTGGCCCAGGACCAGACACGGCGGGCCAATGACCGGCTGATCGATGCGATCGAGTCACTGGCGGAAGGGTTTGCGCTTTACGGCAAGGATGATTGCCTGATCCTCGCCAACAGCCGATATCGCAAGATGCATGCGATAAGCGCGGATGTTCTGGCTCCCGGCGTGAACTGGTTCGACTTTCTGCGCACCACTGCAGAGCGAAAACAGTTCCCTGTTCCACCGCAGGGCATCGACTCTTGGCTGGCCGAGCGGGCGAAGGACCGGCGCGAGTTCCGGCAGCAGGAATTCCAGCATACCGACGGCAGCTGGTATTTCGTTTCGACCTGCCCCACCCGCGAGGGCGGCTTCGTCGTTACCCGCGTCGACATAACAGAACGCAAGCGTGCGGAACTAGCAGCAAAGGAAGCCGACGAACTCGTCCGCAAGGTTCTTGAAGCCTGCCCGGTCAACATCCAGATGACCCGCGCCCATGACGGCAAGGTGCTTTACCGCAGCCCCGCGACGGCCGAACTGCTTGGCAATGTCGCTTACGCGGCGGACTACTATGTCGATCAGGTAGACCGGAAGCGATATGTCGAGAAACTTCTGGCCGAAGGATCGGTCGACGATTTCGAAACCCAGCTCAAACGCAGGGACGGCGGAACATGCTGGTGCTCGATTTCGTCCCGGCTTATCGACTTCCACGGCGAGAATGTCATCGTTTCGCACGCCTATGATCTTACCGACCGCATCAGGATGCAGACCGAACTGGAGCGCCAGCGCGAAACACTGCATCAGAACGAAAAACTGTCCGCTTTGGGTGAGCTGCTGGCCGGCGTAGCGCACGAACTGAACAACCCGCTCTCCGTGGTGCTCGGGCTATCCTTGATATTGAAGGAAACGGCAAAGGATCGAACGACCGAAGAGCGTGCCGACAAGATCAGCAAAGCCGCGGAACGCTGCGCCCGTATCGTCAAGACCTTCCTGGCGATGGCACGGCAGCAACCAACCCGGACCCAGAACATCCGGATAGATGACGTCGTTGCCTCTGCGATCGAGGTGGCCAGCTATTCCATCAGTTCCTCCGACGTCGCCTTCTCGGTTCACCTCCAGCAAGGTCTCCCATCAATCTGGGCCGATCCGGACCAGCTCAGCCAGGTACTGATCAATCTCCTGGTCAATGCCGAACAGGCTTTGCACGGCTGGGAGGGACGAAGAGAAATAACGATCTCCGCGCATCTGCACCCCAGGAATGGCAATGTGATCGTGAGAATCGCCGACACAGGTCCCGGAATCGCCGGCGAAATCCTGTCACGCATCTTTGAGCCGTTCTTCACCACCAAGGAGGTCGGTGCGGGAACCGGGATCGGGCTGTCGTTCTGTCACCGTATCGTTCAGTCGCATGGGGGGACCATTGAGGTCGAAACCACCGCTGGCGAAGGATCCACCTTCATCGTCTCGCTTCCGGCTTCCGCGCGGCCGGGTGTGAAAGCCGAGATCAAGCCTGACGAACCGGCAAAATCCTCGGGACTGGCCTGTCTTGTCGTGGACGATGAGAAGGAGGTCGGCGACCTGATTGCGGAAGTACTGCGGCGTGACGGTTTCAAGGTCACGGTCGCCCGATCCGGCGAGGAAGCCGTGCGGCAATTGAAGAACCGCACCTTCGCCCTGATCCTGAGCGATCTGAAAATGCCGAATATGGATGGCCGCCACCTGTTCAACCATGTCGCCGATTTCCATCCATCAGAGATCGAGCGGCTGGCCTTCCTGACGGGCGATACAATCAGCCCGGACGCGCAGGTTTTCCTGCGGGCGACAAAGCGGCCCTATCTCGAAAAACCGGTCAAACCTGACGAACTCCGTTCTTTCGTGTCCAAATTGATGAGCAAAAGTATCTGATTGCGTAACTGGTGTTGGCGTCCGGTGATTTGCCATCCGATGTGAACGAGAATAGTTTGTATCTGGGGCAAGTTACTTGTCGACCGATGTCTTGATGGACGCTGCGCACATCGTTGTTTGCGACGACGAGCCGGATATACGTGACATTGTCGCGGAATATCTGGAGCGCCATGGCTATGCCGTCACGCCTGTCGATGGCGGCCCGGCTTTGCGCGAACTGGCCAATGCACGCCATATCGACGCGATCATCCTGGATATAAGGATGCCTGGCGAGGACGGGCTGTCGCTGGCGCGATATCTGCGCGAACGCTCGGACGTTGCCATCATCATGCTGACGGGGTCCGCCGACACTATCGACCGGGTCGTCGGCCTCGAGATGGGTGCGGATGATTATATCGCAAAACCGGTGGATTTGCGGGAGCTGCTCGCCCGCCTCAAGGCGGTGTTGCGCAGAACTTCAGGCCGGGCACGGCCTGAAGTGAAGCCGGACACTCACGGTACTCAGCAGGTCAAGTTCGGACGCTGCAGTTTTGACCGAGAGGCGCACAAGCTGTTCGACGAGGACGGCATTGAAATCGCTATCACGGCTATGGAGTTCCAGCTTCTGAAAGTATTCGCCGATCATCGTGGGCGCGTCCTGAACCGGGATCAACTCCTCGAACTGGCGCACGACCGAGGCTGGGACCCGTTCGACCGCAGCATCGACATCCGCATCTCCCGATTGCGCAAGAAGATCGAAATTGACCCTTCCAAGCCGGATGTTATCCGAACCATTCGCGGTGTCGGATATCTCTATTCGTAGCGAAACGATCTGACGGCGTACATCCGGTGGCAATCGCTAAAGCTGGGCTTGACGCTGGGTTGCGGAACCGGCGGTAGAGCTTGCGTTTTGGTTGTTCCAACCGGGATTGAGGCCTATCGTTCAATGTGCGGCTGGTCATAGAGGACGACGCTCAGCAAAGAGCTGTGGACCTTGAGCGTTCCATTGTATTCAATGAAGCCCAACTTTCGAAACTTGTTCATGAAGTGGCTCACGCGGGACCGTGTCGTGCCAATCATCTCTGCAAGTGTTTCTTGGCTGACCTTGCCTATGATTGCTTCGGGCCTCCCTTCCTTGCCAAAATTCGCCAAAAGAAGAAGTGCTCGCGCCAAGCGCTTTTCGCTCGAATTGAACAATTGATCGACCAAATCCTCTTCGACCCTGATAGCGCGGGCCAACAGGTGCGAAATAAACATCTCAGAGAAGGCGGGCTCATCATGGATAACGCGAATGATGGCCTTCTTTTCGATCCTCATAATTTCGCTTTCCGTCACAGTCGTGACAGTAGCCATGCGCCGTTGCTGACCTGCCAGCGCACCCTCCCCACAGAAGCTACCCTGATCGAGAATTGCCACGACGGCTTCCTTGCCCTGCGGTGAACCGACGGTAACTTTCAGCTTTCCGGCCATTATGTAAAAAACGGAATCCGCAGGATCACCCTGCAGGAAAACGACCTGGTCAGCCTGATACCTTGTGATGCTTCTCCCTCCGTCGGCCTTTGCAAGGAAGGCCATGGGGTCGAACGTAGAATTGTTTTTGCTAGACATGAAAGCTCCCCGCATTCATCGGCCTAATCTGATTAAGTGCTTGAACGTTAATGTATAAACTCGCCGAAATGAGTTTCTCGGTGAAATTGATGGTCTCTAGTTTGAATAATTTGGTATATTTTCAGAAATTGGTCAATTTTATACAGAAATCATTTGCAAGCGCGCCTATAACAATCAGGTCGTCAGCCATACGAATGGGCGCTGGCGATTGAAAGTGGCCACCAAGCTTTCGCCCCAGCAGTGGAGCAAGCAATGACTGCGCCTCAAAATTCTCATCCAGACATCTACTATCCTGAGGATCTGATGATGCTGACCCGTATTTGCAAAATATTGCGACAAGAACGGGGATGCGACACCGCTGACCGGGGTGCCAAGGAAATCGCGGACCGCGCCTTTCGCTTTTTCTCGTCAGGGATTGCCGAGGAAGAGGCGCTTTTCCAAAAACTCAGGCAGCAGGCGTAGGAAACTCCCTCACCACGCCTTGCCCGTCGTCCCGAGAGGGACGGCGGGTCTTTTGCGTCAAATCCGAGGATCGCGAGCAGGATGATACCTGCCCATACGCCCTCAGAATCGAAGGTCAGTTGCGCCTGCATCGTTATGAAACCGAGCCCCCTGTAGGCCGCGAGCATTTCGCTCGCCACCATCAGTATGAAAGCGACCTGCAA